>JAEDDG010000060.1 GCA_016293865.1 Oscillospiraceae bacterium | reverse complement strand
ACGTCTGTATGATGGCTCCCATCATTATCTTCTTCTTCACCTGCCAGAAGTTCTTTGTCAAATCCCTTGTAACTTCCGGCCTGAAATAATCCCTGCTTCCGCCTGAGGGGCTGTTCGTGCATATCCGCTCCGAACAGCCCCTTTTCCAAATCCTTTACAATATACTGGAGGAAAAAAATCATGGAAATTCTTGGCCACCGCACACTTTACCGTGACGGTGAATATGTTTCTTTCCCGAATATGGCGCGTTTAGCCAACGGCAGTATTATGTGTGCATTCCGCCATGCCAAAGAACGGCAAAAAGAATACGGCGCTGTCACCCATGTGGATCCGACGGCAAAAGATGTATTCATTCTCTCCACGGACGGCGGCAAAACCTTTTCCAGTGATTATCAGATCATCGTCGATGACGAAATGTTCAGCAATCAGGACCCCTGCATCACCGTTCTGCGCAGCGGACGTATTATTGCCACATACTTCCGCTGGGAACTTGTCCCAATCGGACAGGGTCCGGCCACCTGGGGCAAAGAACTTTTTGAGGAATTCGGCCGTTCCCTGCACGGCAAATATGACTGCTTCTCAGGCGGTATCAGCTACAGAATCAGCGACGACAACGGAAAAACCTGGCGGCAGATGTCCAGGCTTGAACCTGAAGGTTTCCTGAAAGGTGCGGCCGTCCGCGGCAACATTGTTGAACTGGACGACGGCACGCTGCTGATGCCTTTTTACGGCGTCAAGAAAATGGGCGAACTCTCCCGTGTTGCTCTTTACCGCTCTGACGATCACGGCGAGACCTTCTACCAGTATTCTGAAATGGCTTTTGACGAAAAATGCGAAAAGAATTTCCTGGAACCGAACCTGTTCCGCACCGAAAGCGGCCGTCTGATCGGTCTGTACCGCACACAGACGGACTTCCACAGACCCGGTGTTGATTTTGAAGAGACGTACCTCAACCTGCATATGTCTGTTTCCGAAGATAACGGAAAGACCTTCGGGCCTGTTTTTGAAGCGGACACGCTCTGGGGCTCCAGTCCCTTCCATGCACTGCGTCTGAAAAGCGGAAAGGTCCTTGTGGTTTACGGTTATCGCCGTCCGCCGTTCGGTATCCGTGCACGCCTGTGCAACGCGGAGCTGACCGACATCAACGACGTTCCGGAAATCATTCTGCGCGATGACGCCCCCAACGGCGATCTCGGCTATCCCCACTCCATTCAGCTGGATGACGGCACGATTCTCGTGTCCTACTACATCTCCGGGGATGACGGCATCCGGAAAATTGACGCAACGATCATAAAGGAATAATCTGAAAATCATCCGGGCTGCCGTCGTTGGGTCTTCCTGCGGCAGCAGCCCTTGTTTTTCTGCACTTTTGTGCTTCCGGCAATTTCATCCAGGCGGCCGGCCATGCAAGAGCCGTCCGGACGAGTCCATCACAATATTTTTTTGAATACAAGAGGAATCGAGCTATGGATCTTACGAAAAACGCCGGCCATGTGGTTATGGACATGCGCGCGGACAAAGTGTATACCCGCCACAGCGAAGGCGCCTTTCTGCGCATGAACGACGGCAGCATTCTCTACGCCTACAGCCGCTTCACCGGCTCGGCTGACGACTGCGCCCCCAGCGATATTGTGGGCCGCTGGTCCTATGACGAAGGCGAGACCTGGTCGGAGGCCAAAACGCTCCTGCGCGCAGCAGACTACGGCACCCACAACATCATGAGCGTCTCCCTGCTGCGGATGGAAAACGGCGATGTGGGCCTCTTCTTCGGCTCCCGCCAGAAACAGAACGTCTCGTTCCACCATCTGGCCCGCTCCAACGACGAATGCAAAACTTTCTACCAGACCACCGTCTGCTCCATGCAGGACCGGCCCGGCATTTACGTGCTGAACAACGACCGGATCGCCCGGCTGAAAAGCGGCCGGCTTGTGATGCCTCTGGCTTTCCACCGCGGCGGCGACACCTGGGGCGGCCAGACCTGGTATTTCGATCTGGCAGGCGTGCTCTGCTTCCTTTTGTCTGACGACGACGGCAAAACCTGGCATGAAGCGCCCGACACCGTCCACCCGCCCTTTGTCTCCCGCAATGGCTTGCAGGAGCCCGGCGTCATCGAGCTGGAAAACGGCGTTCTGTGGGCCTGGGCCCGGACGGACATGAGCTATCAGTACGAGTGCTTCTCCTTCGACGGCGGAGAACACTGGACGCAGGTGCAGCCTTCCCGCTTCACCTCCCCCCGCTCCCCCATGCAGGTCAAGCGCAATCCGAAAGACGGTGCGCTCATCGCCGTCTGGAACCCCATTCCCAGCTACAACGGCCGCAAGGAGTATGACGGCTTCTTTGATGGCCGCACCCCCATTGTCTATGCCAAAAGCACGGACGACGGACGGACCTGGTCCGAACCGGTGGTGATTGAAGGCCGGGAAGACAGCGGCTACTGCTACCCCTGTATTTTCTTCACAGAGGACGACAGCATACTTGTCGGCTACTGCAGCGGCGGCCCGGAAGAGCGCGACTGCCTGGCCAGCTCTACCGTCCGCAAAATCAGCCTGCACTGAAAAGCACAAACAATATTTTGAATCAATAAAGAGGAAAATGACCATGGATATCACAAACAAAGCCGGCCATGCCGTTTTGCACCTGGTTGCAGACGAAACCTATTCCCGCCACAGCGAGGGCGCGTTCCTGCGCATGAACGATGGCAGCATCTTCTACGCCTACAGCCGTTTCAAAGGCTTCTCCCAGGGCAACGTTCCCAAAAATGTTGCGCCGCAGGACGTTGCCCCCTGCGATATCGTGGCGCTGCGCTCCTATGACGAGGGTGAAACCTGGACCGAACCGGAGGTTCTCCTGCACGCGGAGGACTTCGGCACCCACAACATCATGAGCGTCTCCGCCCTGCGGATGCAAAACGGCGACGCGGCGCTGATCTTCGGCGCCCGGCACAAGCCGGACGAAGGGCATCACGTGCTCGTCCGCTCAAACGACGAGTTCAAAACCTTTTATAAAACCGTTATCTGCTCATTGCCGGACCGGCCCGGCGAATACGTGCTGAACAATGACCGTGTCATCCGGCTGAAAAGCGGCCGGCTCGTCATGCCGCGGGCGTATCACCGCGGCGGCACGGACTGGAACGACCGCGACCGGCTCTATTTCGACCATTGCGGCAGCCTGTGCTTCCTGCTCTCCGACGATGACGGCGAAACCTGGCATGAAGCGCCGGACGTTGTGCATCCCCCCTTCAGCCGCACAATCAGCGGCCTGCAGGAGCCGGGCGTTATTGAGCTGGAAAACGGCGTCCTTTGGGCCTGGGCCAGAACGGATAAAATGTACCAGTATGAGTGCTTCTCCTTTGACCAGGGCGAGCACTGGACGCAGGCGCAGCCCTCCCGCTTCACCTCTCCCCGCTCTCCCATGCAGATCAAGCGCAATCCGGCAGACGGTTCGCTGATTGCAATCTGGAACCCCATCCCCAACTATAACGGCCGCAAGCAGTACGAGGGCTTCTTTGAAGGCCGTACCCCCATTGTCTATGCCAAAAGCGCAGACGATGGCAAAACCTGGTCCGAGCCCATCGTGATTGAGGGCGAAGAGGACTGCGGCTACTGCTATCCGTCTATTTTCTTCACAAATGACGGCTGTATGCTCACCGGCTTCTGCAGCGGCACGCAGAAGGAGAAAAACTGTCTGGCCAACACCACCGTCCGCAAGATCGCGCTTTAATACGGCTTCCGAATAACGAAAGAAGGAGTCAAACCATGGATATTTCAAAAAATGCCGGCCATGTCGTTATGGACATGCGTGCGGACAAAACCTATACCCGCCACAGTGAAGGCGCGTTTCTGCGCATGAACGACGGCAGCATCCTGTACGCTTACAGCCGTTTCACCGGCAACTCCAACGATGCTGCGCCCTGCGACATTGTCGGCCGCTGGTCTTATGACGAAGGCGAAACCTGGAGCGACGCTGTCATCCTGCTGCACGCCGCAGACTTCGGTACCCATAATATCATGAGCGTATCGCTGATGCGCATGCAGAACGGCGATGTGGGCATTTTCTTCGGTTCCCGCCAGCAGCCCAATATCGGCTTCCATCATCTGGCCCTCTCCAACGACGAATGCAAAACCTTCTATCAGTCAAGCGTCTGCTCTCCGGCTGACCGTCCGGGCTATTATGTGCTCAATAATGACCGGGTCGTCCGTCTGAAAAGCGGCAGGCTGGTTATGCCCACGGCTTTCCACCGCGGCGGATATGACTGGAACAGATCCGCAAATGCATCTGACTGCGCCGGAGGCCAACACTGGTATTTTGACCTCTGCGGCGTGCTGTGCTTCCGCCTGTCCGACGACGACGGCAAGACCTGGCGCGAAGCGCCGGATACGGTGCACCCGCCTTTTATCTCCAGAAACGGTCTGCAGGAGCCCGGCGTCATTGAGCTTGAAAACGGCGTGCTCTGGGCCTGGGCCAGAACGGATATGATGTATCAGTATGAGTGCTTCTCCTTCGACGGCGGCGAGCACTGGACACAGGCGCAGCCCTCCCGCTTCACCTCGCCCCGTTCTCCCATGCATGTCAAGCGCAACCCGGCTGACGGCTCCCTGATTGCCGTCTGGAACCCCATCCCCAACTACAACGGACGCAAGCAGTATGCCGGTTTCTTTGAAGGCCGCACGCCCATCGTCTACGCCCGCAGCACGGATGACGGAAAGACCTGGTCTGAGCCTGTGGTCATTGAAGGCGCCGAAGACTGCGGTTACTGCTATCCCTGCATTTTCTTTACAAACGACAACTCCATACTGGTGGGCTACTGCAGCGGTTCTCCTGAGGACGGCGACTGTCTGGCCAGCTCCACCGTGCGCAAAATTCAGCTTTAACAATCAGAAAGGCGGCGAT
>JAEDDG010000059.1 GCA_016293865.1 Oscillospiraceae bacterium | reverse complement strand
GATTTGTATTACAGCGATTGGCCAGAGAATGCGCCCCTGTATACAAACTTCGGCCAGGCAATCACCGCGTTTTTTGACGGCTATGGGATCCGGCTGAATAGTGCGCTTACAGGCAGTGAGGGGTACGATTATTTTCAGTCCGTTCTCTCGCCGGAAAATGATATGTCTCTGATTTTTTCGCTGACAAACCGGATCACTGAGGCCGACTGGATGAACGGCACATATGGTTTTTCCGCTTTGGTAAGCCGTGGGAATGACCTCCCGGATACCGGGTCCGGAGATACCGGGTCCGGAACGCAGCAGAGCCCCGGTGCGGAAGTGCAGGACGATGAACAGCCGTCGGAGCTCCGAAAGGCCTATCAGGAGGTTCTGAGACAGCATCCGGAGACTGTCCGGCACAGCTACGGCGACGGGAAAGCGATTGAATACGCCACGGAATATATGCTGTATGACATTGACAAGGACGGGTTTGACGAGCTGATCGTCAAAGAGGACCTGACCGGTTACTCTATCTATACGTTTGACGGGGCAAATGCCGCCGCCTGCGGGGAGTATTTCTGGCTTTACGACAACTGCCTGTATGCATATGACGGGAACGGCCTTGTGGTTCATGACGGCGGCATGGGAAGCCTGCATCTGGAGGACATCTCGCTGTATTCGCTTGCCGGCGGCATGCTTGAGTGGAGCGGGACAATCATGAGCACTGAAAGCTGCTCTTATGACGAGCTGGCTGAGAGTCTCGGGGAATATACGCCGCTTGATGATTTCCGTCCCATCAGCGAGTACGCGGGCTGATCAGTCCCATGGCTTTCAGAAGCGGTATGATGCTCTCAGAACAACTGACAGAAAAGCCCCGGCCGACCGGCCGGGGCTTTTTGCAGGAATATACAGCACTCCTGGATCAATGCTTATTTAAAAAAGCGCACTGCGCTGCGGAACATGCCGATGTCGTAGCAGCCGGGGACGTTCTGATACAGGCCGCTGCCGATTCGCTCAGAATGACCCATTTTTCCGAAAATGCGGCCGTCCGGAGAGGTAATGCCTTCCACAGCCAGAACAGAGCCGTTGGGATTGAAATGTACATCGTCTGTCGGTCTGCCGTCAAGATCCACATACTGTGTGGCAATCTGGCCGTTGGCGGCAAGCTGACGGATAAGCTGTTCGCTGGCGAGGAAGCGTCCTTCACCGTGTGAGATCGGAACAGTATAGACATCGCCCACATGTGTTTCAGAAAGCCAGGGGGAGAGATTGGATGCGATGCGTGTGCGCACAAGTCTGGACTGGTGACGCCCGATGATGTTGAAGGTCAGCGTGGGGCTGTCAGCATCCGTATCGGTGATTTTTCCGTAGGGGACAAGGCCGAGCTTGATCAGCGCCTGGAAACCGTTGCAGATGCCGCACATGAGACCGCCGCGCTTGTCCATCAGATCCGAAACGCCTTCCCGGATCGCGCCGTTTCTGAAAAATGCGGTAATGAATTTGCCGGAGCCGTCCGGTTCGTCGCCGCCGGAAAAACCGCCGGGAATGAAAACCATCTGGGCCGACTTCAGAAGCTGCGCAAAACGTTCCGTGCTGCGGCTGATGCCCTGGCTGCTGCGGTTGTTGATGACAAAAATCTCCGCACGGCCGCCGGCGGCCTCCACCGCTTTTGCGGAATCATATTCGCAGTTTGTGCCGGGGAAGACCGGAATCAGCACAGCCGGCTTTGCCTGTTTCACGACAGGTGCGGCGTTCTGTCCGCTGGTGTAGGAGAAAGCTTCAATGGTCTTGCCATCGGACGGAATGTTGCAGGAATAGACGGATTCGAGACGGCCTTCGTAGATGGCGAGAAGCTCATCAAGCGGCAGGGACTGGCCGGCGTACAAAATGCGTCCGTCGGCAGTGGTGCGGCCGAGGCAGATACCGGCGTCGGATTCGTCCGTCAGCTCCAGGATAAATGCGCCGTAGTTATAGCCGAAGATCTCATCCGGGGTGACTGCCGCGTCAAAGCTGAAGCCGATTCCGTTGCCGAAGCCCATCTTCATGACGGCTTCCGCCGCGCCGCCGAAGCCAGGAGTCCAGGCGGCGGCGACTTTTCCTGCGCGCATCAGCGCGGTTACCTGATCATAGAGCTTCACCAGACTGCCGCAGGTGGGAAGTCCGTTTTCTGCCGCAGGCTTCAGCAAAACAACCTTGCGGCCGGCAGCCTTGAATTCAGGGGAGACGATATTTCTGATGTTTTCTGTTGTAACGGCAAAGGAGACAAGCGTGGGCGGTACGTCCAGTTTTTCAAATGTGCCGCTCATGGAGTCCTTGCCGCCGATGGCAGCGGCGCCGAGGCCCATCTGCGCCTTGAACGCGCCGAGAAGGGCAGCCATGGGCTTTCCCCAGCGCTTCGGATCGCGCATGGGTTTTTCAAAGTATTCCTGGAAAGTCAGATAGACGTCCTCGTATTTTGCGCCGGCCGCGATCAGCTTGGAAACTGATTCGACAACAGCCAGGTAGGCGCCGTGATAAGGACTCTTTTCCGCAATATACGGATTGTAGCCCCAGGCCATCAGGGAACAGGTATCTGTATCCGCCTTCTCAACGGAGATTTTGTTGACCATGGCCTGAATGGGCGTCAGCTGGTTTTTGCCGCCGAAAGGCATCAGTACGGTGCCTGCGCCGATGGTGGAGTCAAAACGCTCGCTCAGACCGCGCTTTGAGCAGACATTCAGGTCGCCGGCCAGCGCCCTGTACTGGTCTGTAAAGCTGCCGGAGACCGGCCGGGAAATGGCTTCAGGTGCGTCCACCTGAATGTCGATATGCTTTTCTGCGCCGTTGGAGTCCAGAAATGCGCGGGAAATGTCCACAATATATTTTCCGCTCCACTTCATCCGCAGGCGGGGAGCTGCCTTGACCTGCGCCACGACGGTGGCTTCAAGGTTTTCAAGGTCGGCCAGCTCCAGGAAACGGCTGACGTCTTCAGGAGCGACAACCACTGCCATGCGCTCCTGGGATTCGCTGATGGCAAGCTCCGTGCCGTCCAGTCCGTCATACTTCTTGGGAACGGCGTTGAGATCAATCTCAAGACCTTCGGCAAGCTCGCCGATGGCCACGGAAACGCCGCCTGCGCCGAAATCGTTGCAGCGCTTGATGAGACGTGACGCCTCTTTGCTGCGGAACAGACGCTGAAGCTTGCGCTCTTCCGGAGCGTTGCCCTTCTGCACCTCGGCGCCGCAGGTTTCGAGACTTTTCAGATTGTGGCTTTTGGATGAGCCGGTTGCACCGCCGCAGCCGTCGCGTCCGGTGCGCCCGCCCAGAAGAATCACGATATCGCCATCCTCCGGGCGCTCACGGCGGACGTTCTCCGCCGGCGCCGCAGCAATCACTGCGCCGATTTCCATGCGCTTCGCGGCATAGCCGTCGTGGTAAAGCTCATCTACCTGACCTGTGGCCAGACCGATCTGATTGCCGTAGGAGCTGTAGCCCGCGGCGGCGGTTGTCACCAGCTTGCGCTGCGGCAGCTTGCCCTCCAGAGTTTCACTGACCGGACGGGTGGGATCTGCAGCGCCGGTGACACGCATGGCGGCGTAGACATAGCTTCTTCCGGAGAGCGGGTCGCGGATGGCGCCGCCGATGCATGTGGCTGCGCCGCCGAAAGGTTCAATCTCGGTGGGGTGGTTGTGCGTTTCATTTTTGAACAGGAGCAGCCATTTCTGAGGCTCACCGTCAACCGTGACGTCAATTTTGACAGTGCAGGCGTTGATTTCCTCGGATTCATCCAGCTTTGCGAGTTTCCCGGCCTTTTTCAGGCATTTTGCCGCGATCGTGCCCAGATCCATCAGGCACACAGGCTTCGTGCGGCCAAGGTCGGCTCTGGCGGCCATGTAGTCTGCGTAGGCATGCTCCAGCAGAGCGTCCTCAAAATGGACGGAATCAATGATTGTATTGAAGGTGGTATGACGGCAGTGATCCGACCAGTAGGTGTCAATCATTTTGATTTCGGTAATGGTGGGATCGCGCTGTTCGCTCTTAAAGTAATCCTGACAGAATTTCAGGTCGTCCATATCCATGGCAAGGCCCTTTTTCTCCAGGAAGGCGGCAAGATCGGTGGAGGAAAAATCGCAGAATCCGGAGACAGTATCCACCTCGGTGGGGATTGCATAATCGGTTTTCAGCGTTTTTGCCGGCTCCAGGGAGGCTTCGCGTGCTTCCACGGGGTTGATTACATATTTCTTGATCTGCGCGATTTCTTCCGCTGTCAGTGCGCCGTAGAGCATGTAAACCCGGGCTGTGCGCACGGCGGGCCGCTCGCCCTGGCTGATGATCTGGATGCACTGTGCGGCGGAGTCAGCCCGCTGGTCAAACTGACCGGGCAGATATTCAACGGCAAAGACGACGGCGCCGTCCTGCTCCAGCGTATCGGATACAGTATCCAGCTGCGGTTCGGAGAACACAGAGGTTTTGCAGGTCTCAAACAGATCCGCGTCGATGTTTTCCACATCATAGCGGTTAATCAGCCGCAGTCCGGTCAAAGTGCTGATGCCGAAAAGGGTGCGAAGATCAGACAGGAGCGCGTTTGCTTCAAAAGCGAGTTCTTTTTTCTTTTCAACAAAAATTCTATAGACCATGTTACGCCTCCGTAATGGCACGCAGCGCCCGCTGGCCGATGTCACGGCGGCAGTACGCGTTGTCAAAATGGATCCGGTCAGCGAGGGCATATGCGCTTCTGACAGCGGATTTCAGGTCGTCGGCCACGGCCACGGCACCAAGGACGCGGCCGCCGTTCGTCTTCAGCACGCCGTCCTCCAGCTTTGCGCCGGCCACATAGACGGCTTCGTTTTCTGCGGTTTCCGGCAGGGTAATCGGATAACCCTTCTCATATTTTTCCGGGTATCCATTGGAAGCAAGAACCACGCAGCAGGCAGCGCCGGTTTTGAAGCGGATATCCATGCCGCTGAGCGTGCCGGAGGCAGTGGCGCGCATAATGTCAAAAAGATCGGTCTTCAGAAGCGGAAGGACAACCTGCGTTTCCGGATCGCCGAAGCGGCAGTTATACTCTATGACCTTCGGGCCGGCAGGCGTCAGCATCAGGCCGAAGTACAGGCAGCCGCGGAAGGTGCGTC
>JAEDDG010000058.1 GCA_016293865.1 Oscillospiraceae bacterium | reverse complement strand
ATGGTTCCCGTGGGCTTCGGCGTCAGATCGTACAGCACACGGTTCACGCCCGGCACCTCATGGGTGATGCGCTCTGTGATTTTCAGAAGCACAGGCCAGTCGATCTGCTCGATCGTGGCGGTCATGGCGTCACGCGTATTGACGGCGCGCAGGACCACCGGCCACTCGAAGCTGCGTTTATTGTCCTTGACGCCGGTTGACTTGAAGTCCGGCACAATGGTGAAGTACTGCCAGACTTTGCCGGCCAGTCCCGCGTTTGCAAATTCCTCACGCAAAATCGCATCAGACTCACGCACTGCCTCCAGCCGGTCACGGGTGATGGCGCCGACACAGCGCACGCCGAGACCCGGTCCCGGGAACGGCTGACGCTGAACCATGCTGTCCGGCAGGCCCAGCGCCGTGCCCACGGCACGGACTTCGTCCTTGAACAGCATCTTCAGCGGCTCGACAAGCTCAAAACGCATGTCCTCCGGCAGGCCGCCCACATTATGATGGCTCTTGATGTTGCTCTGCGTTTTGGTTCCGCTCTCCAGAATATCCGGATAGATGGTCCCCTGGCCTAAAAACTCAATGCCTTCCAGCTTGCGGGCTTCTTCCTCAAAAACCCGGATAAACTCAGCGCCGATGATTTTGCGCTTGCGCTCCGGATCCGCCACGCCGGCCAGCTTGTCCAGGAAGCGGTCCACTGCGTCAACGTAAATCAGATTGGCGCCCATTTCCTCCCGGAACACGCGCACCACTTCTTCCGGCTCACCTTTGCGCAGAAGGCCGTGGTTCACATGCACGCAGGTCAGGTTCTTCCCGATGGCACGGATCAGCAGCGCCGCAACAACGGAGCTGTCAACGCCGCCGGACAGCGCCAGAAGCACCTTTTTATCGCCCACCTGACGGCGGATCAGCTCCACCTGATCAGCGATAAAGTTCTCTGTTGTCCAGTTCTTCTCCGCGCGGCAGGTGTGCAGCACAAAGTCACGGATTTTTTCCTCCCGCTCCGCCGCATTGGCGGGCCAGGGCGCCGCGCCTTTATGATCCACCGCCAGAATCGGCAGGCCGCTTTCGTAAACTGCGGGCGATGCGTCAATTTCCTGTCCGTTCACCACCCGGTTTTTGCCGCCGTTGAGAATAATCCCCTTGACTCCCGGCAGCGCCTGCAGCTGCTGCGCCGTCAGATCATGGGGATGGATTTCCGTGTATACACCCATTGCGCGGATCTGCCGGGCAAGGATTGCATTTTCCTCGCTGCCCAGATCCAGAATCAAGATCATATCCTGCTTCATTTATTTCTTTCCTCCTGCTTTATCTGATTCCGCGCCGCGGCGCGGTTATCTACGCCTGTTCATCCTCCAGCAGCCGCAGACCGGCTGTGCTTGTAACCGGCAGCGAAAAAACAATCGATTTCGCGCTGGTCTCCATTCCGGCCTGACGCATGATGGACTGCATAATCGCATTTTTCTGGCTTGCTCTGGTCACAATAAAAATGATGTCTTTTTCCGACGCAAGGGAAATGCCCAAAAACTTCTCCGCCTGTTCCATCCCGGTTCCCTTGGCGTGAATAACCGTGCCCCCGGCTGCGCCGGACTGCCGCGCGGCATTCATAACCATATCATTGCAGCCCTGATTGGCAATCACCACCAGAAGCTCATGCACCGTATCCTTCAAATGCGATTCATCCCCTTTCGCATAATTCTGTCCGTTCGTCAAAAACATCAGTTCCCGTTTGCCGCCGATGCTACTGAGCGGAACTGTAAAAGCAATCCCGGTTCCGGGCACGTCAATGCGCACTTTTGATTCCAGACTTTTCTTCACGGCTGTCCAGGTCTCCTCCGTCACAACTGCGAAGCAGACAGCCTTTTCAGAATTCTCAAGACCGAAAACATTCAGGAGCTCACTGTTGGCCGTCCCATGCCCCAGCGTCACCAGATTGACAGATACATTCTGCTCCTTATAGACAGAGGCAAAATCCGGCATACGGCTGCGGCTTGCAATGGCAACCAGCAGATAGAGTGCACTCACTGCACACACACCTCCTACAATTCTATAATATCATAATCGTCCAGCTGTGCAAAGGCCTCTGCAGCCAGCCGTGCTGCGGGAACCACCCGGCGCACTGTCCTGCGCATTTTCAGCCGGTAAACAAGGCCGAGTCCCTGAATGGTGATCAGCGGCGTCATGGCAACCATGGCCACAACGCCGAATGCGTCTGTAATGATATTGCCGCCCACTGCCTGGCATGCGCCTATGGCAAACGGGAGCAGGAACGTCGCTGTCATCGGGCCGGACGCCACGCCGCCGGAGTCAAACGCAATAGCGGTAAAGATCTTCGGCACAAAAAACGACAGCAGCAGTGCAATGGCATAGCCGGGAATGATCAGATAAAAGATCGAAATTCCTGTCAGGACGCGGAGCATGGCAAGCCCTACGGACACTGACACGCCGATGGACAGGCTTTTCTGCAGTGCAGCGCCGGAAATCGCGCCGTCTGTAAGCTCCTCAACCTGCTTCATCAGCACATAAACGGCCGGCTCCGCCATCACAATAAAATAACCGATCACCATTCCGATCGGGATGATGATGTATCTGACCTTCATGGCCGCCAGCGTCTGGCCGAGATAGCTGCCGGCCGGCATAAAGCCCACATTCACTCCCGTCAGGAACAGGACAAGGCCCACATATGTATAGAGAAGGCCGACGCCGATGCGCATCAGCGCACGTTTGTCCAGCTTCAGAGACGCCGCCTGGAACACAAGGAAAATTGCAACAATCGGGGCAAGAGCCACTGCGATTTCCTTCATGTACTCGGGAAATCCATGCATAAAAAGCTGTCCCAGGGTAATGGAATCGTCAAATTCCGGAACTGCCGCAGGGACATACTCCGTACTCTCCGGCTGATATATCATACCCAGCAGCAAAACAGCAAGAATGGGCCCGATCGAGCAGAGGGTAACCAGTCCGAAGCTGTCTTCTGATGCGTTTTTATCGTTTCGGATGGCAGAAATACCGATGCCCAGCGCCATGATGAACGGCACAGTCATCGGACCGGTCGTCACGCCGCCGGAATCAAAAGCCACCGCAAGAAAATCCTCCGGCACAAAGAACGCCAGAATAAATACCAGCGTATAAAAACCGATGAGCATCGTCCGCAGCGGAATGGAAAACAGCATGCGCAAAAGCGCCACCGCAAGAAAAAGCCCCACACCGGCCGCCACTGCCAGAATCAGCACCATATTGGGCACAGACTGGACCTGATTCGCCAGAACCTGAAGATCAGGCTCGGAAATGGTGATCAGAAAGCCAAGCAGAAAGCCCATGGCAAGCACTGCCGGCAGCTTTTTTGTCTTCGTGATCCGGGCGCCCATACGCTCCCCCATCGGTGCCATTGCCAAATCCGCGCCCAGGGTGAAAAACATCATCCCGGCCATGAGCAAAACGCCGCCGATCAGGAAGGCCATCAATATGCTCGTCGGCATCGGTGCCACAGTAAAGGAAAGCAGCAGCACAATACAGATAATCGGCAGCACCGCTTTCAGGGCCTCATTCAGCTTTTCCTGCAATTTTGACCGGTACAATCTCATTGATCCTTTCATCATCATTTTTCTTCCGGCAGCGGAAGAAATTATCATTAATTATACATGAAACCGCCCGGATCTGCTGTAGATTTTCTGTTAAGATTTTGCAAACACCGGGAATTAAAACAGCCTGCAGCCGCCGTCATCATTCATCTGCAGCGTTTTTCCATAAAAAACCTCCAGCGCGCGTGCAAGATACTGCGTATCCGCGCTGCCGGCTGTCTCAAACGCCGAATGCATGGCCAGCTGCGCAAGTCCCACATCTGCCGCGTTCAGTGAAACCTGCGTATTTGAAATGTTGCCAAGTGTGGAACCGCCGGGCAAATCCGCCCGGTTGGCGTATTCCTGTACTGGAACCTGTGCCTCCCGGCAGATCAGGCGCAGCAGAGCGGCCGATGCAGCATCTGTCGTATAGCGCTGTGCGGCATTGTACTTCAGAACCACGCCGCCGTTCATCTGCGGCGCGTGGTTTTTATCCGCATACTCCGGATGATTCGGATGCACGGCGTGCGCGTTGTCGCAGGAAACCAGAAAGCTGTTGGCAATCCTGCGGCGGTGCTCCGCGCCGTCCAATCCGCAGCAGCTGCCGATCCGCACAAGAGTATCCGCCAAAAATGTTGACGCAGCCCCCTGTTTTGTCTGGCTGCCCACTTCTTCATTGTCAAACAGGCAAAGCACCGGCACGCTGCCGCCGGGCTGCGCCTGTAAAAAAGCGGTCAGCGCGGCAAAGGCGCACTGAAGATCGTCCAGCCGCGGCGCGGAAATAAACGCATCCCACTGAACGCCCGGCTGCGGATTATAGACGAACAGATCCGAAGCCAGGATCTCCTGCCCGGAAATGCCGGCCGCTTCCGCAATCCGCGCCCTGAAATCACACGCCCTGTCCGCACTGTACAGCGGGAGCATATCCACCGCCGGGTTGTAGGCCATCCCGTCGTTGGCCTTGCGGTTCATATGGATCGCCACACTGGGAATCAGCGCCGCAGGATCGCCCAGATCCACCAGACGCACGGCTGTGCCGTCCGCCGTCCGCACCATCACCCGGCCCGCAACCGAAAGCGGACGGTCCAGCCAGCTGGCACAGAGCATGCCGCCGTATTTCTCCGTGGACAGGCGCACATACGCGCCGTCACGGAGCGCCGCATTTTCCCTGATCTTCAGGCATGGGCTGTCGCAGTGGGCCGCCGCGATCATATATCCGCTGAACTCCCTTTCCGGCAGCCGGAACGCCAGCAGCGACGAGCCGTTCCGGGTTACATAATATCCATTTCCTGTCTCCAGCTGCCAGCGGCCGCCTTCAGAAAGCCGGATATACCCCGCCTGCTCCAGCAGCCGTCCCGTATGCGCCGCCGCATGGTAAGGCGTCGGACAGGCCGCAATATAATCAAACAAAGCTTTATTCATACTGATCTCCCCGTCAGACTCCGCACGTCCGCAAAGACCGCCGCCCAGAACTATCCTTTCAGGCCGCGGGACTGTCTGTCCATATCCTCAATGACAATATCATGGATTTCACCAAGCGACGCGCAGTATTCAAGAATTTTCCACGGCTCATTGGTGTGGAAATGGATCCGGATCAGGTCCCCGCCGCCGACAACCAGAAGGCAGTCGCCGCTGAAATTTCTGCTGATGCAGGCTTCGATCCGGTCCTCATCCAGCGCCTCGCCCTCAATCAGGAGCTGCGTGTCATATCTGTATTCCATAATCATCCGTCTCCTTCCGCCGCGGTGCTGCGTCCCGCGTACTGTTTACACACTGATATTATATCTTTCCCGTCTCACTCTGTAAAGGAAAACACCGCAGAGCATCCGCGGGGCGCGCACACAAACCGGATATTTATTCTTTCCGATACCGGCAGATTCAATAAAAAATCATCGGAAGTATTGACAGAAG
>JAEDDG010000057.1 GCA_016293865.1 Oscillospiraceae bacterium | reverse complement strand
CCTCGACCTCCAGCGTGACAGGCTGGCGTTCTAACCAACTGAACTACTCGGCCAGGAATGGTGGGAACAACAGGGCTCGAACCTGTGACCCCATGCTTGTAAGGCATGTGCTCTCCCAGCTGAGCTATGCTCCCGGATGCACTCGCCGCTTTTCAGCGGCGAGTGTTATTATACTAAAGACGGACTCTTTTGTCAACAAATATTTCCGGTTTTTTTGAGAAATTTATGAGGCGGGAGAGCAGGACTGTGCCGGCTATTTCCATTCGTCCTGATTCCATTCTTCGTTCCACGCGTCCTGCGCGGCAGATGAGGCGACAGAGGCGGCTGTACTGGCAGCTTCGCGCTCAATTTCCTCAAAGCTTTTGCCGGACGTGGGCTGTGCACGGCGGCGCGCATCGGCAGCCCGGCGGTGTGCAGCGGCACGGGCGGCCCTGCGGAGCTTGCGCTGACGGTGGTTGTAGATGATTGCGAAAATGATATAGCCCACAAACATGAGGACAAACGCGGCGATCAGCAGCTTGACCCACCGCAGAGACAGGGTTTCCTTGAATTCAGAATGGATATACTCTGTTTTGGACAGGGAAACGCTGGTGCTGGCCACCAGGTCCACACTGCCGTACTCCCTGCCGTTGTAGGTGAGCGTCACGCTGCCCAGCACGTCGCCGGCGCTGACAGGCGCGACAACGGCTTCGCCTGTCTCTTCGCTGAAAATGGTGATGTTGCGCTCAAAGTCTTCCAGCTGGATGTCGTTATCCAGAAAAGCAACCACGGAGTTTTCCGGGCGCAGAATGACGGAGTCGGCGCCGCTGCCCATCTCCACCGGCGCTTCGCCGATCAGGTCCGCGGTGGACAGGAGCGTCCTGTATCCGAAGCTGTTGAAACCCCACTCATACAGGCGTTTGGATTCAGAGAAGCTTTTGATCTGAGTGGTACCGTCTTCCCCGGCAACAGATTCGCAGCCCATGACGATGGCCGTCAGCTCCAGGGAATCGTTTTTTGCAGAGGAAACCAGACAGTAGCCGGCGGCATCCGTGTAGCCGGTTTTGCCGCCCAGACTTTTGTCATAGTAATCTGTGGTCTCCGGATTGATCAGGCGGTCGGTTGTGGTCAGCGTCCGCGCCTCACTGAGATTTGTGGCCGGGATCTGGCAGGTGGCAGTGGCTGCGGTTTCATTGAACAGCGCATACTTGCGGGCCTCTGAAAAAATCAGAAAGAGATCGTTGACGCTGAGGTAGTGGTTGTCATCCGGCATGCCGTGGCAGTTGGAAAAGTGCGTGTTGGTGCAGCCAAGCTCCTGGGCACGGTTATTCATCAGAGATACAAAGCTGTCAATGCTGCCGCTTATGTACTCGGCGATTGCGTTGCAGGCTTCGTTTGCAGAGGCGATCAGCGCACAGCGGATCAGATCTTCAAGCGAGATTTCTTCGCCTGATTCGAGTTCGGCCGTGCTGCCGCCCTCGCAACCCTGGTAAATATTCTCGGAAAGCGTGACAATTGCGTCCTGTCGGACGGTGCCGGCTTCAATGGCCTCCAGAGCCAGGAGAACGGTCATGATCTTCGTTGTGCTTGCGGGATAGATCCGGCTGTCTGCATTTTTGCTGTACAGGACTTCACCCGTAACGGTTTCCACCAGCAGCGCAGAGGTTGCCTCAATGGCAGGATCGGACGCTGCTGCCGCTGGTGCTGCCAGCGGACCCGCCAGCGAAGCCGCAACAGTCAGAACGAGAATCAATGCCGTAAAAAACTTTAATTTTTTCATATGCTTCTCCAAATAAATATGATATACTGGATTCGGACACAGAAATTGTGCGGCGTCCGGATCCCGTCGTGCCGTATATACCCGTACGGGGAGAGCGCTGTGCTGCGCAGGCAGTTTTCCATATTCATATCATATATATTTTCTGCGCGAAAATCAATATCATCAACCCGGTTTTTTCAGGAAACGATTGCGGGGCGAGAATGATGAAGCTGAAAAAGTACGAAATCGTCGTTGTTTCTGTTGCTTTGGCCTGTGTCTGCTTTACGGTCGGGTTCTTCTGCGGCCGACAGAGCGCGGGAACGCATGTTGTGATTCAGGCGGATGCGGCCGCCGCAGACGGACTTGAGACACAGTCGGAAGCGGGCGGAACTGCCGGAAAAGAGGTGCAGCCTGCGGCGGATGCGCAGGCGGACGGCCTTTTGAATATCAATACCGCGTCTGCCGATCAGCTGGAAACGCTGCCGGGGATCGGTGCTGCGCTGGCCGCACGCATTGTGGATTATCGGGAAGAAAACGGACCTTTTGCATCGGTTGAGGAAATCAAAATGGTTCCGGGAATCGGAGACGGAAAATTTGAAGCAATCAGCGGCCTGATTGCCGTGGACGGACAGACTGGAGGGGACAAATGAAAATCCTTGTTGTTGATGATGAAAAGCTGTTGGTTAAGGGAATCAAGTTCAATCTTGAGAATGAGGGATATAAGGTTGAGACGGCCTTTAACGGTGAGGATGGCGTGGAGCTTGCCAAGACCGGCCAGTTCGATTTGATTATTCTGGATCTTATGATGCCGAAGCTGGACGGGCTGGGCGCCTGCATGCAGATCCGTGAGTTTTCGTCGGTGCCGATCATCATGCTTACGGCAAAAAGTGAGGATATGGACAAAATCATCGGTTTCGAGTACGGAGCAGATGATTATGTGACGAAACCGTTCAATATTCTGGAGCTGAAAGCCCGCATCAAGGCGCTTCTGCGCCGTTCTGCCTCGAATACGGCGCAGACCCAGCAGACGCAGATTACCGTCGGCGGCATTACGCTGGATTCGGAGAAACGCACTGCCGTCCGCGACGGGCATGCAGTGGAACTGACGGGCAAGGAATTTGATCTCATGGAGCTTCTGATCAAGAATCCCGGAAAGGTGTTCAGCCGCGAAAAGCTGCTGGATCTGATCTGGGGATATGATTACCAGGGCGATATCCGCACGGTGGACGTGCATGTACACAAACTCCGCGACAAGATTGAGCTGAATCCTGCAGACCCTGCTTATATTATGACAAAATGGGGAGTTGGGTACTATTTCAAGGGGTGAAGGAAAGGGCGTCCGCTTTTTCAGCAGCATCTGGGTCAAATACCTGATCACATATTTTTCCCTTGTGATTGCGCTTCTGGCTGTCCTGAACACATATCCGATGATTGTCTCGCGGGAACTGATTTTTGAGTCCAAGCGGGGAAATATGCAGAGCCAGCTGGGACATATGGCCAGTGTGCTTGAAGCGCTGGATGAGCTGACCGAAGAAAATGTGAACCAGGCGCTCAGTCTGATCGATCTCGGCAGCCTGAGCTGTGTCTGTGTGTCTGATTCAGACGGAGAATATGTCTATTACAGTGACGAGACGGAAAAGCAGCAGGGTGTTGAGCGCCTGAACTGGGGAACTGCAAATGCTCTTGCAGGATATGACGCTTTTTTTTCCAAATTTGTTTCCGGTATTTTTTATACCAGCGCGGCCATGCCGATTGTACATAACGGCGGCGTGATCGGATGCGTTTATGTTTTTGAAATGGATCAGCAGCAGGGCAGCATGATAGTGAGCCTGCGCAACAATATCCAGAGAATCAGCGTCCTGGTCAGTGTGTTTGCGCTGCTGGTCAGCCTGATTTTCACAACGACGCTGTCCAGCCGGCTGCGGAAAGTGCTGGACGCCATTGCATCCGTCCGGGAAGGGCAGTATAATTACCGTGTGGATGTCAGCGGGCATGATGAGCTGGCGCGGCTGGGGGAGGAATTCAACAGCCTGACCGACCGGCTCCAGAGCACGGAGAATATACGCCGGCGTTTTGTGTCGGACGCTTCCCATGAGCTGAAGACGCCGCTGGCTGCAATCCGCCTGCTCAGCGACAGCATTCTGCAGACGGATGAGATGGATCAGGATACAGTCCGCGAATTTGTAACCGATATCGGCAACGAAGCGGAACGGCTTGCGCGTATTACGGAAAAGCTCCTGAGCCTTGCGCGTATGGACAATAAGGTGATTCAGACGAAAGCGGTTGTGAATGTCAGCAAAACAGCCGCTGATGCGCTGCGGCTCCTGCGGCCGCTGGCTGACGCCGGTGCCATTACGCTTGAAAGCCAGCTGGAGCCGGATTGTCTTGTGTTTGCCAATGCGGATGAAATCTATCAGATTATTCTGAACCTGTCAGAAAACGCTGTGAAATACAATGTGCATGGGGGCAGTGTGCACGTATCAGTCAGGAAAGAATCCGGAGATGTTTATATTGTCGTGTCCGATACAGGCATCGGCATTCCGGAAAGTGACCTGCCGAACATTTTTGACAGATTTTACCGGGTGGACAAAGCGCGCTCCCGCGAGGCGGGCGGCAGCGGCCTTGGCCTTTCCATAGTCAAGTCTGCGGTGGCTGAAAACGGCGGCAGCGTGCGCGCCGACCGGCGGGAAGGCGGCGGCATGATCTTTACGGTGACATTTCCTGCATATCAGGGCAAGCCGGCCGGATAAACTGCGGTCGGGGACGGCGTGCTGGGGCAGACAGCCGGAGTCTCGGCGCTGTCGCTTCAGTGAAGAATTATAGTATGACTGACAAATGGAACGGCTTGTGGAGAGCGATTCCCGCGCGCATTACGCGAGGACGGCCCATTACCTGCTGTACACCGCTGCAATACTGATCTGCAGACGAATTGGCCTGCGATGATTCTGTACGCAGAATACGAAATCAGTTTGTGCATAACAAATTGGGTTGGACTACTGGCCAATATGAAAAGTTTGTTCTTGCGGATGTAATCAGCATGATTTCCTGCGTCATCCGGAAAATCGAGCAGGACGCCATGTCCTCCGGATTGATCGGATAACGCCGGTTTATGTCCGCAATGACTGTTCGCTTTTGATATTAAGGTTTGTCCTCCTTTATACGTGGGACTGGCAATGTGCTCTGCCCCGGGATCTTTGCCGGGGGAGAGCGGGGGGGGGAAAAACTGAATATGCGCCTGTGATGGAATTGGTAGACATGCGAGATTTAGGTTCTCGTGCAGCAATGCGTGTGGGTTCGAGTCCCTTCAGGCGCACCAAACAGTACAAATCCGAACCCAATACCAATCGGTGAAGGGTTCGGATTTGTCATTTTTTATGACTATCCGAACTTTAATGCAAAACACAAACATTAAATTTCGGAGGTTGATTTTTATGAAAACAGAACTTAATAACATCGGAACTTGGGGCAGACTGCATTATGATTTTCTTTATCGCAATCAGAGGTCGGTTATCAATGCTATGCGGTTGAAAGGCACATTGCATGATTATCTTATGGGCATTGATAAAGACGCTGAGGATATGTTCAATCTTATTGTCAAGCAGACGGCTGAAATTGAGGGCGTAACCGAGCAACTCAAAGCTGCTGACCAAATGGAATGGATCCGCCGCATGAACAGTATCAGAAGCACTCCGAATCATTATTGTTCCGTAAAGGCACATTTATAACCGTAAGCCCACCGTGGCGGCA
>JAEDDG010000006.1 GCA_016293865.1 Oscillospiraceae bacterium | reverse complement strand
GCCGCCCTCTTCGGGCAGTTTCACCACTATGGGCGGATCGATGGGAACAGGCGCGGGTTCGACCGTCCAGTGGGCGTAGATGGTGGTGTTCCCGTTGAACACGGTCTCCGTGGTGACCTCCGTGCCGCCGGTCGCTGCCGTAAACCAGCCGTCAAAGGTGTAGCCATCGCGGGTGAGGGTGGGCAGAGAGGTCAGCGTGCCTTCCGTTCCGGTGGTCATGGTGCTGGACTCGCCGCCGCTATAGTTGGAGTCCAGAGTGATGGTGCAGATGTATCTGTTGAAGAACTCCACATAGGTATGAATGCTGTCGTAGGTATAAGCGGTATCCTCATCAATACAGGCGACGAAGGATTTTTTCGGGCTGGTGCGCCAATAGCAGCCGCCATAGACATTCAGGTTCGGAGCCGCATTCAGGGCACTGTATGTTCCCGATGTAGCCAGCGTCCGGGCGGTCACATGGCCGCCGTTGATGGTCATGTTGCTGCCGCCGGCATAGAGACCGTAGCTCTCTTCTGATGCCATTCCGCCGGTGGCGGTGACGGTGCCGCCGGAGATTTTGAAGTGGGAGTCGGCGGCGATGCCGCAGCTTTCGTCTGTTGCCGCGCCGCCGGTTGCGGAGACAACGCCGCCGTTGATGGTGATCTCGCCATAGGCATAGATGCCGCAGCTTATGTCACCGCCGCTGCTGGTGGCGATGACGGTGCCGGCTTTGATGGTGATGTTGCCATAGGCATAGATGCCGCAGCTTATGTCACCGCCGCCGTTGGTGGCGGTGACGGTGCCGCCGTTGATGGTGAGGGCGTCGGAGGTGATGCCGGCGCTCAGGTGTACACCATTGCCGCCGGCTGCGGTGACAACGCCGCCGTTGATGGTGAGGGAGGCGGAGGAGATGCCGACGGTCATGCCGCTCGAGCCGCCGGTGGCATTGACGCTGCCGCCGGAGATGGTGATGCTGCCATTGGAGGCATAGATACCGTAGCTGATGCCTGATGCGCTGCCGGTGGCGGTGGCGGTGCCGCCGGTTGCGGAGACAACGCCGCCGTTGATGGTGATGTTGCCGCCATTGACATAGATGCCGTAGCTATTATTTCCTGCCGTGCCGCCGGTGGCGGTCAGCTGGCCGGAGCCCTCGCTCTGTCCGTAGATGGTCAGGTTCCCTTTGCCCGTGATGCCGCCGTTAACGGTGAGGCTGCTGTTGTCCGTCAGGATCAGGTGGACGTCGCCGGAGACGGTGACAGCATTGCTGATGGTCACTTCGCCCTGCACCGCGTACCAGCCGGTGTCCCATGTGATTGCTGTTTCGCTGCTGGACACCACGGTGTAGTTGTTGCAGTCCTGCGTGCTGCCGTCTGCAGCCAGGTAGCGCACCGTGTCCTCCGCCAGCGCTGTCACGGACAGCAGGCTCAGGCACAGTGCCAGCGCGGTGAGGATGCTGAACAGTCGTTTTTTCATAGAGGTTCCTCCTGCTTTAAATATAACCGGATTTTGAATGACAACCGTGTCCGGCGCACGGATATGGCTGCGGGCAAACCGTTTGAAGCTGAACAGGGCGTGTTTTTGTTGACTGATCCTGCCTGACGGTTGCTCATTTCGCGCTGTTTGGCTCACACTGTTTTACGGACACCTGCCAATCCTTCCTCTGGTTCTTTTTTGCATTTCATTGTCCGGCCAGGTACTGTTTCAGAATGACACGGTATGCCGGAGCGTATGCCGCGCGGTATTCTTCGGAATGTGAAACCGCGGGACAGCCTGCGGCCACATAGCTGAACAGATAGCTGCGCAGCGCAGAGACGGTAAAGGAGAAAATGCCCAGCTCCGCCAGCGCCTCAAGAACGCCCAGCTTTTTCCGGAAGACATCCATGCGCCCGGCCGTCTGCGCTGATGAATCGATGAACCAGCGGCCGAGCGTTTCAGGACGGATACCCGAAGCGTCCAGCGCGGCCAGATGCACGCGGACCAGTCCGTTTCCCAGATCATCAAAGAGCGGAATGCCGGAGCGCTGCACAGTTGACATGTATTCCTCCTTCAGCCGGCGCAGGCACTGCGCCCGGTCGGAGATCAGATGCCCGCCGCCGAATTCGCCCTGATAAAGCAGCTTGACGGCGTCCTGCGGCATCATGGCCGGATAGAGAGACGCGTGTGTGCAGAGAACCTGCCGGATTTCATCCATAAAAGCACCTCTGTAAAACGTGCCGGGACTTCTGTCCCGGCACGGCAAATTAAAACTGACGCACAAAACTGGCGGGCTTGGGCCGCATTTTGACGCCTGAAACGATTCCCATCGCTGCATACAGCATGACCAGAGACGAACCGCCGTAGCTGAAAAACGGCAGCGTCAGACCGATGACCGGCGTCAGACCGATGCACATCCCGATGTTCTCAAAGGTCTGGAAAATCAGCATGGCCGCAAAACCGATGCTGACCAGCATGCCGAGGGGGTCATTGGAGCGCACGCCTGTCTGAATGCAGCGCAGGATAATCAGCAGCAGAAGAAGAATCACCGCGGCGCAGCCGATGAATCCGAGCTCCTCGCCCACAACAGAGAAGATAAAGTCTGTGTGCTGCTGCGAAACAGAGCCGGCCTGCGTGTAGTTTCCGGAAAAAAGCCCCTGACCCAGAAAGCCGCCGCCGGAAATAGCGGCCTTGCTCTGGTTGGCCTGCCATGTAATGCCGAGACCGGTGGGATCCACAGAGGGATCGTACGGCGCGAGAATGCGGTTTTTCTGACCTTCGCTGAGAAAATGCTCCCAGAGCAGCGGAAATGCGGCGGCGACAGCGCCGGCGCCGAATAAAAACCACAGGATGTTTGTGCCGGCGGCGAACATGACTATGATGAACACAAAGAGATAGACAAGCGCGGAACCCAGATCTCTGGAGACGACGATGATCAGGCCGAATAGGAAGAGAACAAAGAGAGCAATTTCAATGACGGAAACCGGGTGGTTGAGTCCGCGGCTGTTCTTGGCGTGTACCACGAACTTGGCCAGCAGGATGATAAACGGAATTTTGACCACCTCTGCCGGCTGAACGCCGATGCCTGCAAAACGGATCCAGGCACGGTTGCCGGTGTCGCCCTCGACGCCGAGGAACACCAGAGAACCGATCAGCAGCACACTGAAAATAAAGAGCAGCTTCCAGTGGTCGGCAAGGATATCAAGGTCGATGACAGAAAAAAGGAAATAGAGAATGATTCCCAGAACAAGCGCAACCAGCTGGATATAAATATACTGATGGGAAGAGGTATGCCGGGTGGCGCTTGCAATCAGAATGATGCCGAAAAGGGTTGCGGCGATGCAGAGGCCCAGCAGCAGCGTGTCGGACCGCTTCAGATAGTCGCCCAAAATGTTGCGTTTTTTCTTTTCCACAATATACCTCAGAATAAAGCCGGCGGCCGGACGCCGCGGTAAGAATTCATTGTTATACAGTTTATCATCAAATCTCCCGATAGTAAATATTAAATTGACTCTTTTCGAAACGGACGGACGGTGTTATAATGGCATGAAAGCATGTGCCGGCAGTGGACTTTCAGGGCCGCGCGTTTTAAAGAGGGAAAGCAATGTTGTATTATACAGACAGTGAGGCCGGGACTGAGCGCGCCGGCGCGGCGTTTGCAGGACTTCTGCGGCCGGGCGACGTTGTGGCGCTGTACGGCGGCCTGGGGGCGGGGAAAACCGCTTTTGTCCGCGGTATGGCCAGAGGCCTGGGTGTGGCGGCGCGGGTTTCAAGCCCGACGTTTACCATTGTGAACGAATATCCGGGTCCGGTGCCGCTTTTTCATTTTGACATGTACCGCCTGGGCGGACCGGACGAGCTGTTTGAGATCGGCTGGGAGGATTATCTGGTACGCGGCGGCGTGTGCGCAGTGGAGTGGAGCGAAAACGTGGAGGATGCGTTTGATCCGGATACGATCCGTGTGCACATTGAAAAACTGGAGGACAGCTGCCGGTCGATTACAGCTGCATTCCCGGACGGGAGGGACGAAATCAATGAAAATCCTGGCCATTGAATCCTCGGCGAAAGCCGCGTCCTGCGCACTGTGTACGGACGGCGAACTGACGGCGCAGTACTGGCAGTGCTGCGGCCTGACCCACAGCAGAACGCTTCTGAGCATGGTTGAGGATATGCTCGGCAACCTGGAAATGACAGTTGACGACGTGGATGTGATTGCCGTTGCCAAAGGGCCCGGCTCCTTTACCGGGATCCGCATCGGCGTTGCGGCGGCCAAGGGTCTTGCCTGGGGCGCGGACAAGCCTGCGGTCGGCGTGTCGACGCTGAAGGCGATGGCCTGGCATTTTGCCGACCGAGAGGGCGCGCTGATCTGCCCGGTGATGGATGCCCGCCGCAGTCAGGTTTACAATGCAGTTTTCCGGATTCAGGACGGCAGGCCGGTGCGGCTGCAGCCGGACCGCGCCATTGCGCTGGACGTACTGACCGGGGAGATGCGCGCGGCAGGAGAACCCTGCTATCTTGTGGGCGACGGCGCAGCGCTTTGCAAAGCTGCGTTTGACGCGGGCGGTGTCCCGGTGCTTCCGACACCCGCGCCGCTGCGGCTTCAGAGCGCCTGGGGCGTGGCTATGGCCGCCGCCGGAAAACAGCCGGCGGATGCAGCGGATCTGACGCCCAATTATCTGCGCCTCAGTCAGGCGGAGCGTGAGCGGCTGGAACGGCTGAAAAATCAGGAGCAATAGAAAACAATCTATTATGAATAAGGAGAATGACTGATATGGACGAGAAACTGCACGTACTGGATCACCCCCTGATTCAACATAAACTGTCGATCATGAGAGACAAGGAGACAAGCGTCAAGGAGTTCCGCGAGCTGGCCTCTGAGGTCGCCATGCTGATGTGCTATGAGGCGACGCGCGACCTGCCTGTGGAAAAGGTTGATGTGGAGACGCCTATCGGGCTGGCGAAAGTCAATAAGATTGCCGGCAAGAAAATGGCCGTCGTGCCGATCCTCCGCGCCGGTCTTGGAATGGTCGACGGGATCATTGAGCTTGTCCCCTCTGTAAAGGTCGGACATATCGGTCTTTACCGCGATCCGCAGACGCTGGAACCTGTCAAGTATTACTGCAAAATGCCGAAGGACATTGCCGAGCGGGATGTACTGATTACGGATCCCATGCTGGCCACCGGCGGCAGCGCCACGGCGGCGATCTCCTTTATCAAGGAATATGGCTGCCGCTCCATCAAGCTCATGTGCATCCTGGCTGCACCGGAAGGTGTCAAGCGCATCCGTGCCGATCATCCGGACGTGGATATTTATGTTGCAGCCATTGATGAGAAGCTCAATGACCACGGCTACATTGTGCCCGGTTTGGGCGACGCCGGAGACCGGATCTTCGGAACCAAATAAGCTTCTGTTCTGCTGACAGAAAACCTCATGCCCCGCCAACTGGATTTTTGACCCGATTGGCGGGGCTTATGCACTTTTTCTGCCTGCCGGCGCTTTTTCAGGCAGCTTGCGCTTCCGGCCGGCAGGCCCGGGCGGCCGCAGCCGGACAGAGGTTCGCAGCGTATGTGCCGGATATCGGCAATTATCCGGATATGGACTGAAATCTGAAAATGGTGAAAAAAGAAATTTCTGATGTAAATGGAAAGCAATCTGTTCTTCAGACAATGAGAGGGGACCGGCGGCATGGATACGAACCTGCAGCGGCAGAAATATCAGAAGTTTGCATTTAAAATCGAACTGCCGACAAATCAGCATGTGTTTTCAGTGATGCTCCATGAAAACTTTATGGACAACAAGCAGAATATTCTTTGCTGCCGCCATTACCATATCCGCTATGAGATTCTCTGCTGCTGGGAGCCTGAGGATGAGAACGTCCGCGCCGTGTTCCGGGTGATTCCGCCCAACGTGCGGCACACCGGAAAATTTGAGAGCGATACAAAGGGAACGTTTGTGACCACCTTTCAGTTTTATGTGCAGGAGATTCAGCACAAAGGCGGGCGCAGAGTGCACACGCCCAATGAAGCGCTGGAAGCATTTCTGAAGATCAGGGAACCGGTGGAATTCCGGGGCACATCCGACAGCAGCAGATTGTTGAAAAGCATTCGGCAGGAGCTGGAAAAAGGCGAACAGGTCAATACGGATCATCTGTATTTCATCTTTCAGGAGCTGATGGTCCGCATTGCCCAGGCGATCGGCCCCGGCAGGACAAGAACTGTATGGGCGGATAAGTACTCCATCAACGACTTCGCTCCGGAAGTGATCGAAATCTTTTTTGTGGAGCATCATCCAAACACAGACTGCAGCCGGGAGCAGCTGGCGGAAATCCTGTGCGTCAGCGGCCGGCAGCTGTCGCGTATCCTTGAACGGCTGTACGGCAGGACGTTCAGCCAGATGCTCACGGAATACCGCATGGAGTTTGCGGAGGGCTGGCGGCTGCTGGAACATCTCACTGCGGAGGAGAATGCCCGGAGAGTGGGGTATCAATCGCGCAACGGTTTTCTGAAGGCTTACAGGAGTTATTACGGGCGGGACTACAAAAGAAACTGAGAGGACAAAAGCGACAGACATATGTCCTGTTTGTTTGTTGAAACAGCATAAATTGTTCTGTATAATCTAAGCACAACATCGTCATTTTGGTGTTGTACTGTTTTTTCGCTTTGAGGAATAGAGGAGGGAAATGATGAAACAGGCCAAAAGAGTGTTTGCGGCGCTGCTGTGTCTTGTGCTGATGATGGGCATGATGCCTGCAGCTGCCTCCGCTGCCGCGAAAGCGGTGCTTGACGAGAATTTTGACGCCATGACCACAGGCGCCGAGCCAACGGGATGGACGGTCAATGCAGTCGGCGAGAGCGCCATCAGCGCAAAGGTGGAAAGCGTGAGCGGTGCTGCGGCAGCCAACCGTGCGCTGCTGCTCAGCGACCAGTCCACCGCGGCCACGTCCAGGGGAACGGTGACCTTTGCGGCCCAGTCGAAGATTTTTGTGAGCTTTGACTACAGGCTGGGAACCGTCTCTGTGGTCAACGCAGTGGGACTGTTCAACGGCGGCACGACCTCAGGCCAACGGAAGACCGGAATTGGTGTATTTCCCGGTGAAGGCGGCACCGGTATTCTGAAGTACATCAACAGCGCAGGTCAGTGGACGGCGTCGGATGCGCCCGCGCTGAAAGCAGGCGTCTGGTATAACATCAGACTTGTGATTGACGAATCGAAAAACGCGGTGCTGTACCTTGACGGACGGGAGATTGCGGCTTTTGTTACGAGAAATGTTGCCGCAGTGGATCGGATGATTGCCCAGTCCAACAATGCCGCCGGTACCGGCGATATGTTCTGGATTGACAACGTCGTGATCAAAACGGAGGCAGGCGCAGATCAAGCCGTTGTTTCCGAGGACTTTGAGTCTGTAAGCGTGGGCAGCATTCCCGGCGGCTGGAGCAGGGAGTCGGACGACAAGGCTCTTGTGGAGGTCATATCCGAGACTGCGGGAAGCGCGAAGGCTCTGTTTGTGCAGGATGCCAGCACTGTTCTCGGACCTGCGCGCGCCATCTATGTTTCGGAGGCGTCGGCTGATGCGGAGCTGTCCTTTGACTACCGTTTGGGCAGCGCCAACGGCGTCAACGCCATCGGCCTGTTCAACGGCGGCACGGCCTCAAACCAGCGCAAGGCCGGCATTGGAATCTTTGAAAATGCGGACGGCACCGGCCGCCTGACAACGATCGGCGCGGCCAGCTGGACCACGGTGGATGGAATTACCCTGCAGCCCTGTGTCTGGTACAGCTTCCGTCTTGTGCTCAGCGGGAGCAGTGCGGCGATCCTGTATATGAACGGCACAGAGATTGCGCGGTTTGCGGTGAAAAATCTGAGCACCGTGGACCGTGTGGTTGTGCAGACAAACAATGCCGCCAGCATAGATGATGCATTCTGGCTGGACAATTTTGTTTACAAAACCGGCGCGGGTACATATTCCCAGGACTTTGAGGATGCGGTTTCCGGCGCGCTGCCTGCCGGCTGGACCAGGGAAGCGGCAGAAGGTACGGAGACCGGAGCCTGGGTTGTCGATATGCCCTGCGGCAGCGGAAATGCCCTGCGCCTGGAGGACAACAGCGCTGTTTTCAGCGAGCCTGTGCGCGCCGGCTATGCCTTTGCTGCTTCGGACGATGTTGACATCAGCTTTGATTATCTGCTGGAGTCGGTGTCCGGGGTCAATGCTTTCGGTACCTTTGCCGGGTCGTTTGCTTCCGGCAGTAAAAAGGTCAGCCTCGGTGTGTTCCCGAACGGCGACGGAACGGGGGCCCTTCGCTATTTTGACGTCGGGGCATGGAAATGGATCAATACGCCGCTGACCGTTATCCGGCCGGATACCTGGTACAATATCCGCTTTGTCCAGACTGTCGGCGCGTCCGCGGCCAGAATGTATGTTGACGGCGTTTATCTGGGCGATATTTATGCCAATGCGGCCATCAGCGCAGCGGACCGCCTGGTTTTCCAGTCCAACAACCAGGCCGGCGTGGGCGACGTTTTCTGGATTGACAATGTGAAGATCATCGGGCCGCAGACTGTCACGGACGGTCCTGAGGCATTTACGGATACCTTTGCATCGGCGGATGAACTGGAGAATTATACAGTCACCGGTACGGCGGCCGCTGCCGACGGCGTTCTGAAGATGACCGGTGCGGCTGCGGCGGAGCGCGATCTGGGCGCAGTGCGCAGCGGCAGGTTCGGTTTTACTGTGACCATTGACGATCCCGCAGCGCTGGAGTTCGGCCTGGCCGTGGGCGGCCTGCCCGGCTTCTGCCTCAGCGCGGAGGCAGACGGAACCCTGCGCTATAAACGCGACAGCAGGTGGATTGAGTTTACCGAGCCCGGCGCGGTCAAAGCCGGGGAGGCGGCGGGAATCGTGATTGACCTGCCTCTGGAACGAAATGTGGATTATGCCCGCGTGTATGTGAACGGAGATTACGTGGGTATGGCGCTTTATTCCAACAGCGCCGCTGTTGTCAACGGCCTGTATATGCGGGTGGGCGCCGGTGCGTCGGCCGTGATTGACAATGTCTGGGCGGCGGAGTCCACGGGCATCTTTGAAATGCCCGAGCGTACGGAAGCGGATCCTGTCGTCTATGTGCCTGAGGTTCTTGACGGCGCGGTGCTCTATCTCGGCCCCGATACAGATCCGGCTGCCGGCGTTCTGGCGCCTGCCAGCGGCGGCGCATACATTGACGCGCAGCGCGTCAGCATCGGCGTGGATCTCGGCGAGAAGCAGCCGGTCAATGCCCTGCGCATCTATGACAATGACGACACGGTGACCTCGCGCGCCAACCAGTTTACCGTCTGGCAGAGTGATGACAATACGACATGGACTCAGGTGGACGGCTTCAGCTTCAACAGAATCGTCGAGGACGGCAAATGCCAGGTTCTGTTTGAGTTCTCCGGCGTGGAGGCGCGCTATGTTAAGGTCAATACCACCAGGACGGAAGCATCCGGAAGCATCCGCCTGACAGACGTCAACACCTGTATCCGTGCGGAGCGGCGCATTGCCCGTCAGTGGGTGATGGCCGGCACCGTCATGCAGGCGCAGAATGACACCGCACCGGCCCGGACAGCCATGACCCGCGTTTATAAAGAAGGGGAACTGACCATCACCACCGGCGACAGCGTGGGCATCAACTTCGGCATCGGCTGTCCCGTGGAGGCCATTGAGCTCACCGGTACCGGACTGGACAATCTGGGGGCTGATGCATTCCGCGTCTACACCAGCAATGACAACAGAACGTTTACGCAGATTCAGGATGTGACGCTCAGCCGCGGCGCCGGAACACTGCGTCTGACCTTTGACAGCGTGGTCTGCGGCTATCTGAAACTGTACGCGGCGGGAGAGGGAATCAATGCTGCGCTGACCAGCCTGGCAGACGGTTTGAAAGCCTATTCCAGCCGGGAAATTCTGTCCGGGGAAACGATTTATCCCGGTGACCGCGGCGCGGAAGGCGATTTCTACACGCTGCCAGACGGGACCCTGATCATGGGCTACAACGGGTTCGGCGAAGCGCACGGCGATTTCAGCGATGCGACGCTCAATGCCCGCGCGTCCACTGACGGCGGCTATACCTGGGGCGACGAATGGGTTGTGATGACCAAGCAGGAGGGCAGCGTCAATGTGATGCAGTCCACGTATCTCTGGCTGGAAAACGGCGATCTGCTGTTCTTTAATCTGGAAAAAGAGACGACCAACATCTGCAATGTGTACATGCGCCGTTCCTCCGACGAGGGAAAGACCTGGAGCGAGCCTGTGCTTGTGACCAGTGAGCCGCAGGGCTACACCATTACATCCAGCGGCAACCGCGCTCTGCGTCTGTCCACCGGACGGATCCTGCTGCCGGTGAACTACTGTGCGGTCACAAATGATGCGTACGGCGCGGACCGGGCTGTTTCCTATGTCTGGTATTCCGATGATGACGGCGCAACCTGGCACCGGTCCAGAGATGCCGTTACGCTGCCCAACGCGGCGCTGGAGCCCTGCCTGGCAGAGCTTAAGAACGGCGGTGTTCTGATGAGCCTGCGCACCCGACAGGAGGGCAGAATCTATCAGACCATTTCTGCTGACGGCGGCGACACCTGGGCGCAGGCGGAAGCCATCGGCGTTGTGTCGCCCAGCGCGACCAACACGGTGATGTCCGTTCCGTCCACGGGAGACATCGCCCTGTTCTGGAACAACGAGTATTCCGCCAGCAACGGCAGCCGAAGGCCGCTGACAATGGCGGTTTCGGCAGACGACGGTCTGACGTACAAAAATGTGCGCAATATTGTGGATATGTCTTACGGCACCCCGTGGCCGGCCGTGGCGTTTTACGGCCGCAGCGTGCTGCTGATGTACGGCGATGAGACGAATCTGCGGATTTTTGACGTAGCTGAATTGTATCACACCGCGTCCGGCGCGGTCACCGTGGCCGACCTGCCGCAGGCGGCAACACCGGCGTGCGTCTATGACGTTGACTCCGGCTGGCTCACCGGCACAACGGCAGATATGCTCTATTCCATTGACGGTGGAAAGACCTGGACCTTTGCCGGCGGCACCAGCGTTCTGATCGATCCGGCACGTCTGAATCAGAAAGACGGCATTCTCGTGAAGGACAACGGTACGGCAAGCACTGCGCCTTCTGAAATTCAGGCCATTGAAGTGGATCTGACACCTGAATCCCTACCTGTCGTTGGCACGGCCCGCAACGGCACGGTCCTGGCCAACGGCGTGAGCATCAACCGTGACTTTGCATACGGTATGCCCGTAACTCTGACTTTCACAGCGGATGAGGGCTATGTCATTTCTGACGTCCGCATCAACGGGCGCAGCATCGGCGCTGTGAGCAGTTACGGAATTGCCGCACTGACAGAAAGCATTGCGGTTGACCTGATCTGCGTCAGAGACGACGGATCCGGATCAGTCCACAACTGCCAGATGAGCCGGTTCACGGACTGTGACGCAGATGCCTGGTACCATGAATATGTGGATGCTGTGCTGGAGGCCGGCCTCTTTGACGGCGTGTCTGACACGAAATTCGCCCCCACCGCGCCCATGACCCGCGGTATGCTGATGACAGTCCTGTACCGCATGGAGGGCTGCCCGGCAGTGTCCGGTAAAAGCGCGTTCAGGGACGTGCAGGATGCGGACGCCTGGTATTATGACGCTGTGATCTGGGCCGCACAAAACGGCATTGTGGACGGTTACGGCGACAATACCTTCCGGCCCGGCAAAGAGCTGACGCGTGAGGAACTGGCGGCAATCCTGTACCGCTACGCAGACGCGAAGCCCGTGACCGCCGACATGAGCCGTTATACGGATTGGAACGAGGTCAGTGATTGGGCTGCGGATGCCGTCAGATGGGCGGCTGCAAACGGCATTATGGAGGGCGTGACGGACAGCACGCTGTCGCCCGGAACCAGCGCCCAGCGCGTTCAGGTGGCGGCCATGCTTCTGCGCCTGCTGGAAAAGTAAGAATATATTGACAAAGTTCCCGGAAGCCGTCCGCTTCCGGGGACTTTGTGTGTATGTGCATATGCCCGCAGATGCGCCGGCGCGGATATGAAGCAGCCCGGCGGCAGCCGGGACGGCGGGATGAATGCCTGTTATTTGCAGATTTGCCGCTTTTGGAACAGCGCGGCTGGCCGGAATGCTGTATGATGACATAAATATGAAATTCTGGTTTACAAATCCGGCTGGCGCGCGTATAATTTTGTCGATTAAATCATATCCAGATCTGAAAGAAGGAATTTACTGTGAAAGCGATCATGTACGGCGGCGGAAATATCGGCCGCGGATTTATCGGAATGCTGATGAGCAAGTCTGGTTATGACGTCACGTTTATTGACGTTGTGGATACTGTGGTGGATACACTGAACCGGGATCACAGCTATCCGGTGCGCATTGTGACCACTGAGGGACACGAGGATGTCACGGTGGACCATGTCAGCGCCATCAACGGCAATGATCAGGACGCTGTGGCAGAGGCCATTGCGCAGACAGACATCATGGCCACGGCCGTGGGCGTGCGCATCCTGAAGTTCATTGTTCCCAACATCGTCGCCGGCCTGAAGAAGCGGTTTAAGGAAAGCGACCGCCCGCTGAACATCATCATCTGTGAGAACCTGATGGATGCCAACAAGGTTGTGGAGGGCATGCTGAAAGAACAGCTCACTGAGGAAGAATGCAGAATCTTTGACGAACGCGTGGGTCTGGTGGAGGCGTCCATCGGCCGCATGGTTCCGGTGCAGACGCCGGAAATGCAGGACGGCAATCCGCTGCGCGTGTGCGTGGAGAGCTATGGCTTCCTGCCTGTGGACAAGGCGGCGTTCAAAGGCGAGATTCCCGAGATTAAGAATATGATCCCCTTTGAGCCCTTTGATTTTTACATCAAAAGAAAGCTCTATATCCATAACATGGGCCATGCGACCTGCGCATACCTGGGCCTGTACACGGATAAGGAATACATCTATCAGTCCATTGCGGATCCGCAGACCTATTCCATCGTCATCAATGCCATGCTGGAAAGCGCCATGGCCCTTTCCAAAAAGTACGGCGTGGAGCTGGAGAGTATCGTCAAGCACATTCAGGATCTTCTGCTGCGCTTTACAAACGCTGCGCTGAAGGACACCTGCAAGCGCGTCGGCGGAGATCCCAAGCGCAAGCTCTCTCCTGCAGACCGGATGATCGGCTCGTCCCTCCTGTGCCAGGAGATGGGCATTACGCCGGTGTTCATCTGCGCAGGTGCTGCCGGCGCTGTCTATGAGTATCTGAAGGAAGGCGAACTGGAGCAGACGGAGGAAAATGCCCTGAAGGTTCTGGCGGAGGTTTCCGGGCTTTCGGCTGACAGTGCGATTGCCGGCCTGATCATGCGCTTCTACGGCCTGTATGCCAGCGGCGCACCGGTCAGTGCGATCATGGATCTGGCGAACAAGCTTCGCAGAGAACATCTGACGGATATTATCTGACCGCCGGATCAAAAAATCATTGCCGTATGCCGGCGTGCCTGTGGCCTGTTTCACCGGCGCGCCGGTTTTGCATTCAGTGGGAATCAGAAAGGAGCGTATGCGATGGAACCGGAAATCAAGCTGCCGCTGCGGATCGTTCTGCCGGGGATGGAAGTGCTGCTGACCGGCCGCTTTTTTCATGGGCTGAATCGTCCCCCGATGCAGCATATGCACCCCTGCTTTGAGCTGACATGTGTGGAAAAGCAGGACGGCGTCCGTTTTATTCTGGTGCCGCCGCTGGTGGCGCACATGGCTGCGGACGGACCGCTGGAGCGGATCAGTTCCATACTGTTTTCGTTTACAGGCGGCGGAGAAGAGGATGTGTGCGATGTGTTCCGCCGGATACAGAAGCCCCTTGAGATCGCTGACAGCTTTGACGGAGCCGCCCGGCTGCGGGCGGTGAAAGCGGCAGTGAGCGATCCGCGGCCTGGCCTGCGGGAGCAGGTGGCTGCAGAACTGCGGCTGTTTTTTGTACTTTTGGCGCGCTGCATCTACCCTTCCGGTGAAAGGAAGGCGGTTCCCGTGCAGACGCTGGATGAAGAACGCATCGGCCTTCTGGAGGAGTGCTTCAATGTTGATTTCCGCGACCCGGCCTGCAGCAAACGCCGGCTCGCAGAGCGCATCGGCGTCAGCGAACGCCAGCTGTCGCGGATTCTGATGGAGAAATATCACAGCAATTTTTCCGCGCTTTTGCTGCGCGTGCGCATGAATCTTGCACAGGCGATGCTGCAGAGCGGGGGAAGCACGCGGGCAGAGATCGCCGCAGCGGTGGGATACACCTCTCTTTCCTCTTTCAGACGGGCATATAAGAGCTATTTCGGACATCCGGTTCCGAAAAAATGAGCAAATCAGGACATAAATGCCGATAACTGCGTCCGCTCTGTCATCTTGCGCCGGCATGGCCCGTATGCTATGCTTAAAACACCAGAATAAAACGAAAGGCGCGTGAATCAGAAATGGCAAAAGATATTTTCTCGATGAAGGATAAAACTGTCGTGTACACCGGCGGCTGCGGCAATCTTGGCAAAGTTATGGTGAAGGCGCTGCTGGAATACGACGCGAATGTGGCTGTCATTGACATTGCGGACAGACTGGATGAAACTTATGACCAGTACCGTCAGGCCGGGAAGCTTGCGGTTGTCTGCGCCGATCTGAGCGATACCGAAAGCATCCGTACCGGCTTTGCGGAAGTCAAGAAAATCTTCGGCCGGATTGATGTGCTTGTGAACTGCGCGGCCTACGGCGGCGGCGCCGGCGGAAAGAGCTGCGAGTTCAGACTGGACAAAGTGGACGATCAGACCTGGGAAACCGGCGTGGATGGTACGCTGAATGTAACCTTCCGCTGCACCCGTGAGATTATCCCGTATTTTGACGCCCAGGGCGGCGGCAATATTGTCAATATCGGCTCCATGTACGGCGTGATTGCGCCGGACTTTGACATTTACGGCGATGACATTCCCTGGAATCCGCCCACGTACGGCGCAGGCAAGGCCGGTGTGCTCCAGTTCACACGGTACTGCGCATCTGCGCTGGCCCGCCGGAATATCCGCGTCAACAGCATTACGCCGGGCCCCTTCCCGAACATTACACCCAGCTCCAATATGGCTTTCATTTCCCGCCTGAGCAACAAAACCATGATGAAGCGTACCGGCAAGCCGGAAGAGCTGAACGGCGCACTGCTCCTGCTGTGCTCGGATGCCTCTTCCTTTATGACCGGCACAAACATCATTGTGGACGGCGGTATGACCCAGTGGTAAAGCTTTCCTGAATGATGCGGCGCGCCAAAGGCCAGAACCTGCAGGCGCGCCGTACCCGTATCAGGCTGTATGTGCGGAAAGGAATGTGCGCGTTGAGAAATGAAATCTTTTCCATGGAAGGAAAAAACGTGATTTTTACCGGAGGATCAGGCTGGCTTGGACGGCCGATGACCAGAGCGCTGCTGGATTACGGCGCGCGTGTTGCGGTGATCAGCCGGACGGACCGTATGGGCCGTGCGTTTGATGAAGACCGCCGGAATGGCCGGATGATTTTCGTTCATGCGGATCTGCAGAAAACGGAAAAGATCAGAAATGCCTTTTCCGAAGTCCGGGAGGCTTTCGGACATATTGACGTGCTGATCAACGGCGCTGCCAATCTGGGCGCGCTGGGGGAGTACCGGCTGGAGATGGTCACTGACGAAGACTGGGCTGCCGGTGTGGACGGCATCCTGAATGTGCCGTTTCGCTGCACCCGGGAGATTCTGCCGTATTTCGATGCGCAGGGCGGCGGGAATATTGTGAATATCGGTTCGATGTACGGCTTTGTCGCACCGGATTTCGACGTTTACGGAGACGATGTGCCCTGGAACCCGCCGTCTTACAGCGCGCCCAAGGCCGCTGTGATTCAGTTCACGCGGTACTGTGCGTCGGCGCTGGCCCGTCGGAATATCCGTGTCAACTGTCTTTCGCCCGGCGCATTCCCAAATGTGCACACGAACGAAAAGGATTTTATTGAACGGCTGAGCGCCAGGGCGATGCTGAAACGGACGGGTATGCCGGAGGATCTGAACGGCGCGCTGCTTCTGCTGTGCTCTGATGCGTCGTCTTTTATGACCGGCGTCAATCTTGTGGTGGACGGCGGTCTGACCAGCTGGTAAGAGGGAGAGGGAAAATGAACAAACTGAAATTCTGCCTTGTGGGCGTCGGTTCAATCGGCCGCCGCCATCTGCGTTTGCTCAATGAGCGCGGTGATCTGGAGCTGAGTGTTGTCGAGCCGTTTGAAGCGAGCTTTCAGCGCGTGGTCAGTGAGATCGGCAGCTTCCCGCGGTATGCGTCGCTGGAGCAGGCGCTGGAAGAGGGAAAGCCGGATGCTGTGATTATTGCCACCCCGCACGGAATGCATGCAAAGATGGCCATTACAGCGCTGGACGCCGGCGTGCATGTGTTCTGCGAAAAGCCCATGAGCGACTCCATGGAGGAGTGCGTCGCCATGCTCAATGCGGCCAGACGCAGCAAAAAAGTCTTTTCCGTGGGCTTTATGTTTCACTTTGACCCGTTTGTCCGGAAGGTCAAAGAGATTGTGGACAGCGGCAGGATCGGCAGCGTGCTGCATTACTCCAGCCGTTTTGCCACATACAATACACTGCTGTGCTCCATTACCCGCCACCAGGCCCACACGCCGTATTCGGTCATCATGGACTGTATCCATGACTCCGATCTGCTGTGCTGGATCACCGGGCAGGTGCCTGACTATGCGTATTCCAGCGCTTACCAGGCTGGTGATCTGGAGCTGAGCTCCAACCCGAATTTTATTGATACGGTATACAGATGGAAAAACGGCAGAATGGGCGCGCACACGCATTTCAATTATGTGCAGCACCCGCAGGTCCATACGCTGGAGATTGCCGGCGACCGCGGATACATCCAGGGCGACTTTATGGAGCCGTCCATTACCGTCGGTACCATAGACGGGAAAACAGAGCATCTGACGTTCCGGCGGGACTTTGACGATGTGTACCGCGCGGAGTGGGACTGCTTTGTCAATGCAGTCCGCGGTACGGGCGAACCCGAAAACCGGGCGGATTCTGCCATTTTGTCCACGCTGCTGATGCAGGCGCAGAAGGAGTCCGGCATGCTGGGCCGGGAGGTCAGCCTGCATGAGATTGCGCAGCGCTGCGGATTCGATTTTTAAACGGTATCGGAGGAGAGCGATCTGCCGGGCATCTCAGGCGCCCGGCAGAAACATGACAGAAAAAAGAAAAAATTGAAAAGTTGCCCCTTGACATTCCCGGGGGTTCGTGGTAATATAATCACCGCGGTCAGCGCCGCAGAAAAGATGCGCGAGTGGTGGAATTGGCAGACTCGCTAGATTCAGGTTCTAGTGTGCATTACGCACGTGCCCGTTCAAGTCGGGTCTCGCGCACCAAAATCCCGAATGCGAAAGCATTCGGGATTTTTCTATATATTCGGAAAATCGTCATGGTTGAAGGAAGGCTTTTATAGTAGAATGACTACAAATTTTATGAGAAATATGCTATATTAAATAAAAACTTTTGTAGTTATATTGGGAAAATTAAGAATTAGGTGGGAGGCAATGTAGATGAAAACCGTTCTGCGTCGCGTCTTTTCTTTCCTCTTTAGTTTTCTTTTGCTAATTGGTCCTGTAAGTGCTGTAGGATCTGTTCCGGCTGATGTCCTGGAATCAACCGAATCGGTGGTACGGATTGAGACAGAGGCTGCGGAGTTTTACGGGTCAGGATCTGGTTTTGTGATATATTGTGATAAAGAAAAAACATTGGTTGCCACAAATAATCATGTTATTGAGGGAGCCTATCAGATCGAGGTATGGGTTGATGAAAACCGTGCTTTGACTGCACGGATTATTGCATCAAGCGAGGAGAAGGATTTATGCATTCTCAAATTATCGCAGGCTGTCGACATGCAGGCTCTTTGCCTAGAGGAGGGAACGGCAAAACAGGGAGATGCTGTATATGCAGTGGGATTTCCTGCGGCTGCTGACGACCTCTCGGATCAGCAGGCGCATACAGGTGCAGAAACAACAATTACGGACGGCATTATTAGTGCTCTTCGACAAATGACAGTGGTTGAGGAAGGAACGGCTGTCAGTTTGTTACAGATTAATGCCGCAATTAATTCCGGGAATTCTGGCGGTCCGCTTTTTAATGAAAGGGGAAATGTTATAGGTATTAATACATACGGTACATACAATGCACAGGGTATATTTGGGGCAATTGATGTTGCCGAATTGGTATCGTTTCTCAATGAAAAGAGCATTCCGTATGTAGCTGCGAAAGAGAGTACTACACAGTTTTATTGGATGTTTGCCGGTATTACTGCAGGCTGTACAATGGCAGTGCTTGTAATAGTACTGCTGATGAGAAAAAAGCGTATTGAGAGGAATATGCCAAGCATTCCGCTGCGGGCATATATTGAAGAGAATAAGAGAAAGTGTTCGCCAAGGTTTGCCATTGCACTTCTGCTGCCAGTTGCAACTCAGCTTGAGCAGCTGCACGAGAGTGGACATGTACATCTTCATGTATCTGCAGACTCATTATTCATTAAAAATGGACATTGTATTTTGCAAGAGCCAGCAACGGGAGATGCCGGGCGCTATGTCAATGGATTTGCCGCACCAGAGATATACCGGGGAAATGACTTTGGTGTCTTGTCAGATGTATACTCCTTTTGTTCAGTACTTTTTTATGCGGCTACTGGAAAAGTTGCTCCAAATGCGCTGAAATTAGAGGAAATGACCAAGGAAGAACTGTTCGCAGGGATACCGTTGGATTTCGCAGAGATTGTCAATACAGGGATGGCTGCTGCTCCTGAGGCAAGATATCACACAATGCAGGAGTTGATTGACAGTCTGATCTCGCTTGAAAAAACTGATGACCAGCGTGAGGAAATATGGAGTGAGAATACGCCGGTTCCGCCGAAAACACAGATTGTTTTGCGGAGAGAAAAAAAGAATCGGACAGTGTCCAGTAAAAGAGTAGCTGTGATTAGCTGTATATGTACAGGCGCTTTGCTTTTGATAGCGGTAGGGAGCTATGCTGGGTGCTATCTGGCGGCAATTCAAAAAGCACAGCTCGGGGAGTTTTCTGCGGCCCGTCAGCTCTTATTTGTTCCCGCTGTGACAAGACTCCATGACAGTGACCTGTGTAGTTATGTAGATGCAGGAACTCTTTTGGAAAACGGCAATTATGAGGCGGCAGCAGTCGCATTTGCGGCGCTTGATTATGAAGATTCTGCGGTATTGGCTCAGCAAGCGCGATATTTTTATGCAGCTGAGCTTGTGAAGGCACACAATTATGACGCAGCGATTGCAGAATATACTTCGCTTGCGGATGAGGGATATGATGATGCACAGGAGCAGATCATAGAAACACGTTTTGCACAAGGCATGTATTATCTTTATGACTTGCAGGATTATAGCAGCGCATTTTCAGTTTTTAACCAGCTTGCCTGCGATGGCCATGAAAAAGGATTTGAGATGTGCGATGAAGTGCGTTATTGTCGAGGATGTGCGTATGTTGAGGAAGGCGACTTTGTTCAAGCTCTTTATAATTTTAAGACAATAAAAAACTATAAAGATACTTCAGAAATTATTGACTTGCTACAGGGAACATTATATGAAGAGGCAGTATCTCGGTATCGCAACAAGGAAGATCGTTATAGGCTTAACGATAGAACTAGATACCTTTTTTCACACATCTCTGATTACCGACAATCTTCCGACTATTTACAATTAATAGATGCAGACGACGCCTTCAATACAGCTGACTATTTTATTGAAAGCGATAATATGATGGACTGGTTAGTTAAAAGAAATAATCAGAGAGTTTTAAGTTATGTTGACGCGCTAATAGATCTTTTTTATTTTGAAGATGCGGCGAAATTGTTGGTTTCTTATACGAGCAGCGCAGATATTTTCCTACATGGAACATGGAAGACTGATGATGGTATGTATTATTTTTCAATGCAGGAAGATCATCGGACGGCCTATAATTTGCCGAGCTTCGATTTTGGCGAGAAGTATCGGATAGAGAATGGAGACTATCTTTGCTATAAAGAGGTAAACACAGGCGATGCAAGACAGCTTTTCCATTTTTCGTTGCTATCACCGGATTCCATGGAAGTATACTGTTATTATAACGGCGGCACCTACACGCTTTACCGGCAGTAATATTTCGATAATACCCGCATTGATAACTGAAGTCAGGCAGAGTCGATGCGGGTGTTTTGCTGCTTTTCAGATTTCGCGGAAGCCGCGGCCGATGATCTCGCTGGAATTTGTGATCATCATGAACGCGCCGGGATCCAGCTCCCGCAGCTTGCGGCGCAGACGGACGGCCTCAATCCGCCGGCAGACCACCAGCAGTACCTTTTTATGCCGCTGCGAATAGACGCCCACACCGTCCATCACCGTGACGCCGTGTTCCAGCTGATGGATGATGTAATCGCTGATGGGGTCCGGATGCTCGGTGACGATGGTGAAGTATTTGCAGAGATTCAGACTTTCAAGGACGTTGTCCACAAGAAACGCCTTGGCAAACAGACCCAGAACGGAATACAGACCGCTTTTGACGCCGAAAACAAAAAATGTGGAGACGGCAATGAAAAAGTCGGAGATGAGCAGCGCCTTTCCTGTGTCCACAGAGGTGTATTTTTTCAGAATCAGCGCCACGATGTCGGTTCCGCCGGAGGAGGCGGAATGGCTGAATAAAATGGCGGAGCCCACAGCTGTCAGGAGAATTGCATAGACCAGCTCAAGAAAGGGCTGGTCTGTCAGCGGGCTGTTCAGCGGCACCAGTTTTTCAAGCGCCCAGGTGGTCAGGGAAAAGCCCAGGGAGCACGCGGCGGTGCGCAGGCCGAATCCGCGGCCAAGGATCAGAAAGCCGGCCGCCAAAAGGAGAATGTTGATGACAGTGATCAGCATGCCCGGCGTCATGAAGGGGATACAGGGGGCCAGGACCGTTGCGATGCCGCTGACGCCGCCGGTCGCAAAGCCGTTCGGAATTTTGAAAAAGTAAACGCCGGCGGCCATCAGCACAATGCCCAGAACGATCATGGCTGTGTTTTTTGCTTTTTCCATTTTATGTACCTCCTGCAGCATATCGATTGCATTATATCTTGCAGAATCAAAATGACAACACCCACAGACGATTGAAAAAGTTCAATTTCGGTGCATGTTTTGCTGCAAAATACAGTGCAGCGCGCTGTACGGAGAAGAACCGGCGGGCAGCCGGTCCGGACAAAACAAAATGGAACGGTTTCCCGTTCCATTTTGAAAAAAATGCTGCAGATGACCGGTACCGGTCAGGAGGCCGGACAGAGAGCGCTGTCAATGCTGCTGGGCGCCGGTGTCGAGCTCCACGTCGATCCGGCAGCCGCGGCCGCCGCGGCCGCCCTGACGCCAGGATCCCACGTCATAGGCGAAATAGAGCTTATTGGGGGCAAATTCACGCACAGCCGTGTAGTGTGTGGTGAGCTGGCCGCCCATCACGCGCAGGATATGGCACCAGGTATCGCCGCCGTCCAGAGAGAAGGCGGCATAGACGCCGTTGTTTTCCACGGTCGGATCCAGCCAGCAGAGCTTTTCGGGCAGACGGACGCCGAAGGAGAGGACCAGAGCGCCGTTTTCCATCTGGATCAGATCCGGATCCACTATCGCGCCGGAAAGACTTTTGCGGTGGGGGTCCACATCCTGATATTTCCCGTCATATTTCTGACGCCAGGCGTTGAGGTCATAGACGCTCAGTCCTGCGAAGACGACAGGCCGGAAATAGCTCCATGTTTTGCCGTCGTCGTCCGAGTGCGCCTGATACAGCTCCCGGCCGGTGCGCATCACGCACAGCAGGCGGCCTTCGTGCGGCCCCTTGTCCACGCGGACGAGAACCGGCTCGCCGAAGCCCTCCGTGCCGATGCCGGCATCCACAGCGACTGTGGCCAGATAATGCCAGGTGGCGCCGCTGTCGGTGGAGCGCATCACATAAGTGCGCGTTTTCATCATGCGCGGCTCATAGGAGGCCGGCGCGCAGTCGCCGTGGAAATGGCCGTACATGGTCGCAATCAGGGTGCCGTCCGGCAGGGAGACCATGGAGCGGTGCAGCCGCGCCGCATGGCTCTCGTGTCCGTCGTCATCGGAGGAAATATTGAAATCCACGTCCGGGATGGAGAAAACAGGCCAGGTGGGACCGGTGAAGGTCTCCATATGGTCGCGGGAGATCCAGGCTTCGCCGTAGCACTGTGCGGGATCGCGGTTGTCATTTTCCTGAACGTATGTATCCAGCAGGAGGAATGAGCCGTCTTTCAGTTTGACTGCGCCGGCTTCGGCAAAGGGGTCGTCATAATCATCCGGCGCAATTTTCCGCTTTTCCCAGGTTTCGCCGCCATCGCGGGAGAGATAGTTTTCCACGCGGTAGGCAAAATTGTACTTGCGCGTGCCGGCAGGCGGTTCCGGGAGCTGATACTGCGCCAGCAGTGTGCCGCCGTCAGTATAGAGAAACGGCTGCAGGCCCTGCGGACAGATTTCCATATCGTTATAAACCTGTGTGCGGATGCGGCCGTCGGTATAGACGACCTTTGCGTCTTGCTTCAGCGTTTTCATCGCGTCTGCTCCTTTATATTGTAAAAGTCAGCCGCAGAACGCGGCTGACTTTGTTATACAGGAAATCTGCTGTTTTTTCAAGCGTGTTCAGGGATGTTTTTCAGTCCGGTCCCTGGTGCAGGCCGTATGTCCCTGTCTGAGGGTCACGGAAAAGCTCATTTCTGGGCGGAGAGAAGGTGAAGCTCACAAAAAGCAGTGCGATGGACGTAAAAAGCAGGATGGCCGCTGCTGCGGCGGCAGGCGCAGAACCTTTATTTGAAATCATGCATTTGAAGGAAACCAGCCAGGCGGCTGCCGTGGACAGCGCAAAAATCAGAAGATTGACCGGCAGACAGTCGACGCCTGCGAAAGGCTTCGCGGCATAGTACAAAACGGGGATAGCCGCCAGCCCAACCAGCAGGCCGGCTGTTTTTGCCTGAATAAAGTTTTTGCGGCCGTTGCCGTACGCCATATACTCTGCGGCGGTCGTGAGCAGCATTGGCCAGAACAGCAGCTTCAGGTGCTCCCAGACGCTTTCATTGACCGGGGCGAAAACGGCAGCGCCGATCCAGTCGGTCCAGCCGTACAGGAAGTGCAGCAATGTGCCGGCTGCAAGTGTGAAAGCGGCGCCGGTCCAGTGCCACCGGCGGATACACGCGCGATTCAAATTCATCACCTCACAAGGTGAGAATATGCCGCAGGGCACAAAAAAAGAACAGAGGACTGCGGATTGCTCCGATGTCCTCTGCCAGGTCTGCGCCCTGCCGGGGCAGACCGACGTTCCGTCAAATGGAAGGAACGGTAACTGTGAATTTTTCCAGCAGCGCACAGGGGTGATAGGAGAGCTTCGATTTGCGCAGGCCGGGGTCGCCCATGTCATCCTCCCGGTTGATATACAGGACGTCCGGGCCGGAAAAAGCGGCGGCAAACTGATGCGACAGCATCTGATAGACGCCGGGAAAACTGATGTCGCCCTTTTCCACGTGGACATGCAGTGTGTCTTTGTAAATCTCACCGATGGAAAGGCCAATCGCCCGGTCGCGGGTGCAGAGTATGCCGCCGAACATGCCGTAGAGGTCGTAATGCGCAAAGATTTCATCAATGATCCGCTCTTCCTCGTCAAACAGCGCGGAATCCTTGTGCACGGTCTGTTTGTAATGCGCGAAAAAGGCGCGGGCCTTTTCGATGTTTTCCGGTCCGATGATTTCAAAGCGCCAGTCCGGCACTGTGTTTTCAAATTTGTGGATATGGTTACGCTGGGCGCTGTATCTGCGCCCGGCCAGCGAAACAAGAGCGCTGCATTCATAAAGATAGTCTGAATCGCTGCGGTCTGTGAAAACATCGATGGCGCCGAAGAAACTGCGGAGCACATCCAGCTTGGACGCGCTGACCAGATAGAAAACCGGCGTCCAGCCGGAGGCAGCACAGATCTCCTTCACGCGCTGCAGCATCAGCTCCGGATGCGCGCCGATGGGGAAGGAAAAAGCCTCGCGCCCGTCCGGCGTGCGCACGGCGTAAAGCACGGTGTCCGCCTCGCAGATATAACGGACATCAAACATATGCCGCCACATGGCGGCGGTGCCGGGTGTCGCATCGCAGATCCGGCATGCATGATCGCGGTCTGCACTGTAACAGCTGCGCAGCACAGGCAGATCCGTCAGTTCCAAGCGTTTAAAAGGCTGCATAAAAACCTGCTCTCTGTTCAAATTCACCCATATTATAGGCCGGAAGCTGAAGAGATACAAGTCAAAAAAAGGAAAATGGACAAAATTGTGCAAAGCGTGCGGATTAAACTGTTTTCATTGCGAAATTTGTGTGCTAAAATGAAAAAAATATCTGCAGGAGGCGGTTATGAAAACAAAGTGGGGAGAGAACCCGGATACGGCGCATGTTCTTCCTGAGTATCCGCGGCCGCAGCTGATCCGCAACAGCTATCTGAATCTGAACGGGCTGTGGTCATATGCCATCACGGGCGACGATACGCCGCCTGAAGTGTTCGAGGGGCAGATTCTTGTGCCGTTTTCTCCGGAAAGCCCGCTCAGCGGCGTTGAACGGACAGTCGGGCCGGATGACCGGCTTTGGTACAGACGGACGTTTACTCTGCCTGCAGGCTTCAACAGAGGCAGGGTGTTCCTGAATTTCGGCGCGGTGGATCAGTATGCAGAGGTTTACATAAACGGAGTCAAAGCGTGCGAACACATGGGCGGATATCTGCCGTTTTCTGCTGAAATCACGCCGTTGCTGCAGAAGGAAAACACGCTGCTTGTGCTTGTGCGGGACTGGACGGACACATCATATCATGCCCGGGGCAAGCAGAAAATGAAGCGCGGCGGCATCTGGTATACGCCGCAGAGCGGGATCTGGCAGACGGTCTGGCTGGAGAGCACGCCGGAACGGTACATCCGCGCGCTGACCGTGACGCCAGTATTTGAGACCAGGGAGCTGGAGCTGACTGTGCACAGCGATACAGATGCCGTCTGTACTGTGATGCTGGCTGAGCGGGAGGCGTTTGTCAGGACGAATGCGCCCACGCGCATCGCAGTGCCGGAGGTTCAGCCGTGGACGCCGGAAACGCCGCATTTGTGCGCGTTTGTGGTGAAAATGAACGCGGACAAGGTGGGCAGCTATTTCGCAATGCGCAGGGTGGAAGTGCGTGCAGATGACGCGGGTGTGCCGCGCCTGCATCTGAACGGCAGGCCGTATTTTCAGACAGGCCTGCTGGATCAGGGCTACTGGCCGGATGGGCTGTACACGCCGCCGTCTGACGCAGCCATGGAGGCAGATATTCAGGCGGCCAAGGATCTGGGATTCAACATGCTGCGCAAGCATATAAAAATTGAACCGCTGCGCTGGTATTATCATTGCGATCGGCTGGGAATGCTGGTGTGGCAGGATATGGTATGCGGCGGCGGGAAATATGGGTTTGCGGCCGCGCAGCTGCCTGCGGTCACCGGGGCGCATCTGCCGGACAAGTATTACAGACTGTTCGGCCGGCAGAGCCGGGCCGGCCGTGAAGAGTATGAGCGGGAACTGAATGAGACTGTGCGCACGCTGTACAATTGTCCGTGTATTGTGGTCTGGGTTCCGTTCAATGAGGGCTGGGGGCAGTTTGACGCGCTGAAAATGACGCGGCTTCTGCACCAGCTGGATCCGACGCGGCCGGTGGATCATGCCAGCGGATGGCACGATCAGGGCGGCGGCGACTTCCGGAGCGAACATGTATATTTTAAACGGTACCGGTTCCGCCGGGATGCGCGGGGACGTGCGGCGGCGCTGACGGAGTTCGGCGGCTACAATCTGCGCGTCAGCGGACACGCCTGGAACAGCAGGGATTTCGGCTACAAGCGCATGGAGTCTGCCCGGGAACTGGCGGACGCGCTGGAAACGCTCTACCGTGAGCAGATTTTTCCGGCCAAAAAGCAGGGATTGGCAGCCTGCGTCTACACGCAGCTGACCGATGTGGAGGACGAGCTGAACGGAATGCTCACCTATGACCGGGAAGTGGTCAAAATCCCGGCGGACAGGATGCGCGCGCTGAACAGTCTGTTAAAAGATGCGCCGGCGGAGGTGTAGACGTGCCGCCGCTGACGCTGATGATCAAGCCGGTTTCCGGCAGCTGCAACATGGCCTGCCGCTACTGCTTTTACTGTGACGAGCTCTGTGCGCGTACACAGCCGCATCTGGCACGTATGAACCGTGAAACGCTGCAGGCGGTGGTCGGAAGAGTGTTGGAAACTGCGGAGGGGAGCTGCACGCTGATTTTTCAGGGCGGCGAACCTACGCTGGCCGGACTGGATTTCTACAAAAGCCTCCTTGAACTGGAACGCCGGCTGAATCGCCGGCGGATCCGGATACAGCACTGCCTGCAGACGAACGGCTATGCGCTGACGGATGCCTGGGCCCGCTTTTTTGCGGAGAATCATTTCCTGGTCGGCCTTTCGCTGGACGGTCCCCGGGAGCTTCACGACGGCTGCAGGGTTGACCGGCGGGGGAACGGCACCTTTGACCGGGTGATGGAGACGGCGGCTCTGTTCAGGCGCCGGGGCGTCCAGTTCAATATTCTCACCGTTGTGACGGACGGCACCGCCCGCCGGGCCAGTGAGGTTTATGATTTTTTCAGGCGCTGCGGTTTTGAGTGGCAGCAGTATATTCCGTGTCTTGATCCGCTGTTTTCTGCCGGTGAAAGCGTCCGTTTTCTCACGGAGCAGGGGTATTCTGAATTTTTGAAGACACTTTTTGACCTGTGGTACGGGGACCTGCGCAGAAACCGGTATGTCTACAACAGAACGTTTGAAAACTATGTGGCCATGCTGGCCGGGCGGCCGCCGGAAAGCTGTAATATGGCCGGCGCATGTTCGGTGCAGTATCTGGTGGAAGCCGACGGCAGCGTGTATCCGTGCGATTTTTACGCTGTGGATGCGTACCGGCTGGGCAATCTCTGCACGGACAGCTTTGAGCAGCTGGACGCGGTCCGGCGTTCTGTCCGCTTTATTGAGAATTCCGCGGTCCTGCCGGAGGCCTGCGGTACGTGCCGCTGGCTCTCTCTGTGCCGGGGCGGCTGCCGCCGGGAGCGGGATCTGGGCGGCGGAAAGCTGGGGACGGACCGTTTCTGCAGCGCGTACCGGGATTTTTTCCCGTATGCGTATGCGCGCCTTCACGAGTTGAGCCTTCTTGTGCGGTGAAGGCGGAAATCACAATGCGAAAAACAGCAAAAAGCCGCCAGCCGGAAATATGCTTCCGGCTGGCGGCTTTATTCGGTGAATTTTTACAGTCTGCCGGTGGAGCCGAAGCCGCCGGCACCGCGGGCAGTGTCGTCCAGCACGTCGGACTCTGTGAAACAGGCGGTCAGACAAGGAACGATCACCAGCTGTGCGATCCGTTCGTCAGGGGCGACCGTCTGCGGCTGCGCACCGTGATTGTGCAGAGCGACCATGATTTCGCCGCGGTAATCGCTGTCCAGCACGCCCACTTTGTTGGCCGGTGCAAGACCGCGTTTGCAGGCCAGGCCGCTGCGGCCGAAAATCAGCCCGACATATCCTTCCGGAAGCGCCACGGCCAGTCCCGTCCCGATGAAGCGCGTTTCACCGGGCGCTATGACGGTTTCCTCGTCCAGACATGCGCGCAGATCGGCGCCGGCAGCGGATGCGGAACCGTAGACAGGGGCCGACGCCTGCGGACGGAGCTTTTTGAAACGAACAGAAACAGGAGACATAGATATCACATCCCGATATATTGGAGTATGCCGGCAAAATCCGGCGTGGGCAGAGCGGTGGGGAAACCGTCGTCCGGCAGGTCCTCCAGCCGGTGGGCGTCAGAGCCCTGCAGAAGAGGAATGCCGGCCGGCAGGCCGCCCGGGTCGCAGAAGCGGATTTCCGCCGCTTTGACGTGCAGATCCTCCGGCCAGGTGCCGAGAATGGAAAACAGGCCGTTGGCCTCGCGGTCGACGTGGGCCGGATAGCAGATGCCGCCGAACTGCGCGGCAAAGTCCGGCAGGTCCATAATGGACAGGTCTGTGGCGGAAATCAGCAGATTCGGGTATTCCCCGCATGTGCCGTCCGGCGAGATAAGAATCTGATTGCCGAAAATCTCGCGCCTGTTGGGAATGGGCGGCAGATGCTGCTCCAGCGCCGCATCGAAGGCCATGGCGGCCTCCAGGGTGGGCAGCAGGCATACGCAGTGGATATCCTCAGAGGTGGTGACCTCCGCGCCGGGCACAAAGCCGATGCCGTATTCCTGTGCGGCGGCAAAGGCGGCCGGACAGTTTTTGCAGGAATTGTGGTCGGTCAGGGCGATGACATCCAGTCCGTTGAGCAGGGAAAGACCGACCAGATCAGCCGGCGTCATGCCGTCGTCCCCGCAGGGGGAGAGACAGGAATGGATGTGCAGATCCGCGCGGATCATAATCCGGCACCAACACCCGCAGCCGTTTCGTAGACCGGCAGCCGGCTGCGCAGAAGCGTGATCCGGCCTTTTTTGGCCGCCTCCACAGCGGCGGGATCAAAATCATATCCCTCTGCCAGAATCACACACGACACGTCGGCCAGGGAGGCAACGGCCACCACGTTCGCGTTGGTCATAACCGTGACCCAGGCGGAGTTTTCCGGTGCGCGGGCCATGGCCACGCTTAAAAGATCGCAGCAGAAGACGCGCTCCACCGGCCTGTCGTCGGCCAGAAAGGAAACGGTTATATTCTCCTGCGCGGCAATATCCTTGATTGTCATTTTGCATTCTCCTCTTCAGATGCCTTTTCCTTGGGCATTTGGTCCAGCAGCTTCTGCAGCTTTTCACGGATCAGGAAAATGCACTGATCCTCACTGGCAAAGCCGCCGACGATGTCCTCAGCAAGCGCGCGGCAGGAGGGCGCGCCGCAGGCGCCGCAGTCCATGCCGTTGAAATGCTCCTCCAGCTCCTTGATCCGGCTGAGCTTATCCATGGCGTTCACGATGTTGCTGTCCAGCTGCATGACCGGCTCAAATTCCACCGGATCGTCCCAGGAGAGATCATCCAGCGGAATGTCCTGGGGCGGGAGGACCGGTGCAAACTGCTTCATCAGCCGCTCCATCTGCGTGCGGGCGATGAACGGGTTTTCAACAGTCAGCGCGCCGCCGACGCAGCCGCCGACACAGGCGTTCAGCTCCACAAAATCCACATTGCTGATTTTGTCGTCCTCCAGCGCTTCGAGAATGCGGATGACATTGTCCATGCCGTCGGCGCAGATGTGATTCTGACTTGCGGTGGCCTGGCTTTCGCCGCCTGATAGCGCCCAGTTCACGCCGATGGTAGAGGAGTGGGCCAGCTGCTCAGGCTTGTCGACCTGCTTCATGGCCACATGCAGGCGGGGATAAAGCTCCGCAATGGAAACGACGCCGTCCACCGCGCTGACATGGGTGCCGATGGGCGTACGCCTGCTGGTGGATTTGGCGGGACACGGAGAGATGAAAATGCAGCCGATTTTTTCCCGGGGAAGACCGGTTTTTTTCACGGCCAGCCGTCCGGCCCACCGGGCGGCCAGTTCCATGGGAGAACGGTAGGTGACCAGGTGCGGAATCAGGCTGGGGAAACGCACGCGGATGATCCGCACCACCGCCGGGCAGGCAGAGCTGATCAGCGGTTTGGGCATGTCTTTGAAGGTGAGGTCAGTGCTGGTGGCGGCGGAGATAATTTCCGCTGCAGCGGAGACTTCAAACACATCGTCAAAACCGATATGCTTCAGCGCTGTCAGCAGAACGTTCCGGTCCAGCAGGTCCTTGAACTGCGCATAGAGCGTCGGCGCAGGCAGGGCGACCGTATATTCCCAGTTCGAGAGAATGGAAAACGGATCGACCACGCCCTTTTTGGCATGATGCGGGCAGATGCGGATGCAGTTGCCGCAGTCCACGCAGCGCTCCTTGATAATCACAGCCTTTTTGTCACGGACGCGAATGGCTTCGGTTGGACAGTGTTTGACACAGCTTGTGCAGCCTTTGCAGAGGCTGCTGTCGAGTGTAACAGAGTGTACGATTTTGCTCAAAAGCCTCAGTCCTTTCCGCGTTGAACAGGCGCTATTTAACAAATATCCTCATCGTCACTGTGGTACCGACGCCCAGTTTTGTCTGGATATCAAGCTCGTCGGTAAATTTTTTGATGTTCGGAAGACCCATGCCTGCGCCGAAGCCCAGATCGCGCACGTCTTCCGTGGCGGTGGAATACCCTTCCTGCATGGCCAGGGGGATATCCGGAATGCCCGGACCGATGTCGGCAAAAACGGCGCAGATTTCTTCCGGCGTAATCGTCACGGTAATGTTTCCGCCGTTTGCATGGATGACCATATTGATTTCGGCCTCATACATGGCAATGGCAGTGCGCCGCACGATGTCCGTTGCAAAGCCGAGATCCTTCAGCGTGTGTTTCACTGCGCTGGACGCCTGGCCGGCCAGCGAGAAGTCATCGGTTGTGACACGGAAATTCAGCGTCAGCGGCTGCATTAAATCTGCCCCCCGTCTGATAAGCCGTGCTCATATAGAATACCGCAGGCAGAGAACATGCGGTAATTGGTGGACAGAAGCGTCAGAGAGCGTTCGTTGGCAAGATCGATCATCGCATCTGTGGGTTTCTTGCCGCGCACAAAAACGATGCAGACAATGTCCATCATCTCGGCGGTGCGGATGACCTGGGGGTTGACCAGCCCGGTCAGCATGACAGCCTGATCCTTGACATAGGCCAGCACGTCGCTCATCATGTCGCAGCCGCAGCCGGAATGCACGTCGCGGCCGAGACTTTCCTGACCGCAGTGAACCTGCGCGTTCAGGAGTTCAGCAATTTTTGCAATTGTCATAATTAATCGTCCTCCCGATCCATTGAACTAAACTATGACTTTAATATAACAAACTGCGGCAAATATGACAAGAAAATTATGAATCCGCCGGGAGATTTTATATGAATGTCACAGAGAATAGGCATGTGCGCGCCACCGAGCGCCTGAAGCGGCGGTATGACCGTCCCGGCGGCAGCCGGCAGCAGATAAAATGCGCTCTTTTTACGAATTTTTTATATGGATATATGGAAATCGATATAAGGGTATGCTATAATAACTATGAACGGCCGGAATACCCGGCAGGTTCGGAAGAAATGCGCGGGCCTGAGCAGGCTGCCTGACGTGAAGGAGGGGAATTGCCCATGATGCCGGAATTGTCTCTGAATATTCTGGATGTGGCGCAGAACTCCGTAACGGCCGGTTCGCAAGTGACCGTGATCTCCATCGCGGCGGATACGGCTGCCGACCGGCTGACGATCCGGATTTCTGATGCGGGCTGCGGCATGACGCCGGAGCAGGTGGCCAAAGTGACGGATCCATTCTACACCACACGCACCACGCGCAAAGTCGGATTGGGCGTGCCGTTTTTCAAAATGGCGGCTGAACTCACCGGCGGGAGCTTTGAAATTGCAAGCAAGGTGGGCGAGGGGACGACGGTAACGGCCGTTTTCGGCCTGCGGCATATTGACAGGATGCCGCTGGGTGACATTGCCTCAACGATGACGTCTCTGATCGGCCCGAATCCGGACATCGATTTTGTGCTGGAATATACAGTGGACGATAAGGGATTTATTATGGATACCCGCGAATTCCGCAGTATTCTGGGTCCTGATATTCCGCTTTCAGCGCCGGAAGTCCTTACATATATTGCCGGTTACATCAACGAGAATATTTCCGCCTGCGGGGCACCGCTGTAAATTGCTCCAAACGGACATGTTTGCCGGAAAATCCGGCAGAAATTGTATTTGAAAAATTCAATGCATATGTTATAATTTTGCAGGACACTGTTGCTTTGCGTCTTTTTTTGTCGTTTGTGTTCAGGATGCGGTCAAAAGCAGACAGCAGAGCCTGTTCACTTGTGAGTTGATGCAGACAATGCATTTATTCATATTCACGTTGTTTTGCATTCTCATATTAAGGAGGTTATTTTAGTGGCAAAACGGAAGACTGCCGTCCAGTTTAAGGGAACGGCGGAACAGGAAAAGCAGCTCAAAGAGATCATCGCTGCCCATAAGGAACAGCAGGGTGCGCTGATGCCTGTGCTGCAGCAGGCACAGGAGCTTTATGGCTATCTGCCCATCGAGGTCATGAAAATGATCGCTGAGGGACTGGGCGTTCCTCTGGAAGAAGTCTACGGCGTCGCAACATTTTATGCACAGTTTACTCTGAATCCCAAGGGAAGCTACCAGATCGCTGTATGTCTCGGTACCGCATGTTATGTTAAAGGTTCCGGCGACATCGTTGAACGCATCAGCCGGAAGCTGGGCGTTGAAGCCGGAAGCATTACGCCTGACGGCAAATTCTCTCTGGATGCAACCCGCTGCATCGGCGCGTGCGGCCTTGCTCCCGTTATGACCATTAACGGCGAAGTTTACGGACGTCTGGCCCCCGCGGATGTGGACGGAATCCTGGACAAGTATATCAACGACTGAATCCCGCATTGAAGCGAAAAAACGATTTGGAGGTTTTGTAATATGAAGTCTCTTGCAGAATTGGCAGAGCTCAGAGAGAAAATGAAAGCCAGCGTAAATCTGCGCCATGACTCCGCTGATGATGTCCGCGTCGTCGTCGGTATGGCGACCTGCGGCATTGCAGCTGGTGCGCGTCCGGTGCTTGCAAAATTCGTGGAAGAAGTTGAAAAGCGTCAGCTGAGCCATGTTATGGTCACGCAGACCGGCTGCATCGGTATCTGCAAGCTGGAGCCTGTGGTTGAGGTCTATGTACCTGGCCAGGAGAAAGTGACATATGTCAAAATGACGCCGGAAAAAGCTGCCAAGGTTGTGACGGATCATCTGGTCAACGGACAGGTCGTCACTGAGTACACCATTGGCGCAGCGCAGCAGTAAAGGAGGAACAAGCGAATGGATATGGTCAGATCTCATATCCTGGTATGCGGCGGTACAGGCTGTACTTCCTCGCATTCCGCGGAGATTATCACGGCACTTGAAGATGAACTGAAGGCCAAGGGCCTTGATAAAGAAGTTAAGGTAGTCAAGACCGGCTGCTTCGGCCTCTGTGCGCTGGGCCCGATCATGATTGTCTATCCCGAAGGCGCGTTTTATTCCCGTGTGACGCCCGAAGACTGCAAGGAAATCATTGACGAGCATATCCTCAAGGGCAGAATCGTCAAAAGACTTCTTTTCCAGGAAACCATTCAGGACGACAATACCATTAAAAACCTCAATCATACGCGTTTTTATGCAAAGCAGCACCGTGTCGCTCTGCGTAACTGCGGTGTGATCAACCCGGAGAAGATTGAAGAGTATATCGCTGTGGACGGCTATGAAGCGCTGGGCCGCGTGCTCACCACCATGAAGCCCGAAGAAGTGATCGATACGATTCTGAAGTCCGGACTGCGCGGCCGCGGCGGCGCAGGCTTCCCCACCGGCATGAAGTGGAAATTCGCCAGCGCGCCCGCGCCTGTGAAATACGTCTGCTGCAACGCCGACGAAGGCGACCCCGGCGCATTCATGGACCGCAGCGTTCTGGAAGGCGACCCGCATGTTGTTCTGGAAGCAATGACCATCGCCGGTTATGCCATCGGCGCACATCAGGGTTACATATATGTCCGTGCCGAGTATCCCATCGCAATTCACAGACTGCAGATCGCCATCCAGCAGTCCCGTGAAATGGGCTTTTTGGGCAAGGATATCTTCGGAACAGGCTTCGATTTCGATATCGATCTGCGCCTTGGTTCCGGTGCGTTTGTCTGCGGTGAGGAAACCGCGCTGATGACCTCCATTGAAGGCCACCGCGGCGAGCCCAGACCCCGTCCGCCGTTCCCGGCTGTCAAGGGTCTGTTTGCAAAGCCCACCATCCTCAACAACGTTGAGACTTACGCCAATATTCCGAGAATCATTCTCAACGGCGCCGACTGGTTCGCATCCATGGGTACCGAGAAATCCAAGGGCACCAAGGTCTTCTGCCTTGTCGGTAAGATCAACAATACCGGCCTTGTGGAAATCCCCATGGGCACCACGCTGCGCGAGATTATTGAAGACATCGGCGGCGGTATCCCCAACGGCAAGAAGTTCAAGGCTGCGCAGACAGGCGGCCCCTCCGGCGGCTGCATCCCGGCATCCCTGATCGACACGCCCATCGACTATGACAACCTGACTGCAATCGGCGCCATGATGGGTTCCGGCGGCCTGATCGTCATGGACGAGGACACCTGCATGGTCGATATCGCAAAGTTCTTCCTGGAGTTCACGGTGGATGAGTCCTGCGGTAAGTGCACGCCCTGCCGGATCGGCACCAAGCGCCTGCTGGAGATGCTGACCGAGATCACAGAGGGTCGCGGCACGCTGGAAATGCTGGATGAGATGGAAGAGCTGTGCTACCATCTGAAGGCCAACTCCCTGTGCGCACTGGGCCAGACCGCCCCGAACCCGGTTCTGTCTACAATGAAGTATTTCCGTGACGAGTATATTGCACACGTTGTGGATAAGAAATGTCCTGCCGGCGTCTGCAAGAAGCTCCTCGCTTATGTCATTGACCGCGACAAGTGCATCGGCTGCGGCATGTGCGCAAGACAGTGCCCCGCCGGCGCGATCAGCAAGACTGATTATATTGCGCCCGGTAAGAAGCTGCCCGCAATGATTATTGATGCCAAGAAGTGCATCAAGTGCGGCGCATGCGTTGAAAAGTGCAAGTTTGGCGCGATTTCCAAGAGATAAGGAAGGAGCTGAAAGAATTGAGTACTGTTAAAGTTACAATTAACGGCGTGACCGTTGAGGTCCCCGAAAATTCTACCGTTCTGGAGGCTGCTCAGGCTGCTGGTATCCGCATACCCACTCTGTGCTACCTGAAGGACATTAACGCCATCGGCGCCTGCCGTATGTGCCTTTGCGAAATCACCAATGACGGCCGCGGCCGTCCTGCCCGTGCCTGGGCTGCCGCCTGTGTGCAGCCTGTCAGCGACGGAATGGAAGTGCAGACAAACACGCCCAAGCTCCGCCAGGCACGTAAGCGTACGCTGGAACTGATGCTTTCCAACCACAGAATGGACTGCCTGTCCTGCAACCGTTCCACGGACTGCGAGCTGCAGACCCTCTGCCGCGAGTATGATGTGGACCAGAAGAAATACGGCGCATGCACCCGTGAGCCGGATATCGATGACTCTGCGATTCATCTGATCCGTGACAACTCCAAGTGCATTCTCTGCCGCCGCTGCGTGGCCGTCTGCCAGAAGAATCAGTTTGTCGGCGTCATCGGCACCAACGAGCGCGGTTATGACACCCATGTGGGCAGCGCCTTCGATATGCCGCTTGCCAACACGGCCTGCATCAACTGCGGCCAGTGCATCAGCGTATGTCCCACCGGCGCTCTGACCGAGCGCGACGATACGGACAAGGTCTGGAAAGCGCTTGCAGATCCCACCAAGCATGTGGTCGTGGCTCCGGCTCCCTCCGTCCGCGCACAGCTGGGCGAGAGCTTCGGTATGCCCATCGGCACCAATGTGGAAGGCAAGATGATTGCCGCCCTGCGCCGCCTGGGCTTTGACAAGGTGTTTGACGTTGACAACGCTGCCGACGTGACCATTATGGAAGAAGGCACCGAACTGATCAGCCGTCTGAAGAACGGCGGAAAGCTGCCGATGATTACCTCCTGCTCTCCCGGATGGGTTAAGTTCTGCGAGACTTATTATCCCGATATGATCGAGAACCTGTCCTCCTGCAAGAGCCCCCAGGGTATGTTCGGCGCTCTGGCCAAGTCCTACTATGCGGAAAAGGCCGGCATCGATCCTGCTGATATGGTTGTCGTTTCCATTATGCCCTGCACCGCCAAGAAGTTCGAGGCTGCAAGACCCGAGCTCGGCAGAAACGGCGTGCCCGACATCGATATTTCCATCACCACCCGTGAGCTGGCCAAGATGATCAAGCAGTCCGGCATCATCTTCACCGATCTGCCGGATGAAGAGTGCGATCCCTTCCTGGGTATTGCCTCCGGCGCCGGCCACATCTTCGGTGCAACTGGCGGCGTTATGGAAGCTGCGCTGCGTACAGTGTACGAAGTGGTCACCGGCAAGGAGTGCCCGTCTGTTGACTTCAAGGAAGTCCGCGGCACGGAGGCCATCAAGGAAGCCGAGTATGACCTGGGCGGCACCAAGGTCAAGGTCGCTGTGACTTCCGGCCTGGCCAACGCTGCAAAGCTGCTGGATATGATCAAGTCCGGCGAAAAGGATTATCAGTTTGTGGAAGTCATGTGCTGCCCCGGCGGCTGCGTCAACGGCGGCGGTCAGCCTCATCAGCCCGGCTATGTCCACAACTTCACGGATCTGCGCGCTGACCGTGCAAAGGCCCTTTACAGCGAAGATGCCAACATGCCGCTGCGCAAGAGCCATGAGAACCCCGAGGTCAAGGCAATTTATGCCGAGTACCTGGGCGAGCCCAACAGCCACAAGGCTCACGAGCTCCTGCACACCACCTATACCGCAAGAAAGATCCACTGAGTTTGAGTCGGCTTTCAAACAGGCCCGGCAAAATATTGCCGGGCCTGTTTTTTATTTAGGAAAGTGTCAAATTGGAGAAAAATAATTAAAATACAGAATATATATTGATAAAATTGCACAATATGTTATACTGAATTTGGGGGCAAGCGTATGTGTAAAATAAGGTGATTCCCATGTTTTCTCCGGCAGTCTCATGGAAGCGGAAAGAAACGGATGACGAACGGAAAGGAGAAAGAAATGAAAAAATGTGAGGGCTTTTCAGCCTGGTTTTATGCGTGATCATGCTGCTGATGTCTGTGCCCTTTGCCGGCGCCACGGATGGCAGCGAAGCCGACACAGTGTTGAATGAAAGTGCGATGGATGCGTATGTGCAGAGTGTTTTGCCGCATTATTTGAGCCTCGAAAATGACAATGTGTACGGTGAAATTGCAGTGTCACAAGGCTATGTCGTCCACGGCCATAACGACTCCAACGCCCGGACTTATTTTGTCACAGATGACGGGGATTACATCGCGAACCTGTTCGTGACCTATATAAACGGTCAGTATTCTTCGAACTTTGGCTTTGACGACAATGCGGACGTGGAAGCGGCGCTCTCCGGCGGCGCGCCTATGGCGCTGGTGGCCGAGAGTGAAATGCTCATCCTGCAGACTGCGGCAGGCAATGCCCTGCTGACGGCGGGAAATTCGGATGCCCTGCTCAATAGAAGCATTTCCGCATATCCCCGTGTCGCGCCGGTGTTGCAGGAAACAGCAATCGAAAATGCCGATGTCGCCGCAGCCAAGCACGTGACCACAAGAGATGTGGATTTCAGTGTTGGTCTGAATGTTCCGTATGTAGCAAATGACTCAGTTAACGGAAAAGGAATCTGTTGGGCGGCTTGTGTCGCGATGATCTGCCAATACCGCATGGGCGTGTCTTATACCGCAAAGAATACCTATAATGCGCTGGTTAATCTTTATGGCGGGACACCAGCGGGTGAGAATATTTGGTATACGCGGGCGTATAGTCATTGCGGTATGACTGCGACCCATGTGTCTTCTGCAATGGATGCGACAGCTGCTTATGTGCAGATGGATACCTATGATAAGCCAATCATTGTCCGTATGATAAATGGAAATGTTAAGCATGCAATTGTGTTGAGATACATCTCCAAGAGTGGGACGTCATTAACGTATGGCTTCAGGGACCCGAACTACAATTCGCTGCGCTATGGAACCGGTACGACCGGCGGAAGCTTTTACTACAATGGCGGATCCCTTACTTATACCACATGGTATGCATCAGTATACTGATTTTTGTGAGAGGGGTGTGATCATGTGAATAAAATCAGCCGCATCCTCCTTCTCGCGGCGTGCCTGCTTCTTCTGACAGCCTGTGGGCAGTTTGAAGCGGTGGAAAGCGAGGAGAAAGGGGACGGCTATTCTACAGGTATCACCAAAGCCAAAAACCCCGTGTATACCGTCCAGGCGCTTGAACTGGAGGATGCACCTGCAGCAGCCCTTTACGCGGCGACCTATCCGCTGCCGGAAGACTTTCAAAACGCGGTTGAGTGGTTCTTGCAGGAAGATCCGTACGGCTTTTATAAGGGTCTTACGCCCGGTCCCGCTATCGCCAAGTTCCAGCATGAAGAGCTATATTCTGACCCGGACGGGAAAGGCGTACTTTTAGGACGGTTTCTTGTGCCGCTGGTGGATGCAGAAAGCGGGAAATGCAAGTATTTCCTGGAGCTGGCGTCCCTTGGCGGCGAAGTGTGTGAACCGCATATAGACGCCTCTGACGCGTATCGACAAGCGCTTGCGTGTATCGCGCATCTCACAAGTCCGGAAACGCCGCTTTATCTTGCGCTCAATGGCAGCCATTTCTATTACATCATTGGCGACATTGCCTATACCTTTGATGGTACCCCGGGCCTTCAGTATTTACCAGAACTTGTGACGGACGGGTTCGACATAGAAGTGGCGGAGCTGCACTTTGGCTAATCGGATTCCGCATTCCCACACGCAAAGGGATCCAACCGTCCTGCCGGACCCCGGTAGGACGGTTTTTTCTTGATTTTCCGCGCATTCCGGCATAAAATTGAATGCAAAGCGGCAGAGATGGGCCAACGTTGACGCAAAAAGCGTGCGCGGTTTTGGAGATGCGGGAAAAGGAAGTCCGCGGCACGGAGGCCATCAAGGAAGCCGAGTATGACCTGGGCGGCACCAAGGTCAAGGTCGCTGTGACTTCCGGCCTGGCCAACGCTGCAAAGCTGCTGGATATGATCAAGTCCGGCGAAAAGGATTATCAGTTTGTGGAAGTCATGTGCTGCCCCGGCGGCTGCGTCAACGGCGGCGGTCAGCCTCATCAGCCCGGCTATGTCCACAACTTCACGGATCTGCGCGCTGACCGTGCAAAGGCCCTTTACAGCGAAGATGCCAACATGCCGCTGCGCAAGAGCCATGAGAACCCCGAGGTCAAGGCAATTTATGCCGAGTACCTGGGCGAGCCCAACAGCCACAAGGCTCACGAGCTCCTGCACACCACCTATACCGCAAGAAAGATCCACTGAGTTTGAGTCGGCTTTCAAACAGGCCCGGCAAAATATTGCCGGGCCTGTTTTTATGTCAGATGCAATGCCGACGGAAATCGTGTCGGATGGTTTTACATCAGGATTGCGGCCATCCATCGGCTGAGCGCGGTGTGCTTCCGGATGCGGATATTGAATAGTCAACAGCTCTGTATTGCCTTTCAGGATCATACAGGGCTGTCCTTTTTTGCTGCGGGCGGCAAATGATGCGTTTTTTCCACATTTACATCTTTTTTTCTGCGTAGTATAATTTAATATGAGTATTTCTATACAAATCAGCATAATGGGAGAAGGGCTTTATGATGACCGACCGCGAGACGAACCGTATTCTGGTTGAGAAGTGCATGGATTTCTGCTGCAAAAAGCTGTGCGATTCAGACTGTATCCCCCAGAAGGGCGTGTTCCCCGATTACAGGGTGTCCTTTAATTTCCGTGGCAGCAATAACGAGGCCGGTTTTCTGTTTGAGCATCAGTACGGCAGTATCCGTCGGCTCCGGTTTATTGTCACACGCCGCGGCAGTGATCTGGCAGCATTTTATTACATGCAGAAAGGCACCAACCGGGAGCTCACGGAGTACCTTTCTGACAAGTCCCGCATTGATGCGTTTCTGGATGACTTCCAGCATCTGTCCGATCTGGTGGACGATAAGCACAGCTGAGATTAAAAGTTTACCAATAATCCTGTTTTGCGGGGTAAAAATACTTTTTCCTGCGGCGCTCCCCGAAACGGTGTAGACTGACAGCAGGATGAACGAAGGGAAGTATTCGCTATGCAGAGAGTGATTGGCATTGATTTCGGAACCAGCACCACCTATATGAACGTCAAGCGATACAACGACGGGCAGCCGGTGGAAGATGCGTTCAGCTACATGCCCGTCATGTTCAATTATGGGGAGTCCAGCGGTTATGTGGCGTCCATTGTGCGTGAGAATGCCGATGGTTCGTTCGATTTCGGGGAAAAAGCCGCCGAGCAGCTGGACGGAGCGCGTGTTTACAGGGAATTCAAAATGCGTTTGGAAAGCCCGGATGCGCGCGAGCAGGAGGAGGCGCGGCGGATTACACAGAGATTTTTCTGCTTCCTTTACACGACATATGCACAGCAGGCCGGCAATCTCGGCGCGGCGGATGATACGGAAGAAACCATCGTTTCCTATCCGGTCAAGTGGCAGGCGGAGACTGCCGCCTTCATGCTGGAGGCGGCGCGTGCGGCTGGGTTCCGGAATGTCACAGGCGTTGACGAAGCGGCTGCCGCCGTTTCCACTGTGCTTTGTCAGAACGCGGGGAGCAATCTGCTCAGTACCGGCAGAACCGGTTATCTGATGCTGATCGATATGGGCGCCGGCACCACCGATCTGGCGGTGTGCCGGTATCAGTTTGGTGAGGACGGAAGTCTCGGTGTCGGTCTGGTGACCAACTGGCCCCAGAGCGCTGATGAGCCCACTTTCGGCGGCCGTGAGATCGACACGGCACTGGAAAAGTATGTGGAGGATTATCTGAATAAAGCGCTGAATCCGGAACTGGCCGTCATTGCCCACCAATTTGCGGCGAGCCCGGGACAGGCAAAACTGTGGAAAGAACGGAATGTCTCGGTTACACTGGCGGCCGGAAAACCAGTGACCACCTGCGCATATATTTCCGCCTGTGCACAGATGCTCAGCAGCGGGTTCCCTGCCTTCGACCGGTCGGCTTTTGAGAAGCTGATATGCGGCGGTCTGCAGGATTATGCGCATCTGGTGCGGTGCTGCCTGGACAGGACGGCGGCACTTGATCCGGATTTTGCCGCCGTCGGCGTTGACCTTGTGATTCTTACGGGCGGTCACAGCGCGTGGTACTTTGCCCGGGAGATCATCGACGGGACGATGGCTGGGTATCTGGAGCATCCGATGCTGGCAGCAGTGCGGAGAGATAAAAGCCGCACGATCGGCCTGCCCAATCCGCAGATGACAGTGTCTCTGGGACTGATTTACAGCAAACTGCTGCTCAGACAGGAAGACACTGCGGAGGAGTCCCGGACGGAAGAATCAGAGAGCTCCGGCAGCGCCGAAAACGCGGGCGGCGCCGCAAAGAGGCAGACGTCTGCGGCCAATGAGCAGACCTGGGATCAGACTGCAAAATGGGTGCGCAAAACGGCAAGGAAAGGGTATTCCAGTGCACAGGCATTTTTGGGCGGGTGTGTTGAAAAGGGAAAGGATATAAAAAAGGACCTGGAAAAAGTGCTTGATCAGCACAGCACTGCGAATCAACAGACAGGCAGATATTCGATCCCTGCGGGACATCCGGACAATTCCGGCGCCTGTGCGGACGGTTCCAACGAAAATTCCCATTCTGAGACGGACGGAATGCACAGGCTGACGCTGACAAGAATGAAGCAATGGGCAGGCGCGGTCGCAAAGTTACATATCAGAGTGGATCAGTCAGACACCTATGAAATGCGAATTGACGACACAATTTCCATTCCCCTGAGCCACGGCGGGCATTCGCTGTTTTTCAGTTTTCCGAGCCTGACGCACGCGTGGGTGTTGGGCGCCGCTGCTGAGCTGGATATTTCCAGGGACATGGATTTGACAGTCAAGGCAGACTGCAATGTGATTGCGGCGACAGAATGGACAATGATCCTCTACGAAGGCACGAAAATTGTCGGGAAATATAAAATGAAGATGCACAAGCTGTAAAGCGCACAGCCGCATGCTTTGAAACGGACATGGGACAATTATCCTTTTTTGCGAACCAAAAATCCATTTGATCATCCGGCCTGCCTGCGCCGGGGTATGATAAGACCACAATCATCAGAGGAGGAGCAATCCATGGGATTTGAAAATTTTGACGCTGTGTCGGAAACGGCGGCGGACACAGCTGAAGATCTGAAGCTTTCTGCTTTTCAGAATGCAAGCTTTGCGGAGATGATGGAACACGATCTGATGCCGAAAATTCGCTTCACAACTGACGCGGCCGAAGCTGCCAAGGCGGCTCAGGCCGACCGGAGCGATCCTCTCCATCTGCCGGACGCCGTTTTTTATGTGGAAGCCCCTGAGGATGCCGGCGAAAAAACTGCCGCCGTTTCTGATTCCGGTTCGTTTCAGAACGACAGCTTCGGCATTGATGTCCGTACGTTTACAAAGGACACTGCGGGTGCGGAAGGCTCCGGCGAGTATGTCGGCCCCAGCCCGGACGCCATCAGTCTGAAAATGGACTCTGATGTGAAGCATCTGACCTACGCCCAGGAACAGCTGGATGAGGCAATTGCGCGCGGCACCGGCGTCATGACCGCCATGCGCGGTGTTGAGAGCGCCCAGGCGGTTCTTGACGCTGATATGAAACTGTACAACGAAGCAATCGCTTTCCGTGCGCCGGAAGCCCCTGCGGCTCCCGCCGGCGATACCGGTTCGGAAAATGGTGAGAGAAAGCTGGGCAGCGTGTCCCATGCGCAGTGGAAGCTGGAGCAAGCCTATAAGAACGACAATAAGATTGCCATTGAGAATGCGCAGCGGGATCTGGCCCGTGAGAAGTCCGAGGAAGAGGCAAAGAAATAACTGACGGAAGGGGAACGAGATATGAGCGAACGGAATATAAGGCTGTCGGATCTTGCGCGCGGCATCAATCCGGACAGTCTGAAGCTCCAGAATCCCATTGTTGTGCCAAGCAGCGAGTTCCGTGAACTGCTGGATCAGGTCCTGGAGCGCGGTTCCCTGGAGGACGTGGGCAGCAGGAAATCCTTTCATGTCAATGCGGAAGCGACTGCGCCCATTACTTGGCTCAAGATTTCAAGACTGCCGGTGCGTCCGGATAATGCGGAGAATTATGACCTTTTCAACCGTTGGCAGGGCGTTTTGTCCTCGCTGCACGAGTGGGGCTACCGTGTTTACTTCCTCCTGCAGAGGAACCACGGCCAGACGGGACTTTTTATTGGCGTGCGTTCCAACCGCTCATTTTATTCCTCCGATGATGCCATAGAGCAGATTATGGAGGCAACCTCCGGCAGTATGCCCGGCATCGAGCTGCACCGGCTCAGTGACAGTGAGATTGTGCTTGACCTCACCATGAATATGATGAAGTACAAGTCTGTCGGCGCCGTCACCGGTCTGCCGTCTTTTTCTGACGGAAAGGGTCCCGGCGTCCTCCAGACGCTGGATCCGCTGGCCTTCGGCATTCGCGGCCAGCGGAATGATGAGCGGGATTACTGTCTGATGGTGATTGCAGACCCCGTTACCGATGCGGAAACCACCGATATCATGAACCGTATGCGTACGCTGGGCAGTGAAATTCATACCTTTGTGGACCGGACGGTGAACGAGAGCAAGAGCCAGGGTGAGACAAGCCAAAAAGGCCTGAACCAGTTCACTGTTGCCCAGCTTCCCAGCCTGTTGGGCGGCGTTTTTGGCCTGGTGGGCAGTACAATGGGTCTGGCGGCTGGCACGGCGCTGGGAAATCTGAACAAATCCATCAGCAATCAGATCAGCCTGTCGATCAACGCATCCTATCTGGATAAATTTGCCCAGTATGCCGAGCAGCTTACTGAGATGCATGTGGAGAGGATGAAGCAGGGGCGGAATCTGGGCTACTGGAATGTGGGCATTTATGTCCTGGCGGGGGACAGAAAGGACGTCACCACCGTCAACGGTATGCTTCGTTCCATCTACGCCGGGAAGGAAAGCTATGTGGAACCGATCCGGCTGCACATTCTTCAGGAACAGTCCGGTGCGCTGGAGATTGTCCGTGATCACTTCAACATGATCCCGTTGTTTGACAATGCTGCACCCGGCATGACGGAAGAAACTGAGTGGCATATTTTCGGAAAGCGGTACCAGTATCTCAGCACGCCGATGAATACAAAGGAATTTGCGCTGGCAACATCGCTTCCGCGGTGCGACGCGCCTGGCCTGCGCTATGTCAAGACGGCCGTGCGTTTTGCCAACAACCCACCTGTGATCGACGGAGACTCCATTCGTCTCGGCAACGTGGTGAACATGGGCGTGGAGCAGAACGCCCAGTATTTCATCAATCATAATGATTTGGTGCGCCACTCTCTGGTGGTCGGCTCCACGGGTTCGGGCAAGTCCTGTACCTGCAAGCGGATTCTGACAGAGCTGCTGCAAAAGGACGTGCCTGCACTGATCATTGAACCGGCGAAAGACGACTATGTGCGCTGGGCAATTCAAATGAACAGAACGCTGCCGGAGGAAAAGCAATTCCGCATATATATGCCCGGCTATGACAGCTTTGAGGGAACGCCTCTGCGGACGCTGCATCTCTGCCCGTTTGAGCCTGCGGCTGTTCCCGGCGCCATGGTTGATATGACATCGCGCTGCGAGAATCTGATTTCACTCATCAATGCCAGTCTGCCCACAGAGGATATTCTCCCGGTCCTGATTGACGAGACAATTTATTCTCTCTACGACCTGGCTTATCCATCTGTGTTCAGCAGCGGCGCCATGATGCCGCAGCAGGCGCATTATCCGCTCCTTTCAGCGCTGACGGCTATGAGCAGACAGGTGCTGCAGAGGAAGAACTATGAAGAAAAGGTCAGGGCCAATCTGACCACATGTCTGGAAACACGCTTTCAGTATCTGACGCGCGGAACGAGAGGGAAGCTTCTGAATGTCATGCGTTCCACGGATTACAGTGAGCTTTTCGATCATCCGACAATCATCAACATCAGCGGTATTTCCGCTGCGCGGGATAAGGCGCTGATTATGTCTGTGCTGATGCTCTCGCTTTATGAATACCGGAAGAGTCAGTACACTTACGATGCGCAGTACCGGAAAAAGGCCCAGGAGAACAGGCTGCTGCATTTGACGCTGGTGGAGGAAGCGCACAATATCCTCATGAAACCTGACGCCGGCGCATCCTCCAACAATCCGCAGAAGGTGGTAGCGGAGCTGTTCACCAATATTCTCTCTGAAATCCGGAGCTACGGCGAGGGAATGATGATTGTGGACCAGTATCCCACGAGACTGATCCCTGACGCCATCAAGAATACAAACTACAAGGTGATCCATCGCCTGATCTCTCCGGACGACTCGGAGGTGATGGCCTCCAGCATCTCCCTGCGGGATGAACAAAAGGCGCTCATTGCATGCCTGACGCCGGGGAACGCCATTGTCTGCGGCGACAGGGACGATGCAGCGGCCTGGATACATATTAAAAAAACGGAGAATTGAGACGGACAATCAGAGGGGGTTCCTGTGATGAAAACCGCATTGAAATGGACAGGCATCACGCTGCTGGCAGCAGCCGCCTGCAGCGCTGTATTTGGCAGGAAACGTCTGTTCCGGAAGCGCGACGCGGAGAAAAGCGGCGCCCGGGACGCTGATACGCTTGATCTGATTGCGCAGGGCATCAAACTCCGCGCGGAGGATTTCAACGGACTTTACGAGGGGTTATACCAGGCGGCACAGAACCGCACAGGGCTTTCCCCTGATGCCTATGAGGAGTGGTGCGGCCGCGTGCAGCAGACAGACGACCCGGATTTCAGACGCGCGTTTTTCAGCCGTTTCAGCAAGGCTGATACTGAAAACGAATCTCTGTGCCGGGAAAAATTTGCTCTCCTTCTGAGCTGCATCGATGCAGCAGGTATTGCAAGAGAGCGGGAGAGCATGACGGTCTATACCGTTGATGCGGCCATGCAGCGGGCGTATTTTTCGGCAGATGGTGAAAAACTCAGAATCGGTGCCGGGTATACCGTGATCAAGTCCGCATGGCTGTGCGGTGACAAGGTGATTGAATACGGCATGGCTGTTCCGGGAACGATCAGCCTTTAAGCTGGGCCATGGAGGAGTCTGCATGAACGACTTTTTTGAAAATATGACAGACGGGCTGTCTGAAATCAGCCCAAAGATTGAACTGCCCGAATTTAATGCGGCAGATGCCCTGAGGGAAGTCCGCCAAACCGCTGAACTGAGTCAGGACGATTCCTCCTGGCTGGAAAACCTGTTCCGGCGCATCACTGAGCCTGTCGTGGATGTGTTTGAGACCACGGAGGACGGCTGTGATACCGAGCGAATAAGCCCCGCTGAGAGCACAGAAGCCGGAGAGAGTGTCAAAGCCCACGATATCGCCGAGGCGGCCGGAGAGTGGCATATGCAGGAGGGGGAAAACGCCTGCGCCGTCTGTTCCCAGCAGTTCATCATCAACGAGTTTCTGGATCTGGACCTGACTGAGGAACAGCTGTGCACCCTTGCTGAAGCCAACGGATGGTTTGATCCGGAAGAAGGCACGCCGCTGAGCGACACGGGAAACCTGCTTGAAGCTTTTGGGATCGACACCCATGTGAATTATGAGGGGAGCATTCAGGAGATCAAAAATACGCTCGATCAGGGCGGGCGCGTGATTGTGGCGGTAGACAGTATGGCGCTTTGGGTGGACGGCTACGGCAACTATCCCATTTACGGCGCTGACCACGCTGTTCAGGTGATCGGCATTGACGACTCCAATCCGCAGGATGTGCGGGTGATCATCAACGATTCCGGCATTGAAAACGGCTGCGGCCGGTCTGTCCCTTATCTGGAATTTATGGAGTCCTGGATGCCCAGCGGCGGCTTTATGGTTTCGGCCTTCCCCGCTGATTGAGAAGAGAGGTGCTGAAGTGATGACATTTCAGGAATTCAATCTTAAGATCATGAAGGATGCCATTCTCGGCAGACTTCTTCCTCTGCAGCTGCGGAGAACCTATCCGCGGCTGACGCTCTGTGATTCGAAGCTCTGCGCAGCCTTTGTCGGCTTCAGGGCGGTGCCCGGCGGAAACGGCGTAAAAGCTTTTCCTCCCGCCTATTACCTGCGCATTACCTATCCGCATTGCGTGCTGCTGTCCTATGAGAAGTGCGCTTCCGGAGAAAACGGACTGCAGGCCAGCCCGATGACGGCCCGCAGGAGCGAGGATATAAAACGGCTTTCAACCCTGTGTGATGAGGTGCTCAGGCTTTACGACGAAAAAGATCCCGGCATTAAAAGCACAATTTCCGCGTATAACGAGCTTTTGGATGCCATTCTGGAACCGGAGCAGCTTGCGGTGCTGAACTGCTTTGAAAACACATAACAGGGAGGGATACCGTGGACCGGCTGTGCGTGCTGATTTATGAGACCGCTGAAGACGTTAAAAAGACCATACACGATGCGTTGGCGGCCTATGCCATTGCACGGAATTCAGAAGTCACTATCAAATGGCTCAAATCCCCGGCGAAAAAGGATGAGATTCTCTCCGCATGCTGTGAGGCACAGATTGCCCTGATCAACGCGGAGGAAAAGGAACGGTCCGTCCGGATCGGCAGACTGCTGTATCAGGTCAATCCCGCCTGCCCGCTGGTTTACTACGGCTGCGGGCTTCCGCAGAATGCCCGGGAAATCGTCTCTTATTTCAGCAGTCTTTTTCCCGCGAGGCCAATCCTGTACCTTGATCAGCCAACGGACAGGGAATACTATCAGACGATCAGCACAATAGCTGATCAGGCTGCCCTCCGGGGGAATTTCATATGGGAAACCAAGACGATGAAATACCGCTTTCCATACAGCAGCATCCTTTATTTCTGCAGTGAGCGGAATTATATTTATCTGCATCTGAAAAGCGGAGCGGAATATTCCTTCCTGGGAAAACTGGCAGAGGTGGAACGGCGTGTTCCGGCGCAGCATTTCGTTCGCGCGCATCAGAGTTATCTGATCAACAGAAATGAGATTGTACTGGTTGACAAGCAGAAGAAAGCGGTACAGCTGAGCACGGGAGAAGAAATTTTTGTCAGCAAGTCGCATTATAAAGAGGTGCTGAGCGTATAAGGATGTACGGCAAACGGGTATTGGCGGACGGCTGCAGAAGAACAGTGCGGCAGCTGTCCGGCGGTTCACAAATATAGAGACAGACTGTGAAATGGACACTTCACATTGTGAAGTGTCCATTTCGCGTTTTGGAGAATCTGTTCTGACGGTCGGATACGGTGAATTTGCAGGAAAAAACAAATTATGCCAAAGCATAATAGCGGCCCGCTATGCCTTGACAGGCAAATTCGGCTATTCAAATGAACCTGCCATAGGCCTTTGCCCATGATGCCGTTATTAATCACAATGACTGGAATTAAGATAAACTTAAGGCTGCCGCAGCTTGTATTCTTTGGACAAACGAAGTATAGTTGCAATACAAAAGATGCGATATTGATGGTATAACGGCAAAAGAGGCTGCTGAAAAGTGGGAAATATCAGATGGGGAGTACTGCAATACTGTAATGCAGGTCGTGTTATTGGTGCCGAGAAGATTGGTAATACTTGTTATTTTCCTAAAAATGCCGAAAAACCCGCTGACAAGCGCTTGAAGGACTGTGACGATACAGATGCCAAAAGGAAGAAGGAAGCAGTTGAATGAATGCGTATAAAATTTTGCTTGTTGATGACGAGCCGGATGTTATCATCTTGGATGTTATGCTGCGAAACACCCTGCAAGACTTCTGAATCGTGCAGGGTGTCTGCTGTCATTGCACAAAGACATTAGATAATATCGGCGATTCCCCAGTTGATTCTACTCGTTCATCATACAAGAACAAAAAGTATCCATAGCTTTCATTTGCAATAAACTCTGTCAATTCATCATAAGTGGCGTGTAGAGTAAAGTAATAATGATAAGATTCTCCATTGGAAACAGTTTCGTAGGCAACGACATATCCAATATTCGAAAGTCGTTCACACTCGTCTTGTACTTGGCTGCTATCTGATGATAACTGTTCCTTGTTGTTGAACACATCAACGACTACACGATACAAAACACTATCTCCAAATTCATTCATAGCTTCACTCAACGGTATCGAAAAATAAAATTTGCCATTTTCGGGTGTTGCATACGAAGCAGATGGTGTTCCGTTTATACTAAACGAAGAAATCATAGTCTTTTCGCTTCCGTTAGGACTGTAGTTATTAGGATGATTCCCAACATTATCATTTGCAGCAGAAGAATTGTTACTCAAATCCGCATCGTTTTTAGATGTTTGGGTGTCTGCGTCAGCATTCAATTCATCTGGGTTAATATAATCTTTTTCGCCGATATTGATTGAATCATTTAATGTTGCAGGTGGTGTTGTGTCCAACAATCCGCTCTGCCATATACCGAAACTTAACAGAGCAACAAGGCAGACACAACACATAGAAGTTGCTGTACGAGTAATTACCCTTCTTTTCCTTTTCTGTTCGGCAACATACTGTTCTCTGCGTTCAAGCAGGCTATTTACCATTTCATCACAATTCTTCATAAACAAAGCCATCCTTTTCAAGTTTTGATTTCAAAGACTGTTTCGCGCGGTAAAGGAGATTCTTAATTTGACGGTCGCTCTTTTTCAAAGCGGTTGCCGCTTCTTTGCTGGAAAACCCTTCAAAGAACACAAGCCAAAGGATCGTTCTGTAATCGGTTGTAAGTTCGGATAGTGCCTTGTGGACTATGATTTTTCTTTCTTCCTTTATGTAGGATTGTTCAAGGCTCAGTTCCTCGCTCAAATAGTTTTCCATATCTTCGATAGGGGTATTGAGCAGCTTTGAATTGTGCCTCATAAAATCAACCGATACATTTCGTCCGATTGCATATAACCAGGACTTGAATGAACATTTACCCGAATATCTCGGCTTCTTTGTTATTAGCCGAAAGAAGGTATCCTCCGTCAATTCCTCGGCAATGAAAATATTATCGACATAACCGTTCAAATAAAGAATAAGACCATCTTTATAATCTCCCACGATTTCAGCTATCCCTTTGTCATCACCATCAAGGAAACGGCGGTAGCTACTTGCACCGTTATCCATTGACTTTCTCCTCTCCGAAAGGGGGTATTTTTCATCCCTCTCTCTTATTAGTCGTATGAGTACAGAAAAAGTCTCACACCCATTATAACATTTTTGAGCAGAAAAGAGCGGTAAGGATTTCTCCCTGCCGCTGATGCTTATTTTTGTATCTGTATGTGCTGAGAAAGCAAAGAAGTTTACTGCAATCAGGAAATTGACACCTGCAGCCGTCCGTGTGGGGTTGAATGGTGCACTATGTTAACTACAAAACGGGTCGTTGACGGAGAGACAGTTCTGCCCACATATATCTGTTCCGATGGTGCGGGCATCCGGAATGTTCCTGCGGCTGGAGGATCAGAAGAAGTGCTGGAGGTGCGAAAAACAAAGAACTGTTCAAAGAAACAAAAACGGTATAGCTGCGAAGACTATACCGGAACATGAATAAAAAGCCGCCCCCGGCTCCTTCAATTTCTTATGTCAAGGAGCCAGGGCGGCTGTCTCTTTATTTCATGAACAGGGTAAAAATGTACTTATAAGTACCGCATGGCTGCCGCCGTGCATCGTCGCTCTCGGAAGAAACGATTATGCCTGCCGGTAACCGGACAGAAAGCCGCGCAGTTTGTCGGCAGCCATGGACAGGTCTTCCGCGCAGGGCAGATAGACAATGCGGAAATGATCCGGCTGATCCCAGTTGAAGCCCTTGCCGTGCACAAGCATAATGTGATGTGCCCGCAGGAAATCCAGCACAAACTGCTCATCGTCCGTAATATTGAAGCGCTTGATGTCCAGCTTCGGGAAGATGTAGAATGCGGCGCTGGGCTTGACTGCGCTGAGGCCGGGAATGTCGTTCAGCGCATTTGTAATCAGTTCGCGCTGTTCGTAGATCCGGCCGCCGGGGAGGATGTCCAGATCCGGCGCGCTGTCGTTCAGTGCTTCGGGAATGATGGACTGTGCCGGAACGTTGGAGCAAAGGCGCATGTTGGACAAAAGATTCAGACCGGCAATATAATCCTGTGCGCCGCGCTTGTCTCCGCTCAGCGCCATCCAGCCGACACGGTAGCCTGCTGCCCGGTGGGACTTGGACAGGCCGTTGAGCGTGACCATGAACACGTCGTCCGCCAAAGAGGCGATGGAGGTGTGCTGAAGGCCGTCCATGACCAGCCGGTCGTAGATTTCATCGGAAAAGATGATCAGGTCATGTCTGCGGGCGATATCCACGATTTTTTCAAGAATTTCGACCGGATACAGCGCACCCGTGGGATTATTCGGATTGATGATGATGATACCCTTTGTCCGGTCTGTGATTTTGCGTTCAATATCTGCCAGATCAGGATACCAGCCGCTCTGTTCATCACAGCGGTAATGTACGGCACGGCCGCCGGCCAGTGTAACGGCGCCTGTCCACAGAGGATAGTCCGGCATGGGAACAAGCATCTCGTCGCCATTGTCCAGCAGACCCTGCATGGACATCATGATCAGGTCGCTGACGCCGTTGCCGGTATAGACATCATCCGGTTGGACGCCGCGGATGCCCTTTTTTGCGCAGTAGCCTGCGATGGCCTCGCGCGCCTGCGGAAGACCCTTGGAATCCGAATAACCGTCAGAGCGGGCCAGCGCGTCCGACATGGTTTTCTGGAGGGAATCAGGCGCGTGGAAACCGAAAACGGCCGGGTTTCCTATATTCAGCGGCATTACCTGGATGCCCTGCGCGCGCATGAGATTGGCCTCATCCAGCACCGGGCCGCGCACATCGTAACATACATGTTCCAGTTTTGCAGATTTATTGATGATTCGCATAGGAGTACCTCCAAAAAACAACGCCCTGAACAGACTCAGTCTGTTCAGGGCGAATAAATTTATCCGTGTTACCACCTGAATTCGGGCAAATGCCCGCACTCTGCCGATACAAACATATCGCGTCGCTGTAACGGGCGGCACCCGTCGGGCACTAACGGCGCAGAGCGCTTTCGATCCGAAGCTCAGAAACGGCTTCCCTGTATGGCCGACGCGGACTTACACCAGCCGCCCGCTCTCTTTGCCCGGCAAATATCAGGTACTACTTTTCTTCAATGCTTTCTCTTGGTGTTGAATTGTGTTTATCATACCACATCATTCCGGCTGTGTCAAATACACTTTTGCAGCGCTGGTGAATTTACCTGGAAATCAGTAGGTTTTGATGACAACCCGGTCGGTGGTGACCGCGTCGGCGTAAGGGTTCAGAACACTGTTGACCGTGTCCACCACAGCCTGCCTGTCCAGAATGAAGAACGACACGCCGTCATACATGCCGGGTACGCCGGGCAGGGTCATTGTTTCCATATCGTCGGTGCCGCAGGATTTCATGGCCAGAGCCAGCCAGATCATGTTGCTGACAGAGAGATCAGTCTGGACGTTTTCCTGCATGAGCCGGACAACCTGCGGCGCATGCAGAACGCCTTTGACAGACAGCCATTGGTTCAGGGCTGCCTGAATAAAATCGCGCTGCACGTTGACGCGCTGCAGATCCGCCATGGCATAGGAGCGGAAGCGTACCAGCTGCATGGCGTGCTGTCCGTCCAGCTTCTGATAGCCTGCTGTCAGGTCAATGTACAGGTCCTGCGTTGGGTCCTCATAATGCATGTCCTGGGGCACGTCAAACCAGACGCCGCCCATCAGATCGACAAGCTGGATAAACGCGTCCAGATCAACCAGCACATAGCCATCCGGCGTGATGCCCAGAATTTCAGTCAACTCGGCCATCAGCGCTTCCATACCGTCGGAGCCGGTGCCGTTGAAGCCGTAGACACTGTTGATTTTCTGGGAGGTGTAGACGTTATCGACCAGTGTGTCGCGGGGAACACTGGTCAGGGAAATTTTTCCGCTTTTCTTGCTGATGGAGACCAGCATGATGGTGTCAGTCCGCGTGCCGTCCTGGTCAGTTCCGGCAATGAGGACGTTGACAGTGTCGCCGGTGCGGCTGCCGAGCCCCTCGGTTTCCCGTTTGGGCGGACGGGCGAACAGGGCTGCCGCGGCCGATATCAGAATCAGGAGCCCCAAAAGAATCAGAAGGAAGCGGAGAAAGCGGTGCTTTTTTCTGCGTTTCCGTCGGGTACCGGTGTGACCGGTGCGTTCATACTCCGGAATTTCCGGCACAGTCGTGTCATATGGCTGGGCGTCCCCGTATGCGTCGACGCCGCTGGCGTATGGGTGCCTTCCGGAATCGTACATATTCTGCGGCCTGCCGGATGCCGGCTGCGGCTGATCAGTGTACGGGTCGTGCGGATCAGAAAAATCAAAATCAAAGATGTGCGCGCGCTGTGCGTCCGGTTCCGGCCGCTGACGGATGCCGGAGTCAAAAGACTGCGCATCGTCGAAATCCCACAGGCCGTCTTCGTCTGCAGACAGAGTCTGCTGCGGGGAGATCTGACCAGACATGGGACGGCGCCGGGATGGCTGCTGCGCCGCCGGACGCTGGGGCTGCGTATTTTTACAGATTTTGGAAATCTCGCTTAGATCGATTGTATCTTCATCCTTATTGTGTGCCAATCCTGTGCTCCTCCTTTGGAATACTGTGTCAAATGAGACGATGCATTGGCGGAAATGTTCCAAACAGACGGGGAAACCGCCGGTTTGGCCGGTTTTGACCGATGGTATACAGAACGCGCCGGGAAACAATCCCGGCGCGCTGAATTACTGGAGTCTTGCAGGGCAATCGTCGCACTGAATGCCGGCTCTGCAGCGCGGTTTGTATACGCGGCCGTCATTGCTGACAGTGCTGCCGGCTTCCACAGAGTGCGTCAGCCAGGTGTTGCCGCCGATGACGCAGTTGTCGCCAATGTATGTATCGCCGCCCAGAATGGTGGCGTTGGCATAGATAATGACATTGTTGCCGATGTTGGGATGACGCTTGATGTTCTTGACCGGGTTGCCGTTTTCATCCAGCTCAAAGCTCTTTGCGCCCAGTGTGACGCCCTGATAGAGCTTGACCCGGTTGCCGATAACACATGTTTCACCAATCACGACGCCGGTGCCGTGGTCGATAAAGAAGCTGCGGCCGATCTGCGCGCCGGGGTGAATGTCAATCCCGGTGCGCTGGTGGGCATATTCGGTCATCATCCGCGGCAGGAGCGGAACGCCCAGCCTGAAAAGGCTGTGGGCGAGCCGGTAGATGCTGACTGCCTCAAAAGACGGATAAGCGAGCATGATTTCCTCGCCGCTGCGTGCGGCGGGGTCGCCTTCGTATGCAGCGCGTATGTCACTTTCCAGAATGTCAGCGATTTCGCTGATGCTGCGGATAAATTCGATGACAATCTGTTCCGGGTCGTAATTGTCCTGCTCTGACATCACATCGCGGCAGAGTCCGTACAGCAGGATGGAAGCCTGGTGCAGGTAGTTGCTGGTGCTGGCAAAGCCGGTTTCGGGATCCTGTGCGGCTTCGTTATAGATTTTGGGGAACATTGCCGACTGCAGCAGAGCAATCAGCTTGGCCACCTTGGCTTTGAATCCGGAGCCGTTGATGTGATTTACGCAGCGGGCGTCGGACTGCCTGGTGAGCTGCCTGGCGACGTCGGAAATGCTGCTGTTCAACTGATCGAAAATCATAGAGAGTCTCCTCATCAATAAACATTTAAAGGGCGCGGAATACGATCCGCATCCGGAAGGTCATATGCAGACCGGGAGAATCATGCGGCCGGACTGGAACCGGGCAGCGCAGACTTTTGCGTGTTCATGCGCAGACAGGAGCCGGACGCAGAATATCTCCGGAGCCATCATGCCGGATAAAGACAGCCGGGCGGCGGTCAGGCATGGGCAAATCTGCGATGTCTCTGAGCTGCTGATTTAAATATCATATCAAGCTTTTTTCGTGAAGTCAACGTTTTGTTCAGAATGCTGCCCGCAGGGCGGCACAGGAAAAGAACAGGCTTTTTTGTGCGTTCGTGCGTTTGCGACAGAATGTGCGCGCAGCGGGATATATAATGCGTATGCATTGAAGGTACAGAAAAAGTGACTAACAGAAAGCTCAATGCTCCTGTCTGGATTTCGGGTATGGCTTGCGAATATCAGTGCGGCCGAGAAGATAATCAATGCTTGTCTTGTAGAAATCAGCCAGTTTGATGAGTACGTCTGTCGGAATGTCACGTTTTCCGATTTCATAATGCGAATAACATACCTGCGTACATGCAAGATAGCCTGCGATGTCTTTTTGCCGAAGATCCATGTCTTCTCTTAAATCCCGGATTCTTGTATACATAGTGTCGCTCCTCTGTGAATATGATTACACGAAAAGTATAAATAAAACATTTTGTTATCTTGACTTATAAAACAAAATGTTTTAAAATGAATGAAAATCCGGGGTTATCCTGCAGAGGAATACCGGCATTCTCTGTGATGCGGTGAAGGTTACAGCTGTTTTGCGGAAAATCAGAACAGTTCTGCGGACAGAAACAACGTTTTTTCAGGCGTCCCAGCGGCGTATCTATTGCCTGCCTTTTGTGCTGTGCCTGATCAACAGCCGGGCGGAAGCAACCGGGCTGCGCCTGAACATGGAGTGGAGAGGGTGCTGCCATGAATGATGCATAAAACAGCGGTGCGGAAACCGGAAATCTGTGCGGAGACACTGCCGCATCAGACCGGCAGTGTTGATCCGGTCAGATAATTTGTTTTATATTTCCAAGTCAGGAGGAGATTTGCAGAATGAAAAAGGTGAAAAGGGTAAAAAGAAGCCTGTCGCTTCTTCTTGTCGTGCTTCTGATCCTGAGCCTGCTGCCGGCAGGCGCGCTGGCGGTCAGCAGTTCGACGCAGGTTGGCTGGAAGCAGTATTACGGACACAACAGCGACAACACCATGGTCAGCACGGCTGACAGTGCCAAAGGACATTTCAAAATTTATATTGGAACTGACAGCAGCAAATACGAATGGAGCGGTCTTACGACCCAGTCTGTTTTGGCGCAGAAGGGCATAACAATCGTTCCTGATGAGGGATATTACGTCAAACAGGTGGTGATTGCCTGCAATGACAACGGCGGGTATGCGTGCAAGACAGCCCGGCGTGATGCCATTGCAAAATTCGGCTCTGTCACAATGGAGAGCGCCGCATTTGTGATTCCTGCGGCAAATCTCCAGCTGAACGCACAGGTGGGCGGCAACAAAGTGTGGCATGATGGGGCAGGAACCCCGCTTTATGTTATGGTCTGGCTGGGAACCTCGCCGAATCCGGCCACGGTGACCTATGACGCGGGCAGCATCGGCAGCGTGCCCGTCTCTCTTCAGGCTCCGATCGTTGCATACGACGCGGCAGGCGAGACGAATGACGGCGTAACGTTTGCCGCGGGATATCCGCGTCAGGATGGAAATGTCATTTCCTATAAATACACTTCAGCGACAGTACCCAGCCATAAGGTGCTGGATATCAACAGCAAAACGGTCCGGTCCGGCGGCGCAAGCTACACCTTTGCCGGCTGGAAAGCTTACTACATGGGCGAGGACAGCGGTGACTGGCGTCCTGTCGGCAGTGACGGCAGCGTCTCGGTGGGGGCGGCGCTGAAGCTCTATTCAAATTACAAGCTGGTTGCCCAGTGGGAGAAAGCCAAAACCTTTACAGTGACCTATCAGCCCGGCGCGCATGGCACGCTGGCAGGGGCGGATGCGGACGGCAACGTGGTTTATCCGAACCAGGAGCTGAATGCGGATACGCCGGAAGCGCCGGAGGCAGCAGCAGATGACGGCTGGTATTTTACCGGCTGGGCGCCTGCGCGTGCGGAAAAGGTGACGGAGGACGCCGTCTATGTGGCGCAGTATGCGCAGAAAGAAGAAATCACCGTCAACATTAAGGGCAATACGAAGACGGTTACATACAACGGGCAGCAGCAGACTGTGTCCGGCTATGAGGTGGAAATTCTTCCGGAGCAGTATCAGGATCAGGTGACAGTTGCGCTGAAAAGCGGAATTGAAGCAGCCGCTGCCGGGACAGATGTCCTGTATCAGGACGGCGCAGTCAGTGCCTATCCCATGGGACTGACAAAAGACAGCTTTTCAGTGACGCCGTCGTCGGATCTCAGCGGAAAAGTGACCATCACAGTCAACGTCAGTGACGGCTGGCTGCAGATCAATCCTGCCGCGGCCGTTGTAAAGGCGGACGGCAAATCCATGATCATCGGCCAGGAGCTGCCGGAGCTTACAGCGGCGGTGACAGGCGTTGTCGGCCAGGATACGCTCGACTATACGCTGTCCTGTGATGCGGACGGCAAAACCGTCGGTACATTTGACATCACCGCAGAAGGGAATGCGGTACAGGGCAACTATACGGTGTCTTATAAAAACGGTACGCTGACTGTCAGCGCGCCGCAGCCAATCCAATTCGATCCGAATGATCCGGACGGAGATCCGGAAACGCAGGACGGCCTTGTGAAAAAGGTTCTGAAAGGCGACCCTGCCGGAAGACTGACCTTTACTGCGGAGATCACACCTGCGGAGAATGCGCCTGATTTGCTGATCCCGGCGGAAGAGACGGCACAGAGCGATGCTGCAGAATATGTGCGTGACCGTCAGGGCAGCGTGACCATGTCCGCTGCAGGGCAGGCTGATTTTACCGGTTTCGGGATGATTACCTTTGTGACGGACGGCACATACAGCTATACGGTGCAGGAAATCCCCGGCGATGACGCAAATGTGGCTTATGACAGCGCTTCCTATACGTTCACAATCACTGTTGTAAACAGCAACGGCGTTCTGGAGATTGCGGACACGGAAACGGTGGTCATCACAAACAGCTGTACGGCCAGGTACATGGTGCGGTATACGGACGGCGTGCCGGATGAGGTTGTTTTCGAGGATGAGACGCATCCGGGGCTGATCAGCGGTACGGCGACGCCGGCATTCAACCGGGGCGTTGATCCTGTGCGTGAAGGATACGTCTTTACCGGCTGGTCTCCCGAAGTTGAGCCGACGGTGACGCGGACGATGGTCTATACTGCCCAGTGGGAGAAGGCGCCGGTTCTGGAGAAGGATAGTCACTTCGCCTACATTGTCGGCTATGCGGACGACGGCGTGCATCCGGAGGCCAATATTACCAGAGCAGAAGCCGCCACAATCTTTTTCCGTCTGATGACGGACGAATCCAGGGCACAGTTCTGGAGCACAAGCAATACCTTCACGGATGTCAATGCGGATGACTGGTTCAACAATGCGATCTCAACCCTGCAGAGAGCCGGAGTGATTGAGGGCAGCGGCGGTGCATACCGGCCGAATGACAAAATCACCCGCGCGGAGCTGGCAGTGATTGCCACCCGGTTTGATCACTTTGTGGGTACAACTGCGGCGGGCGTGACATTCACCGACATTCAGGGCCACTGGGCGCAGAAGGAGATTGAACATGCCGCGGCCATCGGCTGGGTGGAAGGCTACAGCGACGGGACGTTCCGGCCGGATCAGTATATTACCCGGGCGGAAACCATGACGCTGGTCAACCGCGTGCTTGAGCGTGCAGTCAGGGCGGACGGCATGCTTGACGGCATGATCGTGTGGTGGGATAACCATGCGGATGCCTGGTATTACGCAGATGTGCAGGAGGCCACGAATTCCCACAGCTACATCAGAACGGATGCGGCCGTTCCGGGCTATGGCTTCAATTACGAGCAGTGGCTTGAAATTCAGGAACCCCGCGACTGGGAGGCGCTGGAACAGGTGTGGAGCAGTGCCAACAGCTGATTGAACCTGTTCAATTGCGTGAACAAAAACAGACCCGACGGAAGTCGGGTCTGTTTTTGCTGAGCACGAGTATATTCCGGATATCGACCTGTATGGCAAAAAAACCGTCCTGCCGGCAAGGCAGAACGGTTTTTCAGGATCAAAAAGCGAAAAATGTTCCGGGCGGAAGCGCGGCTACCGGTCTTCCCTGAAATAGGACAGGCCGAGCGCGGCAGGTCCGTTGCTTTCCCGGTGCTTGTGGATGCTGACGGCGATCAGGACGATAAAGGTGACCACGTAGGGGAGCGCCTTGAAAAGCTCCATGGAGGAGCGGGACAGGCCGGGAATGTACAGATAGACCCAGAAGAGAATACCGAACAGATAAGAGCCCCAGATGGCGTGCACGGGTTTCCAGCGGGCAAAGATGACAAGCGCCACAGCCAGCCAGCCAAGGCTTTCGATGGAGCCGTCGTTGGCCCAGGTGCCCTTGATGTAGTCCATGGTATAATACAGTCCGCCGAGACCGGAGATGGCCGCGCCGATACAGGTGGCCAGATACTTGTAACGGGTGACGTTGATGCCGGCCGCGTCGGCAGTGGCGGGATTTTCACCTACGGCACGCAGGTTCAGGCCGCGCCGTGTCTTTGTCAGAAACAGCGTCGCACAGATGGCGAGCGCCACAGCCAGATAAACCATGAAGCCGAGACTTGAAAACACGCTGACATTGCGCAGGAAGGGAAGCGTTTTGCAGAAGCCGGAGCTGGTGGCGGAAACGGAAATCTGCCCGACACCGCCGGCCAGTTTGTTCAGCGAGCCGCCGAAGAAATTGGCCACGCCGGAACCGAAAATGGTCAGCGTCAGACCGGTGACATTCTGATTGGCGCGCAGTGTGATGGTCAGAAAGCTGTAAATCAGGCCGCCCAGTACGGAGGCTGTGATGGAACAGACAAGCGCGATGACCACGCAGAGGAACACATTGGGTTCGGCGCAGCTGCTCTCGTAGAAGAATGTTCCGACAAGACCGGCGATGCCGCCCAGATACATGATGCCGGGAACGCCCAGATTCAGGTTGCCGCTTTTTTCCGTGATGATTTCACCGATGGCGCCGAAAAGAATCACTGTGCCGAATATAATGGCCGCCTGTAAAAGCTGTGTCATGCCTGCACCTCCTTTGCCTTGCTGCGGAAAATGAGCCTGTAATTGATGAAGAACTCGCTGCCGAGAATGAAGAAGAGAATGATGCCCTCAATCATCTGTGAGGCATATTCGCTGAGACTGTAAATGGATGCAATCTCCGCCGCGCCCTTTTCAAGGACAACCAGCAGAAGCGCCACAAGGATCATGACAAAGGTATTGAATTTTGCCAGCCATGCCACAATGATTGCGGTAAAGCCGCGCCCGCCTGCCGTGCTTGTGGAGATGGTATGGGAGGCGCCGGCCACGGCCACAAAACCGGCCAGACCGCAGATGCCGCCGGACAGCAGCATAGTCCGGATGATGGTGCGGCGTACATTGATGCCGATGTAGCGCGCTGTGCGTTCGCTCTCGCCGGTGACGGCAATCTCATAGCCGTGCTTGGAGTATTTGAGATAGACAAACATGCCGATGGTCAGCGCCATGACAATGATCACATTCAAAAGATACTGCTGACCGAAAATGCTGGGGAACCAGCCTTCCTGCGAGGTCCGGTTAATGATGCCCACGCTGTTGGAGCCGTAAGGATTTTCCCATTTGCTGACGAAAAATGAGGTGAGCTGAATGGCAATGTAGTTCATCATCAGCGTGAAAAGCGTCTCGTTAGTTTCCCAGCGCGCCTTGAACAGCGCCGGAACAAGTCCCCAGAGTGCGCCGGCAGTCACGCTGGCAATGAGCATGACCAGCAGAAGCAGAGGAGTCGGCAGACTCTTGAAGTACAGCATACAGGCGGCGGTTGCGATGCCGCCAACCAGAATCTGACCTTCGGCGCCGATGTTCCAGAAGCGCATTCTGAAGGCCGGCGCAAGGCCGACGCCGATGCACAGAAGCATCATGCAGTCCCGGATGGTGATCCAGCAGCGTTTTTCAGTGGAAAAGGCGCCCTGCCACATGGTTATGTAAACCTTCAGCGGGTTCAGTTTGACAAGCCCGTAAATGATAATGCCGCAGAGAATCAGAGAGATAATCACGGCGGCAATCCGGATCAGCCAGGCCTTCCAGATGGGAAGGTCATCCCGGCGGCTGATGCGGATGAAAGGTTCCTTATTCATTTGCCTGCCTCCCCTCCAAGTTTGGTCATCATCAGGCCGACCTCACGTTTGCTTGTGTTCCGGCCGTCCACGATTCCGCTGACGCGGCCGCCGCACAAAACGAGAATCCGGTCGCAGAGTTCCACAAGAACGTCGAGATCTTCGCCAACGTAAATCACAGCAACGCCCTGCTGCTTTTGTTTGGTGATCAGATCGTAGATGGTATAGGAGGAGTTGATGTCCAGACCCCGCACTGCGTATGCGGTCATCAGAACGGTGGGCGCTGAGGAAATTTCACGGCCGACAAGCACCTTCTGCACATTGCCGCCGGAGAGTTTGCGTACCTGTGTGTCGATGCTGGGTGTATTGACGTCCAGATCGTGGACCACACGTTCGGCCAGCCTGTGCGGCGTTTTCCGGTCGGCAAACAGGGAGCGGCCCTTGCGGAACGAGCGCAGAAGCATATTGTCTGTCAGATCCATGGCACCCACAAGGCCCATGCCCAGCCGGTCCTCCGGCACGAAAGAGAGCGTTACACCCATGCGGGAGATTTCCAGCGGATTTTTCCCGATCAGGGATTCCGGACCTTTCTGGTCATCCAGGTATGTAATGGAGCCGGATTCAACGTGCTGCAGACCGGCGATGGCTTCCAGCAGCTCCTTCTGGCCGCTGCCGGAGACGCCGGCAATGCCGAGAATCTCTCCGGAATTGGCGGTGAAGGAGACGTGGTCCAGTCTGACAATGCCGTCAGCATCGCGCACGGTCAGGCCTTCGACTGTGAGACGCGGACGCGGGTTTTCTGGCTCCGGACGGACGATATTCAGGCTGACCGGATGGCCGACCATCATGTTGGTCATTTCACTGGGCGTGGTGTCCTTTGTGAGCATATCGCCGACGAAAGCGCCGTGACGCAGGACGGCAACACGGTCGGAAATCTCCTCCACCTCATGCAGCTTGTGGGTGATGATGACGACGGCCTTGTTGTCGTTGCGCATATTGCGCAGGACATTGAAGAGCTTGTCGGTTTCCTGGGGCGTCAGAACGGCGGTCGGCTCGTCCAGAATCAGAATATCCGCGCCGCGGTAGAGAACTTTTACAATTTCAACCGTCTGCTTCTGAGAGACGGACATATCGTAAATTTTCTGGTTCGGATCAATATCAAATCCGTACAGATCGCAGATGCTGCGGATTTTTGCGGCGACTGCTTTCATATCCAGCCTGCCCTTGCCCGGCAGGCCGAGAATGATGTTTTCAGCGGCGGTCAGCACGTCCACAAGCTTGAAGTGCTGATGGATCATGCCGATTCCCAGGTCAAAGGCGTCCTTGGGCGAGCGGATGCTGACCTCGCGTCCGTCCACGGTGATCTGTCCGGAGTCCGGGTAATAGATTCCGGAGAGCATGTTCATCAGCGTGGTTTTGCCGCTGCCGTTTTCACCCAGAAGCGCCAGCACCTCACCGCGGTAGATGTCCAGCCAGACCTTGTCATTGGCGACAACTGTGCCGAACGTTTTGGAAATATCGCGCATGGATACAGCGGGTTCGTTCAAGATGAGTCCCCCTTATCAAAAAAAGTATTGGTTCCGATGGGTTCCTGCCTGTGTCCGCACCGGCGGGCATACGCAGAAAAACACCGGAGAATAAGCACAAATCGGGAAAAGCCGCTTGCGGCGGCTTTTCCCGTTATGTAGATTGAGACGATGGATCAGTTGTTGTTCAGCTCAGTGATGCCGTCAATGCGCAGCTCGAACAGAGGCGCAGAGATGATTTCGGACTCATGGAAGTAGCCGTCCCAGATGGTCTCGATGCCGTCGAAGCCGTAGCAGTTCGTGTAGGAATCAACGGTTTCGCCGCCGACGGTGAACGTGGAGGTATCGAAGACATTGAAGCTGCCGTTCTTGATTGCGGCTTCAACTTCAGCAACCTTTTCAGCGGTGCCTGCAGCGCAGGAGGGGCCAAGCGCGGAGATCTTTACGCCGTCCTCATTGAAGCCGACGGTGTTGTTTTTTGCAAGATCCTCGCCCTTCATGGCGGTGCCGATCATATTGGTGTAGAGGACACCCCAGCAGTTCTGTGCGCTGGTCAGCGCAGCGGTGGGGGCGACAGAAAGCATGTCAACGTTGTAGCCGACGCAGTATACGTTGCTGCCCGCATCCTGCGCAGCCTGCACTGCGGAGGGAGCGCCGGTGGAGTCGGCGTGCTGGCTGATGATGCAGCAGCCGCGGGACATCAGAGTGTTGGCGGCCTCAGCCTCAGCGGTGATGTCAAACCAGGAGCTGGTGTAGCTGACTTCCATCGCAACATTTTCAACAATGGACTGTACGCCGAGGAAGAATGCGGTGTAGCCGGAAACGACCTCTGCATACGGATAAGCGCCGACATAACCGATTTTGATGGTGCCGTCGTCATTGTAGTTGGCGTCGGTCAGTTCGTTGTTTTCAATCATCTCAGCCAGCTTCATGCCAGCGACAACGCCGGAGACATAGCGGGACTGATAGATACTGGTGAAGTAGTTGACCACGTTGTCAAGGCCGCAGGTGGCAGCCATATTGCCGGTGGCGGGCAGGAAAATGATGTCAGGATACTCTTCAGCGGCCTGCACCATGTAGGATTCATGAGAAAAGCTGTTGGAGAAAATCATCTGGCAGCCCTGCTCAGCAAGGTCGACAGCGGTATCGTAGCAGGTCTCATCCTCAGGAATGCTGTATTTGTAAATGACCTGATCGTTGGTCAGACCGAGGTTTGCCTTTGCTTCTTCGATGCCTTCGATGTGCGCATAGGTGTAGCCTTCGTTTTCGTCGCCGACAAGGATCACGCCGATTTTCAGTGTGCCGTTATCAGCAGCTTCCTTGACCTTGCTGGTATCCACAGGATTCTCAGCGGCCTCTTCGACCTTTTCTGCGACCGTTTTGTCTGCGCTGTCATCGTTCTGTTCTGCGCCGCAGGCGGCCAGAGCAAACACAAGGACAAGCGCCAGGAGCAGTGCAATCAGTTTCTTTCCCATCGTTTGTTTCCTCCAAAGAAAGTATTGTTATTATACAGCCGGGAATCCGGCGGTATTGACCTCAGCAAAAGACGATTCCCGTCTTTTCATCCATGGATTTGATGCGGGCAAGCGATTCAACGCGGATTCCCTGCTGACGCAGCCGGCTGCCGCCGGGCTGGAACGCCTTCTCAACTGCGATTCCCGCACCGACGAGGACAGCGCCCGCCTGTCCGATCAGACGGATCAGACCCTCCAGTGCCGCGCCGTTGGCAAGAAAGTCGTCAATAATCAGCACGCGGTCGTCAGAACAGAGAAAGTCCTTCGACACAATCACGTCATATACGCGGCCATGTGTGAAGGACTCAACTTTCGTTGTATACACGTCCCCGGCAATATTTTTTGTCTGGCTTTTCTTTGCGAACACGACAGGGCAGTTGAAATACTGGGCTGCGATACAGGCAAGACCGATGCCGGAGGCTTCAATTGTCAGAATTTTGTTGACGCCGCAGCCGTCAAACAGGCGCCGCCATTCACGGCCAAGCGCATTGAGCAGCTCTACGTCAATCTGGTGGTTCAGGAAACTGTCGACTTTCAGAATATCCGTACCGCGGACCTTGCCGTCCCGCCGGATACGGTCTTCAAGCAGCTGCATTGCAAACACCACCTAAAACAGAAGAATATGCAAGTATCGTACATTATTTTGGCGGTTGAATCAACAAGCAGGATTTATGAAAATTTCAGCAGTTTTTTGCATTTTGTTGTCAGATTTGCCACTGTGCCGCCGTGGCATACACAAGATGTGGACCTGCCGGCCAAAAGGGCCGGCAGGGAGAAGCATCTGCATGCCGCAGGTGCGCAAAAGAGAGGGGAAGCGGCCCTGTGTCAGCGGACGCGGCTGTAAAATACCTGCGCATCGTGGGAGATCATCAGTTTTGCCTGTCCTGCCAGGAGCGCAATGTCATAGGCTGGCTTGCGGCCGTTCAGAATTGTATCGCAGCAGGCGAGAAGATCCTGATTCCGTCTGGTGCTCAGACAGCGGCCCATGTGGCCCACATAATGCTTCCGGATGTCCAGTTTCTCCAGCTGAGCGGCGTATGAGGCCAGAGCGTCCCGGTAAGCGGCCACAGAAGAGGATTCTGGCAGAAAAAGCCAGACGCCGCTGGCAGCACCGTCGCTGTCAAAAGCGGTCTTGTATTTGTGGTCGATGACAGCAACACTGCCCGGTGTGTGGCCGGGGACCGGTGTCCACGTAACCAGACGGCCGCCGCCCAGATCAAACTGCGGCACGTCCTCCAGAGGGAGCAGCGGTCCGCGCGGACGGCTGACAAGGGAGTCGACCAGAGCCTGATAACGTGCGTCCGCAAGCTGCTCCGGAGCGGGTGTGAAAACAAGTCCATGCGTTGCAAGCGCACGGATGTTCTCACTGCTGCTCCAGTGCGCATAGACTTCAGCGTCGGCTGTATGCAGATAGGCTTTCTCAAAATGATAGGCGCCGCAGGCGTGATCCACGTGTCCGTGAGTGCAGATACAGCTGACCTCCAGATCGGTGATTCCGGAGATAACTGCCGGTAAATCAATGCCGCCGTATCCGCTGTCGATCAGCAGCGCTTTCCTGCTGCCGACCAGCAGGTACATGTACACAGGTCCCTGATCAAAGCCATAGTCGGCAATGGCATAGGTATCCTCATAGATTTTACGCACCTTGTATTTACTCAGGTATTCACTCATCTGTACCGCCTGGCCTTTCTTCCGTTTGGACTTTTTTATTATTATATCGCGTTAAAAGACGGCGCACAAGCGCCGTTTTGAGCCGTTTTCCTTTTTTGTGCGCCGTATAAAGGGCACAGCGCGGAGTAACTGCCCTCCGCGCTGTGTGTCTGAATGTCTGCATAACTTGAATTTCACAATGTGATATTTCAGATCGAATCCCGAAACATCAGCCTATTTATACTTTAAAGTTTTATATTTGTCAAGTGAATTTTTATAATATAAAATAAATTCCACAATAAAAAAGTTGCGGACGGCGGCGGAATATGCTACTCTGAATAAAAAGACGGCTTTGCCGGCGGCAGTCCCGTTCGGGATGCCGGTATGAAATGCGAAGGAGCGAAGATCGATGCGGACAAACAGCGGCCCGGTGCAGTCCATTGACCGGGTTTTGGATATTGTGGAAACCCTTTCTGAAGCGCCGGGCGGTATGGCGCTGTCAGACCTTGCTGCAGCGACCGGTCTGCATATGAGCACAACGCACCGCATGCTGAGCGCGCTGGCAGACCGCGGGTACGCCTGCAAGGATGCGGCAACCGGCCGCTACAGACTGACAGTACGTCTCTTTGAAATTGGGAGCCGAGTGTCGGAAACCACAGATTTGCTGAGCGCGGCAAAACCGCTGCTCAACGGACTGACGGAAGAACTGCAGGAGACGTCCCATCTTGTTGAACCGGACGGCTGTGATGTTGTATACCGGTACAAGGTTGAGCCGTATCGTCAGATGGTGCGGATTTCCTCCTGTGTGGGGCAGCGCAACCCGCTTTACTGCACGGCTGTGGGGAAGAGCATTCTTGCCCAGATGCCGGAGGAACAGGTGCGCGGAATCTGGGAAAAAACTGACATCCGTGCATATACGGATACGACGATCACGGATTATGCGGTATTCCTGAAGGAGCTGGAGCAGATCCGCAGACAGGGATATGCATTTGACAATCAGGAGCATGACCGCGGCGTACGCTGTGTGGCGGCGGCGGTCCTGAACTGGGAAGGGAAGCCGGCGGCCGCGGTCAGCGTGTCTGCGCCGCATTTCCGGATGGAAGAGGACGCGGTCAGGCGGATTTATCCGTATTTGAGAGAGACGGCTGACGCGCTCAGCCGGATGATGGGCTATGCGGGAAGTGCCTCAGCAGATTGAATGATCAGGCAGGAAGCCGGATGGGGTTTCCAAAGACCGAATGATGTCATTCAATACCTTCAGCTTCCGCTGAAAAACCGCTGGGCCGGTGCCGTTCAGAACAGTTGTTTTTCTGCGCATGAATGATGGACAGCGCAGTCCGGAAATCCGGGCTGCGCTGTTTTTGTTCCTGTCATCGGGCAGATGGCCTGAAAGGAGGCCTGGGCGTCAACATTTTTTTTCGCCCTCAGGCGGACGCAGCCGGATTCCGGGACTGTGAGAAAAACCGCGCCCCGCCGCCGTTTTCTTTCCCGGTTCCGCGTGGCGGCTCGCCGCCCATACCGCCGATACCGGACTCGGAGCCGTCATTGGTGGTGACGGTTCCGCCGTTATTGGTATACGCTCCGCCGGCGTCGATGGCCGTGTTGCCGTTTCCGCTGCAGGTGAGATTCAGAGTGCCTCCGTTGACTGTCAGACTCCCGTTGGAGTCGATGCTGTCACCGTCAGAAACGATGGTAATGGTGCCGCCGTTGATTGTGACAGAGCAGTTTTCATCGGCGGCAAACTGGTCCGGCTTTCCAAAGCCGAAGTTTACGCCGGAGCTGTCGGTTCCGCCGGCGGCATTGATGCCGTCGTCATATGCTGTGATGTCCAGCGTGCCGCCATCGATGGTGACAGACAGACCTTCTACACCTTCGTAGCAGTAAGAGATGGAGAAGATTCCTGCCTGGATGAGAACGGCAGCGTCAGCATGGATCCCGTCGTCGCCGGTGCGGATGGTCCATTCGCCTCCGCTGATAGTGATATCGCTGCCTCCGTGAACAGCATCGTCGGCCGTATCCAGCATAAATGTGCCGCTGCTGACCGTCAGCACGCCGTCCGCCTTGATGCCCTTGCTGCTCGCTGTATTCTCCGTATCATCCGATGTATCGGAATAGGTCTGTGATGGTGAGAATTCTCTGAAGCCGGGCTGCATGGCATCTCCGGCCTTCATCGTTCCGGCGGCACTGCCGCCTCCGGCAGTCAGCACATAACTTCCGCCTTCAATCTGCAGATTCCGGCCGGCACTGATGGCATCGCCCTGAGCGTCAATGGTGAAGCTGCCGTCTGCGATATAGAGACTGCCCAAGGAGGGATCATCTGCATTTTCGGCGTGTATGCCATCCTTGCCGGAGGTGATGGTAAAGTTTCCGTCGGCCACCGCCAGGCTGTCCTTTCCGGCAAAGCCATGCCGGGCGGCGGTGACCGTGTAAGAGCCGCCTGTAATGGTCAGTTCATCCTTGGAGACAGTGCCGTGGCCTGCCGGGCTGTTTACCGTCAGGCTGCCGCTGCCGTTGAGAGTCAGATCTGTTTTGGAGAAAATGGCTGCGTCAATGTTGTTGTCGTCAATGGCGGTGAAGGTCCCACCGTTGGACAGTATGTTCTCCTGACTCTCCGCCAGTGTCAGGAACACCTTATCCGCTTCCAGACAGTAAACGGCGGCGGAGGAAGCGCTGGTGATGTCTGCGCCGTCAAGCACAATCTGCACCTTGTCTGTACTGTCTGCATTCACGATGATCTGCCCGTCTGTCAGAGTGCCGGAAAAGAGATAGACGCCCGCATCCAGCAGGGTGATTCTGCCGCCGTCGATGCTGACGGCGTCCGAGGAGCAGACGGCAGTGTCGCCGGTGAGCTGAACAGTCACGTTTTCCGTCCCGTTTTCATCATAGCCCTGGATCATATCCCGGTCGCTGAACAGGCTGCCGGCGTCGGTTGTCCGGACGTCAGAAGCGGAGTCTGCGCTGCTCGTTTCCCCTGAAGCGTCTGCGGTGCCGGGGGGAGATGCGGCCTCATTGCTGCGGCAGCCGGACAGAAGCATGGCGATGCAGAGAGCTGCCGGTAAGATGACCTGTTTGGCATAGCCTTTCATACAGTGTTTCTTCCTTTCTCAGAGTCCTGCGGCTGCTGTTGCCTGGGAGGATATGGAAATCTCCAGATTCCCGTTCCGGAGGCGCAGCTCGTCGATAAGGGCCTTTTCCTGCGCGGGATCGCGCAGGGTCAGGTCATAGGTGAGCTTGTAGAGACTGCCCATATTGGTGGTCTTGACATGCTTCAGTGCATAGTCCGCGGCGTATTCCTTCAGTACCGGATCGAAAACGCCGGTATAGTCCAGATCCTCAGGAATGGTGATGCGCAGCGTTCTGCACCGTCCTCTTTCGCCCAGACGCAGGGCGGTATAGAGCATAGTGGCGCCGCCCAGAGTCAGCGCGAACAGCGCCGCATAAGCCAGATATCCCATGCCTGCGATGAGTCCCGCACCCATGGCAATGAAAATGGCGCCGATCTCCCGGGCGGAGCCGGGGACTGACCGGAACCGCACCAGACTGAAAGCACCGGCCACCGCCACTCCGGCGCCAACATTGCCGTTGACCATCATTATGACCACACAGACAACGGCGGGCAGCAGTGCCAGCGTGACAGCGAAGCTCCCGCTGCTTTTTGACCGCCACATGGTCATGCCGCACAGCAGCAGGCCGATCAGGAGGGAAACGGCAACGCACAGAAGAAAGTCTGCGGGGGCGATCACGGCGGTCAGTTCACTGTCGAATACGCCCCGAAAAAGTGAATCAAGCATATTTATGTACTCCTTTTTGTTCCGTCATATAAATGTCCCGGTATGCGGTTCCGTATTTGGAAAACGGCGTTTTGAATATTTTCTGCCGGGAGAGAAAATGCGCCATCCACAGAGGCAGCCCGCCGGAAGTCTTCAGTTCCATCAGTACCCGGTCCGGCTGCAGGATGGGTTTCCCCCAGGCGTCCGAGTCCAGGGTCAGCTCGGTCTGGCGGTAACGGATGTTCTCGTCGAAAGTGACGCGGAAATCACTGCCGCTTTGATCGTAAAATGCCTCCCGCTCATAGGATAAGAACACGGACGGCTCCAGCTCCCGGTAGAATTCCAGTACATAAGCGATCTCGCGGCCTATCTGGCTTTCAGGCATGCGCATCCGTCCGTCCAGACAGGCCTCCGCCTGGGCCAGCGGCAGAGAAATGCGCCGCTTGCAGACCACATTCCGGTATTTCTTTTTCAATTCCACAAAAACCGGATCGCCGGATCCGGCAGAACCGTAGCTCCGGACACGAAGCTTTTCCTTGTATACCGGCTTTTCCAGACTCGTCCGGATCAGGCGGAAATCCGGCGTATCATAATAGATGCTGCGGATAGAGCTGTGTCCATACCTGTCCATGGACATATATGGCTCCATTGCCCTTAAAACCGCATCCCGCTGGCGCCGATCCATCAGGTATTTCATTTCGTATCGTTTGAACACCATTTGATTGGCCATGGGGATCCGCTCCCTTCGTTTTGAATTGTGTGGTCAGTGTAAAATCTGAACTATAACTGGACTTTAAAGGACACAATTTTTTTGCAGGGAACCTGCTGACATCAAAAAAGGACTGTGATATCCTTCTTTTAATGACAATTAAGGTATCAGCAGTACACTGATATTCAAATAACAGCCGATGGAGGTGCAGAAATGCGGATCTTACTCGCTGAGGATGAGCGGTCACTTTCCAGGGCGATTATTGCTCTGCTGGAGAAAAACAATTATTCCGCCGACGCCGTCTATGACGGTGTGGAGGCGTTGGAATATCTTGCCGCTGCAAACTATGATGCGGTGATTCTGGATATCATGATGCCGAAATTGGACGGTCTCACCGTACTGCGAAAGCTGCGGGAACAGGGAAGTCACATCCCGGTGCTGCTGCTTACCGCCAGATCGGAGGTGGAGGATAAGGTGCTGGGCCTGGATACCGGGGCCAATGACTATCTGACCAAGCCCTTTGCCACGGCGGAGCTGCTGGCCCGCATCCGGGCAATGACCCGGAGCAATGCAGCACAAAACAGCAGCCGGCTTGTTTTCGGAAACGTTACGCTGGATCAGACGACATTTGAGCTTTCTGCTCCCGGCGGCAGTTTCCGCCTGGCAAACAAGGAATACCAGATGATTGAGATGCTGATGCGCAACCCGGGACAGGTGATCCCCACGGAGCGTTTCATTGAAAAAATCTGGGGATACGACAGCGATGTGGAGGTCAATGTGGTTTGGGTGTATATCTCCTATCTGCGGAAAAAACTGGCGGCCCTGCACGCGGATATCCAGATCAGGGCGACCCGGAACACGGGATATTCCCTGGAGGAAATGAAATGATCAAAAAGCTGCGCGCAAAATTCATCTCCGCGTCCATGCTTGCTCTGGCATTGGTGCTGCTGGTGATTCTTGGCGGCATCAATGCCATGAACTATCGGAAGACGGTGTCTGACGCCGACGCCATTTTGTCTGTCCTGGCATCCAATCGTGGTATGTTCCCACAAGGAATGCCGCCGGAGGAGGACGGAAGTCTCAGAAAGGAACCGCCGGGCAATAACGTTCTGGGCGATGGGGGACTCGGCAAACATGGCTTTTCCGATGAGACGCCTTATGAATCCCGTTTTTATTCCGTTTTACTGAATGAGACGGGACAGATACTCGGTACCGATACAGGAAAAATCGCCGCTGTGAATGAAACCACAGCGGCGGAATATGCACAGGAAGTGTGGAGCTCCGGAAAGAGCCGGGGCTTTTTGGGAAATTATCGTTTTCTCTGCAGCACGGAAAGCAATGGCACCCGGGTGATTTTCCTGGACTGCGGGAGAAGCCTTTCCAGCTTTCGAACAGTACTGCTGGCCAGCATCTTCATTTACCTGCTGGGACTGTTGGCAGTGTTGATGCTGCTGGTGATCTTCTCACACCGGATTGTTATGCCGGCAGCGGAAAGCTATGAAAAGCAGCGGCAGTTCATCACCGACGCAGGCCATGAAATAAAAACACCCCTGACCATCATCGGAGCCGATGCGGATCTGGCGGAGCTGGAGTGCGGGGAGAACGAGTGGCTTTCGGATATCAAGCACCAGGTCACGCGGCTGACCGGCCTGACAAACGATCTGATATATCTCTCCCGCATGGACGAAGAGCGGCCGCAGCTCCAGCGAATCGAGTTCCCTCTTTCTGATGTGATGGAGGAGATTGTCCAGTCTTTTCAGGGACCGGCCAAAGCGCAGCACAAAGAGCTGGCTGCAGATATCCAGCCGCTGCTTTCTTTTACAGGAGACGAAAAAGCCATCCGGCAGCTGATGTCCATTCTGCTGGACAACGCCGTCAAATATTCTCCTGAAGGCGGAATCATCACCGTCAGGCTGGAAAAGGAAAACCGGTCTCTGAAACTGTCGGTTTCCAACACCACGGTGCAGCCCGTGGAGCAGGATCAGCTGACCCGCATATTTGACCGGTTTTACCGTATGGATCATTCCCGGAATTCGGCCACGGGCGGGTATGGGCTGGGAATGTCCATCGCCCAGAGCATCGTCACCGTCCACAAGGGAAAAATCCGGGCTGAAAGCCCGGCGGACAATATCCTGACCATACTGGTCACGGTGCCCCAATGATTCCGGACTGATCATTCCGGAGATGATACCCCCGGGAACAAAAGTTCCCGGGGGTTGATTTATTTGCAGAAGCAGCGATAAAGGGACTGAAAAGCATAATTTTGTTTTGCCTTCCAGAATCAGCGGCAGGTTTCCGGACGTCTCAATGCCGTGACCGTTGCAGCCGGCCGCATAGATTCCCTTGATATCCAGATCGCGGAGCCGCAGTGTCCGGTGCGCAGCGTCAAAGAAAGCATTGCAGCTGTCTGTCAGCTCCGCAGAAGTCAGGGCATTCCGGTTCAGGTTTACAGGGTTTACACAATGAGGGGCTTCTGCGGTCGGCGTCACACCTTCTGCCTTGACGCTTGCAACAGCCGCAGAGGCGCTGAGTGGGAGTATGCCGATGCATGAAACCAACACGGGGAATAAAGACAGAATTTCCGTTTCACAGCAAAGCCATCTTTGAATCATTGTTATAGCAATATACCACATATGAATCAGGACACAATATGAACGCTGGATACGGCGCAAAAAAAGGAAGCGCATCACTCGAATACACAGAGATGATGCGTTTCCTTTTCAGATTAAAATGCAAATCAAATGCCCGGATGTTCAAAGATGAGTTCCGGGAGCCATCCTCTTACTTCTGGCTCTCAGCAACAGCGACAGCCACAGCGACGGTAGCGCCGACCATGGGGTTGTTGCCCATGCCCAAAAAGCCCATCATTTCCACGTGGGCCGGGACAGAGGAGGAGCCGGCAAACTGAGCGTCAGAATGCATGCGGCCCATAGTATCGGTCATGCCGTAGGAAGCGGGGCCTGCGGCCATGTTGTCCGGGTGGAGCGTACGGCCGGTGCCGCCGCCGGAGGCCACGGAGAAGTACTTCTTGCCCTGCTCGATGCACTCCTTCTTGTAGGTGCCTGCAACAGGATGCTGGAAGCGGGTCGGGTTGGTGGAGTTGCCGGTGATGGAGACGTCCACGCCCTCATGGTGCATGATGGCCACGCCCTCACGGACGTCGTCAGCGCCGTAGCAGCGGACTGCAGAGCGCTCGCCGTCGGAATACTTGTACTCCTTGACGATCGTCAGCTTGCCGGTGTAGTAGTCAAACTGGGTCTGCACATAAGTAAAGCCGTTGATGCGGGAGATGATCTGCGCAGCATCCTTGCCCAGACCGTTCAGAATGACGCGCAGGGGCGTTTTTCTGGATTTGTTTGCATTGCGGACGATGCCGATGGCGCCTTCTGCGGCGGCAAAGGACTCATGGCCGGCCAGGAAGGCGAAGCACTTGGTCTCGTCGCGCAGGAGCATAGCGCCCAGGTTGCCGTGGCCGATACCGACCTTACGGTCGTCCGCCACAGAGCCGGGAATGCAGAATGCCTGCAGACCGATACCGATGGCTTCGGCTGCGTCAGCAGCGCTGGTGCAGCCCTTCTTCAGGGCGATGGCTGCGCCGACGGTGTAGGCCCAGCCTGCGTTTTCAAAAGCGATGGGCTGGATGCCCTTGACGATGTCATAGGGGTTGAAGCCCTTGGCTTTGCAGATCTCCATGCATTCTTCAACGCTGGAGATGCCGTATTCCTTGATGACGGCATTGATTTTGTCAATGCGTCTTTCGTAGCTTTCAAACAGTGCCATTATTCCGTTCCCCCTCTATTATTCTTCACGCGGGTCGATGAACCGCACTGCGCCGGCCTCTTCGGAGAAGCGGCCGTATGTGCCGCTGGCTTTTTTCAGCGCCTCGTTGGCGTCCACACCCTTTTTGATTGCGGCCATCATTTTTCCGAGATGTACGAATTCGTAGCCGATGATCTGGTCGTCCTTGTCCAGAGCGACTCTGGTGACATAGCCTTCGGCCATTTCAAGATAGCGGGGGCCCTTCAGCTTTGTGGCATACATGGTGCCGATCTGGGAGCGCAGGCCCTTGCCCAGGTCCTCAAGGCCGCCGCCGATGGGCAGGCCGCCCTCGGAGAACGCAGTCTGCGTCCGGCCGTAAACGATCTGCAGGAACAGCTCGCGCATCGCGGTGTTGATGGCGTCGCACACGAGGTCCGTGTTCAGCGCCTCAAGCAGCGTCTTGCCGATGAGGATCTCGGACGCCATGGCGGCAGAATGGGTCATGCCGGAGCAGCCGATGGTCTCAACAAGAGCTTCCTGGATAATGCCGTCTTTTACATTCAGCGTCAGCTTGCAGGTGCCCTGCTGCGGTGCGCACCAGCCGATGCCGTGAGTCAAACCGCTGATGTCCTTGATTTCCTTTGCCTGAACCCATTTGCCTTCCTCAGGAATGGGGGCGGGGCCATGATATGCGCCTTTGGCGACGCATGTCATTTTTTCTACATCTGTTGAGTAGATCATGTTATTACTCCCTTCGTTTGCTGTTTGAATCGCGCGGTGCGGAAAAATCCGCCTGCGCGCAGAATTGACCGCAAAAATTATACCAGTCAAAAATCTTTATGTCAACGCGCGGTCAGGGTAAATCTCACAATTTGTCCTGAATTGTCAGATATGGACTGCGGCACGGCTGTTCAGACATTCGTTTTGTGCAGAGTCAGATCAAAGCCGGAGCCGCCGCGGCGGAGCGTGATGAAGCCGTTCTGCGCGCCGTCCTTTTCCGGATGATCCAGCCGGTAGTGGGGACCGCGGCTCTCTGTGCGGTAGTTCATGGCGGTCAGCATGGCCCGGCCGAGTTCTATGTAGCTGTGCAGGCCCAGTGCGTTGCGGATGTTTGCACGCAGCTCGAAATGCGCGGCAGCATCAAAGCTTTCGGCGACGGCATTGATGCGGCGCAGTGCGTTCCCGCAGCGCTCGCCGCTTCTTGCGATGGCCGCGTCCATCCACATGACGTCGCGGATTTCCTGGATGCAGGCGTCTAGATCGGCCAGTTTTCCGGTTCCGGCGCTGTATGAAGCCATCAGCCCGTCAATCAGTTCTTTTTCCGGAATGTCGGCAAAGGTCTGGGTTTTGATATACTCTGCGGCGTTGACGCCGGCAATGCCGCCGAACACCTGGGATGCCGCCAGTGCGTTGCCGCCCATGCGGTCTGCACCGTGCGGGCCGCCGGCCGCCTCGCCGCCGGCGTACAGACCGGGGATGGAGGTCTCCGCTTTTGAATTGATGCGTACGCCGCCGTTGAAGCACTGGGCGTGCGGGAGAATGCGCATGCCCTGACGCACGGGATCAATGCCGTACATATTCAGCCAGCTCAGCGCAGACTGAATGTAATGTCTCTGATCCTGCAGGATGGAGGGATCGTATTGAATCAGGAAGCCGCCGTCGTCAAAGGCCTTGCCGGCGCGCCACTGCTCATACATGGCGATGTCCAGATATTTTCCGTCGCCGACGGTGCTGAAGGGCCCGTGTTTGGCCCGCTCCGTGAGGCAGGCGCGGCGGCTGACGTCGGACGGCAGGTACATGTCCAGAATGTCTGCGCCGTCCCGGTTTGTGATGGTCGGCATGGTGTCCAGCGGCTTTTCCTGGAACAGGAATTTCTTGACGGGCCAGGTCAGGCCGGGAATGAACTGGATGAACTCAAGATTCATCAGCTCCGCGCCGGCGTTCAGAGCCATGATGTAACCGTCGCCGGTCTGATCCGGCGTGGCCAGGCTGTATTTGTAGATGGCGTCCGCGCCGCCGGTGCCGAGGAACACGGCCTTTGCCCGGAAAAAGACCAGCTCGTCCCGCTCGTCAAAGCCAAGCGCGCCGCAGCAGCGCCCGTCGTGCACCACGAGACTGACCATGTTGATTTGTGTGCGGATCTGCACGCCGGCGCGCATCATGTGCTGCCACATGGCCTGCTTGAATGACGCCATGCTGCAGCTGCCGCTGCGCTCCGTGCGGCCGAAGCAGGGAATGACGGAGGCGTAGCGGCCGGTGGCCGGATCAATGCGCCATTTGAGACCGTAATCCCGCTCCAGTTCAATGCGTACAGGTGTGGACTGCTCGACCAGCGTACGCGCGACGTCCGGGTCAATGGCGCCCTGGGCGCCCTCCAGGATTTCGGTGTAGAACTGTTCCTCGCTGTCGCCCAGCTGCGGGTTTGTGATGGAATTCATGCTCCATTCCTGCAGCCGCGGGTAAAAGGTTGAGCCGGAGCAGCCGACCTTGAATTTGTTGACAAGCAGTACGTTGGCGCCCGCCTCGGCGGCCTTGATGGCTGCCTTGATCCCGGCGCCGCCCGCGCCGATAACCAGGAAATCACAGCTGCAGGTATACGAGATTTTCATAGTTTCCCTCCGTACAGATCAGAATGATTTTTGGACTGAAGCTGAATTGTTTTTTCATCATAGCATAGGTGAAAATGCGCGTCAATGACGCAAAAATGCCGAAAACAAGGCCGGCCGGAAAAACCGGCCGGTCTTCGGGAAACATTGTGCGCTGTCCGGACTCAGGCGCCCAGCTTGAAGACAATACCCAGAACTGCCGATGCGCCCAGATAGATGCCGGGATGGCCCTTGAATTTTTTGATCAGGAAATAGACGGCAACAGCCAGCAGGATGCACTTCCAGTTCAGCAGGTCAAGAATCGCGCCGCTTTCCTTCCACAGGTCAAGGTTGAGCAGCGAGACTTTCACAAGGCTGATGCCGGCCGCGCAGATCAGCGCCAGGGAAGCGGGACGCAGGCCGGTGAAGACACTCTGAACAGCGCCGCTCTCCCGGAACCGGTTCAGAATCTGAATGATGATCAGAATCACAATCACAGACGGCGTGATCAGCCCGAGCGTTGCCACAAGACTTCCAAGGACGCCTGCTGTGGTGAAGCCGACGTAAGTCGCCATGTTGACGCCGATGGGGCCGGGCGTGGATTCGGAGATCGCGATCATGTCAGCCAGCTGTCCGACGGAAAACCAGCCGGTCCGCTGGGCCATTTCCTCCAGAAAGGGGATCGTGGCCAATCCGCCGCCCACGGAGAAAAGCCCGACTTTGAAAAATTCATAGAAGAGTTTTAAAAAGATCATTTCGCTTTCCCCTTTCGAACGGTACCGATGATGAGACCGGCAATTCCTGCGGCGACAACAAGAATGACTGTAGAGACGTTTGTAAAGACAGCGGCCAGGAAAATGAGTGCGAAGAGAATAAAGCCGGCTTTGTCCTTAATCGAACTTTTCCAGAGCTTGATGACCGCGTTCAGCACAAGAACGCAGACGCAGGCGCGCACGCCGGCAAATGCATTCCGGACGACGGGCAGGTCGCTGAAATTGGAAATGAATGCCGCAATGATTGTGATGATGACGAGAGAGGGAAAAACCATCCCCAGCGTCGCCATAATCGCGCCGGGAATCCCTTTGCGCTTGTAGCCGACGAATGTCGCGGTGTTGACGGCGATGATGCCCGGCGTACACTGTCCGATGGCATAGTAGTCGGCGATTTCTTCATCGGTCACCCAGCCGCGCTTTTCGATCAGCTCGCGCTGCAAAAACGGCAGCATGGCATAGCCGCCGCCGAAGGTCATGGATCCGATTTTTGCAAAGATCCAGAACAGCTCCAGAATTTCCTTCATAGACAATACCTCGCAGTTGTTAATTGCAATGTGATTATAGCATTACCGGGCTTAAAATCAAACAGAAATGTAAGATCTACCTCGATCAACCATGCTGCGGCGCTTCTTTTTCTCAATACCGCCGGCGCAGAGGTCAGAAAACCTTTGCGGTCAGGGCTGAAAAAATCGGCGAATCCTTTGCGGATTCACCGATGAATCGGACTTCGGAACGGGTGACAGCCATCCCCGGCGACGCGGCGCATGGACAGCGGCGGCCTTTCAGACGTCCGGAACTATGACGCACGGGTGGAAGCCGGACACATGCTCACCGTGGAAAACAACACGCCGATGCAGCACCCGGACGGCGGGAACCTGACGGAAATCGTCGAACAGGGGCGCGCGGCGTACAGAATGCCGTTTCCGCGCCCGTTTGTGGAGGCGGCAGAGCAGACTGTCAACGCAGGATGGGCGCTCGCCCAGGGCCTGCGCAGGAACGGATTTTCCGTGACGTACCGGATAGATTAATCCAGGAATTCAGACACGTCGTAGCCATGTCGGCGCAGAATATCCAGACCTTTTTTTTCGATCGGCGCGCCCTGCCTGTGCAGTTCCCACGCAAACGCATACAGCTGATCAAGGTCGGATTTAAGCTTTTCCTTCCGTTCGCGCTCTTCCACTTCAAACACATATGAAGACTGAATAGCGTTTATTCTCCATTCGGGGAGGCCCATCATCTCTCCCTGTATGCGGCCCTGAATAATCGCGTCTCGAATCATTGCATCTTTGCGATCCATACCGTCAACTCCTCTCAAGATACATTATAAATTTATTATACGCCTGAAGCATAAAAAATGAAAGGCCATTTCGATGGAAAGTCGGTGAATCAATGGAAATTATTCAGATTAAAGTAGATGTAACAGGCGGATTTGATTGCAGAAGTGCCTGGTAATTCTAAAATTGCAGCACGACGTCTGACCCAAACATGAGATCTCTGCCGGCGGGGAAAATGACACAGATTCCTTTTGAAAATGTATCGCTTTTTGCACAGATGCGGCTGAAGTCTGGTTGACTTTTGTTTCAGACTGTGTTAAGCTTCTAAAAAAGCATGGGGCGCTGCCCCGGATTCCTTCGGTCTAAGCTGTCAGCGCTGCAACCGCTGGCAGCTTATTTTGTTATGTAGCTGATGCATTCCAGCACCTGCTCGGCCGTCATGGCCGTCTGCCCCGTCGCCATACGCCCCCAGAATGCCCGGGAGGGGGCGGTGTTTCCCTCCCGGCCCCCAGTTTACTGTGAGAGGTTTACTGGGGGGGTTCTTTTTGGAGTCTGGATGCTTCCCGCGCAGGGGCATGACCAGAATAAAAGATGCCAGGATAAAAGCAGCTTCTGTGTGCATCTTTCCGCCAATCTGCAGCAGATGCGCTCTGCATACAGACGCCTGAAGGATCAATACTGCACACTTCCGTGCAGCAAAACAGAAAACTAAAAATGCACGACAAAAATCGGTGAGTCCTTTAAGAACTCACCGATTTAACATGTTGGGAGCTGAAAAATCAAGTGGAATCAATGGTTTGCAAACAGCAGGCAGGAGGTTTATTTTAAACCGTACGGGCAGGCACAGCGGCCGCATGCGTTCAAAATCAATACCGCTTCATCTCCTGTGACGATCTGAAGGAAGCAACCCGGATCTTTGCCAACCGGAAAGCGTGATTCCCGGAAAACTCATATTGACAAATACCGCCGGGGGGTATATGATGTATATACCCCCGTGGTGTATATTGCTTCCGAAAGGAGTCCATGATGGAAAACAAGGAATGCTGCTGTCACAAGACCAAAGAGCGCTCTGAGGAGGAATACAAGAGCCTGATTCACCGACTGAACCGCATTGAGGGCCAGATCCGGGGCATCCGCAATATGGTGGAAAAAAGCGCCTATTGCCCGGACATCCTGATTCAGGTGGCGGCGGCCAACGCCGCGCTGAATTCCTTCAGCAAAGAGCTGCTGTCCCAGCACATCCGGACCTGCGTGGCCCGGGATATCCGGGACGGCAGGGATGAGACCATTGACGAACTGGTGGCGACTTTGCAGAAGTTGATGAAATAAGAGAACAGAAGTGGGAAATTATATTGCAGGAGCCGTGCCCGCAGTCGTGGTGCTTCCGGCGCAGCGCTCAACCCTGAAGCATTTCAAAGGTGAGTGCGGCTGCTGCGGAGGCGGCGGAGAGCCAAGGGCAAAAAGGAAGAAGCTCCGGGGACAGGCGGCAGGTGAAAAAGTCCTTCGCATTGAGGGAATACACTGTGAAAACTGCAAGAACTGCGTGGAGCGGCTGCTGAACCAGCCGGACGGTGCCGCTGCAAAGGCCTGTTTGAACAAGAATATCGCTGTCGTTTCCATGAGCCGTGAGATCGGCAACGGGGAATTGAAGGCCGCCGCGGCGACGGCGGGCTGCAAGGTGACAGGGATCAAACTTCGGAGGAAAGCATGAAGCAATACAACGTTACCGGCATGAGCTGTGCGGCCTGCTCTGCCCGGGTGGAAAAGGCTGTATCCAGGGTGCCGGGAGTCACGGCCTGCTCTGTCAGCCTGCTGACCAACTCCATGGGCGTGGAGGGGACTGCTTCGCCCAGGGCGGTCATTGCCGCCGTGGAGGGCGCCGGGTACGGCGCGTCCGAGAAGGGCGCGGACGCCGGGCGCAAAAGTCCCGGCGCGGGAGAGGCGGAGGATGTCCTTAAGGACCGGGAGACCCCCGCTTTAAAGCGCCGGCTGATCTGGTCCGTGGGATTTTTGCTGGTCCTCATGTACTTCTCCATGGGGCACATGATGTGGGGCTGGCCGCTGCCGTCCTTTTATGACGATAACCACGTGGCCATGGGGCTGACCCAGCTGCTGCTGACAGTCATCATCATGGTCATCAACCAGAGATTCTTTATCAGCGGCTTCAGGAGCCTGTGGAACAGGGCGCCCAACATGGACACTCTGGTGGCCCTGGGCTCCACGGCGGCCTTTGTGTACAGCACCTACGCCTTGTTTGCCATGACCCGCGCCCAGGTGGATATGGATATGGACGCCGTCATGATGTATATGATGGAGTTCTACTTCGAGTCGGCGGCAATGATTCTGACGCTCATCACCGTGGGCAAGGTACTGGAGGCCCGGTCCAAGGGCAGGACCACCGACGCACTGAAGGGGCTGATGAAACTGGCTCCCAAGGTCGCCGCAGTGGTGCGGGATGGCGTGGAGACCGAGGTGCCCGTTGACCAGGTGCAAAAGGGCGATGTGTTTGTGGTTCGCCCCGGCGAGAACATCCCTGTGGACGGTGTGGTGCTGGAGGGCACCAGCGCGGTCAACGAATCCGCGCTGACCGGCGAGAGCATCCCGGCGGATAAAGCCGCAGGCGATACCGTATCTGCCGCCACACTGAATCAGTCCGGCTTCATCAAGTGCCGGGCCACCCGGGTGGGGGAGGATACCACGCTGTCCCAGATCATCCGGATGGTCAGCGATGCGGCGGCTACCAAGGCCCCGATTGCCAAAATCGCCGACAAGGTGTCCGGCGTGTTCGTCCCGGCGGTCATTGCCATCGCTGTCATCACCACTGTCGTCTGGCTGCTGCTGGGCCGGAGTGTGGGCTTTGCCCTGGCCCGGGGCATTTCCGTGCTGGTTATCAGCTGCCCCTGCGCGTTGGGGCTGGCCACGCCGGTAGCCATTATGGTGGGCAACGGTATGGGTGCCAAAAATGGCATTCTGTTCAAGACGGCCGCGTCTCTGGAGGCGGCAGGCAGAACCGGGATCGTCGCCCTGGACAAGACCGGCACCATCACCTCCGGCGAGCCCAGGGTGACAGACATCCTCCCCGCTGACGGCGTCACAGAAGACGAACTGCTCCATCTGGCCTATGCGCTGGAGAGAAAAAGCGAACATCCCCTGGCCCGGGCTATTTTGCAGACCGCGGAGGAGCGGCAGGTGGCGGCGGAGGAGGTCATGGACTTCCGGGCTCTGCCCGGCAACGGCCTGACCGCCCGCTGGAACGGCGCGGCGCTGGCTGGCGGCAGCCTGAACTTCATCCGTACCCAGGCTGATGTGCCCGCCGCCGTCCAATCCCAGGCGGAGCGGCTGGCAGAACAGGGCAAAACACCCCTGTTCTTCAGCAGAGACTGTACTCTGGCCGGTATCATCGCCGTGGCGGATGTCATCAAGGAGGACAGTCCCCAGGCGGTGAGGGAGTTACAGGACATGGGCATCAGTGTGGTGATGCTCACCGGCGACAACGAGCGGACCGCCAGGGCCATTGGCATGCAGGCGGGGGTGGACGAGGTCATCGCCGGCGTCCTGCCGGACGGCAAGGAGAGCGTCATCTGCCGGCTTAAACAAAAAGGCAAGGTGGCCATGGTGGGCGACGGTATCAACGATGCCCCGGCCCTGACCCGTGCGGACATCGGCATCGCTATCGGCGCGGGCACCGATGTAGCCATCGACGCGGCGGATATCGTGCTGATGAAGAGCCGTCTGTCTGACGTGCCTGCCGCCATTCGCTTAAGCCGTGCCACCCTGCGGAACATTCATCAGAACCTGTTCTGGGCGTTTTTCTATAACACCATTGGTATTCCCCTGGCTGCCGGCGTGTTCATTCCCCTGGGGCTGACGCTGAACCCCATGTTCGGCGCGGCAGCCATGAGTCTCAGCAGCTTCTGCGTGGTGTCCAACGCCCTGCGCCTGAATCTGTTTGACCTGCGGAACGCAAGAAAGAATAAAAAACGGAACATCAAACACAAGGAGGAACCAACGACTGTGGAAAAGACGATGAAGATCGAGGGTATGATGTGCGGACACTGTGAGGCCCGGGTGAAGAAAGCCCTGGAGGCTCTTTCGGAGGTGGAGCAGGCGGCGGTTAGCCATGTGGCGGGTACCGCAGTGGTAACGCTGAAGGCCGCGGTCTCTGACGACACTCTGAAAAAGGCCGTGGAGGACCAGGATTATACTGTCACCAGCATCCAGTAACATCGTATTCTGAGCAACAAGAGGGAAGGCCGCGGCGCGGCCTTCCCTCTTGTCTTAAAAAACGGCAGCCACGGGCTATGCCCGTGGCTTCAAAAAGGCTATGCCTATGAGTTGAATAGATCAACCTCCAACGGTCCAGCAGAGAGGGTTTGCCGACCACATCTCAAGTACCGAAGGAGAAATTTCAGTGATAAAGAAAAAAGAAGAAACAGACAGTCTGGCACACACGCTGGAATTGCAAGTATCACATAGTATTTGCAATGATATTTTCAATCACACATAGCTGGCGTTTTTTACGAGGATCCGTGGGCCTTGCTGCATCATCGGGGATTGCCCATGAACGCCCGATGCGCTCTGCACCGGGGATGCGTCCCTGTGCCGCATACTGATTGACGCGGCGCTCTGATATACCCCATTTGCAGGAAGTTTCCCGTATGGAGAGATAACCTTTCATGCGCCGCTCTTTTCTGAATTTGCACAATAATTCAAAAAATACTATATGTGATGAATATCCACCGCTTTTCAAGAATCAGGCGTGGGTTGTTCATGGTTTGAAGCAAAAGAAACTGTAGGAATTATTTGAAAGTGCACACCCCTCTGGCTCCAAATGCACACCCCACAGATCTTTCGTTAAATGGCATGGACGGGCAAAACGGAAAAGACTCCACGGCGACCATTCCAGAATCGCCGCAGAGCCTGTTATCGTTAAAAGGTTTAGGAAAACCATTGCAAATAGGGACAATTCCAAAAGAAACTGGACACCCGCTTTGATACACATTGTATCAAAACTGGTGCCCGGTTATAGTCGGAGTGGCATTATAGGATCTGAGCTTTCCGGTCACAGCTCACCAAATCGAAGCCCAACGAAGTGGGTTCGATTTGGAAAGGAGGAGCAGCGGCGTGAGTGCGGGATGACTTTTTGATGCAACGCATAAAAAAGTCGCCGCAAGCGATATAAACCTTGCGACGACGTGGTCGGAGTGTAATTATAGGATCTGAAAAAAATCAGTCATATCAATGGTTTTCAAGCAGTAAGCAAGAGGTTTTATCTCAAATATTCCGGTGCAGAACTGTTACTTTGGTAATAA
>JAEDDG010000005.1 GCA_016293865.1 Oscillospiraceae bacterium | reverse complement strand
GCACCCCTCCCGTCAGATACCTACCCTGTGTAGTCCCTTGTAAACTGTACTTTGCAGAAGTTTATAAATTATACGCAAAATATAGGGGAAATCTGATGAAAAACAGTTCAAAAACTGCGGCGTACAACAACGAAAGCATCACCGCGCTGAAGGGCGCGGACCGTGTGCGCAAAAGACCGGGCGTGATTTTCGGATCGGACGGGCTGGAAGGCTGCGAACACGCTGTATTTGAGATCCTTTCCAATTCCATTGACGAGGCGCGTGCCGGTTTCGGCAGCCTGATTATTGTCACCCGGTACGAAGACGGATCCATTGAGGTGGAGGATTTCGGCCGCGGCTGCCCGGTGGACTGGAACCCGGTTGAGAAGCGCTACAACTGGGAGCTGGTATACTGCGAGCTGTATGCCGGCGGCAAATATAAAAATGACGAGGGCGAAAACTATGAGTATTCGCTGGGCCTCAACGGCCTGGGCTCCTGCGCCACGCAGTATGCGTCCGCTTATATGGATGTGACCGTCTGGCGCGACGGGAAAAAGTACTCTCTGCATTTTGAAAAGGGAAAGAACAAGGGCGGTCTTCAGTCAGAGCCGGCGGACCGGAAGAAAACCGGCACGCTGACCCGCTGGAAGCCGGACATCGAGGTGTTTACCGACATCAATATTCCGCCGGAATACTTCATGAACGTCATGAAAAAGCAGGCGGTGGTGAATGCCGGCGTGACGTTCCGGTTCCGCAATCAGGTGGGCGGCCGGTTTGAAACCACGGAGTACAATTATGCAAACGGCATTGTCGACTATGTTGCAGAAATTGCCGGAGAGGATTCCCTGACCCAGCCGTTTTTCATCGAGACCACGCGCAAAGGCCGTGACCGGGAGGACAAGCCGGAATACCGGGTGAAGCTCTCTGCTGCATTCTGCTTTTCCAATAAGGTGAACCTGATCGAGTATTACCATAACTCGTCCTGGCTGGAGCATGGCGGCGCGCCGGAAAAAGCCACGCGCAGCGCGTTCGTCTCGGCCATTGACACGTATATTAAAAATTCCGGGAAGTATCAGAAAAACGAAACAAAAATCAGCTTTGTGGATGTGCAGGATTGCCTCATTCTGGTGACCAACTGCTTTTCCACGCAGACGTCCTACGAAAATCAGACCAAGAAAGCCATCACCAACCGGTTTATCCAGGAGGCAATGACGGAATTTTTCAAAGAGCAGCTGGCCATTTATTTCATCGAGCATAAGCCGGAGGCCGACCGTATTGCCGATCAGGTTCTGGTGAACAAGCGCAGCCGTGAGACGGCGGAAAAAGCCCGGATCAACCAGAAAAAGAAGCTGACAGAGAAAATCGACATCGCAAACCGCGTACAGAAGTTCGTGGATTGCCGCACCAAGGACGTGTCCCGCAGGGAGATTTATATTGTGGAAGGCGACTCGGCACTGGGCGCCTGCAAGCAGTCCAGAGATGCGGAATTCCAGGGACTGATGCCTGTGCGCGGCAAAATCCTCAACTGTCTGAAGGCCGATTACCCGCGCATTTTCAAAAGCGAGATCATCACGGATCTGATGAAGGTTCTGGGGTGCGGCGTTGAGGTCCAGAGCAAGGCAAGCAGGGATCTGAATCAGTTTGACCTGGGCAACCTGCGCTGGAATAAAGTGATTATCTGCACCGACGGCGATGTGGACGGCTTCCAGATCCGCACGCTGATTCTGACCATGCTGTACAGGCTCTGCCCGACGCTGATCCGGGAGGGATATGTCTACATTGCAGAAACGCCGCTTTTTGAGATCACCTGCAAGGAAAAAACGTGGTTTGCCTATTCCGACAAGGAAAAAGCGGATGTTCTCAAGGAGCTGGAAGGGAAAAAAGTGACGGTTCAGCGCTCCAAGGGTCTCGGCGAAAATGACCCGGAGATGATGTGGATGACCACCATGAACCCGGCGACACGCCGGCTCGTCAAGGTTATGCCGGACGAGGCGGAGGAGACGGCGCGCGTGTTTGAGCTGCTGCTGGGCGACAACCTGACCGGGCGCAAGGATTATATTGCCGAAAACGGGTATAAGTATCTGGATTTGGCCGACATTTCATGAGGAGGTGAGACAATGGCAAAAAAGAAACCGGCGGAACCGGCGGCACACGCCGCGAACCCGAACGTGATGGGTCTGCGTCCGGAGGTGCTGGAGCAGCCCATTACCCGCACACTGGATGAAAACTATATGCCCTACGCCATGAGCGTCATTGTCTCCCGTGCAATTCCGGAGATTGACGGCTTCAAGCCCTCGCACAGAAAGCTTTTGTATACCATGTACAAAATGGGCCTTCTGAACGGCGGAAGGACAAAGTCCGCCAATATCGTGGGCCAGACCATGCGGTACAATCCCCACGGCGACGCGGCAATCTATGAGACCATGGTGCGCCTGTCCAAGGGATATGAGGCGCTGCTGCACCCGTTTGTGGACTCAAAGGGAAACTTCGGAAAAACATATTCCAGGGATATGGCCTATGCCGCGTCCCGCTACACGGAGGCGAAGCTGGCGCCCATCTGTGCCGAGCTTTTCCGGGACCTGGACTGCGACGCCGTGGATTTTGTGGACAACTACGACAACACGGCAAAGGAGCCGGCGCTTCTGCCGACCACCTTCCCCAATGTGCTTGTGTCGGCCAATCAGGGCATCGCCGTCGGTATGGCCAGCCAGATCTGCGGTTTCAACCTGGGCGAAGTCTGTGACACGGCAATTGCGCTTTTGAAAAATCCGGAGCATGACATCGCAGCGACGCTTCTGGCGCCTGATTTTCCCACAGGCGGCCAGGTGATCTGCGACATGCAGGAGCTGCGGCAGATTTACGAAACGGGCCGCGGCGGCGTGCGCGTGCGCGCCCGTTACCGGTATGACAAAAAGGAGAACCTGATCGAGATTTACGAAATTCCCTATTCAACCACGATTGAGGCGATTCTGGACAAGGTGGCCGAGCTCGTCAAGGCCGGGAAGATCCGGGAAATCAGCGATATGCGCGATGAGAGCGACCTGAGCGGCCTGAAGCTGGCCATTGATCTCAAGCGCGGTGTGGATCCGGACAAGCTGATGGCGAAGCTGTTTAAGCTGACGCCGCTGCAGGACACGGTCAGCTGCAACTTCAATATTCTGATTGCCGGCATGCCGCGGGTGATGGGTGCCCGGGAAATCCTGGAGGAGTGGACTGCCTGGCGCACGGACTGCGTCAAGCGCAGAGTTTACCACATTCTGAACCAGAAAAAGGAAAAGCTCCATCTGCTCCAGGGTCTGAGGCGGATCCTTCTGGACATTGACAAGGCCATTGCCATCATCCGGGAGACGGAAGAAGAGGCGGAGGTCATTCCGAACCTGATGATCGGCTTTATGATTGATGAAGCCCAGGCGGAGTTTGTGGCCGAGATCAAGCTGCGCAACATCAATAAGGAGTATATTCTCAAGCGCGTGGCGGAAACGGATGCGTTGAGCGAGGAGATCAGGGATCTGGAGGATACGCTGGCCAAGCCCGCGCGGATCCGCAGAATCATTGTGGACGAGCTGACGGCTGTCCGGAAAAAATACGCCGTCGCCCGCCGCACTGAAATTGTCTACGATCATGAGATTGAGGAGTACGACGAACAGGAGCAGGCGGAGGACTATCCTGTAACCCTGTTTCTGTCGCAGGGCGGTTATTTTAAAAAGATCACGCCGCAGAGCCTGCGGATGAGCAGCGAGCAGAAGTACAAGGACGGCGACGGTCTGCGCCAGCAGATTGAGGGAACCAACCGCACGGAGCTTCTGATTTTTACGGATCAGTACCAGGTCTACAAGACCCGCGCTGCTGATTTTGCCGACACAAAGGCGTCAGTTCTGGGCAGCTACCTGCCGGCGGAGCTGGGCATGGATGACGGGGAGAATGTTATTTTCATGACCGACCCCGGCGACTATTCCGGCTCGCTGCTGTTTGTTTATGAAAACGGTAAGGCGGCCCGGGTGGAGCTGGCCGGCTATGCCACAAAGACGAACCGCCGGCGGCTGACCGGCGCGTACAGCGACAAAGCGCCGCTGACGGCCATTATCCCGCTGACTGGGGATACTGAGGTGGCGCTGTCATCCACGGACGGCCGCACGCTTGTGGTCAATACAGCGCTTTTAGCGCCCAAATCTGCAAAGACGACGCAGGGTGTGGCGGTCATGGCGCTGAAAAAGCGGCAGACCGTCTGCCGCGCACGGCTGCTGACGCAGACGGGCATCAAAAATCTGGCCCGTTACCGCGTGCGCTCGCTGCCGGCAGCAGGAGCGCTGCTGAAGGAAGAGGACGCGGATGAGCAGCAGATGAGCATGCTGGACTGAAACCAGCCGGAAAGGGGAGCCGCCGTATGAAAAAAATCCAACTTTTTGCGGCTGTGCTGCTGGCACTGACGCTTTTGGCCGGGTGCGGCATCATGGACGGTGAGATGTACTCCGTGACTGAGCACAAACTGACCGATACGGAAAATGTGAATTCGGCCCGTGCGGAAGAGGTCGCGGATTACAGCGAACTGTATGCGGCGGTGCTGGCCATGGTTGAGGAGCGCAACGAGACCGGCACTTTCCGCTTTACCGCAAATTACAGCGGCGACGTGGAGCAGGACGTGTCCGCGGTCTGCATGGATATTCCCAACAACACGCCGCTGGGCGCCTATGCGGTGTATTATATGGGCTCGTCTTTGAGCAAATATGTCTCTTACTACGAGGCGGAGATTACCGTCACCTATAAAAAGACGGCGGTTCAGATCAGCAGCATCCGCGAAGTGGTCACCATGTCGGTCATGAACGGGCAGCTGCAGGAGATTATTGAAAACTTTGGTACATATTTTGCCTTCGAAACCAGCAACAGCCGGCTGAGTGCCGAGTATATTGTCAGTCAGGCACAGAAAATCTACTATGAAAACCCGGGAACGGTTCTGGCGGTTCCGACAGTGACTGTGAGCGTTTATCCTGAAGAATCCGTGAACCGTATTGTGGAGGTCAACATCACCTATCCGGAGAACACGGCTGTCCTGCGCAGGCTGGTCAGCGATCTGCAGGAGAGAACGGAGGAGGTTTCCGACTGGTTCGCGGCACAGGAAAAAGATCAGGCGGTTCTGGAGATCTGCCGGTATCTGGCGGGCAATGTTGAGCTGACGGCGCTGTCGGAGAGCCACTGGTCTGCGGAGGACTCGGCCTATGGCGCACTGGTGGCCGGCACGGCCAACAGCAAGGGATATGCCATGGCCGTCAAGGTTCTTTGCGACGCGCTGGAGATTCCGTGTGTTGTTGTGGCCGGCCGGTACGGGAATGAGACGCATTACTGGAATATAGTCACCATTGACGGCGCCGATTATCACATGGATGCGTCGAAGTTTACAGACAACGGCGGCGCGGCGTCCCTGTTTGTCAGCGACGCACGGCTCAGCGACAGCTACTGGTGGGATACCGAGGCGTATCCTTCCTGCAGCGGAGAACTGACGTATGAGTCCGTGAGCGCGCAGCAGCAGCTGCAGGATCCGGAAGACGGCGGGCAGGCGGATGAAAACTCCGGCGAGACTGACCCGGAGACACCGCCGGAAAATGAGCCGCCGTCAGACAGCGGCGAAGAGGACGCCTGAGACTGGACGGAAATTTTGAACGGCCGGCATTTTGCCGGCCGTTTTCAAAAGCTCTTATTTAATCTGATTCTGGAAAATGCCGCCGCAAAATGGAACTTCCGGACGGCTCCGATACCTGTGCGGCTTTATCCCTTTTTCCGCGTCAGGAAAATCCCGGCGATGGCCCCTATGAGGATAACCGGCGCGAATCTGACAAACAGCCATTCCAATGCGTGCAGAACTGTTCCGGCAACGGCGGTTTCAGGGTCGCTGTAATTCCAGCCAAGATAAGGACTGTTCAATACGATTAAGGCCGCAGAAATTGTCATGATCACCGCACACAGTGTGATCAGCAGCCAATGAAGCGTTTTCCGTCTCGCGTCCTTTCTTTGCGCAAGCTGCAGATTTATGATTTCCAGTTTTTCGGTGATCACTTTCAGGTCGTCTGCTTTCGTTTCCGCAACAGTTTCTCCGAGTAATGTGCTTACAGGTGTTTCAAGCGCATCCGATATGGAGATTAACATGTCAGAGTCGGGGACTGACAATCCCTGCTCCCATTTGGAGATTGTTTGCCGCACCACGTTCAGCCTGACAGCAAGTTCTTCCTGCGAAAGCCCTTTTGATTTTCTGATTGCTTTAATGTTTTCGTTTAACATCAGGGATAACCGCCTTTCTTTCAATCGCTGACGCTATTGTATGAGAACCTGCCCGTTGCCGCAAGCAACGCATATTAACATCCGGAATTCATGCTGTCGGATGTATTGGCGGGAAAGAAATGACATCCGGAAGACGGTCCCGGGCATCTTCTGTTTGCCTGATCACAGTCCGCAGACACAGATTCCGGCGGACCGGTTCCATCATACCATAGCACAGAACTGTCGGCAACAGGGCCGGGATCCGCCGGCGTCTGAAAATCAATTGCGGGCAGTCCCGCAGCGCGGTAAAACCAAATCCGGCAAATCTGAATTTCTGCAGGCAGTGCAAACGGACAGGCGCCTGTTTCAAAACTGATTTGAAATACACAGGACAGGAGAGATGCCTTTTTGAAGCGGATAATCAGGCAGGTATTTCCACAAACAATACCGGTTATGGCAGGATATATATCTCTGGGGATTGCCTTTGGCTTGCTGCTGCAATCAATAGGATACGGACCGGTTTGGGCGTTTCTGATGAGTCTGTTTATATATGCCGGTTCGGCTCAGTTTCTGGCAGTGGAATTATTGGCGGCAGGCGCGACATTGGTACATGTTGCATTGCTGACTTTTTTGCTGAATTTCAGACATTTGTTTTACGGCTTGTCAATGATCGAAAAATACCGGGGGACAGGAGTCAGAAAGATCTATTTGATATTTGGGCTGACGGATGAAACATATGCGGTTTTGACGGGTTATAAAACGCCGGAAGGATTGAGTGATCAGAACTATTATTTCGCGGTAACGCTCATGAACCAACTGTATTGGGTTTTTGGTTCGGTCATTGGCTCTGTGGCAGGCGGTATAATACCGTTTGATACAACCGGTATTGATTTTGCAATGACCGCCCTTTTTGCAGTGCTGGTTGTTGAGCAGTGGAAAACACATAAAAATCACATTCCGGCAATATCAGGGTTTGCAATAACCGTTGCATCACTGTATATCTTTGGGGCGGATCGCTTTTTGATACCGGCACTTATTGTGATGTCGGTTATGCTGCTGTGCATGAAAGGCACTTTGCATTGGGAGGAAACCCATGAATGACCAATATATAATTATGGTGACTGCTGTCATGGCAGTTGTAACAATGCTGCTCAGGTTCCTGCCGTTTATTCTGTTTGACCATGGGGAGCAGCTGCCGGGATGGATTTCCTATTTGGGAAAAGTTCTGCCGCCGGCAATTATGAGTATGCTTTTGGTATATTGCTTGAGAAATATCAATCTTGCTGAAGGAAATCATGGATTTCCGGAATTGATATGTGTGGGAATTGCAATGCTGATGCATTGCTGGAAACGGAACACGCTGTTAAGTATCAGTGTCAGTACGCTTTTGTACATGATCATCATACAAAGCGGAATATAGAGACCGGATAGGATAGGGAAGCGATCCGGATTTGAAGATCGCAGGTGTCGGGGAGTTCCGGTTGGCCGAATCGTCCAAAGACGCTGCAGGAAAGGGAGTTTTTCGGCAGTGGAAAAAGGACTTTCAAAATGGGGGCTTGACATTTTCCTTCTTTATGGTATAATCTGAGTCGTTCCGTTCGCGGGCGTAGCTCATCTGGTAGAGCGCCACCTTGCCAAGGTGGAGGTAGCGAGTTCGAGCCTCGTCGTCCGCTCCAAAAAGAAGAACACGATCATGCGTGTTCTTCTTTTTTGTTCCGGCAGCTGCGGAGAAGCATTGGCAGCGTCCGGTCTGCGGACGCCGCGCAGAATCAGCCTTGCAGCGGGAAAGGCGGGGAAGAATCAAAATGGATTTTATCAATCTGACAGCTGAAAACCTGGCCGGCGAGCATTTATGCTGCATCATTCGCAGCAAAAAGCCCCATCCCGGTGTTGAGGCGAAGCGGCGCTGGCTTGCTGACCGTCTGGCCGAGGGGCATGTTTTCAGGAAACTGGACGCGAAAGAGTGTGTGTTCATTGAATATGCGCCGCTGGAAACGGCGTGGGTGCCCATTACCGGCGCAAACTATTTATATATATACTGTCTTTGGGTATCCGGACACTGCAAGGGCCAGGGATACGGGAAGGCACTGATGGAGTACTGTCTGGACGACGCTGAAAGAAAAGGGAAATCCGGCGTCTGCATGCTGGGCGCCCGGAAGCAGAAGGCATGGCTTTCCGACCAGTCGTTTGCCAGAAAGTACGGATTTGAGACTGTGGATTCCACGGATAATGGGTATGAGCTGCTTGCGCGTTCGTTTGACGGTACGGTGCCGCAGTTTGCGCCGAATGCCAGAACACTGCAGATCGGGCGCAGGGAGCTGACGGTTTATTACGACATGCAGTGCCCGTATGTCAGTGGGAGAATCGAAGCCATCAGGCAGTATTGTGTGGAAAACAACATCCCTGTCTCGCTGATCGAAGTGAATTCACTGGAAATGGCCAAATCGCTGCCCTGCGTTTTCAACAACTGGGCTGTGTTCTGCAACGGAAATTTTGAAACGGTCAATCTGCTGGACACCGCCGCGGTCAAAAGGCTGACGGAAAGGTAAAACGCGGGCCATGCGGTTTTGCACAGCAGCCGGTCTGACCCGGCCTTCCTGCCTGCGCTTGCCTCCGGCCTGCAGTTCTGAATCATAAATCAAGAAAAACGCCCCGTCCCGGTACAGAGATCCTGACCGGAGGCGGGGCGGCTGTTTTTTAGTTTCATTACCCGGTATTTCCGGCGCGCTGCGCCGCATGGAAAATTAAGGCGGCGCAGTGCCAAAATAAAGGCTGTCTCCTGCGGGAAAAATAGAGCGGGAGGGATGTCTGTGAAAAAAGCGGCGGAATACAGCGGTGTTTTTGCTGTGGGCGGCGTGGGATACGGCCTTCTGGAGCTTTTGTGGCGCGGACGCACGCACTGGACAATGCTGCTGGCCGGGGGACTCTGCGCACAGATTCTGTATTCTCTGGCCTGCAGGTGCCGGTGGAAGCGCTGGCAGAAATGTCTGGCTGCCGGCGCGCTGATCACAACCGTTGAATTTCTGACAGGGGTTCTGGTGAATCTCGGGCTGGGGTGGAATGTCTGGGATTACAGTGACAGGCGTTTTCATCTGCTGGGGCAGATTTGCCCGCTGTATACATTTTTGTGGACGGCGCTGTCGGTGCCGGTTCTGTATCTGTGCGCCCGTGTGGGAAAAAAGCTTCGCAGTCGGTAAGTTCTGCCGGCCGCTGCCGCCTCATATATTGTGACAGAACGAACACATGCGAGGGGTGGCAGAATTGGAAAAAACAAACAACGCAGTCACAATCATCGGTACGCTTGGCGCAAGGCCGGCTTTTTCCCATGCAGGAATCAGCGAGGAGTATTATACCTTTCCTCTGGAAATCTGCCGCCTGTCCGGCACAGCAGATGTGATCAACGTGATTGCCGGGCGCAGGCTGATGGAACGCACGGAAATAACAGCCGGGTGCCGTGTCCGGGTTTCCGGGGAACTGCGCTCATTCAACAATAAAAGCGGCGTCGGAAACAAGCTGGTCATCACTGTTTTTGCCCGGGAGATTGCATTTACAGACCTGGACGATATGAATGAGGTGCACCTGACAGGGACCTTCTGCCGTGCGCCGAACCTGCGCTGTACGCCCATGGGACGGGAAATCTGCGACCTGATGGTGGCTGTGAACCGGCGCTACGGCCGGTCGGATTATCTGCCGTGCATCGTCTGGGGACGCCTGGCGGAGACGGCGGCGCAGTGGCCGACAGGCACCCGGGTGGAGATTGACGGCCGCATCCAGAGCCGCAGGTACATAAAGGTTGTGGACGGCGTACAGGAGGAGAAGGTGGCCTTCGAGGTTTCGGTGTCCGGGATTTCTCCGGCGGAGGAAACGGAGCAGTCAAACGGCGGACCGTGAAGCACGGCCGGAACAGGGGAAATGAAAAGGACGGCGGATTGCTCCGCCGTCCCTGTGCTTTTCTGAGGTTTTTAAGCAGTGAACATTTCCCGCAGCCTGACGGCACAGTCGTAGGCCTTCTGCACGAAGGCGGCTTCCGTATACAGCTGCCGGTAAGACGCGCTGTAAGCCATCTCAATGGTCAGATACCCGTCAAAGCCGGCCTCGCGCATTTTGCGCATCTGGGCAGGAAAATCGCAGATGCCTTCAAAGGGGTAGAGGTGCGCATCCCGCTGTCCGTCGTTGTCGTGCAGATGGCAGCAGATCATCCGGGGATAGAAGGCGGTGAGATCGGCGCCGGGGGTGAAGCAGAGGTTGTGCCCGGTGTCCAGACAGAAGCCGACGTTTTCCTGCCGGAGCGCGTCCAGCGCCCGCTGCAGGAATTCAACGCTGTTGGTGTTTTCAATGGCGATTTTCACGCCGCGGTCTGCAGCATAGTCGGCCAGCAGGGCATATCTGCGGCAGCCCTCGTCATAGGAGCAGGGGAAATCCTTGTGGATGGATGCGTGCGTGACCAGTATCGGTACGGAGAATTCCGCGCAGTTGTCCACGTTGCGCATCAGCACGCGCAGACACCTGTCGCCCTCCTCACCCAGGATGCAGAGGCCTCTCGCTTCAGCCAGGGAACAGTGGGCGGTTTCCAGATACAGGCCGCGCCTGTCGCAGCCTTCCCGCCATCTGGCCATCTGCGCGCGGTCGGCAGCGGCGGTCTCGTCGCTGAATACGGCGTCAAAGCCGGCGGCTTTGGCCAGATCCAGGTTCTCTTCCAGGGGGATGCCTTCAAAAATACCAACACCGAGTTTCATAAGAACGACCTCCGTGAGCCGGCGCATGCCGGCAAAATCCGATCAAAAGCGCTGGACAGGCTGGCGGGCATTACGCGGGCGCGCAGTCTTCCACAAGGCGGGTTTTGGACAGCTGCGCCTTGTGATAATAAATGGACGTCAGCACGCTGCAGACGAACCAGCCAGCCGGATAGCTCATGGCGATGGGCAAAAATGTATTGGAGATGAAATTGGCCATCACATACAGATAGCACTGGCGGAAGACCACAAAGGAGAGCAGCATGATGACCATGGGCACGCGGCTGTTGCCGGAGCCGCGCAGCGCGCCTGCATAGACCTGGTTGACGCAGCACAGGACATAAAACGGGGAGATGTACCGCAGGAATATTGTGCCGTATTCCACAACCTGCGGTTTGCTGTTGAAAAAGGAAGTCAGGGACGGCGCACAGATCAGGACCGGCACCATCAGCACCAGCGTTGTCGCGCAGGCGATCAGCAGGGCATGCGACACGCCCTTTCTGGCCCGGGAGACATTGTTCAGGCCGAGATTCTGCCCCACAAAGGTTGTGGAGGCCAGGGCAAGCGACTGCATGGGCAGAAGGATCAGCTGGTCAATTTTTGTATAAGCAGTCCAGCCGGACATGCAGTCCGCACCGAAATGGTTGATGTACGACTGAACAAAAACATTGGAAAAAGAGGTGATGGCCATCTGGATGGCGGCCGGGAAGCCAACTTTGAAAATCTTGGACAGCATGCCGCTCTTGAAGGCCAGTTCATGCAGGCGCAGCCGGATGCAGGAATTGGTGCGCATCAGCTCAATCACGACAAGAATGGCGGAAACGCCCTGTGCAATCACGGTTGCCCAGGCCACGCCTTCCACGCCCATGCCCATCTTCAGAACGAACAGCAGGTCAAGAACCGTGTTCAGCACAGCGGACACGACAAGATAATAAAACGGGTGCCTGGAATCGCCGACGGCCCGGAGAATGCCGGCGCCCATGTTGTAAATCATCAGCCCGAGAACGCCGCCGAAATAAATCGTCAGGTATGTTGTGGATTCCGGCATGACTTCCGCAGGTGTTTTCATCAGCTGCAGCATGTAGGGAATCAGTAGGATGCCCAGAACGGTGAAAACCGCGCCCATGATCAGTGTCATCAGCATGGATGTATGCACGGCGTCATGCACCTTGTCATACTGCCTGGCGCCGTAATGCTGGGAAATCACCACGCCGGCGCCGCTGGACAGACCCAGGAAAAAGCCGATCAGCATATTGATGATGGGACCGACGGAGCCGACAGCGGAAAAAGCCTCGTTGCTGACGTAGTTTCCCACAACCCAGGTGTCCACGGTGTTGTAAAGCTGCTGAAAAATATTTCCGATCAGAAGCGGCAGCGCGAAATAGATTAAATGCTTTGTGATGTTGCCCGCAGTCATATCGACGTCGCGCCTGCCGCCGAAAAGGGCCTTTATATGTACCATTTCAGCCTTTTTCCGTTCCCTCAATTCCGGCAATGTGATGCGTACAGCATTGCCTGTGCTGTTGTTGGTTTACAATTATAGCATCAGTGCCGGGGAATAACAAGCGCCCGCAGAACATTTTGTTCAGCACGCAGGTTCCGGCAGGCCGGCCCGCGTCTGCGGAACTGAGGCTGTGTCCGTGTCCGGGAAACTGGAAGGATCTGCAAAACGCTTGTGAAACAGACGGTTTTGTGGTATTCTCTCCACGGCCCAGCAGGGCGTGGAGAGGAGAACTGCCGGAGTGAACAAGCTGAATTTGTCTGTTGTGTGGGCGATACTGGCGGCCGCTTTATATGCGGTCAGCACGCCGGTTTCAAAGCTTTTGCTGGAGAGTGTGCCGCCCACGATGATGGCGGCCGTGCTGTATCTGGGCGCGGGGATGGGAATGCTTCTGCTCGGCGGCGTGCGCAGGGGAATCGGACACGGCGGAATGGGCCGGAAGCTGACGCGCCGTGATTTGCCGTATGCAGTGGGTATGGTTGTTCTGGATATTGCAGCGCCGGTCTGCCTGATGATCGGCCTTTCAACGGCGACGCCGGCCAATGTATCTCTGCTGAATAATTTTGAAATTGTTGCAACTTCTCTGATTGCGCTGCTTTTGTTCGGAGAGGCGATCAGCAGACGTCTGTGGCTGGCGATCGGTCTGATTACCCTGTCGAGCATGCTTCTGTCCTTTGAGGATGTTTCCAGTTTTGATTTTTCTGTCGGTTCCCTGTTTGTGCTGCTGGCCTGCATCTGCTGGGGCTTTGAAAACAACTGCACCAGGATGATGTCCGAAGCGGACCCGCTGGAGATTGTCGTGATCAAGGGCTTTGGCTCGGGACTCGGCTCCCTTGCGATTGCTGTGGCCATCGGGGAACAGCTGCCGGAGCTCCGCTACATCCTGATGGCGCTTCTCCTGGGATTTGTGGCATACGGGCTGAGTATTTTCTTTTATGTATATGCCCAGCGAAAACTGGGTGCGGCGAAGACAAGCACATACTATGCTGTCGCGCCGTTTATCGGCGCGGCGCTCTCTCTGGCGATTTTTCGGGAGCGGCCCGGCCCGGCCTTCTGGGCTGCGCTTGCAATTATGATTTTGGGGACGTATTTTGCGTCAACGGAGGGGAAGAAAGCCGCATGACGGTCATGCGCTGCGGCGTGCTTCAGAGCAGCAAAAAGGCCGGAGTATCCGTGAGAATACGCAGGCCTGCATGTGGGGTCACCGATAACATAACCTGTTTTCTTAACTTTGTACACGCATTTTCCTCCTGTATGTAGAATCAGGGTTCTGCATACAGGCCCCCAAAGGATAAAAGTTGCACGTTTCCGTGCAGCAAAATCAAAAATAATTCAGAATCAGCGGTTTTTATAAAACATCACAACAGTATGGGTGCCGTCGTTTTCGGGCCCGCACCCAAAATCAAATCGAAGCCCGGCGAAGCGGGTTCGGTTTGGAAAGGGGGAGCGGCGGCATGCGCGCGCTCTGACTTTTTGATGCAATGCATAAAAAAGTCGGAGCAAGCGATTAAAAGCTTGCTCCGACGTGGTCCGAGTGACTGGATTCGAACCAGCGGCCTCTTGAACCCCATTCAAGCGCGATACCAAACTTCGCCACACCCGGATATGAACCTGAGCGCTCATTTGAGCGCTCAAGAATCATAACATATCAGCGGGGATTTTGCAATAGATTTTTTGAGAAAAAACAAAAAATATGTTACACATTGTAATTATTTTTTTCTTGCAAATGAAATTAAAACAAAATGTGGGGGATAGAAGACGAAAATTCAATAAAAAGTTGACAAAAGTGGAGAACAAATATATAATACAAGCCGTAATGGTTGTAATTTTTTGTAATTTTTAGTTTATATAAGCGGAGAAGAATATGAAGCGAAGAATTACAAAAAAGAATATCCCGATGAATGCCAGCCGGTGCATCGTTTTGTTCTGGGCGGTTTCCGTACTGCTGTGCGTCAGCATCTGCATGATTGCCGCTGCGGCTGCGTCGCCGGAGACAGAGTGCGTCATCACGGCGGACGGTGCGGAGACCACTGTGGTCTGCACGGGGAACAGCGCGGAGCAGGCGCTGGCTGCCGCCGGCGTTGAGCTTCTGGACGGAGATTCCTGTTCGGTGCAGGAACGCGGCGGCGTGCTGTATGTGGATGTGGTCAGGGCAAAGGTTGTCAGCCTGACAGTCAACGGACAGACGGAATTCTTCCGCACAGGGTGCGGCACGGTCGGCGCGTTTTTGGCGGAGCGCGGCATTGCGCTGGACAGCCATGACACGGTCAGCGCCGATCCGGACGCGGCGGTCACGGATGGAATGGCAATTACAGTGTCCAGAACGGATACGCAGACTGTTGCCATGCAGGTGGATGTAGCTTATGAGACCGAGTACCGCGATGACCCCGATGCCTATGAGGGAGAGACGGCCGTCGTACAGGAAGGGAAAAACGGCGCCAAGAGCATTACATACACCATCACCAGCAAAGACGGTGTGGTTACCGGGCTGCAAGCCGGTGATGAACAGCTGCTGTATCAGCCTGTGCCGCAGATTGTTGCTGTCGGCACGAAGCCGCGTCCGGCGCAGGAAGCGGCGTCCGGAGCGGAGCGTACAGAGAGCGGGGAGACTTCCGGCTCGTCATCCGGGCAGACATCGGGCGCATCGTCCGCTTCTGCTGCCTCCGGGAACGCGTCTGCGGGCGTGTCTGCCGGTACTTCCGGCGAACAGGCGCAGGGCAGTACGGTACAGGCCTGGGATGGTACGACTTACACCTATTCCAGAGTGCTGAGCATGACGGCGACGGCCTATACATTCAACAGCGGAGCGAATATCACGGCCAGCGGCGCGCCGGCACAGGTTGGAATCGTCGCGGCGGATTTGTCTTATCTTCCCATGGGCACGATTGTTTACATCGTCTCCGCCAGCGGCAGCTGGGAATACGGCTATGCGGTGGTGGGCGATACGGGCGTCAGCGGCGCGACAATCGATCTGTTTTTCAATACGTATGACGAATGCATTCAGTTCGGCGTGCGCGACGCGCTCGTATATGTGATCGGCTGAAGCTGCTTAATTTTGGCGCCGGGTCTTGTACCCGGCGCCGTTTTGCTTTATTATGGGAGTGAAGGAAAGGGCAGGTGCGCATGGAACTTTGCAGTATGCATACAATCCGTCCGCTTCTGGAGCGGCACGGATTCAGGTTTTCAAAAGCGATGGGACAGAATTTTCTGGTTGCAGACTGGGTGCCCCGTGAAATTGCGGCCGGTTCCGGCGCGGAGCAGAACTGCGGCGTTCTGGAAATCGGTCCGGGCGTCGGCTGTCTGACACAGGAACTTGCGGTGCGGGCCGGACGTGTTGCGGCGGTGGAGCTGGACCGGCGGCTCATCCCCGTTCTGGCGGAAACCGTGGGCGGTCTTCCGAATGTGGAGATTGTTCAGGGCGATGCCATGCAGCTGGATCTGCGGGCTTTTGCGGCGGAGAAGTTTGCCGGGCTGCGGCCCATGGTGTGCGCCAACCTGCCGTATAACATCACGACGCCGGTTCTGACGGCGATTCTGGAATCAGAACAGTTTGAAACCGTCACCGTCATGATCCAGCGGGAGGTCGCAAAGCGCATCTGTGCGCCGGCCGGCTCCGCAGATTACGGAGCCTTTACCGTTTTTGCAAATTACTATACAGAGCCTGAGATTTTGTTTGAGGTGCCGCCCGGCTGCTTTGTCCCGCAGCCGAAGGTGACGTCGGCGGTTGTGCGCATGCGCACGCGTACGTCGCCGCCGGTTCAGGCGGACCAGAAGCTGTTTTTCAAAGTGGTACGCGCGTCGTTTGCGCAGCGGCGCAAAACGCTTGTCAACGGGCTTTCGGGCGCCTTCGGCCAGCGCCTTGCGAAGACGCAGCTGGAGCATGTGGTTGCAGACTGCGGCTTTGACCTGCGGGTCCGCGGGGAAACCCTGGACCTTGCGTCGTTTGCAGCGGTCACAAACCGGCTTGAGCAGGTGCTGAAATGATTCTGGATCGGGCATTTTATCAGCAGGATACGCTGGAAGCAGCCAGGGCGCTTCTGGGACAGATTCTTGTGCGGCGGACGCCGGATGGCGAGACCCGCGGAATCATCGTGGAGACTGAGGCCTATCTCGGTGAGATCGATCCGGCCGCCCACAGCTATAAGGGAGACAGCCGGCGCGTCCGTGTTCAGTACGGCCCGGCGGGTCATGCCTACGTCTATCTGATTTACGGCATGTACTGCTGCATGAATATCACCACCGGCCCGCCTGGAAAGCCGGAGGTGGTGCTGCTGCGGGCGCTGGAGCCCTGCTGCGGGATTGAACTGATGCAGCGCCGCAGAAAAATGGAGAAGCGGAGGGCCCTCTGCTCCGGACCGGGGAAGCTTTGCATGGCTATGGACATTACCCGCGGGCTGTACGGGGCGGACCTGTGCGGTCAGGCGGACGGGCTGTGGCTGGAAAAGGGGGAAGCGCCGGCGGAAACGGCCGCGTCGCCCCGGATCAACATCGATTATGCCGGTGCGGCCAGAGACTGGCCGTGGCGGTTTACAATTCCGGGAAACCCATATATTTCAAAATAAAGGAGATTCGGCGATGAAAATCGGATTTATCGGCATTGGCGTAATGGGGAACGGTATGGTGCAGAACCTGCTGAAGCACGGATATTCCGTCAATGTTTACTCAAGAACAAAGGCGAAGGCGGATGAAGTGGTGAAGGCCGGCGCTGTCTGGTGCGACACGATTGCGGAATGTGTCGCCGGAGCGGAGACGGTGATCACCATGGTGGGCTATCCCAAGGATGTGGAGGAAGTTTACCTCAGCGATGCCGGCATCCTGAAAAGCGCGGTGCCCGGCACAGTGGTCATCGATATGACCACCACCAGCCCGCAGCTTTCCAAGCGGATTTATGAGGAAGCGAAAAAGTATGCAATTCCCGCGCTGGATGCGCCTGTCTCCGGCGGGGACACCGGCGCCCGTGCCGGAACTCTGGCCATCATGGTCGGCGGAGACGAGCTGGTGTTTGAAAAATGCAGGACGATTTTCCAGGCCATGGGCGAAAAGATCTGCTATGCAGGCAGGGCCGGCAACGGCCAGCATATGAAAATGGCCAATCAGATTGCCATTGCCGGTGCGGTTGCCGGCGTCAGTGAAGCGGTGGCCTATGCCTATTCCGCCGGACTGGATCTGGAAAAAATGCTGGAGACCATTTCCACAGGCGCCGCAGGCTCCTGGCAGATGTCTTATAACGGCCCGAAAATGCTGAAGGGCGATTTTACACCGGGCTTTTTCATGAAGCATTTTGTCAAAGATATGTCCATTGCCACGGAAGAGGCCGGGCGCATGGATATTGATCTGCCTGTTTTGGGAACCGTACTGTCCATGTACCAGTTCCTGGAGGCGGAGGGTTACGGTGATGAAGGCACGCAGGCGCTGATCCGGGCCTATCTTGACCCGCAATGAGACAGTACAGGACTGTAAGAGCCGGGAGGAACGGGCAGAGCGCCCGTTCCTCTCTTTCTTTGCAGACAGTGAGAAAAAAAGGTTGACAAACGCTGTGCGTATGAGTATAATAACTCTTGCATTTAGCGGGTTTGTGTAAAGGTAGCACGCCGGACTCTGACTCCGTCTGTGAGGGTTCGAATCCTTCACCCGCTGCCATAACTGGACACCAATTTTGATGCGATGAATACGTATCGGATTGGTGTCCTTTTAATATATATTCCTGCTGTATGACCATGAATACGGCATGGCAGTATGATCAATCGGCATTTATGGAGATGATTGCAGTGCGAAGAAAAGACAGAGAAATTACAGATCGTTCCAAAATTATTGATATTATGCATCACTGTGATTGCTGCCGCTTAGGACTCGTGGATCATAACGAAGCCTATATTATACCGATGAATTTTGGTTATGACATAATTGATGAGCAGATATTCCTGTATTTTCATTGTGCAAACGAAGGCAGAAAGATAGATTTACTCCCGAAACAATCGGTGGTGTCTTTTGAAATGGACACGAAGCATCAATTGACAGGGGGAAAATCCGGGTGTGATTTTTCCTTTCTGTATCAAAGCATTATGGGAACGGGCATAGTGAAGGAAGTTTCAGATACAGACGGGAAAATTTACGGATTGCAGAGAATTATGGCTCACTATACAAACAAGGCGCTGTGGGAGTTTAACGACAAAATTTTAAGTGTGACAAAAGTTTTGCGGCTTTCAGTCGAAACCTTATCTTGTAAGGAGCACTGATAGATTTTCGGATTCCTGCTTGTTGGGCAGAGGCTGTATGCAATGAATTGAAAGGGAAGGCTTCCCTTTGGCGATTTCTTGAACATTTCGTAAAAGGCAGGCGGGAGAGTATGCCCCATATCAGAATCGGCCTTTTCTTTCAGAATCAGAAAGCACGCAGCCGTGTTCGGCTGCGTGCTTTTTCCTGTATTTGGGCGAGAATGCAGAACTTTAAATTCTTTTCCGGGCTTTTCCGCAATGCATACATAGAACGTCAGATGTTTTGGCGGAATACGCATCTGGATTTCGTGCATGAATTGATCATCTGCCCGACTGAATTGCGCATCCGGACATCGTCCGCGGCCTGAAAATCAAAGCTCTGCCCGCCCGGCAGGGCTTTTTGTGTGCCGGCGGGCTGCCGCAGACGGGCACTTTTTAAGACAATATGTACAAAAAGATGTCCCAGAATGTGATTTTTGCACCGCGCAGGCGCGGCTATACTGAAGCCAGCCTGAACAGGGAGGAATGTGCAATGGAAGAAAACAGACTTGTACAGAAAATGCGGGAAAAACAGATTGTGCTTGGCTACAGCAACAGCGTTCCGCATCCCGGAGCAATCGAGCTGAGCTGTGAGGGCTGGGATTTTGTCTGGATGTGCGCACAGCACGGGTATCAGGACTATAACAGCACGTATCACTGCATGCTGGCAGCGGAGCGGCATGGTCTGGCTACTGTGGTGCGCGTGCCGGGACATGAGCCGGACTATCTGAGCAGGATGATGGATCTTGCGCCGTCGGCCGTCATGGTGCCGCTTGTCAACACGCCGGAACAGGCGAGGGCCATCGCCAGGGCGGTGAATTATCCGCCGGAGGGCGCGCGCTCTTTCTGCGGTGTGCGGATTCTGTCACTGTTCGATGCTGAAGCGTGCAGAAAGCGGCAGAGCCTGGTTATTGCACAGATTGAGACGGAAGAGGCGGTGCGCAACGCGCCGGAGATTATCGCGACGCCGGGCATCGACATGCTCTTTTTCTCGCCGGACGATATGCGCCTGAGTATGGGCATTCCGCTGAGTACAGGCATTGACGAGCATCCTGTCCTGTGCGCGTATATGCGGCAGGTGGCGCAGGCGTGCCGCGACGCGGGAAAGCACGCAGGCCTTGTTGCAATGACAGACAGCCTGATCCGTGCGGCAGTCGACGCGGGTTATTCCATGATTGTACCCATCAGCGAAGCGGCATTTCTGCTGCAGAGCCGTGCGTATGCGCAGGAAAAACGCCGGCTTGTCCATGAGATCTGCAAAAAAGGAGAGTAACAATGGAGAAATACATTAAAATACTGGAAGAACGCGCCCGCCTTTCTGTGAACTGGATTCTGCATGACCTGCGTGCGGACGGTTCCCTGCCGGTTGACGACCTGGGGTGCTACTACAAGCCGATTTTTCCGCTGCGGTCGGCCGGTTATACGGCAGAGGCCTCAACGCTTCTGCGCCACACCATGCGCATGTTTTACCGGGAGGACGGCGATCTGCGGGATGCCGACGGCCGAAAGGGCAGCGGCACCTATGCGAACAACTGCTGCCAGGTTTATCCGAACGGATGGGTAGCGCTGGGCGCCATGCTGCTTGGGCAGTTTGATATCTATAAAATGCTTTGCGACGGAATCATCAATCTGTATTTTGATGAGGAAATCGGCGCCATCCGTACCATGTGCTATCCGGAAAAATCGGAGGAATATGACGTCGTTTCCGCCGCCCTCTGCGCTGAGGTCCTGGCTCTTTATGATCTGCCGCGTGCGGAGCGGCTGTGCAGGTTCCTGCTGAAAATGCTGGATCAGCACGATGAGACCTACTTTTTCTCTGTGGCAGTCAAGCCCTTCGCCGTCAAAGCCGTGGCGGACCAGAAGAAAAATCCCTACGGATGGGTGGATTACAGCCAGCCAGGACCGGGTCAGTATTACTACTATTTCGGGATGCCGAGCGTCGCGCTGGCACAGATCTATGAGCTGACCGGGAAGGCAGAGTATCTGGAGGGCTCAAAGGCGTATTTTGACCGGTTTCTCTCCTGCGGCAGCGCGGCTCTGCGCGCGCCCGGTTCCGGCAAGAGCTTCTGGGCCTCGTCCGTCCTCTACCGGCTGACAGGCGAGGAAAAATACAAAGAGGCCTGCCTGTCTCTGATGGACTATTTCTGCAAGGCGCAGAGAGGCGACGGCTCATTCCTGATGCCGCACATGATAGAGGCGGATCTGACGCCCAAACAGAATTACAATCTGATCCCGGAATATGCCCGCTGGTTCTTTGAGGTGGCGGCGGAGCTTTCCGGCAGACCGGAATGAGAAAAAGCCTTGCCCGCACAGACGGGCAAGGCTTTTTCTATTTGCCGGACGGCTGCTGGTAGCCGCGGCGGAAGGCGGAGGGACTTCGCCCGGTGTTGGCGCGGAACATCCGCGTAAAATACCGGGCGTTACTGTATCCGAGGTTTTGGGCAATCTGCGTCACGGACTGATCTGTGGCGAGCAGAAGCTCCTTGGCGGCATTTATGCGGATTTCCGACAGCTTGCTTTTGAAGGACATGCCGTAATTGCACTTCAGAATCCGGCTGACCTGCCGTTCACTGACAAAAAGCGCGGCGGCCAGGTGCGCGCAGGTGATATCTTCCTTGAAATGAAGGGCAAAAAACTCGTCGATTTTCATGGGATAATCGTCTTCGGCCGGGGGTGCGGCCGGCATATTCGCGCTGGCGGCAAGAGTGCGGCCCCAAAGCTCCATGATCAAAAGCGTCAGGTATGCGTGCAGCCGCTGGTCCTTTCCCCAATTCATGCCGGTGAATTCAATATGGATGCTGTGCAGCAGCTGAAATACGGACTCCCCGACGGCCTGGGTGCAGAAGCCGTTGGTCCAGGGCAGCGCACCGGACAGGGCGGCGCTGGTCGCGCTGTCCATGGTCAGTTTGAGCCGGTAGCTGTCGTGGACCCCTGCAGCCTGCTTGGAATGGTAGACGCCCGGCTTGATCACACAGCACTGACCAGGCCCGATTTCCACATTTTCGGTGCCGATGCGGTAGAGCAGACGGCCGCTGCGCACGAAATACAGCTCATAGGCGGCGTGGTTGTGCATGCGCGTGGGCGCCGGCGAGGATGCGGAAAAATTATAATCAATCGTTACTGTGAACAGGCAGTTTTCAATCCGGACCTGCCGGAAGAATGCCGTGCGTTTGCTTGTCATGCGGTTACTTCCTGTATGCGGCCAGCTTTTGGCCGATCAATTCCCAGGCCTTGTGATTTTCTGCGTCAAAATCCGGCAGCGGCAGCGCGCAGACAAAGGGCCAGTTGACGGGCTTTTCCCCCATATACGGGCTGAAGCCAAAGCGGGCGTAGATTCCGGCAGCCCTGTAGCTCCAGGTCTGAGTGGTCAGGTAGACATAGCTGTGGCCCAGCTCCGCACAGAGGTCCAGAAGCCGGGAGACGATGGCCTTTGCCAGACCCAGGCTCTGGTATTCCGGTGCGACGGCGATCCAGTGCAGACGCTGGCGCGGGCTGCCGAAGGTATCCCCGGTCCACAGTGCGCCGGTCCCCGCCAGCTGACCGTCCGGCGCCGTGACAAACAGCATCCGGCGGCGCAGCTTCTCATAGCCGGGTGCCTGCGTGACGTCCGTAAAAACGGAGCTGTCTCCGGCGGCGCAGTCCAGCAGAAACTCCTGCCGGAAGATGTCTTCAGCCTGCTGCAGTGTATCCACATGTTCCACGCTCAGCTGAAGCCGCGCCCACCGCTCTTCGTCGCCGGGCTGAAAGAAGGAAAAAGAAAATCCCTCCGGCAGCCTGAACACAGGATGGATGCCTGCGTCGGCCTTTTCCATGATGACCGCAATAAACGGAAGGGAATGGTCGATGCCGATTTGTTCAAAGGATTTTCCCATATTGTGACCTCCTGTCAGCCTTGTTTACGGACACTATAGCACGAAAACCGAAAAAGAACAACAGAAACGCCTGGCCGCACCGGCCCGGCGGACAATCGCCGGCGGCCAAAAACTGCCGCCGGGGTACTCGACGCAGCGGGTGGATTCGTGTTATACTGATAAAAAATTCAGGAGGACAGGCAGTGATACGGATTCTGTTCGTTTGCCACGGCAATATCTGCCGCAGCCCCATGGCAGAGTTTTATATGAAAGAGCTGGTGCGCAGGGAAGGCGCGGAGCAGCAGTTTGAAATTGCTTCTGCTGCGACAAGTACGGAAGAACTGGGAAATCCGGTTTATCCGCCGGCGCGGCGGGTACTGGCTGCGCACGGCATCAGCTGCGCCGGAAAAACTGCGCGGCAGATCACCCGGGCGGACTACGACCGCTATGATCTGCTGATCGGCATGGATGCGCTGAACCTGCGCAATATGCGCCGGTTTTTCGGCGGCGACCCGCAGGGGAAGATCTCCCTGCTGCTGGACTACACAGACCGGCCGGGCGATGTGGCAGACCCGTGGTATACAGGGGATTTTGAGGAGACCTGGCGGGATGTGACGGAGGGCTGCCGGGGCCTTCTGACCAGGCTGCAGGGCGTGCGGAAATGAGCGGATGAAATCAAGTTCAGAGATAAGGGTGATTCGATGTACGAGATTAAACGTGTATACCTGATCGGGCTGGGCGCCATCGGCGCAAGCTTTGCATATTATCTGCTTCAGGATCAGGAATGTGAATTTAAGGTGATCGCCGAAGGTGCACGGAAAAAGCGGCTGGAGGCCGGCGGCATTACCATTAATGACGAGCATTTTGACCTGGATGTGATCGACCCGGCGCAGACCGGCGCGCCTGCGGATCTGATCATTATTGCGGTCAAGGAGTATTCTCTGGACGAGGCGATCCGGCAGATCGGGAATTTTGTCGGGCCGCAGACGCAGATTCTCAGCGTCCTGAACGGTGTGGACAGTGAGGAGCGCGTGGCCGCCGTTTACGGCTGGCAGCATGTGCTGTATTCCTATATGCGGCTTTCCGGCTCATACAAAGACGGCGCGGCACATTTTTATACGAGCGGCCGGATGTTTTTCGGCGAGGCTGTCAATACGCCAGGCGCGTATTCGCCCCGTGTACAGGCCATTCAGGCGCTGTGTGACCGGACCGGAATCCGTGCCGAAGTGGAAGCAGACATGAAGCGCGGAATCTGGTATAAATTTGCCTGCAATATCGGCGAAAATCTGCCATGCGCGATCCTGAATGTACCCTGCGTGCTGTTTGTCCGCAGTCAAGAGGCGGATGATCTGCGCATTGCCGCCATGCGGGAGACGTTTGCGGTGGCCAACAGGCTGGGGATCGACCTGGGAGAAAAAGAGATTGAGGAGCACAATGCCGTTGTGCGCAGCTTCGCGCCGGAGAGCGTGCCGTCAACGCTGCAGGATCTGCGCTGCGGCCGCAGGACAGAGGTGGATATGTTTGCCGGACGGCTGGTGGAGCTGGGCCAGCAGGTGGGCGTGCCGACGCCGATTGCCCAGATGTTTTTGTGGTGCATCCATATCCTGGAAGAGAAAAATGAGGGCGTGTTTGAGCTGTGAGGGCGGATCGGTGCATGAAAGAGAAGCTGCAGACGGTTTTAAAAGCAGTCGATGCGCGCTGCGGCGCGTACATCCGGCTGTGGGAGCGGATCTGCGCCATTGAAAGCCCCACCTGGTCAAAGGAAGCGGTGGATCAGGTCGGAGAGACGCTTGCCGGCTGGGCTGCCCGGCTCGGCTGGCAGACTGAGCGTTTTCCGGTGGAGAATTCCGGTGACTGCTGGTGTCTGACCCTGTGTCCGGATGCGCCGGGGCGGCCGGCGGCACTGTCCGGCCATATGGATACGGTCCACGCGCCGGGAGCCTTCGGACCGGATCCGGTGCGGACGGAGGGCGACTGGCTCTGGGGACCCGGCACAGCCGACGATAAGGGCGGCATTGTCCTGGGCATGCTGGCTATGGACGCGCTGGCTGCTGCCGGCTTTAACCGCAGGCCTGTCCGGCTGCTTCTGCAGAGCGATGAGGAAAACGGGAGCGTCCAGTGCGGACGCAGGAGCATCGACTATATCTGCCGCCGGGCGCGGGAATGTGCGGCGTTTTTCAATCTGGAGCCGGCCAAACGCGGCACGGTGACGGTCTGCCGGAAGGGAATCGTACATCTGCAGCTGGACATCAGCGGGCGCGGCGCCCATGCGGCCTGGTGCTGCCGTGGCGCAAGCGCCGTGACAGAGGCGGCGCGGATCATCCTTGAGCTTGAAAAGCTGAAGGACGAAGGCGGCGTGACCTGTACATGCGGCGTGGTCAGCGGCGGAACAGCAATCAACAGCGTGCCGGAGCACTGCACGGTTTTGGCGGATCTCCGGTATTTTACGGCGGAGCAGCAGGCGTGGGCCCGGCGGAGGGTGGACGAAATCATACGGACGGACGCACTGCCGGGGACAACCTGCGCGGTGACAGAGCTCAGCTGCCGGATCCCTATGGAGTATACAGATGCGAGCCGCCGTCTTCTGACGCACATGAATGCAATTTTCACAGCCTGCGGTATGCCGGAGGCAGAGGGGGAACCCCGTTACGGCGGATCCGACGCGGCGGAGGTTTCCGCCGCAGGCGTGCCCACGGTGGACGCCATGGGCGTTGAAGGCTCAGACACCCATTCCGTACGGGAACGGGCATATATTCCTTCGCTGGCGGCGGGAGCAGGCCGGCTGGCCGCCGTGCTGCTGAACTTTGACGATGCCGCGCTTGGATAAGGAGATTTTACAGAGAGAATGGTCATTGATTTTCATACGCATTTATTCCCGGACAGACTTGCGCCCCGGGCGCTGGCAGTCATGCAGGAGGACATCAGAAGCCACCGGGGCGAGACGCTGGATGTTTTTACAGACGGAACGGCCGGCGGCCTGCGCCGGTCTATGGCGGAAAACGGGATTGACCTGAGCGTTGTTCTGCCGGTCGCCACCACGACGGCGCAGCATGCGACCATTAACCGCTTTGCCCGGGAGGTGACGGGAAACGGGATTTTGTCCTTTGCCGGGATTCATCCCCTGCAGCCGGACTGGGAGCCGGTTCTGGAGGAGATCGCCGCCGGCGGCTTTCGCGGAATCAAGCTGCACCCGGAATTTCAGCAGTTTTATATTGACAGCCCGGAAGCGCTGCGCGTTCTGAAAAAGGCGGAAAAGCTGGGCCTTCTGGTGACGCTGCACGCAGGTGAGGACGCCTGCATTGCGCCGCCGGTGCACTGCACGCCGCAGCGGCTTCTCAACGCGCTGCGCGTTCTGGACGGCGGCAATCTGATCGCGGCGCACCTGGGCGGCTTTTATATGTGGGACGATGTGGAGAAATATCTGGTGGGGACGCCGGTTTATATGGACACAGGCGTGATCGGCGGCTATATCGGGCCGGAGCAGTACCGGAGAATCATCCGTGCCCACGGGCCGGATAAAATTCTCTTCGCCAGCGATTCCCCGTGGGAGGATCAGGGCCATGCACTGGCCGCGCTGGGGGAACTGAAGCTGGATCCGGCGGAAATGGAATTGATTCTGGAGAAAAACGCCCGGCGGCTGCTGGGCATGGAGAGCGGGGAAGAATAATGCACATTCCGACAGCACCGACAGCGGCGCTGGACATTCTGCCTTTTGACCGGGCGCTGGAAGAATACGGGCAGCACGCCGGCGGCTTTGACCGGGACGCATGGTATTACATCCCGGATACATACGGTGAATACCGGTACATTCTGGGCACGAAGGGCCGGCGGCCGCTGATCTGCGCCGGGCTGAACCCGTCCACGGCTGCACCGGGGGATCTGGACAATACGCTGAAATCGGTGTCCCGCATTGCCGCGGGCAACGGGTTCGACAGCTGGCTGATGTTTAATGTCTATGCGCAGCGGGCCACACGGCCAAAGGATATGGATCCGGCGCTGAATGTCCGGCTGCACCGGGAAAATATGCGGGCGTTTGCCTGGGCGCTGGAGCAGTCTGAAACGCAGCCGGTGGTCTGGGCGGCCTGGGGCGCCGTGGTTGAGACCAGAGGCTATCTGAAGCAGTGCCTGCTGGATATGGCGGCCATTGCGGAGAAGGCCGGCGCACGCTGGGTCAAGGCGGGGCCGGTTTCCGTCAAGGGACATCCCCATCATCCGCTGTACCTGAGAAAGGACGCGCAGACGGAGGATTTCGATATCGGACGTTATCTGGCGCAGCTTCATATGAAATGAGAGGTGTGGACGATGAAAATTCTGATCTGCAATGTTGGGAGCACATCCCTGAAGTACAAGCTTTTTGATATGTGCTGCGGAGAAAAGGTGATCGCCGCCGGCGGAGCCGAACGGGTAGGCGCGGCTAAAAGCAGCTTTTACTGGCGCGACGGCCTGACCGGGACGTCCGGGCGGGAGGACGCGGTGTTTCCCACCCATGGGGAGGCCATCCGCCGGATGCTGGACGCGCTGGCGGCGTGCGGCGTGTCCCTGCATGACATCGGCTGCGTGGGCTTTAAGGTGGTCCATGCCAGAGACGTGACCGGCGTGCAGTATCTGACGGACGACGTGCTGGCGGCCATGGAGGCGTTCAATTCCGTGGCGCCCGCCCACAATCCCCCCTATATTGCCGCAATCCGGCAGTTCCGGGAGATTGTGCCGGATATTCCGCTGATCGGGGCCTTTGAAACGGCATTTCATGCCACACTGCCGCCGGAGGCCTATCTCTATTCCGTACCGCTGGAGCTGTATCAGACGCATGCCGTGCGCCGTTATGGGTTCCACGGCGCGTCGCACGAATATGTGTCCGGCTATGTGGCGGAGAAGATGCAGAGGACGGATCTGAAGCTGGTTTCCTGCCATCTGGGCGGCAGCGCGTCCCTGTGCGCAGTGAAAAACGGGCGCAGCGTGGACACAAGCATGGGCATGTCGCTTCAGTGCGGAATCATGAACAACAACCGCATCGGGGACATCGATCCGTATATTATTTTCTATCTGGCGGAAAGCTGCGGAATGTCCCTGAATGAGATCAAAACCATGCTGCAGACGAAAAGCGGTCTTTACGGTCTGTCCGGCGGCGTATCCAACGACCTGCGTGATGTGGAGGCGGCTGCTGCGGCCGGCAATACGGATGCGGAAAACGCAGTCAGAGCGTATGCCTACGGCGTGAAAAAATACATCGGCAGCTATGCTGCCGCCATGGGCGGGCTGGATGCAGTCGCTTTTGCCGGCGGCATCGGACAGGGAAGCGCACGGGTACGCGCGCTTTCTCTGGAGGGCCTGGAGTTTCTCGGCGTGCAGCTGGATCCGGAGAAAAACGCGGCCGCCCGCGGCGGCGACGATCTCTCGGTGACCGGCGCGCCGGTGCGCATCTTTGTGGTGGAGACGAACGAGGAACTTGTGGTGGCCCGCAAGGCCGCGGCGCTTCTGGCCGGCAGCGCGGAATAGCCGGGACCGGGAGATGAGACAGCCCGCGGCGCATCACGCGATGCGCTGCGGGCTGATATTTTGCACAAATTAAAAAATGCCGCGCGGAGCACTGTCCGCGCGGCATTTTTGCCGGTTTTACTGCGCCGCCTCTTTGACAGCGCGCTGCATGGCGTCCCACTGGCGCTCCATGTCCTGCACCAGCTTGATGTGGGTTCTGGACCGATCCAGATTCTGCTGCGGCCGGTCGATGCGGAAATAGGTATCGCCCTCCAGATAATCGGTGAGAAAGCGCATGCCGCACTCCAGCGTCATGGTCTTGGCGCCGAGGGGGAGCGCATCCAGTTCGTTCTGCGTCAGGCTGGAGCCGCAGGCGAACAGAAAGCCCTCTGTATACAGCCTGAACAGCTCTATGCTCATCCGGACCTTGCTGAGATCCGGTTCGTCCTCAGCGGCTGTGGAAGCGCCGAAACGGATGGAGTCGCCGAAGTCATACAGCGAGAGACCCGGCATGACCGTATCCAGATCGATGATGCACAGGGGCTTATGTGTTTCGGCGTCCAGCAGGACGTTGTTGAGCTTTGTGTCGTTGTGGGTAACGCGCAGGGGAAGCGCATCCTGCTCCAGCATCTGCACAAGCCGGCCGCCGTCCTCTTCTTCAGACAGGTAAAAATCAATTTCCTTTTGGACGGAAGCGGCGCGGCCGCATTTGTCTGCGGCAACAGCCGCCTTGAATTTTGCATATCGGTCCCGGGTGTTGTGGAAGTCCGGAATGGTCTCGTGCAGGGTTTCGGCAGGAAAATCGGCCAGCTGCCGCTGGAAAATGCCGAAGCCCACGGCACTCTGGTAAAAATCGTCCGGCGTTTCCGGCAGATTCAGACAAATGGTTCCGGGAATGAAGTCATACACGCGCCAGAAGCCGTCAGGCCCGTCGATATATGAGGCGCCGTCTTTGGTGTAAAGCAGATTCAGGCAGTTGCGTGTGCTGGTCACCTGCCGGCGGATATGGGCTGTGACGGCGATGATGTTTTCCATCAGCTCCACAGGACGGGTGAAAACCTTTGTATTGATCCGCTGGATCAGATATTCCTTTCCGGAGGAGGAGACACCTTTGAACGTGTCATTGATATGGCCGTCGCCGTACCGGAAGCTGTCGATGATCTCTCCTTCAAAAGGGAATGCGCTGAGAATGCTTGCGGGAATATTCTTCATAGTTATCTCCATAACCGCTCGGGATAGATTCCCGTGCTTTTCATTTTCTTGATGGCATCCTGAACAGACGCGAGATCCTCACGGTAGGTCACGCCATACCAGGTTTCGTGCGTGGGAATCACACGGACGGTGCCGCGCCCGCCTTCCAGCTGTGCGCTGGCCACGGAGGGCAGGAAATACTCTCCCTTCAGCGGATTTCCGCTGAGGCATTTGTCGAGAAACGCGGGGAACTGATCCCGCAGTTCGTTTTTCATGTCTGCGCCGAAGCCCCACAGATTCATGGATACGATTGTGTCGTCATCCAGGTGCGTATAGGTCTTTCCGCCGTCCTCCGTGAAGCCCAGACTGCCGCTGCCGCAGCGCTCAATGCGCGTGCGCTCCGTAACGCTCACAAGGTAGCCCTTGTCATCTGTCACGCAAACGCCGCGGGCCACGGAACCGTTTTCTGTAACGGCGTTTTTCAGCAGGTAGCCGACCATGGCGTTTTCATCCGGCCTGTTGCTGCACAGGAAATTGTAAATGCTCCGGTAAGCGTCCACACCGTAATAGTCGTCGGCATTGATGACGGCAAAAGAGCCGTCAACCTGATCCATGGCGCTGAGCGCCGCATGGGCGGTGCCCCAGGGCTTGGTGCGGCCCTCCGGAACGGCATAGCCGGCCGGAAGATCCGTCAGACGCTGATAAGCATACGAAACGTCCATGTGACGGGCAAGATGATCGCCGATCACATCCCGGAACTGCTGCTCGTTTTCTTCCTTAATCACAATAATGACTTTTTCAAATCCGGCGCGGTGCGCGTCGAACATGGAAAAGTCCATAATAATATTACCATATTCATCCAGCGGCTCAATCTGCTTCATACCACCGAACCGGCTGCCCATGCCGGCGGCCATGATTACGAGTGCAGGCTTGCTCATATGTTTATTCCTCCCATTGCAGGATTTGCTTTTGCGCCAAAGTGACGCACACCATACTACCAGTTTTTAGCATGAAATGCAACAGGAATTCGCAGTTATTACCTTAATTTTAAAACATTCCGGGAATTGTAAAGAGAACTTTAAAATCTTCTGAAACCGTCCGGAGCAGGCGTCTGCGGGCTTTTCATGGGCGCACAGATGTGCTATGATTATGTACAGCTTTTTCTGGAAGGTGAGAAAGAATGACAGAGCGTCTATATGACCGGGACAGCCATATCCGGGATTTCAGCGCCTGCGTGCGCTCATGCGTGCAGACAGACGGCGGCTGGGAGACGGTGCTGGATGAGACGGCGTTTTTCCCCGGCGGCGGCGGACAGGCGCCGGATACCGGAACCATTGAGGGACTCCCGGTGCTTTCAGTCTATGAGAGCGGGGATGACGTGGTGCATGTCCTGCCGGAAGAGGTTTCCGGACAGGTGCACGGCCGGATCGACTGGGATGCGCGATTCAGGCGCATGCAGGCGCATTCTGGAGAGCATGTGGTATCGGGCATTGTTCACCGCCTGTACGGCTATGAAAATGTAGGCTTTCACATGGGCGCGGATGGGATCGTTGTGGATTTCAGCGGCTGGATCGACCCGGCCGGTCTGGATGAGGTGGAACGCCTGGCCAACGAGACGGTCACGGGCGATCTGTCCGTCAGCGTTGACTATCCTGCGCCGGATGCGCTGGCCGGCATGGATTACCGCAGCAAAAAGGAACTGACAGGCCGGGTGCGGATCGTTTCAATTGACGGCGTTGACCGCTGCGCCTGCTGCGCGCCGCATGTCCGGCGCACGGGAGAAATCGGCCTGATCAAGATTCTGGACAGCATCCGGCACAGAGAGGGTGTGCGCATCACCATGCTGTGCGGGCAGGATGCCTTTGCTGATTACAGAATGAAGGCCGGACAGGTTGCCGGCGCTGCTGCGCTGTTGTCTGCAAAGCCGGAAAATGTGGCGGAGGCTGTGGGAAAGGCGCGGGCGGAAATCGAGCGGCTGACACATCAGGTGATCACGCTCAAACGCAGAATTGCGGAGTATGCCGCATCAACGCTCCTGCATAAAGACGGGAATCTGTGTGTGTTTGTTCCGGATTTTGATGCGGACCAGCTGCGCGTGGTGGCAAACCGCGGAATGGAGCTATGTACCGGCGTGTGCGCGGTGTTTTCCGGCACGGACGGCGCGTACGCCTATATCATCGGCAGCCGGACGGCGGATCTGCGCAAAAATGCCCGGAGCATCAATGCGGCCATCAGCGGCCGCGGCGGCGGCCGGCCGGAGATGATCCAGGGCAGCGCGGCGGCGGCACGGGCGGACATTGAGCGGTACTTTGACACGGCGGTTTTCTGAAAAGCGGCTTGGAAAAGAGAAAACGGGCGGCAGCGCTCCGGCGCCTGCCGCCCGTATTTTTGTTATTACCGGCCTTTCCAGGTGCCGGCTGAGAACAGAACAAGGATAGGGAAGATTTCAAGCCGTCCGGCCAGCATGTCGACGATCAGAACCAGCTTGGAGAAGGCGCTGAACGCGCCGTAATTGCTGGTGGGTCCCACAAGCTCAAGACCGGGGCCGATGTTGTTGAAGCAGGCCAGAACAGCTGAAAAATTGGTGGTCAGGGAGAAGCCGTCCAGCGAAATGAGAATAAAACTGGCCAGAATGATCATGACATAGGCCGAAAGATAGGCATTTGTGTTGGCCAGCAGCTTTTCGTCCACCGCCTGGCCGTTGTTGCGGATGACCTGAATTTTCCGCGGGTGCAGAAGCTGGCGGACATTGCGGCCCATCACTTTCAGAAGGAGCAGAACGCGCCCGCATTTCAGACCGCCGCCGGTGCTGCCGGCGCTGGCGCCGATGACCATCAGGGTCAGGAGGATGGCCTTTGAAAAAACCGGCCACTGGTCAAAATCCGTGGTGGCAAAGCCCGTGGTGGTCATAATGCTGGAGACCTGAAACGCAGCATGGCGGACGGTTTCGCCCATCGTGGGATACATCCCGCGCAGGTTCAGCGTGATCAGAAGGACGCTTCCGGCGGCAATCCCAAGATACAGCCGGAGCTCTTCATCCCGCAGAACGCTGCGGACCTGGCGCATGAGCAGCAGATAATAGCAGCTGAAGTTGACGCCGAACAGGAGCATGAACACCGTGCAGACATTTTGAATGTAAATGCTGTAGCCGGCGATGCTGTCGTTTCTTACGCCGAAGCCGCCGGTGCCGGCGGTGCCGAAGGCGGTGCAGACGGCGTCAAACACAGGCATCCGTCCAGCAAGCAGGAAAACGACGTTCAGAATGGTCAGCAGGATGTAGATCAGATAGAGAATTCCGGCAGTGCGGCGCATTCTGGGTACAAGCTTGCCGACATTGGGACCTGGGCTTTCCGCGCGCAGCAGATGCATGGTGAATCCGTCGTTGCGCCCGCTGACGGGAACCACGGCCAGCAGAAAAACAAGCACGCCCATGCCGCCGACCCAGTGGCTGAAGCTGCGCCAGTAGAGAATACCGCGCGGCAGGCCTTCAACCGCGGACAATACGGAGGCGCCTGTTGTGGTAAAGCCGGAGACAATTTCAAAAAGCGCGTCGATGTAGGAAGAGAAAACGCCGGAAAACCAGAAGGGCAGACTGCCGGCCAGACTGATGGAAATCCAGCCCAGACCCACGCAGACAAGTCCCTCCCGGGCGTAGAACCCGGGCTTCGCCCCGCGGCTGGCCAGAAGCAGCACGGCGGCGGCCAGAAGCGTGATGCAGATGGCGTAAAAGAACGCGTATACCGCGGCCTGATCCCGGTCATAGACGCACAGCAGAAGCGCCGGGAGCATAAAACCGGCTTCCATTGTGAGAATCAGGGCGATCAGCCGGCTCATCATCTTATAATTCATGTCCGGCCTCAGCTTTCAAAAATGTCGTTGAGCTGGAGAATCACATTGCTGCTGTTGGTCACAAGAATCAGCGTGTCGCCGGCTGCGAAGCAGGATTCTCCGTTCGGAATCTGGATCTCATTGCCGTGCATAATGCAGACAATCAGCACGTTGCGGCGCAGCTTGAGTTTTTTCAGCGGTTCGCCGCGGTGGAGCGTGGTTTCATCCACCAGAAATTCCACGGCTTCAGCCTGTCCGTCGGCGATGGAGTGGACGGACAGCGCCGCGCCGGTCTGGTTCTGCATGGCGCGGACATAGCGCACGATGGTGTTGCAGCACAGATCCTTGGGACAGACGATGCTGCCCAGCGGAAGACTGTCCAGAATGCGGGTATTTTCCACCCGGCTGAGCTTTGTCACAATCTGCGGCACGCCGCAGCTGTTGCCGTACAGGGAAATGACCATGTTCAGTTCGTCAAGACCTGTGGTCGTGACCAGCGCGTCGCAGCCTTCCAGCCCCTCGCTGGACAGCAGCGCCTGATCGCTGGCGTCGCCGTGGACGACGCAGGCGGAGGGCAGCAGCGCGGCCAGCTGCGTGCAGCGGTCGGCGTCCCGTTCGATCAGCTGGACATTGATGCCGCTTTTCTGCAGCAGCTGGGCCAGATAGAAGCTGACGCGTCCGCCGCCGCACAGAATGACGCGCCGGACCTTCCGCGTGATGATACCGAGGTTTTTCAGCAGCGTGGCCAGCGTATTCGTGGGGGCGGTGACGAAAATCCGGTCGCCGGTGCGCAGAACAAAGTTGCCGTCCGGCGCCGCAGCCTCACCGCCGCGCAGAACGGCGCAGACAAGGACTTTGCATTTGACAATGGAATCCAGCCCGTTCAGAGGAACGTCGCACAGCTTGCTGTTTGCGTCAACGCGCAGCTCAACAATTTCCACACGGCCCTTGGCAAAGGTGTCCCGCTTCAGGAAGCCGGGGAATTTTAAAAGTCTCTCAATTTCCACTGCGGCCTGCTTTTCGGGATTGACAGACAGGGAGAGGGAAAAAACATCCCGCATTTCATAGTTCTGTTCCGTGTACTCCGGATTGCGGATGCGGGCGATGGTGTGCAGGTTTTTGTTGATTCCGTGGGCCATCATGCAGCACAGCAGATTGACCTCGTCTGCGCCGGTGACGGCAATGAGAAGATCGGCGTCCATTAAACCCGCCTGCATCAGCGTTTTCATGGAGGCGCAGTTGCCGTGCAGCGTCATTACGTCATACCGCTCGACCACAGACTCCAGCACGCTGAGATTGGAATCAATCAGTGTCAGGTCATTTCCCTCAGCCGAGAGCTGCCGGGCCAGCGTGATGCCGACTTTTCCGCTGCCTGCAATCAGAATTTTCACAGAATCATCCACTCCAGAATCGTTTGATGGCCTGCTCTTCCGGGCCTGCCGCGGAGCCGTATATGCACCTGGGGAAAAACGCCCCGCTTTGCGGATATTATAACACAGTACGGCTGAAAGGCAAGAAGTTTGCACCTGGCGGAAGCGCCGCGCGGCGGTGCAGAAAGCGGCAGGTTTTCCGGTACCGGAAAACCTGCCGCCGCAGCTGCGTACGGGACGGATTATGCCTCAACCTTGCTGCCGTGGAAATAGACGGACTGGACTTTGAAGTCTTCGTCCACAATCAGGAGATTCGCGTCGCGTCCGGTGAGAATGGATCCCACACGGTTGTCGACGCGCAGGGCTTTGGCGGGGTTGGTGGCGGCGCATTTGAACACGGTGCGCACATCCGCACCGGTGAAGCGCTTGAAGTTGACAGCGGCGTCGCTGAGCGTCAGCCGGCTTCCGGACAGCTCTCCGGCGCTGTTGTAGTTCAGATCCGGCGCGCTCATGGGGCTGTCCTCCGGATAGTCGGCGGGGTTGTGGGATGCAAATTCGGCGCAGTCGGTAATGACAATGATGTGATCTTCCCCGGCGGTGCGCAGAGCCAGACGGACGTTGGCCGGCTTGACGTGGACGCCGCGGCTGTCGCAGATCAGTTCATAGTAGAGGCCGGGGGTGGACAGCGCCACTTCAGCAGCCGTCTCCTGGATGACACCGGTGGTGCTGATGGAGTCATTGCCGCGCCAGCAGCCCATGGCGTCAAACAGATGGGTGACGATCCGCGCGCCGTTTTTTACGGCACGGTTCAGGTCATCCGGACTCATTTCCGTGTGGCCCACGTCGGCAATGACGCCGCGTTTGGCCAGATATTCCTCAAATGCGGGCGCAAAAGGCAGCTCCGGCGCATAAGTGCAGTGCAGCACATCGCTGCCGGCCGCATTGAAAATTGCGTCGCACGCCTCTTCGGAGAACTTCCAGGCGCTCTTTGAGTTGGAGCCGTATTTCGGATTGGTGAAAGGACCCTCAAAGTGAATGCCGAGGATGGGGCTGTTGCCGGTTTTTATATCTGCCTGGCAGTTGCGGATGCAGGTCAGAAAGTCCTCACGGTTCCAGCTGTAAGCGGCGCTGGGGGTAACAGACGTGGTGCCGTGACGCAGATGCGCCCGGGCCGCTTCTGCCGGATGGGTGACCATGGAGTAGACGGTGGGATTTTCGCCGGCCTCAGCATAGCCGTGGCAGTGAATGTCCACAAGACCGGGACCCACATACATGCCTTTTGCATCGATCAGATCGGCTTTTTCCGGCGGGATAATGTCGCCGCTGGCGATGATGCGCCCGTTTTCAAACAGGATGGCGCCTTCCTGGACAGAGTCCGGGTAGACAAGCTTTGCATTGATGATCGCTTTCATGTCATTTCCTCCTGATGATTGTGATAACTGCGTTTTAAACTGCGGATTCAGCCGGCCAGCATGACGTCCACACCGGCGCGGCGCAGCCGGGCAACGACGGCCGCGTCCGCATTTTTGTTGGTGATTACCTTCATGCCCGGGGTGCACGCACACAGCCTGGAAAAGCTTTCACGGCCGATTTTGGTGCTGTCCGCCACAATGATGGTGGAGCCGGAGCGCTCGATCATCAGCCGGTTCAGCTCAATTTCCTCCGAGTGATAGGTTGTAAGTCCAGCAACGGGGTCAACGCCGTCAATGGAGAGTATTGCCCGGTCGGCGCGGTATTTGTGCAGCTGCGCCAGCGCGTCATCACCGTAGGTGAAGGAGAACTGGGAGTTGACTTCACCGCCGAGGAGCGTTACGCGGATGCTGGACTGCTTGCCGATTTCTGAGGCGATGGCGATGGAGTTGGTAACGATTTTCAGTCCGGGAATCCTGGCCAGAGCAGAGGCTGCAAAAAATGTGGTGGAGCCGGAGTTGATCATCAGCGTTTCCTCAGGGAAGATGATGGAGGCAGCCAGATCCGCAACCGCCCGCTTTTCAGGCGCCAGACGCCAGTAGTGGCGGATGGGCTCGCTGGCAGTGCCTGCGGTCTGTACAGCGCCGCCGGGTACGCGCTCCAGCATGCCTTCGTTGGACAGCGCTTCCAGGTCGTTGCGGATTGTCACTTCCGAAACGCCAAGCGTGCACGACAGATCGCTGACGCGCACATGGCCGTCCTGCGCCAAAAGCTCCATGATGCATTTTCTTCGTTCTGATAACTTGCTGCCTTCGCTCATTTCAATCACGGCTCCTTAATCATATGGGAAACAGGTTAAAATGTTTCGCCTCTCTGTTCCATGAATTCAACGACTTTTGCTTTGGATTCCTCGCAGATATCCCAGCAGTAGTCCGGATAGTAGGTGCCCGGGCAGCCCAGCGCATTCATTGCGTGAGAGTAGGCGGGCCAGAGGTCGTAATCGACTTCAAACATATAATTGCGGATTTCAAGGATGTTCATCAGACGGCGGGCCGCTTCGTCCTGATCGCCGGCGGCCAGCGCGTCGCACATTTTTTTGGTGTTGACGGGCGTGCAGGTATACATGCCGTCCAGCGTGGTCCTGATGCCGTATTTGTAGGCGATGTCGCACACGTCAATGCCGGAAAACAGCTGAACAAAGGTGTCGGGAACCTCGGGATCGTTCAGCAGACGGCGCTGCAGCTGCAGATCGGCCGACTTGATGCCGCCGAGATTCGGCACGTCGTTCAGAAGCTCCTTGACCATCTCAACGGAAATCTTGCTCTTGGTAACGCCGGGCAGGTCGTAAAGATAGATTTTATGCTTTGTCAGCTTGGCAACCTGACGGAAAAAGCTCAGGTTCAGCGCGTCTGTCATGGCTTCATAATAAGGCGCCGTGAATACGAATCCGTCAACGTCCAGATCTTCCATGGCGGCTAGACGCTCTTTGACTCTGACGATGCTGTTGTCCATGGCGCCGACAAAAACCGGTACCCGACCTGCAACAGTTTCAACAACCGTTTTTGCGACTTCCGGACACTGATCATTGCGGATGTAGGGCTGCTGACCCATACTGCCCATGGCCAGCATGCCGACAGCTCCGGCGTCAAGCATCATTTCAACCTGACGTGCGAGACTTTCTTTCATCACATTGCCGTCGCGATCCAGCGGTGTGCCAAGTGCGGGTACAAAACCTGCTTTCATTGATTGATCCTCCTGTGTTTATATTGTTTTCGGTGTTGAAACCGATAACGTACAAAATGCCGAAAGAATCCGGAAATGATTCCTGGGCTTTTGATGTTTTGATTATATAACTTTCGAATACGAAAGTAAATATATTTTTTGAAAAATTTTTAAGATATTATTTTTTTGTTTTCGAAAAAATTCTATTGACTTAAAGAAAGAAATATCATATACTCGAAACAGCTGGAGGCGAGGGCGCCAAGACTTGACCGAGCCAACACGCGCCCTCCCTCCGCTGTCCCCAGCGCACCGCACAGGCTGGACAAAAACAGCATGCCGGAAAGACAGAACGGAGGATTATTAATATGTATAAAGGCTGTACCATCAAGCCCCCCTTTTTTGAAATCGGCCCAAAACAGTACGCTTACGGAAAAGATATTCTGAGACTGGCGCTTCTGGCAGACGCCGCTTCCAAGAAGTATGATGTGGACATCATTTTCACAACGCCCTACTGCGACATCCGTATGGTGGCTGAGGCAACCGAGCGGATTCATGTTTTTGCACCGCACATGGACAATATCCCTGTGGGCCGCGGCCTGACCAACATCCTGCCGGAGAGCGTGAAGGCAGCCGGCGCCGAAGGCGTCATGCTCAACCATGTGGAGCGTCCCCTGGGCACTGCGGAGCTTTATGAGACCATCAAGCGCGCGGATGAGCTGGAGCTTGCCACCATCGTCTGCAGCGACAGCATCGCAGAGGCGAAGGCTGTGGCGCAGTTTAACCCCAACATCATCACCTGCGAGCCTGCCGAGCTGATCGGTACCGGCAAAGTTGCCGGCACGGAATACATCACGGAGTCCGTCAAGGCGGTCAAGGGTGTAAACCCGGACATCTATGTTCTTACGGCTGCCGGCGTCAGCTGCGGCGCACATGTCTATCAGAACATTTTCGGCGGCGCAGACGCCACCGGTACCTCTTCCGGCCTGATGAAGGCGCCTGACTGGGCGGCCATGGTGGACGAGATGATCGGCGCCGTGCGCAAGGCCTGGGATGACAGAATGGCCAAATAAGCACAGGCAATATCCTTTGAAATACACTTAATCAGAATACGCCTGTTTTCAGGAAAAAACAATCATTTACAGGAGGAAAAACCAATGGAATTCAAAGTTGTTCAGAAGGAACTCGAACTGCAGTCCCGCGGCTGGATCCCCACTTTCCATGACGTGACCACCGATATTATGAAGATCGTTGAAGAGTCCGGCGTTAAGAACGGCACCTGCTGCATCGCCTCTCATCACACGACCTGCTCCGTGATGGTTCAGGAGTGCTCCCACGATTTCGACACATTCGACCTCGAGTACCTGCAGCATGACCTGCTGGACATCATGCGCAAGCTGATTCCTGATTTTGCTGAAGAGCATCAGTACCGTCACCCCGGCCCTGTCCATGCACAGTTCGGCCGTCATGTCGGCGAGCCCGGCAACTACACCTCCATGAACACTGACGGTCACCTCCGCAGCGTGTTCTTCGGCCGCAGCGAGACCATGACCATCAAGGACGGCAAGCTGGACGGCGGCGAATTTGCACACGTTTACTTCATTGACTGGGACCATGTCCGCGCCCGTCATCGTCAGCTGAACGTCACCGTTATGGGTACCACTGAGGATGTCGAGTCCCGCAAGTACAACAACGGCGAAGTGATCAATACTCTGCGCAAGTTCCCCGAAGAAGAGACTGCTTACATGGAGCAGTTCGACGAGTGGAAGAAGAGATAAGCTGATACCGGCTGCGGTTCACCGTTTTCTCTGGAACGAATTGTCCGGAGCCTTTTCAAAAGGCTCCGGATTTTTTCTGTTCAAATAACCGCGGCCGTCCCGGCGGCACGGCCTTTCCGCGGCGGAAACAGAGAAATTGTGTTTACTTTCCCGGCGCAATCATGTATGATAAAATATATTGTACAGGCGCGTCTGCGCATGAAATTCTTAACGACAAGAGGAATACGGTTATGAAATATGTATTTGGCCTGGACCTGGGCACGACGACAATCAAAGCCACCATGTTTGACGAAACGGGCAGACCTGTGGCGGACGATGCGGTTGAGCGTACTTTGCTGATGCCGCAGCCCGGTTACCTTGAGCAGGATGCCGAGCAGTGGTTTACGGACTCCGCCATGGTGATCCGCAACGCCGTACAGAAAAGCGGCGTGGATCCCAGGGATATTGTAGGCCTTTCCATCTCCTCCCAGGGCATCACGCTGGTGCCGGTGTCCGAGGATCAGAAGGCCATGGCCAACGCCATCAACTGGATGGACAACCGGCCGGTGGAACAGCTGAAGCGGCTGACCGACGCGGTCAGCGTTGACCGGATTTTCCATACGACCGGCAAGGACGGCCATTCTCCGGCATACAGCATCACAAAGCTCATGTGGTTCAAGGACAATATGCCGGAAATCTATGAAAAGGCGCGCTGGTTCTTGATGCCGATGGACTTCGTGACCATGAAGCTGACGGGCAATGTGGTGACGGATCACTCCATGGCTGCAGGCGGAATGTGCTATTCTCTGGCGGACGCCGCCTGGGATGATGAAATCATTGCGGCCGCCGGCGTGAAGAAATCGCTTCTGCCGGAGATTAAATGGGCCGGTGAATCTGCCGGACATCTGACGGCCGAGGCTGCCGCAGCCTGCGGTCTGACGACGGACTGCATCGTGGCGGTGGGCGGACAGGATCAGAAGGTTGCCGCATTCGGCGCAAAAATTGCGCCCGGCGTTGTCACCTTCTCCATGGGCACCTGCGGCGCGTTTGAGTTCCTGCTGGATGCGCCCAAGGCACACCCCGACCGTGCGCTGACGCTCTGCCCCCATGTTGAGCCCAATAAGTGGGTTCTTGAGGGCTGCATCAATACTGTGGGCGGCGCCATCAAGTGGTGCCGTGACAATGTGTGTCCCGGCCTGTCCTATGTGGACATGAATGTGGAAGCGGAAAAAGCGGCTCCCGGCAGCGGCGGCGCGTTCTTCTATCCCTTCCTGGCCGGAAGAGGCACGCCGCATCATGAGAGCGGAACGCCTGCCGGCGGATATACCGGTCTGGCCCTGCACACCACCCGTGCTGACCTGATCCGCTCTGTGTATGAGGGTATTGCGTATGAAAGCCGGCTGAACCTGGAAGCTGCCGAAGTTCTGGTGGGCAAGATCCAGCAGATCAACGCATTTTCCGGCGGCAGCAAGGGCGCCATCGTCTGCCGGATCCTGGCGGAAGTGACCGGCTGCACGGTACATAGCTATGCATATGCGGAAATGGGGAACCTGGGCGCCGCCCGTCTGGCGGCCAAGGCCTGCGGACTGGATTGGGAGGCATTCGGCGAGCCGATGCTGGCAGACAGCCGGGACACCGTTCCCAGCGAGCTGCAGCCGGAATACGACGCACTCTTCCGCGAATACTGCAAAAAGCTGTAACAACAGATCAAAGCGGGATGCCGGTCGGTATCCCGCTTTTTGAACCGGCGCCCGGCACCATGTGCGCCGGGGAAATGATTGCGGTACGGTGAAACGGAGGAAGAAAATGCAGTATCGTTTGCTGGGAAAAACGGGAATACAGGTCAGTGAAATCGGCCTGGGCTGTGAAGGCTTTGCCGGCGGGACGGAAGAAAATGCGCGGGCCATGTTTGAAGCGGCGCTGGACGCCGGGATTAACTGCATGGATCTGTACAGTTCGGATCCGGTGCTGCGCAGCCGGATCGGGCAGTTCCTGGAGGGACGCAGGGAGAAGTTTATCATTCAGGGCCATCTGTGCTCTGTCTGGAAGGACGGACAGTACAAGGCGTCCCGGGACATCGGAGAGGTGCGGACGGCCTTTGAAGACCTGCTGCAGCGCCTGAAAACGGATTATGTGGACATCGGCATGATCCACTATGTGGATTCCCCGGATACATGGCGGGAGATTGCGGACGGCGGCGTTATGCGCTATGCGCTGGAGCAGAAGAGGGCGGGCAGAATCCGCAGCATCGGCCTTTCCAGCCATAACCCGGCCGCGGCGCTGGCCGCGGTGGAAAGCGGACTTGTGGACGTGCTGATGTTTTCGGTGAATCCCTGCTATGATCTGCTGCCGGGCACGGAAAACTGCGAGGATCTGTGGGCGGATGAGAGCTACGCCGGGGAGCTGGTCAATATGGATCCGGAGCGCGAGCGTTTGTATGAAACGTGCCAGCGGCTGGGCGTGGGCATTACGGTGATGAAGGCTTTCGGCGGCGGAGACCTGCTGACGGCGGATTCGCCGGCGGGTATGGCGCTGACAGCCAGCCAGTGCATTCATTATGCGCTGACCCGGCCGGCTGTGGCCACGGTGTTTTCCGGTGTGCGCAGCCTGGATGACCTGCGCGTGACGCTGGAGTATGAGTCGGCCACGCCGGAGCAGAGGGATTATGCCGCGGCATTGGCCGCTTTCCCGCGGATCAGCTGGAAGGGCCACTGTATGTACTGCGGCCACTGTGCGCCGTGCCCAAAGAATATCGATGTTGCGACAGTGACGAAATTCCTGAACCTCTGCCGCGCGCAGGGCGCCGTGCCGGAAACGGTGCGGGAGCATTATGCAGCCCTGAAAAGCCATGCGGGAGACTGCATCGGCTGCGGCCAGTGCGAAACACGCTGCCCGTTCGGCGTGGAAATCCGCAGCAATATGCAGGAGGCCCTGCATGTGTTCGGCCTGTAAAGGCAGCGTCATGAAACAGAAAACCCCCGGCACACAATGTGTGCCGGGGGTTTGTATGTACGGAAAGCTCAGCGGATGGCGGCGGCGTTGATGTACTCAAGCGCCCAGAAATCAGGAGCAACGTCTGTAAAGACGGATGCGCCTGCCTCGCCGGCCATGCCGATGGTGCGGTTGATGATGGCCACGACCTCACTGCGGGTAATGGTGGCGTCAGGCCTGAAGGAGCCGTCATCATAGCCGTCCACAATGCCGTATGCCTGGGCTGCGGCGATAAAGCCGTCCAGCGGGTGGCCGCTGCAGTCGGTAAAGGTGCTGGGTGTCTCCAGCGGCTCAAGACCGCTGAGCAGAACGAGCGCCCGTGTGACCTCTGCGCGGGTAGCGGGCTTGTTGGGCTCAAAGGCAGTGCCCTCCCAGAGGAAGATCTGATAGCTGGTCATCACATCAATGGCGTCGGCGGCCCAGAAATCATCAGGGACGTCGGTGAACTGAATGCCGGATCTCAGCGCGTTGGATGTATCGGACAGGCGATAGAGCATTGTTGCCAGTTCTGCCCGGGTTACGCTGCCTCTGATGCCGAAGGAACCGTCCGCATAACCGTCGATGTAGCGGGTGACGGCGGCATCGTCTCTGAAGACCAGCTGATCCTGAGGCTCGCCTTCAGAGGCGTCGGAGACGGGTATGTACTGGATGTCCAGCGTGTAAACGGTTACGCCGTGCGTTCCGGTCACGGTGATGATCCTGTGGTTCAGGGTGCCTTCGATGCTGACTGTGTCGCCGTCGCTGGCTGCAGTTGCGGAAATCTGTCTGGTCCGGCTGCTGAGCGGCAGACGAAGCTGATAATTGAACACGTCCGGATCAAAGCCGGGGATGACGGTGCCGCCGCTGCAGATAGAGCTCAGACGCGGCGCGTCCGGATCGTTAAAGGTCATGACCTTCAGATCGTCGATATAATACCAGTCGTCCACATAGCTGGCGCCGCCGGTGGTAAAGCGCAGACGGTCGATGCTGTCCAGATTCTTGACGACGAACAGGCTGGTGACCAGCTGGTCGTTCACATAGAGAAGAGCGGGCTTATCCACGGTGATTTCAATCCGGACCTTGAACCATTCATTCAGGGCTGCGCCGATGTTGCCGGAAACGTTTATCCAGCCGCTGCCGTTGTAGCTGTGCAGGCGGATGGGGCCGCCGGAGTAGTTGGGTGTTGCGAAAGCGAACCATGCGGATTCATTGTTGGTGTTGGTTCTGCCGGAGCCGATGCCGATGGAGGCCAGATGCTCCAGCCGCTCAATGTTCATCATAAACTCGATGACGGCGCCCTGAGCGGGAGCAAAGGAGCTGGTCAGCTGAATGCCTGCAGACGTGATGTCATCCTTGACATAGAAGCTGTTGGGCCCGCTGAAGCTCCGGTCATCGGTGATGATGCCTGCGGTTGAGGTGATGCGGGTGTGCGTCCCGGGAAGAACATCGCCGGTCTCCAGCTCGTCATAGGCGTCCAGATACCAGGTGCTGCTCTCAATGATCACGTTGATGGTCTTGCTGATGGTCTGTCCCTTATAGGAAACAGTCACGTCCACGGCGGAAACACCAGGGGCAACACCGGTCAGAACGCCGTCCTCGGAGACGGTGAACACGTCCGTGTTCCGGCTGGTATAGGTGACAGCGGCATCCAGTTTTGTGCCGAATTCATTGAGGGCGGTCACAATTACATTGGTGCTGGCGCCGGGAGCGATCGTCCAGTCCTCTACTTTGGCAGAGACGTCCTTGATCACGTCGGGGTCAGCCACTTTGATGGGAATCGTGTTTGTGTTGATGGTTATGCCATTGTAGGTGACAGCGGCCACAAGCTCCGCAGTACCCACAGCGTTGGCGGTGATGACACCGTTTTCCGCGGCGCCGGCGATCTCCGGCTGCAGGGAGTAGTAGGACACTGTGCAGTCAGACAACGGGATGGCGTTGCCGTTGGTGTCGATGATGCTGCCCGGAGACAGCTGCATGGTGCCTGACAGGGGAACAAGTGTCTCAGAGGCGTTGAGATAGGCAAAGTCTATTTCAGCGGATTCTGTGCTGCGGCGGGTGATGTCCGCAGTCACTGCCCAGATGCCTGCTTCCTTGTCCTGGACAAAGCCGCGGTCGCCGACGATCAGGACGCTGTTCCCGGAAATTTTTGCAATACTGGTGTTGCCGGTGGTGGATTCTCCGATGGCCGGCACCATGGTGGAGGTGGCGTAGCCCCAGTTGCGGCCGCTGCCGTCCAGGGAAAGAAGGATGGAGTTGCCCGGCCGGCCGGTGGTCAGGACCAGGATGCCGTTGTCCAGAAGCACGCTCTGCGGGTAAATGCTGCCCACAACGGTGGTGCCGATGCCGGGCAGAAGCTCATAGCTGCTCCAGGTCAGACCGTTGTCGCTGGAGCGGGCCTGGTACAGCGGCAGATTGCTGCCGGTGCGGATGACGCTGAGAAGCGTACCGTCTGCGCAGCGCTGCAGGTTCGGCTCATAGAAAGCCAGGGTGCTGCCGTCGGTATTCTTGTCGCCGCTGTTGTTTTCTGCAATCACAGAGCGCAGCGTCCAGGTTTTGCCCCAGTCAGTGCTCTCCACCAGAATGGCCTTGTTGTTGCCGTACATTGTCTGGAGAATTGTGCCGTCGTCCAGAATTTCAATGCCCTTGGAGAAAACAATGGGGAACCAGTTGACACCGGAGATCGGACCGGTGACATTGAATACTTTATCGCTCAGCGTGAGGGTGCCGTTGATTTTGGTCCAGCTGCCGTCGGCCGGATCCACGATCCAGCTGACAGTGGAGGCTGTGTTTTTCCCGGTGAAGTAGGGAATGTAGTTCTGCGCAAAGCAGCAGCCGGCGTAAGGACCGGTTTTGATCTCCGTCATGCTCATGAGGAACAGATCGTAATCCGTTTTCATGGCATCGTATTTGTCGGTCAGGTCGGTAATCCCTTTATCCAGTGCATCTGTGATGGTGTCTGTATCGTAAATTTTCACAGAGTCGATGGGATCGTCCATGGTGACGTCTCTGTGACGGGAGTAGTTGATGTATGCGGTGTCATAGCCGCTGTCAACGAACAGGAACGGAATCTGCGCCCAGCCGAAGCCGTCGGCGTAGTCCTCGTTGATATAGTCCACGTCATAAGGCGTGCCGTCATCTTTCAGGACGGGCTCGGAGTTCAGTGCGATGCTGACGCGTTCGCTGACAGTGGTCTCCACAAGGGAGGGCGTTTCATCCAGCTTGACAGCTGCCGGGCGGATGCTCAGGTTGTCCACATAATACAGGTCGCCGGTGGATGCGTTGCCGCCGGTGAAGAACAGATAGCTGTCAATCTGTGTTTTGGCATTGCCGCCGTAAGCAGCAGTGCCGGAGTCTGTACGCGGGCAGACGGCAGCCAGGGCGCCGTCAATGTAAATCTGCGCGCTGCCGTCGACAGGGGCCTCAATATGTACGTTTATCCACTTTTTATAGGGTACGCCGGTGCCGATGGTGTTCCAGCTGCCGGTGTAAGCGTGGATGGAGCCGTTATAAAAGCGAATCCAGAATGCGGTATTGGCGTTGGAAATGCCGCCGTTGAGAATTTTCATGGAAACGCCGCCGCCGGAGGAGGCGCTTTCAAAATACAGGTCAAAATCAATGGTCTGCGCCGCGCTCTTTACGCCGGTCAGCCGGGCGGAGCCGGCCTGGGAGGCGCTGGCGTCGTTGACCATCATGGACTGTCTGCTTTCAAATGCATTCGTGTCTGTGACAGAGGTCTGGACAAGGTTGGAAAAGCCAGTGGGCGCTTCACCCACGGTCATCTTTTCAAAATCGATGGCATCCGTGTAAATGCCGGAGCGGCAGTCGAAGTTGTCAACCCATACGGCGGCTCCGGCTGCGGAGATCCGCACCTTGTCTGCCGCGGTATTCAGCGCGATGGGCGCCTTGTATGTGCCGTCGACGCTGACCAGAAGCACGCTGCCGTCGGCATCCGCTTCAAAATGCCATGCGCCGGGCGCGGTGGAGCATTCCGCCTGATATGCGGCCAGAACGGTTGCGCCGCTGAGGAATTCCACCTTTATGCTGACGGCGGAAGCAGCCCAGATGTCGAAATCAATGGTTGCGCGGCTGCCGGAAAATGCGTATTCCACGAAGGAGTCCGCGGGGATATTCAGCGCGCGGTTGGAGGCGGATTCCTGCTGAACGCTGGCGGATGCGCCGGTGAAGGCGCCGGGCAGCGAACCGACAGCGGTGTCCTCAAAGGTGCAGCCTGTGAACCCGGCCACCACCTGAATGGTATATGTATCGCTGACAGTGACGCCGTCTGCCGCAGCAGTGACAATGAAGGTGACGGAACCGGGATGTTTTCCGGTGATTTTTCCGCTGCCGTCAACTGTGGCAATATAGTCGTTGGTGCTCTCGTATTTGAGATCCACGGAACCGGAATAGGCGCCGCCTTCGCTGCCGGTGAGAGCAGCGGTCAGTGCGGAGGATTCACCTTGCACCAGCGTGGCGCCGGGTCCGGACAGAGAGACTGCTGCCAGCGTTTCCCCTGCAGCCAGCACCGAAGCCGGCAGAAGAGAAAACAGAAGCAGCACTGATAAAAATAACGCTGTTAATTTCTTCATAATGGCCTCCTGAAAAGCAAAGATTTTTGTCCAGATGCACAAACAGGTATAATTTAAAAGTATATGTTTGCCTGCCGGAAAGTCAACGATCTGACAGGACATCAAACAGGGATGATGGCTGAATCTGTCAGGAAGTGCACCGGATATCCTGCCCGGGCGCGTTTTCTTCTTGACGGCAGGACAGATATTTTTTATTATGTTATATTATTATTAGTGTAATGGTGCAATGCGAATATCCGCAGAACGCACCTGACCATAGGAGCTGCTTTGAATTATGGAACAGATAAAGATACACATTCTGCATTGCGGCAGCGTATGCGTGGATCCGGCGCTGCCGGATGCAACTGTTGCCCGGCGCCGTCTGGCCTATACCGGCTTTCTGCGCAGAAAGAACAACCGGGTTTGGCTGCCGGTGAGCGCCTATCTGATTGAGCATCCAAAGGGGTTGATCCTTTTTGATACGGGCTGGAGCCGGCAGGTACGCGAGAATCAGAAACGCCACATGGGCCGGATCCTCTGCCGGGTGAATCAGGCGCAGCTGCCGCCGGGACAGGCGGTGGATGAACAGCTGGCAGCCATGAACATTCTGCCGGCGGATCTTGATTATGTGATTCTGAGCCACCTGGACTGCGACCATGTCAGCGGGCTGAAGATGCTGGGCGGGGCCAAAAACGTGCTTGTCAGCCGCAATGAGATCAACGATGCGAAACGCAGCCCGTTCCGGTACCGCAGCAGCATGTGGGACGGCGTGCCGTTAAAGACTTTCAGGTTTTCAGAGCCGGACTATGGCCCGTTCAGCGCCTATTTTGACCTTTTCGGCGACGGGTCGGTTCTTCTGACCGACATTTCCGGCCACTCGGCCGGACTGGCGGCCATGACAGTGCAGCGGGACGGCAAATATGCGCTTTTATATTCGGACGGCGGATATTCTGCACAGGCGTGGAAGGACATCCGTCTGCCGGGAATGACCCGTTCCACAGGGAAAGCGGCCCGGGCACTGATGTGGATCCGGGATATGAGTATGCGGCCGAATTGCATTGAGTCGGTGGCAAACCACGACCCGGATGTCAAGCCGCATGTGATTCTGGTGTGAGATGCACGGCAGAAGACAGAGATTCGGATTTTACGGCGGCAGGCCCGCCGGGAAAGCGGGGAGTTTATGAAACTGGAAGGCAAAATCATCAATTTCCTGGGCGACAGTATCACGGAGGGCTATGGAACGTCGGATTTCGAGGGTGCGCAGGAAAAGCGGTACAGCCATTTGATCGCTGAAAAATACGGACTGAAGCGGGCGAACAATTACGGCGTCTGCGGTTCGCGCATTGCACGTCAGCAGGTGGTTACAGACAACCTGTACGACCGGGATTTCTGTATGCGCTGCCATGAAATGGATCCGGAGGCGGATATCGTCGTTGTTTTGGGCGGAACCAACGACTACGGCCACGGCACGGCGTTTATCGGCCGGTTTGAGGACCGGACGCCGGAGACATTTTACGGCGCCTGTCATTACCTGATGCGCAGCCTGATTGAGCGGTACCCGGATGGGCGGATTGTCTTTGCAACGCCGCTGCACCGTCTGGATGAGGACAACCCGCACGGGGACGGACAGAAATCATGGGAGGGCAGACCTCTGCGGGACTATGTCAATATCATCCGCCGGGTGGCCGAGTATTATTCTGTTGCGCTGCTCGATTTATATGCGGCCGGCGGCTTCCAGCAGGAGGTTCCGGTACTGCGTGAACGGTATATGCCGGACGGCCTGCATCCGAACGACGCCGGACACCGGATTCTTGCGGACAGAATCGGCCGCTTTCTTGAAAGCCTCTGACCGGATCCAAAGAAAACGTTCTCAACAATTCAAACAGATTTTCAAAATCCCACATGACCGGCAATGAATGGCCATGTGGGATTTTGTTGCTTTTTTTAGAGTGCAATAAATGCACAATAAAAATAGAAAAATTTCATATCAGCTTGTTATTAATAATGAAATTTGCATAAAATGCAATTAACGTATTGTGATGCATGCAAAACGGTGTTATAATCGGGGCGTCGTTGAGAACGGAACGGCGCTTGAGCGCCGGTTCTGCAGACGGCAGGAAATCTTCTGTAAAGGTGTGATTCAGATGGCATATGTTGATGAAGTGCTCGAACAAGTCAGAAAAAAGAACGCGGCAGAGCCGGAATTTCTGCAGGCTGTGGACGAGGTCCTGAACTCCCTCCGCCCGGTTATCGAGGCAAATGAGGAAAAGTACAGGAGCCAGGCGCTGCTGGAACGTCTGTGTGAGCCGGAGCGTCAGATCAAATTCCGTGTGCCCTGGATTGACGATCAGGGGAAAGTGCACGTGAATATCGGGTACAGAGTTCAGTTCAACTCAGCCATCGGACCCTACAAGGGCGGCCTGCGCCTGCATCCGTCCGTTAATCTCGGAATCATCAAGTTTCTGGGCTTTGAGCAGATCTTCAAAAATTCCCTGACAGGGCTGCCCATCGGCGGCGGCAAGGGCGGCAGCGATTTTGACCCCAAGGGCAAGAGCGACCGTGAAGTCATGAATTTCTGCCAGAGTTTTATGACGGAGCTTTGCAAATACATCGGCGCCGACGCCGACGTGCCTGCCGGTGACATCGGCACGGGCGCCCGGGAAATCGGCTATATGTTCGGCCAGTACAAGCGGATCCGCGGCGTGTACGAAGGCGTGCTGACTGGAAAGGGGCTGTCCTACGGCGGCTCGCTGGCCAGAACCGAAGCGACGGGCTACGGCCTTCTCTATCTGACGGAAGAAATGCTCAAGTGCAACGGCCATGAGCTGGAAGGGAAAACCATTGCCGTTTCCGGCGCAGGCAATGTGGCGATTTACGCCTGTGAAAAAGCCATTCAGCTGGGCGCAAAGCCGGTGACGGTGTCTGATTCCACCGGCTGGGTTTATGATCCGGACGGCATTGATGTGAATTTGCTGAAAGAGGTCAAGGAAGTCCGGCGCGCACGCCTGACCGAGTATGCCAGGGCGCGTGCCAATGCACAGTATCATGAGGGCCGCGGCGTCTGGAGCGTCAGGTGCGATATCGCGCTGCCTTGCGCCACCCAGAACGAGCTTTTGCTGGACGACGCGAAGATGCTTGCGGCCAACGGCTGCATTGCGGTAGCCGAGGGCGCCAATATGCCGACCACGCTGGAGGCGACCCGGTATCTGCAGGCCAATCATGTGCTCTTTGCGCCGGGCAAGGCATCCAACGCCGGCGGCGTGGCCACCTCCGCACTGGAGATGAGCCAGAACAGCGAACGGCTTTCCTGGTCCTTCGAGCGTGTGGACAGCCGCCTGCAGAACATCATGGTCAATATTTTCCACAATGCCGACGAGGCCGCACGCAAATACGGTCTGGAGGGCGACTATGTGGCCGGCGCCAACATTGCCGGTTTTGAAAAAGTGGCGGATGCAATGCTCGCACAGGGGATTTGCTGAAACGCGCCGCAGTTCATCTGATTTCAGCCCGCGCCGTTTGATACGGCGCGGGTTTTTGTTTCAAAAGTGAAAGGCAAAATCAAGCATTCAGACAGGAAAAAACAGCGATCTTCGGTAAAAGTAACACTTTCATTTGCTGTTTTGTTGTGATATACTCATTTCGAAAAAGAGTCCGGGGCGTATGCCTTTCAATTGCGAAAGTTTCTTTCCGGCCCGCAGCAAGAGAGGGGAGCGCGCAGTTCCGGACGCCAAAATGCGACTGAAAGGAAATGATGTTCATGCTTAAGGCAGGCGTCGCAATCCGCGACATTACACCGATGGGAAGAACCCTGACCTGCGGCTATCCGGACCCGGCTGACCGCAGCGCGCTGATCGCTCACGATCCGCTCTATGCCTCCGCGTATTATTTTGAAAACGATACCGAGCGCATGATGTTTTTTACAACTGATGTCATCAATATGACAAAGGACCGCGCCAACGAACTGCGCATGCTGGTGGAGAAGCATACCGGCATTCCCCGCGCCAACGTTGCCGTTTCCTGCACGCATACCCATTCCGGTCCGACCACCGGCGGCAATATCTGGGAAAATTTTGAGTACCTCAACGAGGTTGAGCCTGCAAACAACGACCGCATGCGCGATCTGATGCTGGCGGCAGCCAAGGAAGCCGTTGCCAATGCGTTTGATGCGAAAATCGGCTGGGGCGTCGGCATCTGCGGCAAGGAGCACGGCGTCGGCGGCAACCGTCACGATCCGGACGGCCCCTGCGATCCCAGCGTCAGCGTTCTGGCCATCAAGGACATGAACGACGAGCTGCGCGGCTGCATGGTCAACTATTCCATGCACCCCACGGTCCTGCACGCGCACAATTTCTTCTACACGGCGGACTTCCCCTGCTACATCCGTGAGACGCTCAACGACGTCTATCCGTTTATGATTTTCGGCTTCCAGATGGGCTCCTCCGGCGACCAGTCCACCCGTTTCTTCCGCACCGCACAGAATTACGACGAGGCAAAGCGCATCGGCTCTGCCATCGGCACCGTGGCGCTTGAGGTTCTGAATCAGATGAAATATGTGACCGAGGCGGAGCTGAAGAGCGCCTCCGTGTTTGTCACGCCGCCGATCAAGAGCTTCCCGACCCATGACGAGGCCGCCGCAAAGCTGGCGGAAGCACAGAAAATCTACGACGATCTGGTTGCGGCCAACGCGCCCTATTCCAAGACCCGCGCTGCGCAGTCCGTGCTGGAAGGCTCCGTGTTCATGGAAGGCTTTACCCGCTCCCTGGAGAAGGCCGGCGCAGATGCGATCCTCGGCCGTCAGGTGCCTATTGAGTGCCATGCCATGCGCGTGGGCCAGTGCTGCATTGTCGGCGTGGGCTGCGAGAACTTTATCGCCGTGTCCCAGGCGCTGAAGGCCGCTTCTCCCTTTGAAGTGACCATGCTGGCATCTCTGACCAACGGCTGCACCACCGGTTATGTCTGCACGGACGAATCTTACGATAAATTCTGCTATGAAGCTCAGGCGTCCACGTTTGCAAAGGGCGCTGCCAAGGCTCTGGCTGACGGTGCCATTGAGGCTGTCAACCGCGTAAAATAAATCTGTCTGCGGGCGCCGTGCGGCGCACGCTGAATTTGGAAAGGATGATTCTTTATGCTGAAGGCCGGCGTTGCAATCCGTAACCTGACTCCGCTCGTGAAGACCCGCCTGTGCGGTTATCCGGATCCTCCCGGACGCAGCGGCCTGATGGCCCGCGATCCGCTGTACGGCTCCGCCTATTATTTTGAAAACAAGGGCACGCGTGCGCTGTTTTTCACCTGTGACCTGATCTCTCTGACCAAGGACCGCGCCAATGAGCTGCGGATGGTCATTGAAAAGCATACCGGCATTCCCCGGCAGAACGTCTGTGTCTGCTGCACCCATACCCACTCCGGCCCGATGACCGGCGGCGAGAGCTGGGGCGATTTTGACAAGCTCGGCGAAGTTGAGCCGGAGAACAATGACCGCATCCGCGATCTGCTGCTGGAGGCGGCAATTGAGGCCTCCACCAACACCTTTGACGCTGTTTTGGGCTGGGGCTCCGGCACATGCGGCAAGGAAAAGGGCGTGGGCGGCAACCGCCATGATCCTGAAAACGGCCCGTGCGATCCCTCCGTGGGCGTTGTGGCCATCAAGGACAAGGCCGGTGAGCTGCGCGGCTGCATGGTCAACTACTCCATGCATCCCACGGTTCTGCATGACCATAATTTCTTCTACACTGCAGATTTCCCCGGCTATATCCGCAAATACCTGAACAATCTCTATCCGTTTATGGTATTTGGTTTCCAGATGGGCTCCTCCGGCGACCAGTCCACCCGGTTCTTCCGCACTGCGCAGAACTATGACGAAGCAAAGCGCATCGGCGTTGCCATCGCTGAAGAGGCGGAGAAGGCGCTGGCCAACCTGCACTGGGATGACGATCCGGTGATTGCCTGTGCTTCCGAGCCGGCTTATCTGCCGCTCAAAACCTTCCCCTCCCATGAGGAGGCCAAGAAAAACCTGGATGAGCTGCGGGCAAAGTACAAGGCGCTTGTCGATGCAGGCGCGCCGTATTCCGAGTGCCGCGCTGTGGAATCCGTTATGGAAGGCGCCATCTTTGTCGAGGGCTTTACGGCCTCTCTGGCAGGACCCAATGCCGCCGCTGTCCTGGCGCGTGAGGTCCCTGTGGAGTGCTATGCGCTGCGTCTGGGCGGCTGCGTGCTGGTCGGTATCGGTACGGAGAACTTTGTCGCGGTCAGCCAGGCCGTCAAGGAAGCGTCTCCTTTTGAACTGACGCTGATCTGCTCTCTGTCCAACGGCGGTACACTGGGCTATGTCTGCACAGACGAGGCATATGACAGAGTGTGTTACGAGGCGCAGGAGTCCACCTTCTCCAAGGGCGCTGCAGGCGTGTTGATTGAGGCATGCGGCAAAGCCGTCACCGCCGTCAGCAAGGCATAATCTGCAGCAGTCTGCCGGATACTGACAGGCTGCGTCAGCTGCAATACAGCATCAGAGCTGCGGGAGGAATTCTTCCTTCCCGCAGCTTTTTTGCCGCCGCACTCCATGGTGAAAATGAAAAAACATGGATTTTGTCGAGATTACCGGTTGACAGATGCGGACAAATCGTGTATGCTTATACCATACTTCTTTAGGAGACTAAATCGGTAAAATGAAAAAGAACGCTTGCTATTATGCATACGCCTATTACTTTTACTTTACCCGGTTCAAAAAGTAAAAGTGATTTGTGCTGCAGACGGAGCAAGAAACACGGAGACCAAGAGTTTTGTAGGCTGACCGCACAGAATCACGTTCTGTGCGGTTTTTATTTTTGAAAGGGTGAGGAAAAATGGTCGTTAAAATTGTGGTTCTGCTGATCTTTTTCGCGGTAATGATCGGCGTCGGTGTGTATTGCCGCAGAGTGTCGCGCGACGTCAACGGCTTTGTGCTGGGCGGACGCAGCGTAGGTCCCTGGCTGACGGCTTTTGCGTACGGCACGTCCTACTTCTCGGCGGTTATTTTCATCGGATATGCCGGCCAGTTCGGTTGGAAATACGGTGTTTCCGCAACCTGGATCGGCCTTGGAAACGCATTTATTGGCTCTCTTCTGGCCTGGGTGATTCTGGGGCGCCGGACGCGTCTGATGACCCAGCATCTGGACAGCGCGACGATGCCGGAGTTTTTCGGCAAGCGGTTTGCGTCGCCCGCCATCAAAATTGCGGCGTCTGCAATTATCTTTGTATTCCTGATTCCCTATACCGCATCGCTGTACAACGGCCTGTCCAGGCTGTTTGAAATGGCGTTCGGCATCGACTATGTATGGTGCGTGATTGCCATGGCTGTGCTGACCGGCGTTTATGTCCTGCTGGGCGGCTACATGGCCACGGCCATCAATGATTTTATCCAGGGTATGATTATGCTGGTGGGCATTGTGGCTGTGATCGGCGCGGTGCTGAACTCCAACGGCGGCTTTGGTGAGGCCATGAATACGCTGTCCCAGATCCCCGCGGAAACCAATCCGGGTCTCAGCGGCGCGTTCACTTCATTCCTGGGCCCGCAGCCCCTGCAGCTGCTGGGCGTTGTGCTTCTGACAAGCCTGGGCACCTGGGGCCTGCCGCAGATGGTCGGCAAGTTCTATGCGATCAAGAGCGAGAAGTCCATTCACAAAGGCACAATTATTTCCACCTTCTTTGCCATCGTCGTTGCCGGCGGCTGCTACTTCCTGGGCGGCTTTGGCCGTCTGTATGCGGACAGCATTGAGTTTGCCGCAAACGGCACGCCCATTTATGACAGCATCATCCCGCAGATGATCTCCAATCTGCCGGATATTCTGATCGGCGTTGTGGTGATTCTTGTTCTTTCGGCTTCCATGTCCACGCTTTCTTCGCTGGTGCTGACTTCCGGATCCACATTGACTCTTGACGTAATCGTTCCCGCGTGCAAAAATGAGATGGACGAAAAGAAAAAGATACTGATCATTCGTCTGCTGGTTGTGTTCTTTATCGCTGTGTCTTCTGTGATCGCCATCGTGCAGGCCAAGTCCTCCGTCACCTTCATTGCACAGCTGATGGGCATTTCCTGGGGCGCGCTGGCCGGCGCATTTCTGGCTCCGTTCCTGTACGGCCTGTACTGGAAGCGCACCACAAAGTCCGCTGTCTGGGTCAGCTTTATTGCCGGCGTGGGCATTATGTGTGCCGACATGTACTGCAACTTTACAGGCAAGGTGTTCATCAGCGCGTTCTTCACTTCGCCGATCAATGCCGGTGTTCTGGCCATGGTCTGCGGACTGGTTATTGTTCCGATCGTCAGCGTCCTGACGGCGAAGCCGGACCGGAAGGCTGTGGACGAAATGTTTGCCTGCTACGACAGAACTGTTGTCGTTCATGCATCCACTGCGCTGGGTGATGAACAGTCAGATGTGAAATAAAGGAGAGACAGAACGATATGAGCATTCAGGACAGAATTTACAATCCGCAGATGGAGTGTATGAGCCGCGACGAGCGCGCGCAGCTGCAGGGTCAGCGCCTGCGCAAGACCGTGGAGCATGTATATAAGAATGTACCGATGTACCGCAAGCGTATGGATGAGCAGGGCGTCAAGCCCGAGGACATCCGCACTGTGGAAGATCTGCAGCTTCTGCCGTTCACGGAAAAAACCGACCTGCGCGACGAATTCCCGTTCGGCCTTCTGGCCGTGCCGAAGGATCAGATCGTCCGCATCCAGGGTTCCTCCGGTACAACCGGCAAGCCGATCGTGTCCGGCTACACGGAAAACGACGTGGAAGTCTGGACAGAGATGGTGGCCCGCGCGCTGTCTGCAGCCGGCGGCACGAAAGACGACATCGTCCAGGTCTGCTACGGCTATGGCCTGTTTACCGGCGGCCTGGGCGCACACCAGGGCGCGACGCGCATCGGCGCCATGACCATCCCCATGTCCAGCGGCAATACCCAGCGCCAGATCATGATGATGCGTGAGCTGGGCTCCACAATTCTCTGCTGCACGCCGTCCTATGCCACGTATCTGGGCGAGACGATCCGGGAAATGGGCCTGGAGCCCGGCAAGGACATCAAGCTCAAGTCCGGCGTTTTCGGCGCGGAGCCCTGGAGCGAGGAGATGCGCCAGCGCATTGAGGCGCTTCTGGGAATTGACGCCATGGATATCTACGGCCTGACAGAGATTGCAGGCCCCGGCGTTTCCTTTGAATGCATTGAAAAGCACGGCATGCACGTCAATGAGGACCATGTCATTGCGGAGATCATTGACCCAGTGACCGGAAAGCAGCTGCCTTACGGCACGCCCGGCGAGCTGGTATTCACCACGATCACCAAGGACGGACAGCCCATGATCCGTTACCGGACCCACGACATCTGCACGCTGGATGATACGCCCTGCTCCTGCGGACGCACGATGGTCCGCATGGGCCGGATTACCGGACGGACGGACGACATGCTGGTGATCCGCGGCGTGAACGTCTTCCCCAGCCAGATCGAATCCGTGCTTGTGGGTGTCAGCGGCGTTGCCCCGCACTATGTGCTTGTTGTGGACCGCGTCAATTCCTCCGATACGCTTGAGGTCAAGGTGGAACTGACGGAGGAGATGTTCTCTGACACCGTGTCCCACATTGAAGATATCCGCAGGACCATTACAGAACAGATCAAGTCCGTCGTCGGGATTATGGTCAAGGTCAGCCTTGTGCCGCCGAAATCCATCCCGCGCTCTGAAGGAAAGGCAAAAAGGATCATTGACAACCGCAAGATTTGAGGAGGGAATTGTATGTTTATCAAGCAGGTCTCCGTATTTCTCGAAAACACAAAAGGCACCCTGCGCCAGATGACGCAGCTTTTGGGTGAAAGCGGCATCAATCTTCTGGCCATGTCCGTGGCGGATACTTCCGGGTTCGGTATTGTCCGGCTGATTGTCAAAAGCGCTGATGTGGACAGAACTGTTACCGTACTGCGGGCGGACGGCGACATCGCCAGAATCAACGATGTCGTGTGCGTCAGAATTCCGCATAAGCCCCTGGGTCTGGCAGAGGTGCTGGAAGTTCTGGAAAAGAGCGGCGTTTCCATCGAGTACTCCTACTCGTTCTGCCGCAGCACCATTGACGACGCGGTGATCATTCTCCGGCCGTCGGATAAAAATATCTGCGTGCAGGCACTGTCTGCTGCCGGAATCAGCATGATTTCCCAGGAGGAGGTTGACCGCTTCTGAGCGGCAGCCCGGAAAACCGAAAATGAAAAAACGGCGTCTCTTCTTTTTGAAGAGACGCCGTTTTATATCTGTTTTTACAGCTCCAGCGCCCGCATGACAAGCCGCGCCAGTTCCGCCCGGGAAATGGAGCCGCGCGGCTCCAGACGGCCGTCAGAAGGCGGCAGTATGTATTGCTCGGCCGTTGCCCAGAGAAGCGGCTCCAGCGCGTAGCCGTTGACCGCATCAATGTCTGCAAAATCCGAGGCGCAGGCGCGGGCGGAGGTATCAGCGCCCTGAACATTTGCATACCGGAAGAGAATGGCTGCGGCCTGTTCGCGGGTCAGCGGTGTTTTCCCGCGGAAGGTCCCGTCGGCAAAGCCGTCAATGATCCCGTTTTCTGTTGCCCAGCAAAGAGCGTCGGCATACCACTCATTTTCAGGCACATCGCTGTACATAACCGTGGAGGCGACGTCCGGGCGGCCGGCCAGGCGGTACAGAATGGTGACGATGGTGGCGCGGTTGGTTGCCATATCGGGCATGAAACGGTCGCCGCCGACGCCGTCCATCATCCCGGCAGTGTAGGCCGCGTCAATGTCGGCATAGTGCAGGTCGGTCAGGCGCACATCGCGGAAGACGTGGCCGCCGTCAGAGTATGTGATCCAGGTGCTTTCGCTCATCCCGTACTGCGCGGAAACGGCCGCCGCGGTGACTGTTGTGCCCGGCGTCAGCGCAATGGGTTCCAGGTATTCCGGGCTGTCAGCCTGTGGCGCAGAGCCGTCCAGGGTATAGAGGATCCGGTCGCCGGGTGCGTCCGCTGTGATGGTGCAGAGGCCGTCTTCAACAGAAAGGACCGGCGGCGCGGTCTGCAGGCCTTCGACAGTCAGCGATGCGGTTTTGCTGCGCCCGCCGTTTTTGTCATAGGCGCAGAAGGCGCGGATCACTGCGCCGTCTGCGGCAGAGAAGGGGCCGGTATACCGGGTGGAAGTTCCGGTCGGCGCGGTGCCGTCCGTCGTATAGTAAATGGCGGTGCCCGGTTCGGCGGTGATGGTGACCGCCGGTACGCCGCCGGTCAGGCGGACGCTGATTTCCGGCGCGGCAGGAGCGGGAAGCTGCGTGCCGTTGGGATAGGCGTCAAAATAAATGCTGCCGGAACGCATGGTGATGCCGCGCCGCCGGCAGAGCTCGTTGACCGTGACCAGCTCGTAGCCCTTTGCGATCAGCGCGTCGACAAGATCGATGGCAGCTGTCACGCTGTGGGAGTGAATGTCGTGCAGGAGGATGATGGAGCCGTCCCGCACGCTGTTCATCACCCGGCTGTAAACGGTGCTGGCGCTGGAGCAGTTCCAATCCTGCGGATCGACAGACCAGTAAACGGCCGGGGCACCCAGGCGGGAGAGCACCGTCTGATTATAATTCCCGTACGGCGGGCGGATCAGGTACGTATTGGAGCAGCCGATGGCCGCGTTCAGGACAGCTGCCGTGTCGTTGACTTCCCGGTACAGCGTTTCAGCGCTGAGTCCGGTGAGCGAGCGGTGACTGTATGTATGGGAGGCGATCTGATGCCCTGCGTCGTAAGCGCGGCGGACAATTTCCGGGTACGCTTTTGCCTGCTGGCCCAGCACGAAGAAGGTGACTTTTGCATCGCGCTGGTCAAGGGCGTCCAGCAGTCTGGCGGTATAGCGGCCTGGACCGTCGTCAAAGGTCAGCGCCGCCAGCTTGCCGGAGCTGGGGGCAGCCAGCGCACCGGCGGGCAGCAGTGTACAGACAATGCAGAGAATCAGCAGGAAGGATAGCAGGCGTTTCAAATTCGGTTCCCCTTTTCTGAAATTGTTGATACATTCATTATGTAAACTTTTTCGGAGAAAGACAACTTCGAAACGGTGTATATTGGGTTACAATTCAATAACAGTGAAACGGCACAAAAAACGGCGGACGCCCTTCGGGCGCCCGCCGGCCTTTTGCAAGCCTGCCGGTTTATTTGATGCCGGCCATTGAATTCTCCTTCAGAACCACGTCATGAGCGCCGCCCTCCACAATGGAGGTGCTGGAAACCAGGGTCAGCTTGGCTTTTTTCTGCAGCTCTGCAATGGTCAGTGCGCCGCAGTTGCACATGGTGGAACGGACCTTGCTCAGCGTCAGATCCAGGTTGTCCTTCAGACTGCCGGCGTAAGGCACATAAGAATCCACACCCTCTTCAAAGGAGAGCTTCTTGGCGCCGCCCATATCGTAACGCTGCCAGTTGCGCGCTCTGGACGAACCCTCGCCCCAGTATTCCTTCATGAAGTTGCCGCCGACCTTGATTTTGTGGCCGGGCGCTTCATCAAAGCGGGCGAAATACCGGCCCAGCATCAGGAAGTCCGCACCCATGGCCAGCGCCAGGGTAAAGTGGTAGTCGTGCACGATGCCGCCGTCGGAGCAGACGGGGACATAGATGCCGGTCTCTTCGAAATACTGATCACGGGCCGCGCATACGTCGATCAGCGCGGTGGCCTGGCCGCGGCCGATGCCCTTCTGCTCACGGGTAATGCAGATGGAGCCGCCGCCGATGCCGACCTTGACGAAATCTGCGCCGCAGTCAGCCAGGAAACGGAAGCCCTCAGCGTCCACGACGTTGCCGGCGCCGACCTTGACCGCATCGCCGTAATTGTCGCGGATCCATGCGATGGTCCGCTTCTGCCACTCGGAAAAGCCCTCGGAGGAGTCGATGCAGAGCACATCTGCGCCTGCCTCCAGAAGTGCGGGGACACGCTGAGCGTAATCGCGTGTGTTGATGCCGGCGCCGACCACATATTTTTTGTGGGTGTCCAGCAGCTCGTTCGGGTTTTCCTTGTGGAAATCATAGTCCTTGCGGAAAACGAAATAAACCAGCCGGCCGTCGCTGTCCACCAGCGGCAGAGCATTGATTTTATGCTCCCAGATGATGTCGTTTGCCTCTTTCAGGGAGATGTCCGCCGGAGCGGTCACCAGTTTGTCAATGGGCGTCATGAAAGAAGCGACCTTTTCGTCGCCGTTCATACGGCTGATGCGGTAATCCCGGCGGGTGACGATGCCCACAAGACGGCCGTTGGGCGTTCCGTCTTCCGTTACGGCGGCAGTGGAATGGCCGGTGCGCTCCTTCAGCGCCAGCACGTCTTCCAGCGTGTCGTCCGGCTTCAGGTTGGAGTCGCTGGTTACAAAGCCGGCCTTATAGGCTTTGGCCCGGGCCACCATGGCGGCCTGACTTTCAATGGACTGCGAACCGTAGATAAACGAAACACCACCCTCTCTTGCCAGAGCGACGGCCATATTGTCGTCGGACACCGCCTGCATAATGGCGGACGTCAGGGGGATGTTCATGGAAAGTGCAGGTTGTTCACCCTTCGCGAATTTTACGAGCGGCGTGCGCAGAGAGACGTTTGCCGGCGTGCATTCTGCGCTGGAGTAGCCGGGCACGAGCAGATACTCGCTGAACGTGTGGGAGGGCTCCGGAAAAATGTAAGCCATTTTAATCTTCCTCCAGTCTGTAATATAATCTTAACATGCTTAAACGTATTGGGATCATTCTATTCTTTTTGTCGGCGGGTGTCAAGGCTTTACCGGCCGTTCAAGCGCTGATAATGGAACATATACTGCTGTGCGATTCCGGCATATCCGCCAAAGACCTGCGGATCAAGGCCGGCGGGATAATGCGCGCGCAGCGCCTTTTTCATCCAGACGTCCACAGGAAATACATCCAGCTTCTGCAGGCCGAAAAGCGCTGCGCAGGAGGCGACTTTGAGTCCGACGCCGTCCAGCGCGCAAAGCGCTTCCAGCGCCTGCTGCGTGCTGCCGGCGCGCAGCGCGGAGAGATCCAGCCGCCCCTCGCTGATTGTCCTGGCGGCATTCAGAATATATGGGGCGCGGTAGCCGCAGCGCAGCGGCGCCAGTGCCTCCAAAGACAGGGAGGCCACAGCTTCCGGCGACGGAAAGGTCCGGTATGCACGGCCCTCCAGCCGGACCTCTGCGCCGCACAATGCGCAGAGCGTCTCCACAATGCGGGTGATGCGGGGAATGTTGTTGCATTGGGAAATGATGAAGGTACAGAGCGCTTCCCAGCTGTCCTGCCGGAGAATCCGGATGCCTGCGCCGTATTCCGTACAGGCGCGCATGTATCCGTCAATGCCGAGCTGACGCCGGATGGCCGCATAACTGCGGTCCAGGTCAAAATAGCTGCGCCAGAGGTCCGCATCCGCCTGCGCCGCGCCGTACAGATACAGGCAATCTCCGGCTTTTTCCAGGCGTACGGCCCGGCCCAGAGCCACGCCGGTATAGCTGCCGTCCGTGCACCGGTTCCAGCGGAAGCACTGACCGCAGCTGAATATTTTGTCCGGGTCAAAGTCGTCGGCGCACGGGAGCACCAGAACTTCGCAGTCTGCAGGGTTTTCCATCGTCTGTCCTTTTATGTCCGTTTCTGACGTTTTTTATATTTTATCACAGTCCGGCCGCCGCGCCAAGCTTGATTCTGCCGGGAATTCTGCCCGCTGGCGCGTGAACACCTTTCAGCGCGGAACCGGGAAAACCGGCGCGCAGAGAGAAAGGGAAAGCGGTCCGGGCGCGCCCTTGACTTTGCAGCTGCGGAGCAATAAAATGAAAGAAATTGGGCGCTGTGCCCGGAAACATATTTGTAAAGGTGGAAAACAATGGAAAAGGTTGCCCTGTTTCTTATCATCGGCCAGTCCAATTCCACGCCGATTGTCGGCTATATGGAGGAAATGGAAGCGCTGCTGGCCGGCAGCTGGCCGGCGCTTTCCGCCCGGCCGGCGCAGCCGGAACCGGGAACAGTCTATGCCGGCCCTTCCGTAACAGAGCTGACGCTGGGAAACGATGTGGCGGAGCTTGCGGCCCGGGGACTGACCGGCGGCTATATGCCGGCGTTCGGGAAGGCGTGGTATACCATGACCGGCGAGAAAGCCGTCTTTCTCCAGTGCGCGCTGGGCGCCACAGGTATGCACGAGTGGACACCGAATCCGCATGCTTACAGCTGCCCCTGCACCCACAACGGCGGCGGCCGTCTGCTGAGCAGCGCAATTGAGAGCTTCAAAACCAGCTATGCCGCGCTGTCCCGGAAGTATGAGATTGTCCGCTGCGGCTATTTGTGGAATCAGGGAGAGCATGACGAGTGCTTCGGCAAAATGCCGATGGCAGAGATCAATACCGCCGGGAAATACTATGCCGCATACCGGCAGATGCATGAGCTGCTGATGCGCACGCTTCCGCTGCAGTTCGGCGGGATGATCGTCGTGCGCTCGCACTGGAGCGGGGAGACGGCGCAGGATTCCATGGCGTTGACCATTGCAAGAGCCGCCCAGTATGCGCTGTGCCAGACCATACCGGAGCTGCATATGATTTCCAGGATGCCGGAGACTTGTGCCAAAGACATGATGTCCCCGGCCGGGATCCATTACAGTCAGAAGACCTTCAACGATATGGGCGCAGAGGCGGCATGGAATCTCGGGAAGGCGCTGTCCGGCGCGCTGCCGGAACCGGAGGGTGTGTCGCTGTTTGGCCGCAGCGGGGCGCTTCTGGCCCGGTTCGGTGCAAACGGACAGCTGAAGGAGGGCACGCGCGTTCTGACGCCGGGCGGCGGGACAGACTGGGTGCTGGCCCGGGCCGAGCCCATCGGCGCGGATTGCCGGGTGACGATGGAGATCCGGGACGGAAAGCTGATCCTGCAGTGCGCTGCCCGGAAGAATACTCAGCCGCAGGCGGACCGGTATACGGACGGCTTTGGCCGCATTGACTGGGAAAAGCTGCGTTCTGACGGTGTGGACAGTCTTGAAATCCTCTGCCGGTAAGCGTGCCGGGAGATGCAGATAACCAACAAACGGCTGTGAAAGCGGAATTGCTTTCACAGCCGTTTGTTCTGTTTTTGGACTTAATCCGTCTCTTCAGAATCGGAAAACTCACGGAAGCGCGCAATAAAGTCACGCATATTTGAAATGTGCGTCCGGACTGCCTCGGGAGCGGGACCGCCGGGAACCTTACGCCCATTCAGGCAGGTCATCAGATCGATGGCGTCGTATACGCCGCTGTCAAACAGGGGTGACACGGCCGTATATTCGTCCAGCGTCAGCGTTTCCAGCGTCTTGCCGTTTTCAATGGCGTAATGGACAAGCCGGCCCACGCAGGTGTAGGCGTCCCGGAAGGGGAGGCCTTTTTTGACCAGATAATCGGCACAGTCGGTGGCGTTGATGAAGCCCTCAGAGGCCGCGCGGCGCAGCCGCTCTGTGCGTACGGTCAGCGTTTTGTACATGGCTGTAAAGACTTCCAGACAGAGGCTCGTGGTGTCCACGGCGTCAAAGATGGCTTCCTTGTCCTCCTGCATGTCCTTGTTGTATGCCAGGGGCAGGCCCTTCATCATGGTCAGAAGGGTGGTCAGGGCGCCGTATACGCGCCCTGTTTTGCCGCGCACCAGCTCGGCGATATCGGGGTTTTTCTTCTGCGGCATAATGGAGGAGCCAGTGGAATATGCGTCGTCCAGCACAATATAGCCGAACTCCGTTGAGGACCAGAGCACGATTTCCTCGGAAAAACGGCTCAGATGCATCATCAGAATCGACAGGTCGCCTGCAAGCTCAATGACAAAGTCCCGGTCGGACACGCCGTCAATGGAGTTTTCCGTAATGGCGTCGAACCCGAGCAGCGCGGCAGTCATTTCCCGGTCAATGGGATAGGTGGTGCCGCCCATGGCGCCGCTGCCCAGAGGGCAGACGTTCGTCCGGTCAAAGCAGTCCTGCAGACGCAGGAGATCCCGCTTGAGCATTTCCGCGTAAGCCATGGTGTAATGGGCGAAGGTGGAGGGCTGCGCACGCTGCAGATGCGTATAGCCGGGCATGATGCTTTCCGTGTGCTGCTCCGCCTTGTCGCAGATGGCTTCAATCAGCGCGATGGTTTTGCCCATGATGTTGTCCATCTGCGTGCGCAGATACATGCGCAGGTCCAGCGCCACCTGATCGTTTCTGGAGCGGGCGGTGTGCAGGCGCTTGCCTACGTCGCCGATGCGCTGCGTCAGCAGAACCTCCACATTCATGTGGATGTCTTCATTTTCAGGCGTGAATGTAATTTTGCCCGCGTCTGCATCGTCCAGAATTTCAGAGAGCGTTTTGCAGATCAGCCGGGCATCGTCTTCCGGGATGATGCCTGTTCTGCCCAGCATGGCCGCGTGGGCAATGGAGCCGGTGATGTCTTCCCGGTACATGCGCTGATCGTAATCAATGGACGCGTTCAGCGCGTCAACAAGCTTGTCGGTGTCTTTCTCAAAGCGGCCGGACCAAAGTTTCATAAGAAGAAGTCTCCTGTCGTATAAATAGGACAAGCAGGGCGGACTGCTGCCCGCCCTGTTGTTTCAGTTTTGCATTCTGCGTGCTGTCTGCCCGCGCATTATTTCAGCTTGCCCTGCTCCCGCAGTGCCTGTACGGTGTCAGGCAGGCCCCACAGGTTGATAAAGCCCTTTGCATCCTTCTGATCATAGTCGGATTCATCAAAGGTGGCCAGATCTTCGGAGTACAGCGTGTACGGAGAGGTGACGCCGGCGTTGATGATGTTGCCCTTGTAAAGCTTGACCTTGACTGTGCCGGTGACATATTCCTGCGTCTTGTCCACAAAAGCGGACAGAGCCTCACGCAGGGGAGAGAACCATTTGCCGTTGTACACGAGCTCAGCAAAAGTGATGGCCAGCTTCTGCTTTGTATGAGCGGTATCCTTATCCAGAGTGATGGTCTCCAGAATTTCATGTGCTTTGTACAGAATGGTGCCGCCCGGCGTTTCGTAAACGCCCCGGTCCTTCATGCCCACAAGCCGGTTTTCAACGATATCGATGATGCCGATGCCGTTTTCGCCGCCCAGCTTGTTCAGCTTGCGGATGATGTCGGAAGCCTTCATCTTTTCGCCGTCGATGGCAACAGGCACGCCCTTGTCAAACGTCAGGGTGACATATGCGGGCTGATCCGGCGCCTGGAAGGGAGAGATGCCCATTTCCAGGAAACCGGGCTTGTCATAATCCGGCTCGTTGGCGGGGTTTTCAAGGTCAAGGCCCTCGTGGCTCAGATGCCACAGGTTCTTGTCCTTGGAGTAGTTGGTGGTGCGGCTGATCTTCAGAGGCACATTGTGCGCCTCGGCGTAGTCAATCTCCTCATCTCTGGACTTGATGCTCCACTCACGCCAGGGGGCGATGATTTTCATATCCGGTGCAAACCGCTTGATGGCCAGCTCAAACCGGACCTGGTCGTTGCCTTTGCCGGTGCAGCCGTGGCAGATGGCGTCCGCACCCTCGGCCTTGGCGATCTCCACCAGCTTTTTGGCGATGATCGGCCGTGCAAAAGCCGTGCCCAGAAGATACTCCTCATACTTGGCGCCGGCCTTGACAGAGGGGATGATAACGTCGTCCACCATTTCGTCGACCAGGTCGGCAACGATCAGCTTGCTGGCGCCGGTTTTCAGCGCTTTGGCTTCCAGACCGTCAAGCTCGTCCGCCTGACCCACGTCGCCGGCCACGGCGATGATCTCGGGATTGCCATAGTTTTCCTTCAGCCAGGGAATGATAATGGATGTATCGAGCCCGCCGGAATAGGCGAGGACAACTTTTTTGATGCTGCTCATAATTGAAAACCTCCTGATTGATGTTCCTTGATTCTGACTGTATTATAGCACTGCCGCAGCTGTGTCACAAGAGATAAAATGAATAAAAATGAAAAAATATTCAATAAGAACCGGGAGATATTGCATAAAAAACCGGACCGCATTCACTTCGCCTGAATACGGTCCGGTACGGGTCTGCGTGATTACCGGTGACCGCCGCCTCCGCCGCCGGAGAAGCCGCCTCCGCCGCGGCCGCCGCCGAAACCTCCGCCGGAGAAGCCGCCTCCGCCGAAACTGCCGCCGTGACCGCCGCCGAAGCCGCCGGAAAAACCGCCGCCGCCGCGGCCGCTGGGTCTGCTTCCGCCGCCGGGCCCGCCGAAGCCGCCGGGACCTCCGGGACCTCTGGGACCGCGGGGACCCTTGGGACCGCGGGGACCCTTGGGACCGCCGGGGCCGTGCCAGTGGTGATGCGGCCCGTGCCACAGATACCAGAAGTGGTACGGCGGCATGGGGATGCCCATCGCGCTGTAATAATAGCGGTAGCGCCGCCGGTCAGCCAGCGAAGCCCAGACAACGATAAAGACGACCCATGGGGCGATAAAGCGGATGACTGCCCAGATCATGGCGCCCACGTCGATGGAAAGGCTCTCCTTCAGCGTGCCGTACGGGTAGTTGTCGTTGTCGTAATATCCGGTGAAATTCACCTGATATTCATTTTCATACCAGTGAATCAGTGCAGTGAACAGATTGTCGATGCCCTCGTCGTAATTGCCCTCATAATAGGAGTCCCAGAAATAGCTGTCCAGGTACTGGTTGGCCATGCTGTCCGTGAAGGATTTACTGATCCCCGCGCCGGTGGTCAGCCAGCCCTTGTCCTCCTTGACGGCGAAGAGGAAGAGCATGCCGTTGTTGGCTGTGGCGTCGCCCACGCCCCAGTCGTTGAAAAGCTGAATGGCGTATTCATCCGCATACATACCGTCCATATAGTCGACAGTGACGATGACGATCTGTGCGCCTTCGCAATAGCTTTCCAGATTCGCGTTGAGACTGATGATGTTTTCCTCTGTGGTGTCGCTGAGTACGTCTGCGTAGTCAGCCACATAGTACTTTGCGCTCTGCTCCACCACGGCAAACGCGCATGTGCATGTGGCGGAGAGAATGAGAAGTGCAAGCAGAATTGAAATAATCTTTTTTTTCAAAGCGTCCTCCTGTGGTTCGGCGGTTGTGCATTGCCGGAGTCAGGCAAAGGCCTCCGGCAGCTCTGTAAAGATCAGAGCGTGCAGCAGACGCGTAACAGGCGTTTGCATGACGCTGGTCTGAAACTGTGCGACGGCGGCGTTATAGCCGTCGTTTTCAATGCAGCGCTGGGCATTTGTCAGAATGTCCGCATAATAATCGGCTTTCCGCTGCGTTTCACTGTCCATGCCGGAGCCGTTCATGGCGGTGTAAAGGGACTGCCAGGCGGTTTCCAGCGCTGTGTTTGCCGTGTATTTGTCATGAACGGACGAAGCGTCATACAGGCTGTTGTACGCGGTCCGGAGCGCTTCGTATTCGCCGGAAACAGCGCTGTCTTCTGCGGCAAGAGCGGCAAGCCCTCTGGCTGCGTTCATGCGCTCGCCCAGCTGCTCGGCGATGCCGAAATCGGCATCAAACAGCGCGGCTGTTTTTTTGGCCTGATGAGATACGGACCGGTTCAGGCCGGCGATTGTGAAAATCACGATCACCGCCAGCAAAACCACGGCCGCGGCCCGCCGCGCTTTGCTTTTTTCATATACTGTTACTGTTGCTTCAGACATCGCTTATTTCCCGAATTCCAGCAGTTTGCGCTTCAGTTCGCCTTCAATGCGGCCAAGCTCCGCTTCGGCTGCATGGCGCTTCTGGGCGCCCTCCTGCTGAATGGTGCGCACCTGCTCCAGTGTGTCGATCAGCGACTGGTTTGTCTGCTGCAGGGTTTCGATGTCCACAATGCCGCGCTCGGATTCTCTGGCGATTTCGACAGAGCCGGTTTTGAGCGCTTCCGCATTGCGCTTGAGAAGCTCGTTGGTCATATTGGATACTTCCCGCTGGGCTTCCATGGCCTGCTGGGAATGATACATCCCCAGCGCCAGAACCATCTGGCTTTTCCAGAGCGGGATGGTATTCACAATGGAGGTCTGGATTTTTTCCACCATCAGGCTGTCATTGGACTGGATCATGCGGATCTGCGGCGCCATCTGGATGGAAATGGTGCGTGTCAGCTCCAGATCATGGATCTTCTTTTCGAAGCGGTTGATCATGTTGGCATAATCGTTGGCCGCCTGGGCGTCCTCCGGAAGGCCGGTCTCCTGCGCCTTTTTCAAAAGGGCGGGCAGCGTCTCGCTGCGGCACTCGTCCAGCTTTTTCTTGCCGGCCAGGATGTACATGTTCAGCTCCTTGAAATAGGCCTGATTCATTTCATACATCTTGTCCAGCATGGCCACGTCTTTCAGAAGAACGATCTGGTGGGATTCCAGCGCGTCCACAATTTTGTCCACGTTGGTTTCTGCCTTGGCATACTCCGCCTTGACGCTGGCAATCTGATTGGCAACCTTTTTTCGCAGGCCGAACAGACCCTTTTTTTCCTCTTCACCGTAGTTGAAGCCCTTGAGCTGCACCACCAGCTGGGAGAGCTGATCGCCGATTTCACCCATGTCCTTGGTCCGGACATTGTTCAGCGTCGCGCTGGAGAACTCGGCAATGTTTTTCTGCGAGGCGCTGCCGTACTGCAGAACGGTGTTCGTATCTGTTATGTCGATCTTTTTGGAGAAATCATCCACGGCCTTCTGCTCTTCGGGGGAAAGCTGGCTCATATCAAATGCGGGCTTTTCCTCCTGTGCTGCCGTGGCCTGGGGCGCGGCGGGGGCGGCGGGCGCGGCAGCTGCCGCGGCGCCTGTCGGGTCAAGCGTCAGTTTCGGCACATAGGTGCTGTTTGTTTCATCCATAGGTCAGTTCTCCTTTCGTTTTGTTCCGGCGGAAAAATCGCTGCCGGAGAGGCCTTCGCGCCTGAGCATGGTTTCCAGAACTGTTATATCCGTTTCAATGTCCAGAGCCTGATTTGCAAAAAGGGAATCCAGCTGCTTCTGGTATGCGTCAACCAGGGTGTCAAGCATATCCTGAATGCGGTGCATGGAGCCGGAGACGTGGTTGCCCATGATTTCCTGGGCGGCCATACGGTCGTATGCGTTGAGCAGCTTGAGCGTTGTGGGCAGATAGTAGTTTGAAAAACGGCGGACCTGATTGTAGTCCGCGGGATCCTCCACGAGATCCTGAAAGATTTTTTCGGTCAGCCCGATCAGCCTGTCAAGTTTGGCGCGGATGTCCGCTTCGGGAATGGAGCTGCGCAGGCGCTTCATTTCAGCAGTGGCCTGCCGGCCTTCAGCCATCAGGGCGTCGATCTTTTCATCGCCGGTGTGCACGGGTTCTGCCGGCAGCTCCTCCGTGCGCGTTTCACCGGGAAAAACGCGGGAGAAACCGATATAGGACGCCGCGCCGGCAACCAGAAGAATGAAGCAGGACGAGAGCTTGTACAAAGGAAGAATAAGGCACAGCACTGCCCATACAGCTGCTGTAATCAGCAGCGGCCAGGGAGACCTTTTCCGGATTCTGCGCAGGAAAACCACCGCCTTTTTCTGTTTGTTTCATATTATTTTATAGTTCGATGTGGGCATTGTCAAGTTAGACTTGAAACCGTGCCGGATTTATACTATAATGTATTCGTTTCAGTGTGGATTACACTGGAAAGGAATGCCGGGACCGGCCGGCGGCACAATGGAGCCGCCGGGAGAAAGAGCCCGGCGACTCCTATATGAAAGCGAGCGGCGCGCCAGCCGCTATTTAATTGTATGCCGCCGGCTGCCGGCAGGTGCGCCAGCACAGCGCGAAACGGGCCGGGGCAACTGTATAAATTCAGCTTCCGGATTTGTGCCGGTGAAAGGATGAGACAAATGATCAAGATTGCGCCTTCAATTATTTCTGCGGACTTCGCCAAGCTGGGTGAGGAAGTTCAGTCCATCAGCGATGCTGAATATATTCATTTCGACGTAATGGACGGCTCGTTCGTTCCCAATATGTCGCTGGGTTTTCCGCTTCTGCAGTCCCTGCGGAAGATTACGGATCAGGTGCTGGATGTTCATCTGATGATCGTCAATCCTGTGAAATATGCCAAACGTTTTGCTGAGGCCGGTGCGGATATCGTTGTGTTCCATGTGGAAGCCGATCAGCCGCAGGATCTGTTTACAGCCATCAGCGACGTGAAGGCTGCCGGCAGGAAGGTCGGCCTGTCCATCAAGCCGAAAACGCCGGCCAGCGCGCTGATTCCCTATCTGCATCTGATTGATGTGGTGCTCGTGATGACTGTGGAACCGGGTTTCGGCGGCCAGAAGTTCATGGAGGACCAGGTGCCGAAGATTGCCGAGGTCAAAAAGCTCATCGACGCGGGCGGCTATGCCTGCGACATTGAGGTTGACGGCGGAATCAATCCGGACACGGCGAAAAAAGTAGTTGCCGCCGGCGCGAATATCCTGGTTGCAGGCAGCGACGTCTTCAAGCAGGCGGACAGAAACGCCCGCATTGCCCAGCTCAGAGGCTGAGACGATGGGTGCGTTCCCCGCGGCGCTGGAAGAGCTGATCGATCAGTTTGCTTCGCTTCCGGGCATCGGCTATAAGTCTGCCCAGAGGCTGGCTTTCCATATCCTTTCCCTGCCGGACAGTGAAGCGCGCGCCTTTGCAGACGCGGTGGTCCGCGCCAGGGACAGGATTCATTGCTGCCGGATCTGCCAGAATCTGACCGATGCGGATGCGTGCGCCATCTGCACAAATCCGCGCAGGGATGCGTCTGTGGTCTGCGTGGTATCGGATCCGCGTGATGTAACGGCCATTGAGCATACCCGGGAGTACAACGGCCTTTATCATGTTCTGCACGGCGTGATTTCACCCATGAACCATATCGGCCCGGATGACATCCGGATCCGGGAGCTGGTGGAGCGCGTGGCACAGGGCGGCATTCAGGAAGTGATTATGGCGACGAACCCTGATACAGAGGGGGAGACCACCGCAAAATATATCTCCAGGCTTCTGAAGCCCTTTGAGGTGAAGGTGACGCGTCTGGCCTACGGAATTCCTGTGGGCGGCAGTCTGGAATTCGCGGATGACGCCACATTGATGCGCGCGCTGGAGGGACGGCTGGAATTCTGAGTGCTTCCGGACAGGAAGAATGATTTTTCTGCGCGGCGGTTATAATCGCAGTGCGGGAATTCACCAAGTGATTTGGAGCGGGGCGCGGCTCGCAACGCTCTGAGTATATCTGCTGCAGAATGCTTCTGCCGGACGGAAGGCGGTACGGGTTGAAAGCCGCTTTCGTTGCCGGCCTGCTGACGCATCGGCAGCCAACAATCTACCTGGCGTTTGGCATGCAGGCCGGCGCCGCCGAAAATCCCGAGGCGAAGGAGGGCTGAGGGAACGCGGCGGCAGCGGCTTTACTTGTGTTGCCTGCGTGCTGCGGTCAGGTACCGAACAGAAGGAGAACACAAACCAAATGGCAGAAAAACTGAAAATTATTGCTCTCGGCGGTCTCAATGAGATCGGAAAGAATATGACTGTCTACGAGTACGGCGGCCACATGATTGTGGTTGACGCGGGCATCGGCTTCCCGGACGACGAGATGTACGGCGTGGACATGGTGATTCCCGATCTGACCTATCTTGTGAAGAACAAGGAAAAAATCCGCGGAATATTTCTGACCCACGGGCATGAGGACCACATCGGCGCGGTTCCCTATGTGCTGCGGGAGATCAATGTGCCGATTTACGCCACGCGGCTGACGGCCGGCCTTGTGCGCCTGAAGCTTGAGGAGCACCGGCTGAAAGCGGACATACGCACGGTGGAGGCGGGACAGACCATTCAGACCGGCTGCTTCAAGGTGGAGTTTATCCACGTCAACCACAGCATTGCCGACTCTGTGGCGCTGGCCATCCGCACGCCTGTGGGTCTGGTTATCCAGACCGGAGACTTTAAAATCGACACGACGCCCATCGACGGCGACGTGATTGACCTGACGCGCTTCGGCGAGCTGGGGAAGAGAGGCGTACTGGCGCTTCTGTCCGATTCGACAAATGTGGAAAAGCCGGGCTATTCCCTGTCGGAACGGAAAGTCGGTGAGAGCCTGGACGGCCTGTTCAAGGACTGTCAAAAGCGCATTATTGTCACCACCTTTGCTTCCAACGTCCATCGTCTGCAGCAGGTGATCAACTGTGCGGCCAAATACGGGCGGAAAGTGGGCGTTACCGGGCGCAGCATGGAGAACGTGCTGAAGCTCTCCATTGAACTGGGGTATATGGATGTGCCTGAGGGAACGCTGATGGACCTGACCAGGATGAAGGGCATGCCGAAAAGCAAGCAGGTGATTATAACCACCGGCAGCCAGGGTGAGGCCATGAGCGCGCTGTACCGCATGGCGTTTTCCGGGCACCGGCAGGTTGAGATTACGAATGAAGACCGGGTGATTATCTCTGCGTCGGCAATTCCCGGAAACGAAAAGACCGTCAGCCGTGTAGTGAACGAGCTGTACTGCAAGGGCGCTGAGGTGATTTACAGCGAGTATCCGGAGATCCATGCGTCCGGCCATGCCTGTCAGGAAGAGCATAAGCTGATGCTGTCCCTGATCAAACCCAAATTTTTTGTCCCGGTACACGGGGAGCAGCGGCACCTGCAGACCCATGCGCGTGTGGCCGCTGAGATGGGGATCAATCCGAAAAATATCATCATCAGCGATATCGGCCGCGTGATTGAATTCAGCAGCAAAAGCGCCAAGCTCACGGGCACCGTGCCCTCCGGAAAAGTGCTGGTTGACGGCACCGGCGTGGGCGACGTGGGCAGCGTGGTCCTGCGGGACCGCAAGCACCTGGCGCAGGACGGCATGATTGTCGTTGTGGTGAGTATGTCCTCTGAGGACGGATCGCTGATTTCCGGTCCGGATATTGTGTCGCGCGGCTTTGTTTATGTCAAAGAGGCAGACGACCTGATGAGCGGCATGAAGGCTGTTGTGACGGATGCCATTGACGGGTGCGCTGCCAGAAACATCTCCGACTGGGCGACCATCAAGAGTACGGTAAAATCCCGGCTCTCCGATTACCTTTACAGGAAGACGAAACGCAACCCGATGATTCTGCCGGTGATTATGGAAATATGAACATACAGATTTTTGGAAAAAGCAAATGCTTTGATACGAAAAAAGCCGAGCGCTATTTCAAGGAGCGCCGGATCAAATACCAGGCCATTGACATGGTCCGCTACGGCATGAGCAAGGGCGAGCTGACCAGCGTCCTGCAGTGCGTGGGACTGGATGCGCTGATTGACCCGAAAAGCGAAGGCGCGGAAATCCTGCAGTATCTGGCCTATGCCCAGGACCGGGCGGAAAAGCTCTATGAAAACCAGCAGTGGATCCGCACACCTGTAGTCCGCAACGGGAAGAAGGCGACAGTGGGCTACTGCCCGGAAGTCTGGAAAGACTGGGAATAAGAGCGGCTGACGATGCACGCAGCCTATGCGCGCCTGTTCAGAACGGAAAAAACAGATCCATGCCTTTTCCGGCATGGATCTGTTTTTTCAGGCGATGTTGCCGTAATTCATAAATGAAAGCGCGAGAATGGAGATAAACTGCGAAACCGTAGGTTTTGTCTGGACAGGACAACGCGCCAGCTCAGCGATTTTCTGCGGATTCTTTTCCCAGGCGACGTTGATGACTGTCCGGATGTTGCGCTCCACTGCCTGCTGCGTCGTCAGGTAATGTCGCGCAACTTCGGGGTAAAGACGTTTTGTAACCATTAAAAGACGCTGAGGGTTATCAATCACAAGCTGTACAGCATACGCAGTATGGAAAAAACCTGAGTAATTTGCCGTTAATCCCAGGCTGTACAGCAGGTCATAGATCTCATTCATCCCGATCGCCCCACAATGAGAGAATTTCAAGGAGAAGCTCCGCAAAGCGCCTTCGTTTGGGAGCCGGCAGGTCAGATACAATCTGAATTGTATCGAACAGGAGCAGCAAAACTTCAAGCTGAGAGGAGTTGAACGAATCGGATACAAGAAACACCGGATCAATACCGAGCTTTTCGGCCAGATGCTCAACAGTGGCGATTCTGGGATTTCCCGTGCCGGTCAGGTATTCCTGCAGGGCAGAACGGGAAATTTCCAACTCTTCGGAGAGTTCAGCAAGAGACTTATGGCGTGTTTCTTTCAGTGCGCGCATCACGTGCGCCATGTTTTCCTGAATTCCCATAAAAAGCCTCCTTTTTACACAATTATACAGAGACAGTTTATGAGAGTGATGACTGTTATATCGGCACATCATACTGTTATACTGGTATGAATGCAAAGACAGAACAGGGCGGCGGAAACTGAAACTTTGCGGCAGATCAGAGATCTGCTACTGCTCTGAAAGGCTGTATGTTGGAGCGGGGCGGCAGGAACCGCCGCATGGCGGCCGGGTCCTGCCTGTGCGTTTTCATCGGAGTAAAAACCGCCTGATGAAAAGGAATATACTTTTCATCAGGCGGTCTTGTCTGGCTTGGATTCATGCAGCGCTGCTGTTGTCCGGCAGCGTGTGTTCTTTTGTCCTGTGGCCGAAAATTGTTATGGCGAAACCGGTGATGATGAACATATAGTAGCAGAAAAACCGCCATACGAGCATGGCCCAGAAAAGATGGCCCTGGCCGAGGACAGAGAACAGTGCGTAAAATGATCCCTCCGCAGCACCGGAATTGCCGGGCGTGGGAATAAAGGTGATGCAGAGATAAATATAAATGCAGTATTTGAATACATGGATGAAGCTGAGCGTGTTGCCGAAAGCCCGCAGAACAAAGTAGGGCATGGAGCAGAGAGCAATCTGAAACAGCAGGGAGAGCAGCGTGATTTCCAAAAACTGAAACTTGTTTTTGAAAATTGTCGATATGCTGACTATGGAATCATGCAGCGTTGCGATAAACGACGCTTCCTTTTCCTCCGGATGCTTGATCAGGTGAAGCTTTGCAAAAAGCTGGATAAAAAAGCGCAGGACGCGCTCGGTCACCGAAGGGGAGATGGCAAAGAAGATAATGGCCAGGGGAATGAACAGATAGAACAGAAAGCCGACGTAAGCGGGAATCATCAGTCCGGCGGAATCCACAATGCGCCCGCCGAAAATGAGGACTGCCGCCGCAAGCAGGATGAACGCCCCCTGCAGAGAGAGAAAGCCCGCGACGGGGATGGCCGCAGAAGTGCCGGAGTCGATACCGGAGCGGTGCAGGTACAGCGCCTGAAACGGCTGGCCGCCTGCGCCCAGCGGGGTGATGTTGTCGTAGTATTTGCCGAGAGCCGCGACCTTAAAAGCGGTGCGCAGATTTGCCGTACCCGTGGTGCGCCGCAGCATGATATAGTATTTTCCGGTTTCCGCTGCCAGAGCTGTGACAAAACAGCCGGCAACAGCCAGCAGATACCACGGGTTCATGTCCAGCAGGTCTTTTTCTGAGATCACTTCGCTTTTGCCGAAGTCGAAATAGGCGGTGATACCGATTACAATGACATTGAACAGAATAAACAGAATCGTGCCGAGCCTCTTTTTCCGGCCGCTGTCAGCCGTACTTGTATGCTTCATCGACGGTCTCCTCAGTGATAAATTCATCTCAGTATATCATCCCATGCATGAAAATACAAGAGAGACGAAAAGCGGTCCCTTTTCACTTAAAATGTTGGCGGCTCCAACTCCGGCATTTTTGCCAATCGTTGATACAATCGTTGCGGTATGGTAAGATTGTAATTGAATTTAAATTCTGGGAGGAAAATATGGCTTTTGACTTTAAGAAAGAGTATAAAGAGTTTTATATGCCAAAGAATAAACCGGAAATAGTAAATGTCCCCAAAGCAAATTATATCGCTGTAAGGGGCAAAGGCAATCCAAACGAAGAGGGCGGGGCATATCAGCAGGCAATCAGTGTTCTGTATGCCATAGCATACACTTTGAAAATGAGTTACAGGACAGATCATAAAATCGACGGTTTCTTTGAATATATTGTACCGCCTCTTGAGGGATTCTGGTGGCAAGATGATGTCGATGGTATAGACTACTCGGATAAATCTGCTTTCAACTGGATTTCCGTTATTCGCCTGCCGGATTTTGTGACTCAAGTGGATTTTGAATGGGCAGTGGAAACTGCAACCAAAAAGAAAAAGCTGGATTGTTTCTCAGCTGAGCTTATGACCATTGACGAGGGTCTGTGTGTTCAAATCATGCACACAGGTCCGTTTGATGATGAACCTGCAACGGTTGCGTTGATGGACGCCTACCTGAAAGAGAACGGATATTTGAATGACTTCAATGAGAGCAGAATGCATCACGAGATTTATATGTCTGATGCAAGAAAGGTTTCTCCTGAAAAGTGGAAAACAGTCATTCGTCATCCGATCAGGGCGGCAGACCCAAATTGATGTACCACTGAAAGGCTCCCATCCTTTTGGACGGGAGCCTTTTCCGTCATTTCAGCGAACGATTTTCCGAAAGCCGAAAACCAACACATGAAGTTAAAGGGATAGAAAGCGCAGCCATTACGGGCGGGAGCGTAAAACAGAACGGAAAGCAAAATGACCGCCGGGAGCGGGCAAAGAGAAGGCGCCGGGCTATTTGCCCAGCGCCGCATCATATAAAACATTTTTTGCAAAGCCTGTCGCCTCGGCGGCCTGCCTGGCTGCAGCCTTCAGGCTCAGTCCCTCATCGCGCAGGGCGAACACCTGTGCCAGTGCGTCTTCCAGTGTGACCTCCGGTTCTGACGGTTCCGGTGCGCCCTCCACCACAAGAACAAATTCGCCGCGCGGCGGAACCTGTTCAAAATAGGCCGCAGCCTCCCGGATGGTCATCCGAAGCGTCTGCTCATGCAGCTTTGTCAATTCCCGGCAGACAGATATGCGCCTGTCCCCGCCGAAAGCCGCCTGCAGGTCAGCCAGCGTGGCATTCAGCTTATGAGGCGCCTCATAAAAGATCATGGTGCGCCGCTCGTTTTTCAAAGAGTCCAGATGCGCGGCCCGGTTTTTCTTTGCGGTGGACAAGAAGCCCTCAAAGGTGAAGCGGCCGCTGGGCAGCGCTGAAAGCGCCAGCGCCGTCACCGCGGCGCAGGGCCCCGGTACAGCCAGGACTTCAATGCCGTTTTGCGCGCACCGAACCACAAGGTCCTCTCCGGGATCGCTGATGGCGGGCATTCCCGCATCGGACACAAGCGCGCAGCTTTCCCCGGCCAGCAGCCGGGCGATGATTTTCTCGCCGCTCTCTGCCCGGTTGTGCTCATAATAGCTGACAAGCGGCTTTTTGAGCCCGAAATGATTCAGAAGCTTGACCGAAACGCGCGTATCCTCCGCCGCGATAAAATCCACTTCTTCAAATGTCTGCACCGCCCGCGGCGACAGATCGCTGAGATTTCCGATGGGCGTTGCCACAAGATAAAGTTTTCCGGCCATATGCCGCCTCCGTTTACGTTCTGTGATAGATCTGTTTGAGTTCTTCGGTGTCGCTGCCGTCCGGATTTGTCAGAATCAGGGGCGGTTCGACGGTCAGGCCGGGTTTTGCACCCCGGCGCGCTTCCATCAGCAGCAGGCTGGGCGCCGCGTCAGGCCGGGCCTGCACAAAGCGCAGCCGCTTGGGCTCAAGCCCCGCCGCCGCAGCGGCACGCACGATTTCCGCCAGCCGCTCCGGCCGGTGGACCATGGCAAAGCGGCCGCCCCAACGGGTAAAGTAGCCTGCAGCGGCACAGATCTGCGCCAGGGTGCAGGTGTGCTCCTGCCGGGCGTCAGCCGCGGCGCCTGCGGCGGAGAAGCCGCTGCCGACGGGAAAATACGGCGGGTTTGCCGTGACGAGATCATAAGCGCCTGCGCCGTCCATCGCCCGGTAATTGCGCAGATCCCCGGTTTCAAAGGACAGACGGTCAGCCAGACCGTTGCATGCGGCGTTCTGCCGGGCGTTTTCAACAGCGGCGGGCAGAATATCCACGCCGCGGCCGCTGGCCTGCGGGCAGCGCAAAGCCAGCAGCAGAGAGATCACGCCGCTGCCGCAGCCCAGATCCAGCATTTTCCGGACGCCCGATGTCCCGGCAAAGGAGGCCAGCAGCACGGCATCCGTTCCCAGCGGAAAAACATCTGCTGCGGGAATCAGCCGTACGCCGCCGCTCCAGAGCGCTGTACTGTCCATAAAATCCCCCATTTGTATGATCAGCCTGCCGCGCCTTCCGGCGGCAGGCGTGTGCAGGCAGAAATTAAGGGCGGTATGCCCAGCATATCGCCCTTAATCCTGAATCAGTCTCTTACTCAGCAGAGATGGCTTCTGCCGGGCATTCGGCTTCGCAGGCGCCGCAGTCGATGCAGGTATCCGCGTCGATGACGTAGCTGTCGTCACCCTGGGAAATCGCATCCACAGGACATGCGCTGGAGCAAGCACCGCAGGACAGACATGCATCAGCATTGATCTTATGAGCCATGATATGTACCTCCTTGATATTTGGCATTGCAATCAGCAATATTGAATATGCATGAATTGTAACATGAATTTCGAAAAAGTAAAAGAGTATTTTTATCCAATCTGGATTTTTTTTGTTTTCTTTGCGTGCTGCGCATGAAATCTGACTGAATATGCAATAATGTTTGTACGGAATTGCCCGGTGAAAGGAGAAAAGCAGTGTTTTTTGCGGCAAATGGAAGCGAGTGCCCGGATATGAACCGTGTGCCCAGCTCAACGGAGCATCTGCGGCGCAGTGCCGGCAGCGGCCAAAAGTCAGAAAAATTAAAAAATCAAGAAAAAACTAAAACGAGTGAGAAAACAAGAGAGATCAGGAGCTAAATGAATTTAATGGCTCCGCAATGGTCAAAGAAAGTCAAAGTCAAAATTGCATAATTGATGCCGGTGTTGTATTCTATGATCACAAGATCAAAGAAAGTCAAAGTCAAACAATAGATGAGGAAGTGGTCAAATATGGGGATCAGCGATGTGATTGCGGGATTTATCAATGAGACTCTGCGGGAGGACGGAACAGCGGAGCTGCAGCGCAGCGAGCTTGCAAACCGCTTCAACTGCGTGCCCAGCCAGATCAATTATGTGATCTCCACCCGGTTTTCGCCGGAGCGCGGCTACATCGTTGAGAGCCGGCGCGGCGGCGGCGGCTATATCCGGATCCGCAGGGTGCGGATGGATCCCAAACAGCTGGTGATGCACACGGTCAATGCCATTGGAGACGCGGTGGATGCCAATACAGCCACGGCGCTGATTTCCAATCTGCTGGCCGGAGGAGCCGTCAGCGAACAGGAGGCCCGGCTGATGCTGGCCGCCACAGGCGGCGCGGCGCTGCGGCCGGTGGAGCCTGTGCAGCGCGACACAGTGCGCGCCGCAATTCTGAAACAGATGTTGGTCAATACATTGTAAACGGTTTGAACGAGGAGGAAAACATTATGAAGTGCGAAAAATGCGGCAAGAGAATTGCAAATTATCATTATATGTCCAATGTGAACGGCAAAGTGACTGAGCAGCACCTGTGCGATCAGTGCGCTGCAGAGCTGGAGGGCAAGGACAATGTCTTTGCCAATGCCGGCAGAATGTTTGATCAGATGTGGAACAGCTTCTGGGGCGACGGCTTCGGACGGCTGAGCATGCCCAGCTTCGGCAGCTTCTTCGGCGCGCCGACTCTGGTGATGCCCCATTTCCAGCTGACGATGGACGGACCGGCGGCTGCGGCACCTGCGGCAGCGGAACCGGCGGCAGCCGGAGCTGACCCGGAGATGTCCAGACAGCGGCAGATCAACATGCTGCGCGAGCAGATCAAAACTGCCGTGGAGAACGAACAGTACGAAAAGGCCGCAGAGCTGCGCGACCAGATCCGTGCGTTGGAAAAGTAATCCGGACATGGGGGACGGACCGCTGCGATTCGTCCCCCGGCTTTTGCGGAGGTGTTAACCATGAGATTTGAAGACAGATTTACCGAACAGGCAAAAACGGCGTTGACTCTTGCTCAGGAGGCTGCGGCAGAGCTCGGCCATGGCTATGTGGGCAGTGAACATATACTCCTCGGTATTTCCAGGGGAGAGAGCGGAGCGGCGGAGCGCGTTCTGCGTGAGGCAGGATTGACCAGCGATCTGCTGCTCCAGCTCGTGGAGAAGTATGTAGGCAGAGGCGAGAGCGGAGAGACAACGGCGCAGGGGCTGACGCCGCGCGCCAAGCGCGTGATTGAGATGGCTGTGGCGGAGGCCGGCCGGCTGGGCCACAGTTATGTGGGCACGGAGCATCTGCTGATGGGCATTCTCCGTGAGTACGACAGCATGGCGTCCAAGATCATTGTTGCCGCCGGCGCAGATCCAAACAAGCTGTATACGTCGGTGATTGATCTTCTGGGTACGGGAGAATTCCGCCAGACGGTTTCTGCCGGCAGCGAGCGCACCGGCAAGCGTGCGGAGACGAAAACGCTTGATCAGTTCAGCCGTGATCTGACGCAGGCTGCCCGCAAGGGCGAACTGGATCCGGTTATCGGCCGTGAAAATGAGATTCAGCGTGTGGTTCAGATTCTGTCCCGCAGGACAAAGAACAACCCGGTGCTCATCGGTGAGCCGGGCGTCGGCAAGACGGCCGTGGCCGAGGGGCTGGCGCAGCGCGTGGTATCCGGCGACGTGCCGGAGAATCTGCGCGGCAAGCGTGTGGTCTCCCTGGACCTGACCGGTATGGTGGCCGGAACAAAGTATCGCGGCGACTTTGAAGAGCGGATCAAAAATGCCATTGACGAGGTGAAAAAGGCCAAGGATGTGGTGCTGTTCATCGATGAACTGCATACCATCATCGGCGCAGGCGCTGCGGAAGGCGCCATTGACGCGGCCAATATCATCAAGCCCGCGCTCGGACGGGGCGAGATCCAGATTATCGGCGCCACGACGCTGAATGAGTACCGCAAATATATTGAAAAGGACGCGGCGCTGGAGCGCCGTTTCCAGCCGGTCACGGTGAATGAACCCACGCCGACTGAATCCATTCAGATTCTGAACGGTCTGCGGGACAAGTATGAGGCGCATCACAAGCTGAAAATCTCTGACGAGGCCATTGTGGCGGCCGTGGCCATGTCCAACCGGTATATCAATGACCGGTATCTGCCGGACAAGGCCATTGACCTGATTGATGAGGCGGCCTCCCGGGTGCGTATGGAGACGCTGCGCCTGCCGCCGGACCTGAAGGCGCTGGAGAGCGAGGTCAACGCCCTGAACGCCGAGAAGGAGTCCGCAGTGCAGAACCAGGACTTTGAAAAAGCGGCGAAGCTGCGCGATCAGGAGAAGGAAAAACGGGCTGAGCTTGAAAAGCTCCGCAGCCAGTGGGATACCGGCAACGCGGGCGCAACCCGCTGCGTGACGCCGGAGGATATCGCCCAGGTGGTTTCCGGCTGGACGGGCGTGCCGGTGACGAATCTCACCGAGGACGAAAGCCAGCGGCTGATGCGTATGGAGGAGATCCTGCACAAGCGTGTGATCGGCCAGGACGAGGCGGTCAAAGCTGTGTCCAAGGCCATCCGCCGCGGCCGTGTGGGCCTGAAGGATCCGAAGCGGCCCATCGGTTCGTTCCTGTTCCTGGGCCCCACAGGCGTCGGCAAGACGGAGCTGTGCAAGGCGCTGGCTGAGGCGCTGTTCGGCGACGAAAACGCCATGATCCGGGTGGATATGTCCGAATTTATGGAAAAGCACACCGTTTCCAAGCTGATCGGTTCGCCTCCGGGATATGTCGGCTACGACGAGGGCGGTCAGCTCACGGAAAAAGTGCGCCGCAAGCCATATTCCGTTATTCTCTTTGATGAGATTGAAAAGGCCCATGAGGATGTGTTCAACATCATGCTTCAGATTCTGGACGACGGCCGCCTGACCGATTCCCAGGGCAGGCATGTGGACTTCAAGAACACGGTCATCGTGATGACCTCCAATGTGGGCGCCAGGAATATCACGGACAAGCGCACGCAGCTGGGCTTCTCCGGCGGCGGAGACGCGGAAGAGGCCAGCTATGAGCGGATCAGAGCTTCTGTCATGGAGGATCTGAAAAAGACCTTCAGGCCGGAGTTCCTGAACCGGATTGACGACATCATCGTCTTCCATCAGCTGACCCGCGACAACATCCGCATGATTGCCGAAAACATGCTGATGACCGTCAAGGCCAGAATGCAGGATCTGGGCATAGAGCTTACTGTGGACGATTCCGCGCTGAATGTGCTGGCGGACAAGGGCTTTGACCCGGTCTACGGTGCGCGGCCGCTGCGCAGAGCCATTCAGAGCACTGTCGAGGACAGCGCCGCTGAGCTGATTCTGGACGGCAAAGCCAAAGGCGGCGACAAGCTGGCGGCGACTGCCGAGAACGGCGAGATCGTTGTCCGGAAGGCCGAAGAGAGCCGCGAATAACCGCTTGCTTCAGACAAAAACGCGCTGCAGCGTATGCTGCGGCGCGTTTCAGCGTGTCGAAAATAGTTTTTCGACACGCTGTATGCGGTTTTTCGAACTACTGGAAGTTCGAAAAACCTGTTTGATTGAACGCGCAAGGGGTCTTAACCCCTTGCACATATTCCCCGCTGCTCAGACCCGCAGCACTTATTCATCGTTTATCAGCAGCCTGAGACGCGCTGCAGCGTATGCTGCGGCGCGTTTTTTGTTTGCTGCAAACTGCATTCAACCGTCTGTCTGAGACAGCAGAACGTCGCTGAGCGCGTCGGAAAAGCCGCGCGCGGCTGTCAGTGCCTCGCTGAGGGTATTGCCGCTGTACCCGATTTCCACAATCAGGGAGCCTGTGGTGGCGTGCTGATTGTAGCGGTACTGGGAGATGGTGATCGGGCGCGCAAGGCCGGGATAGCGCGTCAGCATTGCGCACTGAAGATGCATGGCCAACTTCAGGTTTTCATGCCAGTTCCCATGCTCCAGACCGGAAAAATTTGTGCCGACCACCATCATGACCTGCGCGCTGGACGCGCCGTCCACAGTGGCGATGGTTTTGTAGGTCAGTTCGTCCACGGCGTCCCGGTGCAGGTCAATGACCACATTGATTGTGGGGTACTGGGCAAGATAGCTCTCGATGGCATCCAGCGTCCTTGAATAGGAGCCGGTATAGCTGGGGTAGTCGTAAAGCTCCGTGTCATGAATGACGCAGATGCCGCTGGCCTCCAGCCGCTGGGCCAGCTCTGTCCCCACGCGGATCATGTTATGGGTTTTGTCCTCGGTGCGCATGGGGTCGGATGACGTATAGGCGTCGCCGTCGGACTGGGCGTATGCCTCGCTCCCGTGGGTATGAATGATCAGGACCTGCGGCCCATCTCCGACAGGGGCCAGATGCAGCGGCTCGCCGAGCAGTGCGGCCGTGTCAATGGTGTACTCTGTTTTGTTGTAAAGCTCCACCAGATCTGCAGAGAGCGTATAGGGGAGCGCCGCGTAGTCCGCGGGCGGTGTGCCTCCGGCGCCCTCTCCGGAGGGGACGGACAGAACTGGCAGCTGAGTGCGGTTGTCTGCATGATTCTGCACAGGCTCGTCCGCGGCGGCCTGCGGTATCCGGCTGTCTGGTTCAGGTTCGGACAGTTCGGCTTCGGCCTGCCGCAGTATGGCTGACTCGGACAGAAGCGATGCTGTGCCTGCGTCTGCCCAGGTTAAATCCGTGCTTTGCGTTTCTGCGCGCACCAGAAGGCCGGCAAGCGTCCCGCCGGCTGCGGCCGTGCTGAAGAGCTGTTCCAGCGCTTCGCCTGCGCCCGCGCTGATCAGCAGCCTGATGACCGCAAATGCAGCAGCCAGAAGAGCCAGCCTTTTTACAATACCGCCAACTCTGCGCGGATGCCTGCCATGTTTCTGCTCATAACTGACCATCGGACTCGCCTCCATATCCATGATGGATATATATGCCCGCAGGCTGTCCATTATGCCTGCCCTGCGGCGTGTCCGGGATCGGTGAAGCAGAGCGGACATGCCGGGTCCGGCATGTCCGCTCTGTCAGTGCCTGTTCAGTTGTCGGAACCGGTCAGGAAATTGCCGCGGCGGACATGGCGTCCCAGCAGCGCTCCATATCTGCAACCAGCTTCAGCTGCGTGCGGCAGCGGTCCAGATTCTGGCCCTCCCGCTGGATATGGAAATAGTGGTCGCCCTCCAGATGGTCTGTCAGAAAACGCATGCCGCATTCCAGCGTCATGAGTTTGGCGCCCCAGGGAAGATATTTCAGTTCCTCGTCGGTCAGCGCGCCGCCGGCGCCCTCCAGGAATCCTTCTGTATAGATTTTATACAGCTCCAGATCGAAATTCACCTTGCTCAGATCCTGCTCGTCCTCGGCACAGTGATTTGCACCGAAACGGATGGAATCGCCGAAATCATTGATGGAAAGACCCGGCATCACAGTATCCAGATCGATGACGCAGATGCCCTGGCCGGTTTCCCGGTCGATGAGCACATTGTTGAGCTTCGTATCATTGTGGGTGACGCGCAGCGGAAGCTTCCCGTCCCGCAGAGCCTGCAGGGCGACGGAGCAGTCGGCCTCTCTGGCCAGAATAAAGTCCATCTCCGGCTGAACGTCTGCCAGACGGTTCAGCGGATCGGCCGCTGCGGCGGCCTTCAGATTGGCCAGCCGGTTTTCCGTGTCGTGAAAGCGGGGGATGGTCTCATAGAGCGTCTGCGCAGGATAATCCTTCAGCATGCGCTGAAACCGCCCGAACGCCCGCGCAGAGGCGGCGAACAGCTCCGGCGTTTCCGCGGACTGCAGACAGAGCGTGTCCTCAATGAAGGGGTAGACGCGCCATGCGCAGCCCTCGCTGTCGGTAAAGAAATTTTTGCCCTGCCGGGTGGGAAGCACAGACAGAGTCTCGCGCGCGGGGTCGCCGCCGGCCTGTGCGATGATCTGTCCCAGATAAGCGGTTACACCGGAGATGTTCGCCATCAGCTGATCCGGATGGTGAAATGCGGCAGAGCTGATCCGCTGAAGAATAAACCGGCGGCAGAAGCCGCTGCCGTCCTGCGTGCGCACGCAGAACGTGTCGTTGATGTGACCGGAGCCGTAGCGCTCGGCGCCGACAACCTGCCCGCCGAAGTCAAAGGCGTTCAGAGCCTGGCTGAGCCGTTCTTCTGCTTGTGACATGTCCATTACCTCTTTTTGATGATTTATGCCGCCCGGCGCCTGCAGACCGCTGCGGCGGGGCGGACAGGAAAGGGCGATGCCTGACTGCCGGCCGGCATCGGCATGCCGGCCGACAGTTGTTTCCATATTAACCCATATGTGCTGAAAATGCAAAGAATATTTGCGTTTTTCAGATCTGCATCTGCGCCCGGCGTTTTTTTTGAACCAGATGGAAGTCCGGAAATGCCGCGGAAGAGAATATGAGTTGATGCCGGACGAAAAATGAGGTATACTATAACTGAAAATACAATTCTCCTGCCGGGACGGCTGTGACCGGCGGCGGATCAGACAAATGATAGGAAGGGTATCGGAATATGACAGAGACATATTATCCGCAGGGCGTATGCTCCAGGGCAATGAATATTGAGCTTGAAAACGGCATTGTAAAGAAAGTGTCTGTGGTCGGCGGCTGCAACGGGAATCTGCAGGGAATCTGCCGGCTGGTGGAAGGGAAAAAGGCGGAGGAAGTGATCGCGCTGCTGCGCGGCATCCGCTGCGGCGGAAAGCCCACTTCCTGTCCGGATCAGCTGGCCAGAGCGCTGGAAAAGGCTCTTGCCCATGCAAAGGAGGAAAAAGCATGAAGCCCGTGTTCTGCAATACATTCAATGTGACCCATAACAAGGCAAAATCGGAAATCGCGCTGTCCTTTGCCCATGCATATACGGAACATAGTTTTTCCATGAAAAACGGCTCGATGACGGACGTTTCCGCGCAGCTTGTGGATGAGGTTGCCAGCGTGCTGATCTCCCGTGAAGGCGCGGTCGCGCTGACGAAGCTTTTGAACAAGATGATGCGCGACTGGGGCGTGGATGTTGACTGAACGGAAGAAAAATCTGCCCGACTGGAAAAAACTCGAAAAAGCACTTGACAGCGGCGGGGAAATCAAGTAAAATAACATTCGCTGTTATGGCGGCATAGCTCAGCTGGCTAGAGCATTCGGTTCATACCCGGAGTGTCATC
>JAEDDG010000004.1 GCA_016293865.1 Oscillospiraceae bacterium | reverse complement strand
GGTAGTAGACTTTCTATCAAAATCTACTACCTTATTTGGTGGAGGCGAGGGGAGTTGAACCCCTGTCCGAAAGCCCCTCCGCAAACCTTTCTCCGGGCGCAGACGGTTATTCCGGGCTTGCGCCCAATTCCATCCCCGCAGCGCAAACCGTCACGCGATGCGGTTCAGTAGCTTCATGATGCATGGCGCGGGCAAAGCTTACCGCGCGCACGTTCTCCACTGAGTCACGCCCTCATCCGGCTCGTGGACCTTCCGGCGAGGACGGGCCGCGTTAAGCAGCAGCCAGTTCGAGATTATCGTTGTCAGATAATTTTAAAAGGTTGCCCGTTTTAAGGATGTCAGGCGCATCCGCCCGCTTAGTTCGTTTCAGAGCCCCCGTCGAAACCGGTACGCCCCCATAATCCCTGCCGAAGGCAGGGAGGATCTGACATTATCTGCTGAACGGATCCGGCATGGTTTTCGGCTCAGGATAATCCACGCTAAACGTTTCAACTGTGACCTTTTTCATTCTCTGGTCTTCCAGCGGCCGGTCCTGGCCGTTGGTACGGACCGACGCAATGGCATCCACAACATCCATACCCTCGATGACTTTGCCGAACGCCGCATACTGCTTGTCCAGGAAATCACCGTCCGCATGCATGATAAAGAACTGGCTTCCCGCAGAATCGGGCATGCTGGCCCGGGCCATGGACAGGACGCCGCGGGTATGTGAAAGCTTGTTTTTAAAGCCATTGTTTGTAAATTCGCCTTTAATCCGGTAGCCGGGGCCACCGGTCCCGGTGCCGTGGGGGCAGCCGCCCTGAATCATAAAACCGGAAATCACCCGGTGGAAAATCAGGCCGTCATAGAATCCCTTGTGAATCAGCGAGATAAAGCTGTTCACCGTATTCGGTGCGACATCCGGATAAAGCTCCGCTTTGATGATGCCGCCGTTTTCCATTTCAATCGTCACAACAGGATTTTTCTCTGCCATGATTACACATTCCTCTCTTTCAGTGTGCGTTCGATTTCGCGGCCGGCCGCCTTCTGCGCCGCCGCCTCCCGCTTGTCATACAGTTTCTTGCCCTTCACAAGGCCGATTTCCACCTTGACCAGCGCATTTTTCAGATAAACCGACAAAGGGACAATGGTCAGTCCCTCCTGTTTGACCTTTCCGTACAGCCGGAAGATCTCCCGCCGGTGCAGAAGCAGCCGCCGGTCACGCTTTGGATCCTTATTGAAAATATTCCCCTGTTCATAGGGGCTGATGTGTACATTGTACATCAGCATTTCACCGTCTTTGACGGCGCAGTAGGAATCCTTGAGATTGATATTGCCGGCACGGACAGACTTCACTTCCGTCCCGGAGAGCTCAATGCCGGCCTCAAGCGTTTCCAGAATGAAATAATCATGATAGGCTTTTTTATTCTTTGCAATCTGCTTGACGCCCACAGCTCTCGGCATGATGCTTCTCCTTTCCGTGCAGCATTACCAGTACAGTATATCACGTCTGTCAATATTTCACACATGAAATGCGCGGCGCAGGACCTGCAGCGCATCCGTCTCGATCAGCATCCGCCCATGCTCGCACATGTGGGAAAAGAATCCCTCCGGGTACGGCAGGCGCGCGCCGAACTCGCCGAAAGCATCCGCAGTGGCACTGTCCGCGCCGGGGAACAGGGTCAGTATGTACGCGCCGTCAAAATGGTCCAGCCTGGCCGGCATATTTTCCCGGCACTCGCTGACGGCATCCAGCAGCGGATCCAGCGAACTGAATGCAAAAAACACCGGTTTTTCCGCAGCAAAGCGCAGGAACAGCAGAACGCCCTCGCGGCCGGGAAAAATCTCAAGCGTGGCCTGGCGTCCCTCCGCTTCTTTCAGCTGTGGGGAGAACAGCTCCAGCAACTCCTTTTTCTCCATCTTCTCCAGATGATCCGGCGCGATGTTTCGGATTTTCAGCTCCGCGCCGCTGATGTAAGCGGCATAAGCTCCGTTTCCAATGGCGTGCACCTGCATTGCTTTCCCGTTCCTTTCCGTGCACAGAGCGGCACACATGGATTATACCGCCCCGCGCACGGAATTTACAGTCGAAAATATTGGAAGCGCCGGATCAGAACCAGTACGGCGGCGCCCAGGCCTTGCGGCCCTGACTGTCGCACAGCTGGACCCAGATATATGACGTTTTGCCGCACAGTTTGGAAATGTCGATGTCCCGCTCCGTGATGCAGTCCCCGTCTTCCCGCACGCGCGTCAGCTGACTGTACCGGTGGCCGTGGACGAAAATGCGGGATACCGGCGAGCACTCCACATGCAGAATATTGCCATCCAGCCACAGGTTTTTAAACATCGGGCCGGTGGACGCAAACGACGCCCCATTTTCAATTCCCTGCACCAGTGCGTCGTAGCTCAGCTCAGGCGCCTTAACCACATTGAACCCTCTGAAATATTCCGGGCCAGGGCCGCCGTCCGTACCTTTCACATGGCAGTCGTCCGCAGCCACCGGCAGAGCCCGGCCGCCGGCGCGGGTAAAATGCTCAAAATACGACGAATCGTCGGAATAGTTGTCTATGACCACAGCCACGCTGTTGAACACTTCTATGCAGCGCATCCCGTGCAGGCTCAGGACATCCTCCGTGGACATGTCTGACCAGGCGGGATGGTTGACCGTTGTGATAAAACCTGCGTCGTTCAGCTTTGCAATCTCCGTATTGACATTCAGATAGCTCAGCGGAAGCGGATCGTTCGGATACTCCAGCCGGGCCATCGGGTCCTTTGCCAGACCGCAGAAATGCGTGGTGTGCGCCCAGACGCCCGCTTCATCCTTCGAGCTGAAATCCAGCTCAATTCCCGTCAGCGCAATAAACTGATCGTCCGTCAGTTCCGGATGCGGCACGCATTTGCGGTGGTCTGTAAAGGCCACTGCGCTGTAGCCGTGCGCCTTATAGTACGCCTTCAGTTCCTCCGGCGCAAATGCGCCGTCAGACAAGGTGGAATGCGTATGCAGATTGACCTTGTACAAATTTCCGCTTTCCGGAAGAATATAGGTTCTCATCGCTGATTTCTCCTTATCCACACAAATTGTATTAAAACAGTGAAAGCTGGCTGGTGTCCGGCAGGCTGCCGAGCGCGCCCAGCGCCTTCAGCTGTTCAATATGAGTTTTGGAAACCTTGGTGCAGCAGGCAGCCAGATCCTCCAGCGAGACAAACTCCCGGTCGTTCCTGTGCTCCACCAGATCCCTGGCCGCTGTTTCTCCCAGGCCGCTGACTGCCACAAACGGCGGCCGCAGGCCTTTTTCCGTAATATTGAAGCGCACCGCGTCCGATGCGTACAGATCGATGGGCTCAAACTCAAAGCCGCGCCTGTAAAACTCATAGCAGGCCTCCAGCGTTGTGAGCAGATCGTCCTCCTTGGCGGTGGAATCGGGATTGTTTTTGATCTCCCTGATTTTGGCCGCCACTTTTTCCGCGCCGCCTGTCATCAGTGCGGCGTCAAAGCTGTCCTTCTGACTGCGGCGGTAAAAATACGCGCTGTAAAAGGCCAGCGGCTCATGGACCTTGAACCAGGCAATGCGGAAGGCCATCATCACATAGGCCACCGCATGTGCCTTGGGAAACAGGTACTGGATTTTCCGGCAGGATTCGATATACCATTCCGGCACATTGTGGGCCTGCATTTCCTCCACAATCCCGTCCGGCCACGGTTTCCCCTTGTGAATTGCACCTTTCCGGACAGCCTCCATGAATTTGAACGCCCGCTTTTCATCCAGTCCCATGGAGATCAGATAGATCATGATGTCGTCGCGGCAGCCGATGGTCTGCCGGACGGTTGCCGTCCCGGAAAGGATCAGATCCTTTGCATTTCCCAGCCACACGTCCGTGCCGTGGGAAAAGCCGGACAGGCGCACAAGCGTGTCAAAATCCGTCGGCTGCGTGTCCACGAGCATCTGGCGCGTAAAGCCCGTGCCGAACTCCGGAATGCCGATGGTCCCGGTTTTCCCGATGATGGGATCGTCATCCGTCAGGCCCAGAGGCGCAGCCGATTTGAAAATCCCCATGGTTTCCGGATCGTCCAGCGGAATCTCCCGGGCGTTGCAGCCGGTCAGATCCTCCAGCATGCGGATCATTGTCGGGTCATCATGGCCAAGCTCATCCAGCTTCAGAAGATTGGCCTCCATACAGTGATATTCAAAATGCGTGGTGATGATGTCCGTATCGGCATCATCCGCCGGGTGCTGCGCGGGGCAGAAATCATAGATCTCCTTGTCCTGCGGAATAACCACAAGCCCGCCGGGATGCTGGCCGGTGGTGCGCTTCACGCCGACGCACCCCAGTGCAAGGCGGGTTTCCTCCGCCTTGGTCACCGTGCGCCCCACCTTTTCCAGGTATTTTTTCACATAGCCATAGGCGGTTTTTTCCGCCACGGTGCCGATGGTTCCGGCGCGGAACACGTGATCGGAGCCAAAGAGCGTATTTGTATACCGGTGCGCATTCGCCTGGTATTCACCGGAAAAGTTCAGGTCGATATCGGGCACCTTGTCGCCGCCGAATCCCAGGAACGTTTCAAAGGGAATGTCAAACCCGTCCTTTGCATATTTGGTGCCGCAGACGGGGCACACGGCATCCGGCATGTCTGCGCCGCAGCCGTAGCCTTTTCCGGCTTCGAAGTCCGTGTGGCAGCAGTTGGGACAGCGGTAATGGGCCGGCAGCGAGTTGACCTCCGTAATGCCGGACATGAACGCCACCAGCGATGAGCCCACGCTGCCTCTGGAGCCCACCAGATAGCCGTGCGCCAGAGAATCTGCCACCAGCTTCTGGGCGCTCATGTAAATCACGTCGTAGCCGCGGCCAAGAATTGCATCCAGTTCCGTCTCAATGCGCTGCGTCACAATTTCGGGCGGATTTTCGCCGTAAAGCTGATGCATTTTCCCGTAAACCAGATTCTTCAGATCCTCCGCACTGTTTTCAATCTTCGGCGGGAAGAGCGTTGGCGGCGGCAGCGGACGCACATCCTCGCAGGCGTCCGCAATCCGGTTTGGATTTGTCACAACGACCTCAAAGGCCTTGTCCTCCCCCAGATAGCTGAACTCCTCCAGCATCTCGTCCGTGGTCCGGAAATAAATGGGCAGCGGCTTGTCCGCATCGTCAAATTCCTTGGCTGTCAGCAGGACATGCCGGAAAATCTCATCCTCCGGATCCAGAAAATGCACGTCGCCCGTGGCCACAACAGGCTTTCCGAGCTCGTCTGCCAGTTCAATCACACGGCGGTTGAAGTCCCGCAGTTCCTCTTCATTCTTCGCCCGGGCGTGGTCGCCGCTGAGCATAAACATATTGTTGCAGATGGGCTGGATCTCCAGATAGTCATAAAACGCACCCAGCCGGCGCTGTTCAAAGGGACTTCTGTGATCGCTGACCAGCTGGAAGACTTCACCCGCCTCACAGGCTGAGCCGACAATCAGCCCGTCCCTGTATTCCGAAAGGAGACTTTTCGGGATGGTCGGATATCTGCGGAAATGCTCCAGATGACTCTTGGTCACAATTTTATACAGATTCCGGATGCCCGCCTGCGTCCTGGCCAGCACAATAATATGCTGCGGCCGGAAACGGCGCTGCTCCGACGCCTTCAGCCTGCGCGGCTGAACGTAACCGGCAATTTCATCCAGCGTGCAGACGCCGTCTTTCCGCATCTGCTCCAGAAAGGCAGCCAGGATCAGGCCGCAGGTGACAGCATCGTCCGAGGCACGGTGGTGCTCAAATTCCGGAAGGCCCAGTTTCGCCGCCACCATGTCCAGCTTGTGGTTTTTCATCTCCGGCAGAAGGCCCTGCGCCATGGGCAGCGTATCCAGATAGGCCGGCTCGAATTCCAGCCCGCCGCGCTGACACGCTTCATAAATAAACCCGATATCAAACGACGCGTTGTGCGCCGCCAGCGGCCGGCCGCCGGCAAAAGCCAGGAAGGCCCGCACCGCCTCCGTCTGATCCGGCGCGCCGCGCACATCGTCATCCGTGATGCCCGTCAGTCTGGAAACGCTGTCGGGAATGGGCATTTCCGGATCAACAAAGGTCTGAAACCGGTCCAGTTCCTCTCCCCCGCGCATAATGACTGCGCCGATTTCCGTTATGCGGTCGTTTGTGGAATCCAGGCCTGTGGTCTCGATGTCAAATGCGACGATTTCGCTGTCGGCCGGCACGCTGCCCACACCCCAGGCCGCGGGCTTATCGTCCACATCATTATAGTAGTAACCCTCCACGCCGTAGAGGATTTTGATCTTATCCTTGGCCGCCCGCATGGCATCCGGGAAAGACTGGCACACGCCGTGGTCCGTAATGGCGATGGCCCGATGCCCCCACTCAATCGCCCGCTTGACAGCCGCGCCCGTATCGGTCAGCGCGTCCATGGTGGACATCTTCGTGTGCAGGTGCAGCTCCACGCGCCTGCCCTTTTCGCAGGTATCCATCCGCTTCGCCTTTTTGCCGACCGTGATGCTCCGCGGTTCCAGCGTGATGTCGCCGTCATAGCGGTTATAGCCCACACCGCCGGCCACAATCAGATACATGCCGTTTTTGACCCGCGCTGCAATATCCTTGGCATTCTCCTCCGTCATGAATTTGGACACATGGATGCTGCCTGTTCCGTCCGACAGGTTGAAGCTCAGCACAACGGCCTTCCGCTTGGCGATCTCCCGGTGCTCCGCTGCAAAGACTTCGCCCTCAACCACCACGTTGCCGGACTCCAGCGTGATCTCTCCGATATGTATCGTGGGTTTCCCGGCCGGCCGGCCGATAATCACATCCTCGGCGGAAACCGCTGTTTTGCCCTTCCCGCCGCTCTTTGCACCGCCGGACGCTTTGGTCTCCGGCCCGGAACCTGCGGCGTTCGGCAGCGGATAGACCGGCACAATTTCAACGCCGCTGACTGCGTACTCCGTCTTCAGCAGCTGTTCAATCATGCTTATGTAAACCGGCGCCGCGGGACGCGGAAACCGGATCCGGATCTGCATTGTACGGTGCGCCTTGTCCACAGTGGCATTCACCACCTGCGCCTGTTCCAGGAGCGCGGCCAGCGCCGCATCCTGCGGCGTGACGGCAAACATCTCCAGAAACGGGACTGTATTCTGTTCCATTGAATCGCTTCCTTTCCTCGCAGTCTGAAGCAGGCGCCGGCTCCGAAAAGGGAGAGCCGCCGCACGCAGTACAGGCGCCGCAGAACGGCGCCGTATTTTTATTCCTCTTCGCCGATCAGTTCCAGCAGTGCGTCGGCAAGCCTGTCCATCGGCACCTTGCGCAGAATGCGGCCCTTCCGGAAGAGGATTCCCTCTCCTTTTCCGCCCGCAATGCCGTAATCGGCGTGTGACGCTTCACCCGGTCCGTTGACTGCGCAGCCCATTACCGCTACTGTGATGTTTTTCCGGCAGCCGGCCAGTCTTTTTTCCACCTCAGAGGCGATGGAAATCAGATCGATGCAGCAGCGCCCGCAACTGGGGCAGGAGACGATCCGCACGCCGTCCGTCCGTACGCCCACAGCGCGCAGAAGCGCGACGCCCGCCACTGCCTCCCGCTCAGGCGGTGCAGTCAGCGATACGCGGATGGTGTCGCCGATGCCCTCCAGCAGAAGCGCGCCGATCCCTGCGGCCGATTTCATAATGCCCATGTATTCCGTTCCGGCCTCCGTCACGCCCAAATGAAGCGGATAATCCGTTTCCAGGGACAAAAGCCGGTAGGCCGCCACCGTCAGGCGCACGTCCGACGCCTTGACGGAAATGCAGATATCGTCAAAATCAAACTGATTCAGCAGGCGCACATGGCCCATGGCGCTTTCCAGCATGGCTCTGGCTGTCAGGCCGTACTTCGCCAGCACCTCCTTCTCCAGGCTGCCTCCGTTGACGCCGATCCGTATGGGCAGATTCCGCGCCCGGCAGGCGGCCACCACCGCCCGGACATGCTCCCGCTCCCCGATGTTTCCGGGATTGATGCGGATCTTGTCCGCACCTGCAGCCGCCGCTTCCACCGCCAGGCGATAGTCAAAGTGAATATCCGCCACCAGGGGAATGGAAATCTGCGCCCGGATGTCGCCGATTGCCCTGGCCGCGGCCATATCCGGCACGGCCACGCGCACAATGTCACACCCTGCGGCTTCAAGGCGCCTGATCTGGGCGACTGTTGCGGCCACATCGTCCGTTTTCGTATTGGTCATGGACTGCACGGAAACCGGCGCGCCGCCGCCGATGCGCACGCCGCCGCAGTGAATCTGTCTTTCAGCCATTGACAATCCTCGCAATATCATTCACCATCACGACGGCCATCAGGCCCAGAAGCAGCATCAGGCCCGCCGCATGGATATATCCCTCATATTTCGGATCAATCTTCCGCCTGAGTATTTTTTCAAGCACGCCCGTAATCAGCAGGAAAAAAACACGGCCGCCGTCCAGCGCCGGGATCGGCAGCAGATTCATCACCGCAAGGTTCACCGCGATGAACGACGCCAGAAACAGGATGTTCTTCAGCGCCTCCGCCGTGGATGCACTGGCCTGCCCCACCTGCCCGATGGCTGAAACGATGCCCACCGGACCTGACATATCCTTAATGCCCACCACGCCGGTCACCAGGTCCGAAAGGCCCATCCAGACATAGCGGACATAGTCCGCTGCGGTGCAGCAAGCATACTGCAGCCTGTTCCAGAACGTCGCGGGGACGGTATTGAACGTCACACCGTACCTGTGCACCGTTTCGCCGTCGACCACGTAATCCTCCATCTGCAGGGGATAATCGTCCAGCAGCAGCTTTTCACCGCCGCGCCGGATGACCATATCCACCGTGCCGCCGCTGGACCGGCTCATATAGGTGGAGAAATCATTGGAATAAAAAATCGTATGACCGTCGATGCTGAGAATCTCGTCGCCGACCATCAGCCCTTCTTCCCCGCCGTACCTGAAATCCTCCGTCAGCGCACTGACTGTCCGTCCGTAAAACGCCTGTGCCGAGGAATAGAGCAGGGCAATAATGAGAAAACCCAGCAGAAAGTTCATAAACGCGCCGGCAATGAGAATCACCGCCCGCTGCCACCAGGGCTTTGAGGTAAAGGCGCGCGGGTCGTCAGAGCGCTCGTCCTCGCCTTCCATGGCGCAGAACCCGCCGATGGGCAAAAGGCGCAGGGCGTACAGCGTCTCTCCCTTCTGTCTTTTCAGAAGCGCGGGACCCATACCGATTGCGAACTCATTCACCCGCACGCCACATGCCTTTGCTGCGATAAAATGCCCGAATTCGTGGATGCCGATGAGAATGCCGAAAATGAGGATCGCCAGAAGAATATACATGGATTCAGACCTTTCCGAGAACAAACCGTCTGGCCTCCCGGTCAGCTTCAAGGACACCGTCGATGCCGCTGTCGGAGGCCGGCAGCGCCTCAACCGCGCTGCGCACATATTCATAGATCTGACAGAAGCGGATTTTCCTGTTCAGGAAAAGTTCCACCGCCGTCTCATTCGCCGCGTTCATCACAGCGCAGGCCGTCCCGCGCATCCGCGCCGCCTCCATGGCAAGGCCCAGGCACGGGAATGCCTCCAGGTCAGGATGCTCAAAAGTCAGCGCGCTCACCTGTGTCAAATCCAGGGCCGGCGCCACCGCCGGACCGCGCAGGGGATATGTCAGCGCCAGCTCGATCGGCAAGCGCATATCCGGCATGCCCATCTGGGCAATGATTGAATGATCCGGATATTCCACCATGGAGTGTACAATGCTCTGCGGATGGACCAGCACCCGGATCTGCTCCGGCCGCGCGCCGAAAAGGTGCATGGCCTCAATAAACTCCAGCCCCTTGTTCATCATGGTGGCACAGTCCACAGTGATTTTCGGCCCCATATTCCAGTTCGGATGGCGCAGCGCATCTTCCACCGTCACCTGCATCAGTTCTTCCCTGTGCATGCCGCGGAAGGGGCCGCCGGAGGCCGTCAGAATAATCGTCCTGAACGGGCGCCCGCCCGCCAGGCACTGAAAAATGGCCGAATGTTCGGAGTCCACAGGAATGATCTCCGCACCGTTTCGCTTTGCCTCTTCCATGACAATCCGTCCGGCACAGACAAGCGTCTCCTTATTGGCCAGGGCAATGCGCTTTTTCTCATAAATTGCCGCCAGCGTCGGCCGCAGGCCCACTGTACCCACCACGGCAGTCACCACCGTATCCGCCTGCGGATGTACGGCGGCCTCAATCAGGCCGTCCTCCCCGGCAACAACCTTCACCGGCGTGTCTGCCAGACGCACCTTCAGTTCAGCTGCCGCCGCATGGCTGTACATGGCCATCACTTCCGGCCGGAACCGGCGCGCCTGCTCCTCGGCCAGCGCCGTATTCCGGTTGGCCGTCAGCGCGCAAACGCGCAGCCCAAGTTTTTCTGCAACATCCAGGCTCTGCCGGCCGATAGAGCCGGTGGAGCCGAGGATGGATATCCCACACTTCATAAATATATTCCGTCCAAATGCAAAAAATCAATCCGGCCCGGTTCCCCGGAGCCGCAGTCAGATGGCCGGCCAGAGCAGCACCGTCCAATAGAGAACGGGCGCCACAAAAATCATGCTGTCAAACCGGTCCAGAATTCCGCCGTGGCCCGGCAGAAGATTTCCATAATCCTTGATGCCGCACTGGCGCTTAATCAGGGAAAAAGCCAGGTCGCCCAGCTGCGCGGCCAGGTTTCCGGCAATGCCGTAAACCGCCATGGCTATGTAATTCACCGGCAGCGCCGTGACCGCGTCCACAATCACGCCGCACAGCAGCATGCCGGCTACGCCGGCCGCAAACCCGCCAAGGCAGCCCTCGACTGTTTTATGGGGACTGACATTGGGGAAAGCCTTCCGCCTGCCGGCCGCCTTTCCGACAAAATAAGCGCCGCTGTCGGAGACAAAGGCAGAGACCATCGGCAGCAGCACAAAAATGCGGCCGCTGTCCATCATCCGCAGGCCCGTCAGCGCCGACAGGAAATGCGGAATCAGCGCGCCGCCGAAAACAGCAGCCAGCACCGCCGTATACCCCACGTTTTCGCTGCGGCCGTAGGCGCGGATCGCCGCGCAGGACATCCCCGCCATCAGGACAAACGCGGAAGCCACCGCCGCCTGTTCGCCTGCACCGGTCAGCATGGCTGCCGCCGTCAGCGCCGCCATCAGCGCCACAAACATAAACAGCCCCTTTGGCAGCGCCGGCTGCACCGCGCGCATCAGCTCATAGCTGCCGATGACCGCCATTGCCGCCACCAGCACGCCGAAACACCAGTCGGGCAGAAAAAAGATCACCGCCAGCAGCGCCGGAAGGCCCACTGCGGCCACAAGAATCCTTGTCTTCAAACGGTCACACTCCTCCGAAGCGGCGTTTCCGGTGCTGGAAGGCAATGATCGCCCGGTCCAGCTCCTGTGTTGTGAAATCAGGCCAGTATACATCCGTAAAGTACAGCTCAGCATACGCCGCCTGCCACAGCAGGAAGTTGGACAGGCGCTGCTCACCGCTGGGCCGGATAATCAGATCCGGGTCCGGAACGCCGGCAGAGTACAGATACCGCTCAAACGTCTTATCATCCAGCGCCCGGCCGTCCGCGGCATAGTCGCGGGCATAGCTGCGCGCGGCCCGCAGGATTTCATCCCGGCCGCCGTAATTGACGCACATATTGACCTGCACGCCGTCATAATGGCTGGAAATCTCCGCAGTCTCGGCAATCAGCTCCTGCATCCGGTCGGAGAGCACTGAAACGTCGCCGAAAAAGCGGACCTTCACCCTGTCTTTCTCCATGGTTTCAAGCGCCTCCCTGAGAAAGCGCTCCAGAAGCCCCATAATGGCCGCGACTTCATCTGCCGGCCGCTTCCAGTTTTCCGTGGAAAATGCATATACTGACAGATACTGAATGCCGATGTCCCTGCAGTAGGTGGCAATCGTCCGGAAGGTCTCCGCCCCGGCCGCGTGTCCGGCCGTCCGCGGCAGGCCGCGCTTCTGTGCCCAGCGGCCGTTTCCGTCCATGATAATGGCAATATGGCGGGGGAGCTTTTCCGGATCAAGCCGCCCCGCCGTTGCGTTTTTCTTTTTTCTGAAAATACCCATTTAGATCTCGGAAAGCTCTTTTTCCTTCCTGGCCACGCATCCATCAATCTCCTTGATGAAATCGTCAGTCAGCTTCTGCACGTCCTTCTCCGCATCCTTCAGGTCGTCCTCTGTAATCTCGGCTTTTTTCTTCTGCGCTTTGAAGTCCTCAATGGCATCGCGGCGGATATTGCGGATGGCCGTCTTTGCTTCCTCGCCGTACTTGCGCACCTGCTTGGCCAGGTCCTTGCGGCGTTCCTCTGTCAGCTGGGGGAAGGCCAGGCGGATCGACCGGCCGTCATTCTGCGGGTTGATGCCCAGATCCGAGGACTGAATAGCCTTTTCAATGGCCTTCAGGCAGGAGCCGTCCCAGGGCTGGATCAGAAGCGTGCGCGGGTCGGGCGAGCTGATGGACGCAATCTGATTGACGGGCGTGGGCGTGCCGTAGTACTCCACACGCAGCGTGTCCAGGACGGAGGCGTTGGCGCGGCCGGCCCTGACGGAGGCAAACTGGCTTTCCAGAACCTCAATCGTCTTTTTCATTTTTGCTGAATATTTTGCATAATCGGTGTTCATTGCTCGTTCCTCCTATGTATATTCTTCTGTATATTCTTCAATATTCCTTTGCCGGCTGCTACCGGATCAGCGTACCAACTTTTTCTCCGTTGACTGCCCGGAGGATATTCTCCGGATCCTTCAGCGCAAAGACAAGGACAGGGATCTTGTTTTCCATCGCCATGGACGTCGCCGTCAGGTCCATGACAGTCAGATGCCTTGCAAGTACTTCGTCATAGGAAATCTCGTCAAACCGCACGGCGGACGGATCCTTGCGGGGATCGGCGGAGTATACGCCGTCGATATTCTTGGCCAGCAAAATGGCATCCGCGCCGATTTCGGAAGCGCGCAGAACCGCGCCAGTATCCGTCGAGAAAAACGGGCAGCCGGTGCCGCAGCCGAAAATGACAGCTTTTCCTTCACGCAGGTGCGCGTCCGCCCGCTCGCGGGTATACGGCTCCGCTATCGCCCGCATCTCAATGGCTGTCTGCACGCGCACAGGCACGCCTTCCTGCTCCATAACGTCCGCCACTGCCAGACAGTTCATCACCGTCGCCAGCATGCCCATATGGTCCGCCCGGGTGCGCTCCATTCTGCCGCCGCCGTCCTTGGCGCCGCGCCAGAAGTTGCCGCCGCCGATGACGACGCCGACCTCCACGCCTGCATCCAGACACTTTTTGATCACCGCAGCCACACTGCGGACAATCTCAAAATCAATGCCGAACTTCCGCTCGCCGGCAAGCGCCTCACCGCTGAGCTTCAGCAGGATGCGTGAATAAGCAGGTTTGCTTGCTTCCATAAAAACCTCCAAAACAGCGATAAATTCATTATGTATCATTCTAATCCATTTTAAGCCAAATTGGAAGCATAATTTTCGTCCCGGGCCCGATCCGAAGCTCTTCTGTTTCCAGTCCGGCCTCCCGGATGACGGAATTGATTCTTTATTCGGATTTTATGCAGGCCAGCCCTGCAAATACAGCAAAATCACACTATTCTTTTCTGACTTCATTGCAAAAATTATGTCAAATGCCGATAATTGCCTGATTGACACTTTAAATCGTTGATATTATAATTTAATATATTTAATGTAAATGGCAGACGGCTGTTCAGTAGGCGTCCGCACCGTGCAGTTTTTGCCGACGCACGGCAGGTTTCGTTTGCGATTATGCATAAAAATTCATTGAAAGAGGTTGATTCCATGAGTAAAAACTGGGCACATGTTGATGTCAACACAATCCCCTCCATCAAGACCGCCACACTTCCCGGTCCCAAATCCGTGGAGTACCACTCCAGAGCGGCGAAGTATATGAAGGGCTACTCCAGCCAGGTTCAGCTGTTCCCCGTCGCCTTTGATTCCGGCTTCGGCTACACGCTGACCGACGTGGACGGCAACAAATACATCGACTTCTCCTCCGGTATTTATGTCACCGGCCTTGGCCACTGCCATCCGAAAATCAGCGAAGCTGTTGCAAAGCACGCAAAACAGCTGATGAACTGCCACGATTTCACCACCGAAATCAAGATGCAGCTGATGGAAAAGCTGCACGAAGCCACCGGCGGCAAGTTCGGCGGCTTCCAGCTGTATGACTCCGGCACCACCGCCGTTGAGGCCGGCCTGCGCTGCGCACGTGCCGCCACCGGCAAAGCCGAGTTCATCTCCTTCTGGAGAGACTTCCACGGCAAGACCCTCGGCGCAAACTCCCTGGCTGTTGTCGGCGCCGACACCCATATGAGAGCTCCCGGCTTCGTGCTGGCTCCCCGTCCCAATCCCTATCGCGACGCTTTCGGCCGTACGCCCGAAGAGGCCATGAAGGATTCCACGCCTTACATCCGCCATCTGGAAGGCATGCTGGACAACGAAATGTCCTGCGGCGGCAAAAACGTTGCAGCCATCGTTCTCGAGCCCATCCAGGGCTGGGGCGGCTCCGTTGTTCCCCCCGATGATTTCATGCCCAAGCTCCGCGACCTGTGCAACAGACGCGGCATCCTGCTGTTCGCGGACGAAGTCCTGACCTGCATGGCCCGTACCGGCAAGATCCTGGCTATGGATCACTGGAATGTCACCGCTGACATCACCACCCTCGGCAAGGGCTTCGGCAACGGCTTCCCGGTCACCGCAATGTGCGTGTCCAAGGAACTGGCTCCGGCCATCGAAAAGATCTCCGCATCCTCCAGCTACGGCGGAAACCCCATGGCCTGCGCCGCTGCCCTGGCTTCCATCGAAGTCATCGAAGAAGAGAACCTCTGCCAGCGTTCTCTGGAGCTCGGCGAGCTGTTCCTGAAGAGAATGGGCGAGATGAAGGATCGTCACAAGATCATCGGCGACGCACGCGGCAAGGGCTGCCTGCTTGCCATGGAAATCGTCAAGGATAAGGACACCAAGGAGCCCTTCGTTGACGGCGGCAAGATGATCTACCAGAAGGCGTTCTCCAAGGGCCTGGCCTGGGTTCCCTCCGGCCACATCCTCAGACTGTCTCCTCCGATGATCCTGGAAGACGACGCTGCTCTGAAGGGCCTGGATATCATCGAGGAAGCTGTCGAAGAGACCGAGAAGTACTTCGGCTATTAATCTCCCGGATTACGGCAAGGAGAGCACAATATGAGAACAATTAAATTCGGCCTCATCGGCTGCGGCCTGATGGCCAGAGAATTCGCCTCTGCCGCCGCCAGATGGTGTCATTTCACCGGCGACGTTCCGCGTCCGGAAATCATCGCCATCTGCTCCGTCGTTGAAAAAGAGACGGAGTGGTTCAAGAAGAATTTCCCCGGCATCAAGATTGTCACCGCTGATTACCACGACATTCTGAACTGCGACGAGGTGGAAGCCGTGTACTGCGCGGTTCCCCATAACCTGCACGAGCAGTTCTACTGCGACGTAATCAATTCCGGCAAAGCGCTTCTGGGTGAAAAGCCCTTCGGCATTGATCAGAAGGCCAATGACGCCATTCTCAAGGCCATCGATGCAAATCCCGGCGCTTTCGTCCGCTGCTCCAGCGAATTCCCCTACTATCCCGCCATGCAGATCATGATCCAGTGGATCAAGGAAGGCCGCTTCGGCCGGATCCTTGAGGTGCACGCCGGCTTCAACCACTCCAGTGACATGGACCTGACAAAGCCCATCGGCTGGAAGCGGATCAGAAAGTTCAACGGCGAGTACGGCGCACTGGGCGATCTGGGCATTCACACCCAGCACGTCCCCTTCCGGATGGGCTTCATTCCTCAGAGCGTTTACGCTGTCTGCAGCGACTTCGTCAAGGAACGTCCGGACGGCAAGGGCGGCATGGCTCCCTGCGACACGTTTGACAACGTGACGCTGCACTGCGTGGCCAAGGACAAAAACGGCGACGAATTCCCCATGACGCTGGAAACCAAGCGCATGAGCCCCGGCTCCACCAACCAGTGGTTCTTTGAAATCTACGGTATGGACTGCAGCGCCAAGTTCTCCAGTGACGACGGCAACTCTTTCATGTATACTGTGTCCTGGGGCAAAGAGCAGGCATGGAGCCGCATTTCCGTCGGCTACAAGCCCATGCTTCCCACCATCACCGGTTCCATCTTTGAGTTCGGCTTTGTGGACGCCATGCAGCAGATGCTGGGCGCGTTCATGCTGGAATACACCGGTCAGGAAGTCCCCTTCGGTCTGTTCACGCCGGAAGAGACCCGCATGAGCCACGCGCTCTCCACCGCGGCCCTTCGTTCCCACTACAACGGCACGGTTGAAAAGCTGGATCTTCTGAAAAAGTAAATCTTCCGTCTGTCAAGCGCCCGCCGGCAATGCCGGCAGGCGCTTTTTATTCAGTTTCTCTTGCGTTTTTCCCTGTATGCCGTTACAATTCCCTTATACCGTCTGCCGGTCTCCCGGCAATTACAGAGCGAGGTGCGCCCATGAAAAAGCAGCGAAGCATCATCTGGTTCATCCTGTGTATTTTCCTGCAGAACGTGATCTACGGCTTTGGAAATCCTCTTGCAAAAATCGGCAACAGCGATATGGGAACCTTCTGGTGTCCCGCCGCCCGTTTCCTGGTGGCGTCCGCGGTGATGCTGATTTTCTTTGGCCGGCGCATTCTGGTTCAGCTGCGCGCAGCCGGGTGGAAAAAGTGGCTGCCGCCCAGCATCTGCCTGATGTGCAATTTCATTCTGTTCAATCTGGCCATCATGTTCTCCTCTGTGACAACCACGGCCTTCCTCAACTCCATGGCCGTTTTCTTCGCGCCGGTCATGTCCTCCGTCTTCCTCGGCAGGCGGTACAGGATTGCGACCATTCCCATCCAGCTGGCCGCTGCTGTGGGCCTGTTTCTTCTGTGCTGCAACGGAAACGCATTCACCTTCGGCATCGGCGAGGTTTTTGCGCTTCTCTCTGCAGTTGCCGCTGCAGGCGCGCTTGTCTTTGCCCAGGGCTCTTCCGGAGAGATGGATCCTGTGGCAACCTCCGGCGCACAGATTTTTGTAACTGCCGCCGCCTTTACGCTGCTGGCCATTTTCTTTGACGATATCCACACCGTGACCACGGCAAACGCAGTCTCCTGGCTTGTAGTTCTCTACCTGGGCATCGCCTGCTCCTGCGTGGCCTATATGCTGCAGAACGCGGCGCTGGGCCGCCTGTCCGCCGGCTCTGTCTCCATGATCCAGTGCCTGCAGCCGATTATGACCGCCTTTTTCTCCTTCCTGCTCTTAAAGGAGCACCTGACCGCAGCCGGGCTTGCCGGCGCGGCCATCATCACAGCAGCTGTGCTGCTCAACAGCATTCTGGATGCCCGCGCGGACCGGAAAAGCGCGGCCGCTGCACAGTAAAGCTCCGCCGCATGCTGTTTTCCGGGGCAGGCCATTCACTTTTGAAAAACACCGGCAAAAAAGCGGACGCTGTAAGCGTCCGCTTTTTGACTGCAGGCTTCCGGCTATCCCCGCGGCTCTGTCACCGGCAGCGTCGAACCGCCGTGGGGCATCACAATGATATCAGCCCGGCTGCCGCAGCGCACCAGCGCCGCGTTCAGTGCGCTCCGGACGTCAGACGCCGGCGTCAGATGAATGCTGCGCACAAAATCATCCTCCAGTTCTGACACGAGGACTACATGCGCCCGCCGCAGCACCATGGCGATGGCGGCTGCCTTATGCCCGCCCAGCTGAAAATCCACCCGGATATGGCGGATCATGTCCCCGGGCGCCCGATGGCCGGTCATCCAGGCGCTGAACACATCGGAACCGAGTCCCTCCGTACAGGCGGCCAGCCAGATAATCGTCCCGCCGTCTTTCACAGCGTGCGCAGCGTTGTCCAGCGCCTTCTGAGCCTGATACATATTGGCGTCCTTCGGCCATCCGCCCGGCGTGACCAGGACAATATCCGCCCGGCGCGGAATGCGGACTTTATACAGCGTGTCCAGAAAACGGCAGCCGGCCCGGTGCGCCTGATACACGTCGCCGCAGACCGCGCAGACGATTTCCCTGTGATCGTCCAGCACTACATTCACGAGGTAATCCACGCGGCAGATCTGCGCCGCTTCGTCGATGTCCTCCCGGACCGGATTGCCCTCCAGCCGCCCGGCGCAGGCCGCCGGCAGAACCATGCGGCTATGGTTGGTCTGAATAGCCGCTCTGGTGCACACGCCGGGCATAATGGCCTTGGCGCCGCCGGAATAGCCGGCAAAATAGTGATACTCGATATTGCCCACACAGATGCGGAAATCCGCCTCCGCCACCGGACGGAAGACCGCCACCGGCGTGCCGCGGGACGTAATTCCCATCGGCACGCAGTTATTTGTGTCCAGATCCAGGCACCTGATCCGGCTGAAGACAGCATCCGACACCAGGCGGCGCATCTCCGCCTGCGTATGCCGCCGGTGGCTGCCCAGCGCGAAGACGATGGTGATGTCTCCGTCCCGCACGCCGGCAGCAGCCAGCTCCTCCAGAATACAGGGCAGAATCAGGTGACTGGGACACGGACGGGTGATGTCCGATGTGACAATCGCCACCTTCTGGCCGGGCCTGACCTTGTCCCGCAGGCGGACATCGCCGATCGGCCGTTCCAGGGCCTGCCGCACCAGCCGCGGTCCGGCGGCCTGAACGGCGCAGGAATTGGCCTTCAGCACGGCCAATACCTGTGCATCCGGCAATTCAACTTCCACTTTTCCAGCGCCATATCCCAGCTGCATCCGCACCGCTCACGCCTCCGCCCCTTTTTGAACTCAATATACGTATTTCTGTTATCCATGTCCAGTATAAGTTGAAATCTTCAAATATTATAACGTTTTCAAACAAAAAAGACCGCCGGGATTTCTCCCGGCGGTCTTCGGTTTCCGGCACGGCAGTCAGCCGCCGGAAAAATTCAGTTCTGTTTCAGTTCAGCTTCAGGTCGCCCTCTTTGATCCAGCCCAGCTTCCTGCACACAAGCCCCAGTGCCCAGCAGATCACTGCCGGCAGCACAATGCAGATCATCGCAAGGCCGATCCAGTCCATGGCTGTGGGGATGATCGCCGCAGCGCCGTCGGCAATGGCGGTCTCCGAAGGACTCACCCAGCCGGTCCATACGCCGATGGGCCCGCACAGTCCGCAGGTGCCCATGCCGGAATTGACGGCCGCGCCGTTCATCTCCAGCTTGAAAACACAGGTGGAGATCGGCCCGGTAATGGCGGAGGTCACAATGGCCGGGATCCAGATCCGCGGATTCTTCACAATATTGCCCATCTGAAGCATGCTGGTGCCCAGGCCCTGGGACACAAGGCCGCCCCAACGGTTCTCTTTAAAGGACATCACGGCAAAGCCAACCATCTGCGCACAGCAACCGGCCACAGCCGCGCCGCCGGCAAGGCCCGTCAGCCCGAAAGCCGCGCAGATCGCGGCGGAAGAGATGGGCAGCGTCAGCGCCACGCCCACAACGACGGACACAATAATGCCCATCAGGAACGGGCGCAGCTCCGTGGCCCACTTGATGAACGCGCCGACCGCATTGGCCGCAACGCCGATGGGTTCCGCCACCAGATAAGCCATGCCCACGCCTGCAAGAATGGTCACTATCGGCGTGACCAGAATATCCACCTTTGTCTCTTTGGAGACCGCCTTTCCGAACTCCGCCGCCACAATCGTCACGACGAGCACGGCCAGCGGTCCGCCGGCGCCGCCCAGTGCGTTTGTGGCAAAGCCCACGGGGACAAGCGAGAACAGAACCATGGCCGGCGCATGCAGCGCATAACCGATGGCCACGGCCATGGCCGGGCCGACCATTGCTGAGGCAAGGCCGCCCACCGTATAGTCCACACCGTTGATTGTGGCAACCGTTGCCGTCAGAAACCCGATATGGAACTGAGTCCCCAGCGTGTTCAGAATGGTGCCGATCAGAAGCGAGCAGAAAAGACCCTGCGCCATGGCTGACAGAGCGTCCACGCCGTAGCGCTTACCGGAAAAAACAATGTCCTTGCGTTTCAGAAACGCACAGAAGGCCGTCCAGATTTTTTTCATAACCGCACCTCTCAATGCTTCTGCCGCAGCAGATTGTACTTGATGTCCCACAGCTTCTGGGACAGATCCACATAATAGGTATGCGGATTGTCAAAACGCTTGACCTCATCCCAGAGCGTGTCCACCTGTTCGGCGCAGTAGGCGCGGATTTCATTCAGCGTCGGCTGGTTGTAAACCAGCTCTCCGTTTTTGAACACCGGCACCAGCAGCTCTTTGGCCGTGAAGTCATAGACCTCCTTGCGTTTCCAGGTGGCATCCGGGTCAAAGATCTCAAGGTTCTTGGTGTCGTCCACCGTCTCGTCATAAACGCACATGTAATCGGCAATGGCCTTTCCGGTATCGTTGCCGAAGAAGCGGTAAATCTTCTTGAAGTGCGGATTGGTAATCTTGGCGTTGTTTTCGCTGATTTTGATCTTGGGGATGATTTCTCCCTGCCCGTTTTCCACCGCCGCCAGCTTGTATACGCCGCCGAAAACAGGCTCGCTGCGCGCTGTGATCAGCCGCTCGCCCACGCCGAAAGCGTCAATGCAGGCGCCCTGCTGCAGCAGATCCTGAATGATGTGTTCATCCAGAGAATTGGAAACGGTAATGGTGCACTCCGTCCAGCCGGCGTCATCCAGCATTTTGCGGCAGCGGCGGGTCAGATATGCCATATCGCCGGAATCCAGGCGAATGCCGCATTTTGTAATGCCGCGGGGCTTCAGCACGTCGTTAAAGGCACGGATTGCATCCGGCACGCCGCTTTTCAGCGTGTTGTAGGTGTCGACCAGCAAAACGGCGTTGTCGGGATAGATCTCGCAGTAGGCTTTGAACGCCTCATACTGGCTGTCAAACATCTGTACCCATGCATGTGCCATGGTGCCGGCCGCCCTGACGCCGTACAGCCGGTCGCTGATGGTGCAGGCCGTGCCTGCGCAGCCGCCGATATACGCGGCGCGCGCGCCCAGAATGGCGCCGTCCGCGCCCTGCGCACGGCGGGAACCGAACTCCAGCACCGCCCGGCCGTCTGCCGCGCGGACAATCCGGTTGGCCTTTGTCGCGATCAGGCTCTGATGGTTGACGGTCAGCAGCAGGAAAGTCTCCAGAAGCTGCGCCTGAATCGCCGGCGCGCGCACCACAAGAAGCGGCTCTCTGGGGAAAACCGGCGTCCCTTCCGGAACAGCCCAGATGTCTCCGGTGAATTTGAAATTGCGCAGATAATCCAGGAACCCTTCCGTAAACATGCCGCGGCTGCGCAGATAACGGATATCATCCTCCGAAAAGGAAAGCTCCTGAATGTATTCGATCACCTGTTCAAGTCCGGCAGCAATCGCAAACCCGCCGCCGTCCGGCACCTGCCGGAAAAACAGGTCAAAATAAGTCATCCTGTCCTTATAACCGCTGTTGAAATACCCATTGCCCATGGTCAGCTCATAGAAATCACAGAGCATGGACATATTCATATGTGCCCTCGTATCCATATGCTTCCCCCACAAATCCTGTAAATTGCGGCATCTCTGTCAAAAATTGCCGCCGGATCTGTTGAGATGCATTGTATCACGTTTTGAATTTGTATTCAATATGCCCAAGCCCGTTTTCGTTAAAAAATTCAGATTTTCCCCGATATTTTCCGCAGTTTTTCGGCGGCGGCCTGTCGAAGAATAACAGGTGCTTTAATATGCCCGCAAATGATTTGTGAATATCGCCCAAACTTTTGCCGTCTGCATTCGCCGCTTCCGGCAAAATCGATCAAGCCCCGCCGGACCGCACCCGCGCCGCCGTTTTTTCCCGCTCCCACACCGCATGTCCGCAGCAAAAAACGTCCGCCGGAACGGATTTCCGGCGGACGTTTTCATGTGGTTTCAGCTTTGTTCCGTCAGTGCTGCAGCGTCGTCAATCTGTGCGGCGCTCCGGATCCCCACCAGCACGGACAGCACCGCCGGCTGTGCCAGCGCCCAGCCCAGCGCATAGTGCGTCATGGATCGGCCGCTGTCCGCGGCTGCCTTTTCAATCTCATCCAGCCGGTCGAACACTGCGTCGTCAATTTCCCGGATCCACTTGCCGTCTCCCGCCCGCGTACCGGCCGGGGCCGCGGTGCCGCGGCGGTATTTTCCGGTCAGAAGACCGCCCTGCAGGACCTGGTAGGGCACCGCTGCAATGTCTTCTTTCCTGCACAGCGGCAGAAAATCCTCCAGAGCCTCCTGCTTCAGCAGGCTCAGCGGCGGCTGCGCAATCACCGGACGGGGCAGGCCGTTTTCATCGGCTGCACGCAGCAGTGCCTCCAGCTGCCCGGCCGTGTAATTGGACACGCCGTAGTGCCGGATGCTGCCGGCTTTGATTTCACGCGCCAGCGCGCCGGCAATTTCCTCCGGAGGCGTGAACGGATCGTATTTGTGCAGGTATAAAATGTCAATGTAATCGGTCTGCAGATTCTGCAGGCTTCGCCGGACGTATTTGCGGATAGCCGCCGGCGATGTGAATTCATCTTCCGGCGCCTCGCCCACTTTCATGCCCACTTTTGTGGCCAGAACATAATCGTGACGCACGCCCTTCAGCGCCCGGCCGATGTACTGTTCGCTGGTGCCGCCGGCGCTGCCGATATGGCGGTCATAGCCCTCATACATGTTGGCCGTGTCAATGAAATTGATACCTCTGTCCCGGCCGTAATGCAGAAGCTCCGCCGCCTGCTCCGGTCCGACGGGATTGCCGAAATTCATGGTGCCGAAGCAGATCTGCGATACCTGCAGCTGCGTATTCGGTATGCGTACCATTGTCCGTCCCCCTTATGCCTTCGGCGCTCTGGCCTTCAGCTCCGCAATTGCCGCTTTTGTGCATGTGATGAAATAATTCATGTCGCTCTCCGACATATTGCCCCACCAGGGGAAGCTGAAGGAATTGTCCCACCACGCATCCAGCACCGGGCAGTCATGGTCGCCGAAGCCGCTGCGGACAAACAGCGGATAACGGTAAAGCGGGTAATACTGGACGATATTCCGGATGCCGTATTTTTTCGTGGTAATGTCCAGAAGATCGTTGCGGTCGTAGCCGTTGGCGCCTTCAAAATGCAGCACAAACTGGTGGTGCACATGCCGGACGCCTTCCGGAATGCTGCAGAATGTAATCTCGGGCGTGTCTTCAAAAGCATTTCTGATTTTCATGCCCTGGGCCAGCAGACTCTCGCTGATGGCTTCCACCTTGTTCAGCTGACTGACGCCGCAGGCACAGGCCGGCTCCGGCATGGAATAGTTGCAGGGCCAGAGGCCTTCCCGGTCAAAATCCACGCAGGACATGGCCGGATACCAGTAACGCGCCTTGCGTTCCGGTGTCTCCTCATACGGGTGCGTGCCTACAAAACGCATGCCGGCAACCATGTCGGCATACTTTTTATCCCTGACCACCAGCATGCCGCCCTCGCCCAGCGTTGTGATATTCTTGGCTGTATGGAAGCTGAAGCAGGCAAAGTCGCCGTAGGACCCTACCTTCCGACCGTTGATCGATGCGCCGATGGCCTGGGCGCAGTCTTCAATCAGAATCAGGTTGTGCTTTCTGATGATCGGCATCAGCTCGTCCATTTTGGCCGGCATGCCCAGAAGGTGCACCACCACCACCGCCTTGGTCTTCGGCGTGATTTTGCGCTCCAGATCTGCCGGGCTCAGGTTCCAGTTGTCCGGATCCATATCGCCCCAGACGATCTTTGCCCCCGCCTTGGCCATTGTGGATGCAGAGGACACGAAGGTGTAACCGGGAACAATCACCTCATCGCCCGGCTCGAACCCGATCAGATAGGCGGCCATCTGCAGGCAGTTCGTGGCATTGTCCATGGCGAAGGCGTGTTCAACGCCGATGTACGCGGCAAATTTTTTCTCAAATTCCGCCATATGCACGCCGTTGGAAAGCGTCGCATTGGCGCGCATACAGTCAACAACCGCCTGGATGTCGTCTTCTCCATAAGGGAAAAGATGTCCGTAGGGACTGGGCTTGTAGTTTTCCGGGATCTGGTATCCGTATTCGTTTTTCAATGAAAACCCTCCTCCGCATTTTTTACTGCATTTCCATTATATGCGGAGGATAAACGGACAGTAAATACCCCTATTTGCCCTCTTTATCTATAAAATGTCTGTCTGAGTCACTTTTTCCGTCTCCCGGCACCGCGTGCGGTAGGCGCCGGGCGTGCAGCCTTCCCTGCTGCGGAATGTACGGAAAAAATTGGACTGCTGCCGGTATCCGACGGCAGAGGAAATCTCGCTCTGGCGCATGCCGGTGTTTTTCAGCAGATCCTTGGCAGCCTCCATCCGCATATCGGTCAGCACTTCCCCGAAGGATTTCCCGTAGATTTCCTGAAGGATCCGGCTGAGCTGCCGCGTTCCCACGCCCAGCAGATCCGCCAGCTCTCCCGGCGTCAGCGGCTCATCATAACGGTCAGAGAAATAATCGTCGATCAGCACTTCCCGCACGTCGTCCAGACTGCCGGCCGGGCAGCGGACTGCGGCGGTGTTTTCTCCGCCGCACAGGCGCAGCCCCCGCTCCAGAAGCACCGTCAAAAGCGCTTCCGCCGAGGCGCTTTCAGCGCCGCGCGCTTCTTCCTTGAAAAGCTCCAGCACGGCAAAAAGCCGCGGGTCCCGGAACACTGCAGTTCCGGTCCCGTCCGCAGGCACCAGGGCACGGTCCCCCCGCCGGCTGCCGCGGCGTGTAAACCCCACAGACGTGCGGACCGCCGGCGTGACCTCCAGCAGGTAATGATAGACATTCTCCCCGATCAGGCAGATATCGCCGGCCTGCAGCCGCCGGCTTCCGCCGCCGGCAAAAAGCGTCATCTCTCCGCGTTCAAGCATCAGCAGCTCACAGCCTGAATGATAGTGCAGGCCGCTGGGCGCGGTGCCCGACTCCGGAATGACAGTCGTCAAAAAAGATACGCCGCCGGCATTGACCCGGTACACGCGCAGATTCTCAGGTTCGCGGGAAATATTCTTCATTGGCTCTCCTTACGAAAAATCACTGCGTTCCGCCGCGCCGGCTGTCAGCGGCCGTGTGCGGCGAAGCGGCTCTCTCCTGCCGTTTTCCAGTTCCGCCTTCCATTATACAGCCCGGCCGTCAGATGTAAATGTCCTGCACGGACGTCGAAACGCCGAAAATATCCGCATCCGCTGCCGGAGGCATTTTTTCACCGGCTATGGAATGCCCGCCGGAAATGTGGTATACTGAAAAAAAGTTTTCTCCGTCCGCGGCGGAGAACAGTCCGTTCATCATTGGAGGTGGCAGAATGCTGACATGGGATCATCTGGAGGCGGCCTGTAAGGCCTGCCGGAAATGCGCGCTCTGGGAAACCCGCACCAATGTGGTGTTCGGCGTCGGCCGCCGGGATGCGGAGGTCCTTTTTGTGGGCGAAGGCCCCGGTGAAAACGAGGACAAGCAGGGGCTCCCCTTTGTAGGCCGGGCCGGCGAGCTGCTGACGGACATGCTGCGGATGATTGATCTGGACCGTGACCGGGATGTATATATTGCAAACATTGTCAAGTGCAGGCCGCCCCACAACCGTGATCCGCTGAATACGGAGCAGGAGGCCTGCATGGACTGGCTGCGGTACCAGTACCGGCTGATCCGGCCGAAAATCGTGGTCTGTCTGGGCCGTATTGCCGCCATGGCCATGATCAAGCCTGATTTCAAAATCACGCAGGAGCACGGCAAATGGTTTGACAAGGACGGCGTCAAATTCATGGCCATCTATCATCCGGCGGCGCTTCTGCGGGATCTGTCCCGCCGCCCGGAAACGTTTGTGGACCTGAAAAACCTGCAGGCCATGATCCGCCAGGTCTGCAGCAATACGCCCCTGAAGGAGGAGACGAAATGACCGTACGCAAGGCAGCTCCGGAAGAGCAGGGGGCGGTCCGTGCGCTCTGGCACTCAGTTTTTTCCGATTCCCCTGCTGAAATCGACAGGATAATGCACGCACTGGACCTCGGCAGCCGCTGCTTTTCCATCCCCGGAGACGGCGGCGCGGCCGCCATGGCGCACTGGTACGGCAGCGGCTCTCTGGTTTTCCCGGACGGCCGGACGCTTTCTGCCGGCGTTCTCTACGCCGTGGCGTCGGCGCCGGATGCCCGCGGCCGCGGATTCGGCACTGCCGTGTCCCGTGCCGCGTGGACGGACATGGCGCAAAACGGCGCCGGCGCACGGCTGACCGTACCGGCAGAGGCCGGCCTTTTTGATTACTACCGCCGTACGCTGGACGCCCGTACCGCCTTCCATGTCCGCGAACTGCATCTGACCGGCAGGGACTGCGGCGTCCGCCCCAGGCAGATTGATGCCGCGGAATACGGTGTTTTCCGGGAAGCGTTTCTGACCGACCGGGTGCATCTGGTCTTTCCTGCATCCGTCCTGCGCCTGCAGCAGGACATCTGCGAGCGCTCCGGCGGCGGTCTGTTCGCCTTTGCCGGCGGCTGTTTTTCTCTGGAACGCACGGCAGACGGCGCGCGGATCAGCGAGCTTCTGTGCGCCAACGTCTATGTGGGCCTGGCCGCCGCCGCCAGCGCGGCGCCCGGACTTTCGCTGACCATCCGGATGCCCGTACAGGATCCGGCCCTGTCCGGCGTACGCCCCTTTGCCATGGCGGACATCAGCCTGGATACACAGCCGCTGCCGCCCTGGTTCGGCTTTGCATTTGATTGAATCTGGAGTATGAAATGACAAGAAATGAATTTGAAAAGCGCTTCATTGCTGCCCGGCAGGCGGCAATCAAGCTGGATTTTTCCCATCTGAACGACATGCAGCAGAAGGCCGTGCTGGCCACGGAAGGCCCGCTTCTGATTCTGGCCGGCGCCGGCAGCGGCAAAACCACCGTGCTGATCAACCGGGTGGCCAACCTGCTGCGCTACGGCCGCGGCTCCGATACGGCCGAGGTTCCTGCCGCCTACGACCAGGAAGAGCTGGATTTTCTGGAGAGCTATGTCAGAAATCCCACGCCGGAAAACGCCGGCCGCGCCCGTGCCCTGTGCGCGGTGGAGCCCGCCGAACCCTGGCGCGTCATTGCAATCACCTTTACAAACAAAGCCGCCGGCGAGCTGAAAACCCGCCTGGCGGCTATGCTGGGCGAAGCGGCGCAGGACATCTGGGCCATGACCTTCCACTCCGCATGCGTGCGCATTCTGCGCCGTGAAATTGAGCGGCTTGGCTTTTCCCGCAGCTTCACCATTTACGACACGTCTGACAGCGTCTCGCTGATGAAGCGTGTTTTGAAGGATCTGAACATCGACGAGAAATCCTTCCCGCCGAAAACCGTGCTGGGCTATATCAGCCGCGCCAAAGACGCCATGCAGTCTCCGGAGGATTTTGCCGCAGCGGCTGAAAAATCCTTTGACATCCGCAAAAAGCACATCGCCCGGGCCTACGCCGAATACGCCCGGCGGCTGAAAGAAGCCAACGCGCTGGACTTTGACGACATCATCTTCTATACAGTCCGCCTTCTTTTGTCAGATGCGGAGGTCTGCGCCTATTACCAGCGCAAGTTCCGCTATGTGCTCATTGACGAATATCAGGACACGAACAATCTGCAGTATCTTCTGGCCAGCACACTGGCCGGCGGCCACGGCAACATCTGCGTGGTCGGCGACGATGACCAGAGCATCTACAAGTTCCGCGGCGCCACAATTGAGAATATTCTGAGCTTTGAAAACCAGTACAAAAATGCCCGCGTCATCCGTCTGGAGCAGAATTACCGTTCAACCGGCCACATTCTGAATGCCTCCAACGCCGTGATCCGCCACAATACCGGGCGCAAGGGCAAGGAGCTCTGGACCGACCACGGAAACGGCGAAAAGCTGACGCTCTATATTGCCGAGAATGAAAATGCGGAAGCGCAGTACGTGGCCGGAAAAATTCTGGCCGGTTTTTCCGCCGGCGACCCCTGGAGCAGCCACGCGGTCCTCTATCGGATGAACGCCCAGTCCAACCAGCTTGAATTTGCATTCAAGCGCAACGGCATCCCCTACAAGGTTTTCGGCGGCATGCGCTTTTTTGACCGTGCCGAGATCAAGGACATGCTGGCTTATCTCTGCGCCGCGGCCAATCCGTCGGACGATCTGCGGCTGACACGCATCATCAACACCCCGCCCAGAGGCATCGGCGCAAAAACCGTGGAAACCGCCCAGGCAGCCGCCGCTGAGGAGGACCGCAGCCTTTACGAAATCTGTAAAAACGCCGCGCGTTATCCTGAGCTTGCAAAAGCAGCCCCGAAGCTGAAAAAATTCACCGATCTCATTGACACTTTACAGGAGCTCTCCGCCAGCGTGCCTCTGGATGAATTCTACGACAGAATGACAGAGCTCACCGGCTATGCGGCCATGCTGCAGGCGAATGCGACAGACGAAAACATCGCCCGCAGTGAAAACGTTGCCGAGCTGAAAACCAACATCGCCGCATACATAAAGTCTGCCGAGCAGCCCACTCTGGCCGGTTTCCTGGAGGAAATCGCACTGTATACCGATCTGGACAGCTATGATCAGGATGGGGACTGCGTTGTTCTGATGACCATCCACAGCGCCAAAGGCCTGGAGTTCCCCACCGTTTTCCTGGTCGGCGCCGACGACGGCCTTTTCCCCGGCACCCGCGCCATCGGCGAACCGGAGGAGATGGAGGAGGAACGCCGGCTGTGCTATGTCGCCATGACCAGGGCCAAGCAGAAGCTGTACATCACCAGCACCCGCAGGCGCATGATCTTCGGCCGCACCAGTCCCAGCACGCTCTCCCGCTTTGTGGATGAAATTCCCGACAGTGACATTGAACGGAACGACCCGCGCCAGGCGCATCTGGCCGGCGGCACGGACTGGCATTCCGGCTGGTCCGCATCCGGCGGTTCCGGTTACGGCAGCTCCGGTTACGGAAGCTCCGGTTACAGCGGTTACGGCAGCTATGGCCGGGTCTCCGATTCCCGCAGCGCCGGACGGACGGACGGTTCATCCTCCGCGCGCAGCGCTTACGGCTCACGCAGAACTCCGCCGCCGAAAGCGGCTCCGGCCGCAGCCCCGGCCGCCGTCTCCCTGGATTACAAAACCGGAGACAGCGTCCGTCACACGGCCTTCGGCGAAGGCGTCATCACAAAAATGACGCCCATGGCCGGCGGCGATGCGCTGATTGAAGTCACCTTCGAAAAAGTCGGCCTCAAGCGTCTGATGCTGAAAACGGCCGCACGGAATATGGCGAAGCTGTGAGCTCAGAAATCATGACGCCCGCCGCTCCCGGCTCCCAGCTCTTCCAGTACGCAGATGATTTCCTCAATTTTCAGAAAACACTCCGGATCCTCAAGGCTGTCATCCTCGATGACAGCCTTGATTTTCTGAATCGCCCGGAAACAGCGCATTTCCACAAGGCCGTCTCCTGCCGCGCCCATCACACCGGATAAAATGATCTTTTCATAGAGTTCCACGATGGCTTTCCTTCCTTCCGACACGCCTGCAGCCAAAAAGCGCAGGCCATTCGACCTGTTTTTTCATTTTCCCGCAGTTTATATTCCGCTGTGAACATAAAGTTCTCAAAAGCAAAAAAATTTTAAAATACCACATTCCTGCGCCGTTCGGTTGCAATTGAGTAAAATTTTGTTCCTATTTTGTAATTTTTTGTTTTCAGGTGCCGATTCTGTCTCTGAAAAATTTGTGCAATTTGATATTTGAAACCGCAAGAACGATCTGATATTATAAGAAAAAAGTCGAAATCTGTACTTTGCGAGGCGATTTGATGAGTAACAAAAAACGGATACTGTCTGTCATAATAGCCCTTGCCGTTTTTATCGGCTGCACAGCCGTATACCCCCTGCAGGAGGCGAACGCCGTCACGCAGGCTGATATTGACGCATTGAAAGAGCAGTCCGGCGCCCTGAACGACAAAATCAGCGACCTTCAGTCGGAAATCGACGAACTGAATTTCCAGGAAACCAAAACCCTGGCGCAGAAGGCACTGTACGACGAACAGTGCGCGCTGATTACGCAGCAGATTGAAAACACCGAGGCGCAGATCGCCGATTATGAACAAATGATCGTCCAGGCGAAGCAGGATCTGGCCGACGCCATCACGGCGGAGGAGGCCCAGCGCGTGCTGATGAGCGAACGCATCCGCGCCATGGAAGAACGCGGTTCTATTTCATATTTTGAAATTCTGTTCAATGCCGAGAGCTTCCGCGATCTGCTCAGCCGTCTGGATTTCATCTTTGAAATCATGAGCTATGACGAGAGCGTCATTGAGGATTATCAGACGCTTCAGCAGGACACCATCCAGCGGCAGAAAACGCTCAACGGCATTCTGGACGAAACCCAGGACGCAAAAACCGCTCTGGAAACACAGCAGGCCGCGCTTGAGCAGCAGCGTGCCGAAGCCGACGCCCTGGTCAAGGAGATCCAGAGCAATCAGGAAGAATACGCAGCCCTGATGGATCAGCTGGCTGAGGAAGAAGACGCCCTGAACGCCCAGATTGCAGAAGCTGAGGCGGAATATGCAGAGCAGCTCCGCAAAGCTGAAGAGGAACGCAAACGCAGGGAAGAAGCCGCAGCACAGGCCGGCGGCGGCAGTACCAGCGGCGGCGGCAGCAGTGCCGCAGGCGTCAGTCTGGCCTGGCCCTGCAGCAGCCGAACCATCACCTCTTACTACGGCTACCGCTCCTCCAGCGCCACCAACGGCGTGGGCAGCACCAACCACCGCGGTATTGACATCGGCGGCGTCGGCTACACAACGCCCATCGTCGCAGCGGCAGACGGCGTGGTCACAATTTCCATGCGCTCCAGCTCCGCCGGCGAGTATGTCGCCGTCAGCCACGGAAACGGCGTGGTTACCCAGTACATGCATATGTCTTCCCGCAGCGTCAGCGTAGGCGACTACGTCTATCAGGGACAGCAGCTGGGCATTTCCGGCAGCACCGGCAACTCCACAGGACCGCATCTGCACTTCGGCGTGATGATCAACGGTTCTTATGTGGACCCGCTGGACTACCTGCCGTAATTCACGTCAGGAATTCTGAATACACGACATTGAAAAGACCCCCTGATGCAGGAACTTCCAGGCGTCAGGGAGTCTTTGTGTTTTACGGGAACGCATTCACGCTGCCTTTCTGCACGCTTGTGCAGATCCATCCGTCTTCCGAAGCGCGGGAGCCGCAGCTATTTCAGCTGCGCCCGCAGTTTTTCAATGGCGCGGCGCTCAATCCGCGACACCTGCACCTGGGATACATGCAGAATTCTGGCCGCAGCTTCCTGGGTCATTCCCCGGTAATAGCGCAGAAGAATCACCATCTGCTCCTTTTCCGGCAATTCCGCGATTGCCTGCCGCAGCGAGATATTCTCAATCAGCTTGTCCTCCTGCCCGTCGTCGCCCAGCATGTGCTCCAGAGTAAAGCCCTCGTCGCCGGTTTCCCGCTGGAGGGAGTCCGCAGCGGCGGTGGCCGTTTCACACTCGGCAATTTCTTCCGGCGTGAAGCCTGTTTCCGCCGAAAGCTCTGAGAGCGTCGGCTCTCTGTTGAACCGCTGTTCCAGGATGCTGCGCGTCATTTTAACGGCGGCCGCTCTTTCCTTCAGGCCGCGGCTGACCTTCACGCTGCCGTCATCCCGCAGAAACCGGCGGATCTCTCCGGATATTTTCGGTACGGCATAAGTGGAAAACTGCGTTCCGTAGGCCAGGTCAAAGCCCTGCACCGCCTTGAGAAACCCCACGCAGCCCAGCTGATACAGGTCGTCAGAGTCCGCGCCGCGCCCGAAATACCGGCGCGCCACGCTCCAGATCAGCCCGGAGTTGACCCGGATCATCTCCTCTGCGGCCGATTTGTCGCCGTTCTGCGCTGCGGCAATCAGTTCCAGACTTGAATGTCCTGTCATCTGATTCCGGCCCGCTCGGCGATTTTCCGCCGCATCACCACGGTGGTCCCCTTTCCGGGGCTGGAGCGTACGCGCAGGCTGTCCATGAAGCTCTCCATAATGGTAAAGCCCATGCCGCTGCGGTTGTCCCCGCCGGTGGTGAACATGGGCGTACGGGCCTGCTCCACGTCCTCAATGCCTTTTCCCCAGTCGCGCACGGTGATTTCCAGCGAGCGGTCGGCCAGAATCCGCGCGCGGATCAGCACGCGGCCGATCCCGTCCGGATATGCGTGAACGATACAATTCGTCACCGCTTCACTGACAGCGGTTTTGATATCCCCCACCTCCTCCAGTGTGGGATCCAGCTGCGCGGCAAAACAGCCCACAGCGCTCCGGGCAAAGCTCTCATTTGCCGACCGGCTTGGAACCTCCAAGCGCATGGAATTGATCACTGTCTTCATTATGTACGCCTCCTTGCCTGCATCAGCGCGGAAATCGAAATCAGCCTGTCGATGCCGGACGCATCCAGCACCTTCATCGGCTGGGGCGGCACGTTTTCCACCCAAAGCCGGCCCCCGATGGCATGCATGCGCCGGTAGGTCTTCATCACCACGGCAATGCCGGATGAATCCATAAACGACACATCCCGCAGGTCCAGCACGCAGTCCTGCGGCAGAAGCAGATCCAGCTTCTCCTCAATTTCCGTCATGACCGCCCGCGCGGCATGGTGATCCAGCTCGCCGGACAGATACAGCCTGACCTTTCCATCGGCAAACGCCGACTCAATGTTCATATTCATCCCTCCCGGAATATACAAAAATACCCGTGTACTTTGCAGTACACGGGTATTTTAATCCATCGGTTACGGCGGAATCCGTCGAATTCCGGCGCGCGTGAAATTATTGGAGAGTTTTCAGCGTTTCCGTCAGATTTGCAATCAGCGCGTTGGCCTTTTCGACCTTATCGCGCTCCACCTGAACAACGCTCTCAGGTGCGCGGGACGTGAATTTCTCGTTGGCCAGCTTGGACTGGGCCCGGGCCAGCTCGCCCTTCGCCTTTTCAATCTCCCTGCCGATGCGCGCAATCTCTTTTTCAATATCCACCAGCTCTGCCAGCGGCATATACATTTTCGCCTCGTTGGTAATGACGCAGACCATGCCGTCCGTGGACGCAGGCACAGCGTCCGTAATCTGCACAGAGCCCGCATAGGCCAGCTTGGACAGATATACGCTTCCGCTTTCGAAGGTCTCCGTCTTGTCTGTGACGATGATCAGGTGCGGCCGCTTGGACGGCGGTACAGCCATCTCTGCCCGGCGGGACCGCACGGCCTTGATGGCATTCATCACGGTTTCAAAGCGGGCCTCATCCTCCGGGAAAGCCAGGCTCTCCTGATACGTCGGATAAGCGGCGACCATAATGCTCTCGCCATCGTGCGGCAGTGCCTGCCAGATTTCCTCTGTGATAAAGGGCATGAACGGGTGCAGCAGCTTCAGCGTCTCCGTCAGAACGTAGAGCAGAACCTTCTGGGCGCCCTCCCTGGCCGCCTGATCCTCGCCGTTCAGGCGGGGCTTGGTCAGCTCAATGTACCAGTCGCAGTAGCTGTCCCAGATGAAATCATAGATCTTGTCCGCGGCGATGCCCAGCTCATAGCGCTCCAGGTTTTCCCCGACTTCCTTTGCCAGCGTATTGAGCTTGGAGAGGATCCATTTGTCCTCCAGCTCCAGCTTGTCCGGCAGCTGGTTCTTGTCAATGGTCAGGTTCATCAGCACAAACCGGCTGGCGTTCCAGATCTTGTTGGCAAAATTGCGCATGGCCTCGCACCGCTCGTCATAATAGCGCATGTCATTGCCGGGCGAGTTTCCGGTGATGATATTGAAGCGCAGCGCATCGGCGCCGTAGGTATTGATCACTTCGATGGGATCAACACCGTTGCCCAGAGACTTGGACATTTTGCGGCCCTGTGCATCGCGGATGATGCCGTGGATCAGCACGGTGTGGAACGGCTCGCGCTTCATCTGTTCCATGCCGGAGAATATCATGCGCGCAACCCAGAAGAAAATAATGTCATAGCCGGTGACCAGCACGTCCGTCGGGTAGAAGTATTTCAGATCCGGCGTCTCATCCGGCCAGCCCAGCGTGGAGAACGGCCACAGTGCGGACGAGAACCAGGTATCCAGCACATCAGGATCGCGGGTAATGTTTTTGGAGTGACAGGCCTCGCACTCCGTGGCGTCTTCCCGGCTGACGGTGGTATGCCCGCAGTCGGCGCAGTGCCACGCCGGGATCTGGTGACCCCACCACAGCTGGCGGGAAATGCACCAGTCGCGGACGTTGTACATCCAGTTCAGATAGGTTTTGCTGAAGCGCTCAGGCACGAATTTGATGGTGCCGTCCTCAACCACACGGATGGCTTCCTTTGCCAGGGGCTCCATTTTGACAAACCACTGGTCAGAGGCAATGGGCTCCACGCTCGTGCCGCAGCGGTAGCAGGTGCCCACATTGTGCACGTGCTCTTCAATCTTGACAAGATAGCCGCCGGCCTCCAGATCGGCCACAATGGCCTTGCGCGCCTCGTAACGGTCCATGCCGTTGTACTTGCCGCCGTTGATGATCTTCGCCTCGCCGTCCAGCACAAGGATCTGCTCCAGATTGTGGCGCAGGCCGACCTCAAAGTCGTTGGGATCGTGGCAGGGCGTGATTTTCACGCAGCCGGTACCGAACTCTCTGTCCACATACTCGTCCGCCACAATGGGGATTTCCCGGTTCACAAGCGGCAGGATGCAGGTCTTGCCCACAAGATCGGCATACCGCTCGTCCTCCGGATGCACGGCAATGGCGCTGTCGCCAAGCATGGTTTCCGGCCGGGTGGTGGCGACGGTAATATAACGGCCCTCCTGACCGACAATCGGATAGCGGATATGCCAGAAATGGCCAGGCTGCTCCTCATATTCCACCTCGGCATCAGACAGCGCCGTGGTGCACTTCGGACACCAGTTGATGATCCGCTTGCCCTTGTAAATCAGGCCCTTTTCATAGAGATTCACAAATGTCTCCCGCACGGCCTTGGCGCAGACTTCATCCATGGTGAAGCGCTGACGATCCCAGTCACAGGAACAGCCGAGCGTTTTCAGCTGCTCAACGATCCGGTTTCCGAACCGGTTTTTCCAGTCCCAGACCCGGTCAAGGAATTTTTCCCGGCCCAGGTCAAAACGGGTCAGTCCCTCTTCGCGCAGCTTTTCCTCCACCTTGATCTGCGTGGCAATGCCTGCATGGTCGTAGCCAGGCACCCACAGCGCCGCATAGCCGCTCATGCGCTTCCAGCGGATCAGGACGTCCTGAATGGTTTCGTCAAAGGCGTGGCCCAGATGGAGCTGGCCGGTAACGTTCGGCGGCGGAATGACAATCGTGAAGGGCTTCTTTTCCGGATCGCGCTCGGCGTGGAAGTAGCCGCCCTCAAGCCACATGTCATATATTCTCTTCTCCACTGTTTTTGGGTCATAGACCTTCGGCAGTTCCTTTTTCAACATGCTCCCTCCTCAACAAAAAAGCCCCGGGAAGCTCCCAGGGCGCAAATCTACGCTGTACCACCTGAATTCCGCGCGCTGCGCGCGCGGCAATCTCTCCCCTGTAACGCGGGGACGCGTCCGCCTTACTTGCCGTTCAGTGCGGAGGCTCCGGGATGACTTTCAGCCCTGCATCATGAGAACTTTCACCGGCCGTTCTCTCTCTGAAAATCCGCGGGGAGCTTACTTTTTCCCTTCTTCGCCGTTGTGACTGATCCGGCGGCATACACCGCCATAATACAAAGTGGATTATATGATATTCCCCCGCGTTTGTCAATAAAATGTTGTAAATCCTCCGCAATTAAGCTATAATAGCCGAAGCAGCTGCTGAGCCGGCGCCGTACTGTCCCGGCGCTCCGTTGCAGCGGGGAATTGAAGATATACTGGAGTTGAATACAACATGGACGAAGCCAAAAATTTCATCCACGCCTTTATTGAAGAAGACATCGCGCCCGGCGGCAATTATGCCGGCATGCAGGTACACACCCGTTTCCCGCCGGAGCCCAACGGCTATCTCCATATCGGCCACTGCAAAGCGCTGTGCATCGACTTCGGCAGCGCGGAAAAGTACGGCGGCATCTGCAACCTGCGCATGGACGACACAAACCCCACCAAAGAGGACACGGAATATGTGGACGCCATCAAAGAGGACATCCACTGGCTGGGCTTTGACTGGGGCGACCGGTTTTATTATGCCTCCGACTATTTTGATCAGATGTATGCGTGCGCGGAAGACCTGATCCGCCGGGGCCTTGCCTACGTGTGCGAGCTGACCCCGGAGCAGATGCGCGAATACCGCGGCGACCTGAAAACGCCGGCCAGGTGCCCCTACCGCGACCGGCCGATTGAGGAATCCCTGGATCTTTTCCGCCGGATGAAGGCCGGCGAATTCCCGAACGGCGCCATGACGCTGCGCGCAAAGATTGATCCGGCCTCCGGCAACTTCAACATGCGCGATCCGGCCATCTACCGCATCAACCACATGCACCATCACCGCACCGGGGACAAATGGTGCATCTATCCCATGTATGATTTTGCCCATCCCATTGAGGACGCGCTGGAAGGGATCACGCACAGCCTGTGCTCCCTGGAATTTGAGGATCACCGGCCGCTTTACAACTGGGTGGTTGAAAACTGCAATCTGCCGTCCCGTCCGCGTCAGATCGAATTTGCCCGGCTTGGCATCAACTACACGGTGATGAGCAAGCGCAAGCTGAGAAAGCTCGTTGAAGAGGGATATGTCTCCGGCTGGGACGATCCGCGGATGCCCACACTGTGCGGCCTGCGCCGCCGGGGCTATACGCCCGCCTCGATCCGCAATTTCTGCGAACAGATCGGCGTTGCAAAAGTGCCGAACACGGTGGAATACGCTTTTCTGGAGCACTGCCTGCGGGATGACCTGAACACCCACGCGCCGCGGCGCATGGCCGTTCTGCGCCCCGTCAGGCTGACCATTACAAATTATCCGGACGGCTGCAGCGAAACGGTGGAGATTGAAAACCTCCCCGGAAGCGAGACGGCCGGCACGCGCCAGGTCTCCTTCTCCAAAACGCTGTGGGTGGAGGCGGACGATTTTATGGAAACGCCTGTTCCCAAGTACAAACGCCTGTCGCCTGACGGTCCGGAATGCCGCCTGAAGGGCGCATATCTCATCAAATGCACCGGCTGTGTCAAGGACGCTGACGGAAATGTGACAGAAATTCTCTGCACCTATGATCCTGACAGCCGCGGCGGCGATCCGGCAGACGGGCGGAAAATCAAAGGCGCCACCATCCATTGGGTGGACGCGGCCACGGCAGCCGACGCCGAAATCCGTCTGTACGGCAATCTGTTCAGCGACGCCGATCCTGATTCCGGCGACAAGGATTTCCTGGACTGCCTGAATCCCGCTTCTCTGGAAACGCTGACCGGCTGCAAGGTGGAAGCCGCGCTGAAAGACGTGCAGGCCCCCGCAGCCTTCCAGTTCCTGCGCCAGGGTTACTTTGCTGTGGACAGCAAGGACTCCCGGCCGGGCGCGCCTGTGTTCAACCGCGCAGTGGCGCTGAAGGACAGCTTTAAATTCTGACTGCCGATCACAAAGGGGAACAGGCTCTCTGTTCCCCTTCCCTGTATCCGCCGGTTCCGGCCTCTGTCTGTTCAGACGCAGACCGCATTGTTTGTTTAACGGAGGTATACATATGAACTTTGCCGCAGCCCCAAACCGTCCTGTCCGTCTGGCAGCGCAGGAAAGCCGCGGTCACCGCCTGATCCTGGAAATTCTGATTTTCTTTGCCGTGTTCCTTGCCGGAAGCACGGCGCAGGGTCTGATTCTGTTCATTCCGGAAAGCGCCGCCCTTCTGACAAGCGACGCCTTCCGTGAAATTCTCTCTTCCGGCCGGATTGATCTGAACGCTGTCCGGGCACTGATCAATGGTCTTCCGGCCTGGCTGTACGCAGTCACGCTTTTTTCCACTGCCGCACTGATTGCCGCCGCCGTGCTCTACTGCCGGCTGATTGAAAAGCGCAGCCTGGACTCCATGGGAATTGTGCGTGCAGGCGCGTTCCGGGAATATCTGGCCGGTCTCGTCATCGGCCTTGCGCTGATGGCAGCGGCTGTCGGAATCTGCTGCGCCTTCGGCGGAATCCGGCTGGAACCGGCTGCCGGCACCCGCTGGTGGATGATCGCCGTGCTGTTTCTGGGTTTTCTTGTGCAGGGAATGGCCGAGGAGCTTTTATGCCGGGGCTATCTGTGCGTCTCCGTCGCCCGGCGCGCGCCGGCGGCTGTCGCCGTAGGCGTCAGCGCCGCCGTATTTGCGCTGCTGCACATCTCCAACTCCGGTCTCTCCGTACTGGCGCTGGTGAACCTCTTCCTGTTCGGGGCGTTTGCCGGCATCTACTTTCTCTGGCGCGGCAGCATCTGGGGCGCCGCCGCTATCCATTCCATGTGGAACTTTGCACAGGGGAATCTCTTCGGCATACCCGTCAGCGGAACCGCGGCCGGGGACAGCGTTCTGCGCTGCACGCCTGCCGACGAACTGAAGCTGTGGAACGGCGGCTCCTTCGGGCTTGAGGGCAGCCTCGCCGTTACCCTGGTCCTTCTGATTGCCATTTCCTGTGTTCTTTTCATCCATCTGTCCGGCAGCGGACGAAAGAAGGTCGAGCAATGAAGAAAATCCTGAAAATCTGCGGCTGTGTGCTGGCCGTCGTCCTGGCGGTCGTGCTCGCCTATGTCATATACGTCCTGGCCACATATTCCAGGCTGGAGGACAATCTGACGCTGGACGTCGTCTCCGGCGCCGAAGAAGCCTCTGTCCCGGCAGACGACACCTTTTCCATCGTCACCTGGAACGTGGGCTTCGGCGCCTACAGCAGCGACTATTCCTTTTTCATGGACGGCGGCACGGAATCCCGCGCCTTCTCGGCGCAGGCCGTTGAAAACAACATCGGGTACTGTACCGGCCTTCTGTCCGGACTGCAGCCGGATTTCATCCTGCTTCAGGAGGTGGACACGGATTCAACCCGCAGCTATCACATCGATGAATCCGCCCTGTTTTCCGGGGCGCTTCCCGGCTATGACAGCGTATTCTGCCAGAACTACGACTCCGCGTATCTGATGTATCCCCCTCTGCACCCCCACGGCCGGTCCCGCTCCGGGCTGATGACCTTCTCCGCCTGGACGGCAGACAGCGCGCTGCGCCGGAGCCTTCCCATCGAAACAGGACTGACCAAACTGCTGGACCTTGACCGCTGCTACAGCATCACGCGTATCCCGCTGGAAAACGGCGGGACGCTGTGCCTGTATAATGTGCACCTCTCCGCCTACTCATCAGACGGCAGCATCAACACCCGGCAGCTGGACATGCTGCTGGGCGACATGGCGGCGGATGCCGCGGAAGGCTGCCACGTCATCTGCGGCGGGGACTTCAACATGGATCTTCTGGGCAACTCAGGCGCCGTCTTCGGCGTGGACGGCGGCACGTTCACCTGGGCGCGGCCTTTCCCTGCGCAGCTGATGCCCCGGGGCTTCCGGCTGGTCAACAGCTGTGATCCGGACGCCCCCATTCCAAGCAGCCGCAATACTGACGAACCCTATACGCCCGGCCATACCTTTGTGCTGACTGTGGACGGCTTCATCGTCTCCGAAAACGTAACCGTCGAAAGCGCCGCCGTCATTGACTGCGGCTTTGCCGCCTCCGATCACAACCCGGTATACATGGAGTTCTCCCTGAACTGACCGGCTCCGGCGTCCGAAAAGTCTGAAAAGCAGCAATCCCCGCTGAAGGCTTCTCGCCTTCAGCGGGGATTCTGATTCATACGGCCATTCCGCCGCGCGCTCATTTTCCGGGAGAAAAAAGCCTGTTCAGCAGGAAAATACACAGCATCAGCACCAGGATAACCGCAAACACAGCCGCCATTCCTTTCGCCATAAACGGCAGCGTGGACAAAAACAATTCGACATTCATCGTCTTCCCTCCCGTTATCCAAAGAAATTCAGAATCAGGCCGCCGGCCACCACCGAGGCAATCTGGCCGGAGACATTGGCGCCCACTGCGTGCATCAGGAGGAAATTCTGGTTGTCCTCCTGCAGGCCCATTTTATGCACCACCCGGGCCGACATGGGAAATGCGGAAATCCCGGCGGCTCCGATCATGGGATTCACTTTCTTTCTGCTGAACAGATTCAGCACCTTCGCGAACAGAACGCCGCCGATCGTATCGAAAATAAACGCGGCGAGCCCAAGCCCGAGAATCATCAGCGTCTGTACATTGAGGAACGCGTCCGCTGTCATTCTGGCAGCCACTGTAATGCCCAAAAGCAGCGTAATCAGATTGGTCAGCACTTTCTGGGCCGTCTCTGACAGGGAATTCAGCACGCCGCACTCCCGGATCAGATTGCCGAACATCAGAAAGCCGATCAGCGCCACCGAACGCGGGGAGACAATCCCGGTCACAATGGTAACCACAACAGGGAACAGGATTTTCGTCCGCTTTGAAACCTTGATGCCCGTGTAATCCATGCGGATCTGCCGTTCCTTTTTCGTCGTGAACAGCCGGATAACCGGCGGCTGGACAATGGGCACCAGGGCCATGTAGGAATAGGCCGCCACAATAATGGGGCCAATGTAATTGGACCGGAGATAATTGGCCACAAAGATGGACGTCGGTCCGTCTGCCGCGCCGATAATGGCGATGGAGGCGGCGTCCTTCAGGTCAAATCCCAGCAGCGCCGCCATGCTCAGCGTAAAGAAAATGCCGAACTGCGCCGCAGCTCCGAAAAGCATCAGCTTCGGATTGGTCAGCAGCGGTTCAAAATCAATCATGGCGCCGATGCCGATAAAAAGCAGCAGCGGAAACAGCTCATTCGCAATTCCGGAATTGAACAAAAGGTCAATGACGCCGGTTTCCGCCACGCCGTCGTAAATCTGCGTCACAGCGCCGGACATGGGAAGGTTGACCAGAATTGCGCCGAAGCCCATGGGCAGCAGCAGCGCCGGCTCCATGTCCTTCTTCACGGCGAGATAGATCAGAATGCCGCCGATCAGCCACATCACAATCTGCCGCCACTCAATATTCAGGACATTCTCAAAAACTGATTCCATTTATGACTCCCTTTCATGCACCATCTGCGCAGCCTTCCGTCTTTCCCGGCTCCGCGCAGTCAGGTATTTTTCATAACAGCGGTTTCCACCACGTCGGCCACATGTTCGCACGCGTCTGCGCAGCGCTCCATGTAATCAAAAATCTCCCGCCAGGAGAATACTTCGAACATGTCGTCATGCCGCATCCGCGCGTTCTGCGCGGCGTCTATATAAAAACTGTCGCAGTCCTCCTCCGCATGGTTCAGGGCAATGATGATCTTCCTCAGCTTTTCCGGTTTCCTGAAATTGCCGAGCTCTTCCATCATTTCCTTCATCAGTGCGCAGCACGCGGCAATCATTTTTGCAAACTCGATCGCCTCCGGCGGAACAGACCGTATGTTGTCAATGTAAAAACGCTGCAGGACCTCCTCGATGGCGTCCGTCACCTCGTCTATGCACTGGCTGATATCCGCCAGGTCCTCTCTGTCCAGGGGCGTGACAAACGCCTGCGCCAGCGCCACGGACATCTCGTGCTTCTTCTGGTCTCCCATGTGCTCATAGCGATGCATGGTCTCCAGCATGGACCGTATCCCTTTCGGATCATACCGCAGCAGGCAGTCCGTCAGATACCGGGCCGCACTGCAGGCGCACTCAGCCGCCTCAACAAAATTTGTAAAGTAAAACCGTTCGTTTTTTCCCGCCATACTTCCGCTCCCCAATAATCAGTCCTGTTCTAAAACAGATGCATAAAAAGCTTTGCCATAACAAAGCCGATCAAACCGCAGCCCGGAAAAGTCAGAATCCAGGTCAGCGCCATCTCCTGCACGACAGAAAGGCGGACGGCCGACAGCCGCCGTTCAGCGCCGACGCCCATAATCGCCGCCGTTTTCGCGTGCGTTGTCGACACGGGCAGACCGAATACCGAGCTCAGGAGCAGGCACAGCGACGCGGCAATGTCAGCCGAAAAGCCCTGATACTTTTCCAGCCTGACCATGTCCATCCCCACCGACTTGATGATCTTTTTCCCGCCGACGGATGTCCCGACGCCCATCACCAGCGAGCAGCTGAGCATCAGCCACACAGGCGCCGCAGCCGCGTCGGCCGGGGCGCATCCGTTGGCCAGATACAGGCTCAGCAGGACGACGCCCATGAATTTCTGCCCGTCCTGCGCACCGTGCATGAAGCTCATGGCGGCAGCGCCGAAAATCTGCGCGGCACGGAATCCCTTTTCCGTCTTCCGGCGGTCAGCCTTCCGAAACAGCAGGACAACGCCGCGGCACACAAGCCAGCCCAGACCGAAGCCCAGAAGCACAGACAGCACCAGGCCGTAAAGCACCTTGACCCATTCCGCGCCGTTTACGCCGGAAAGGCCGCCATGAAGCGCCACAGCGCCGCCGGTCAGTCCGGCAATCAGCGCATGGCTCTCACTGGTTGGAATGCCGAAGCACCAGGCCAGCACCGCCCACACCACGATGGCAAACAGCGCCGCACTCAGGGCGACAATGGCCGCGTGTGCGTCCGTTCCGAAATCCACCATTTTCATAATCGTCTCCGCTACGGTGGCATTCAGCACGCTCATCAGAAACACACCCAAGAAATTCAGCACCGCCGCCATGAAAATCGCAGCGCCCGGCGGCATACACCGGGTAACCACGCAGGTGGCAATGGCGTTGGGCGCGTCCGTCCAGCCGTTGACAAAAATCACGCCGAACGTCAGCAGAACCGCCGCCAGCAGCAGCGGGCTGTGCATCATCCGGTCAAAAAAATACGCAAAAGATACATCCATCATTCAGCTCCCGCACAGTCAGGCCGGATATGCAGGATATGTACTGCTGTGCAGCCTGCAAAACCGGCAGATTGTCCTGAAAATCAGCCGGCGGGCGAGGATAACATGCACAGACGCGGCAAAAAATAAACGCAGTCCACGTTCTTCTGCGCCGCGCAGCTTCCCCCGGCCGGATTTTCCGTCCCGTTAATTATAGCGTTTATCAGATTAAGATACGGTTAAGATTTTTTCAGAACCGTTAAATTGCAGTTTTTGGTCATGCTCCCCTCAAAACGGCAAAAACAGGCCTGATTTTTGGTCAGATTTTAACGCTTTTTTTATTTGTCTTTGTTCGGTTTTTATATTATACTTTACAATGGTATGAACTGGAGCGCACGCTCTTTACCTGTATTTTTTTATATCCAAAGGGAGGTACCATAGACAATGAAAGTGAATTTCACAGAGACCATCCTCCGCGATGCCAACCAGTCCCTGATCGCCACCCGGCTGCCCTACAGCAAGTTTGAGCCGATTCTGGAGACCATGGATAAGGCCGGCTTCTACTCCGTTGAGTGCTGGGGCGGCGCCACATTTGACGTCTGCCTGCGCTACCTGAACGAAGATCCCTGGGAGCGTCTGCGCAAAATCCGCGCAAAGATGCCCAACACCAAGCTGCAGATGCTTCTGCGCGGTCAGAACGTTCTGGGCTACAAGCACTATCCGGACGACGTCGTGCGCAAATTTGTTGAGTACTCCGTCAAAAACGGCATTGACATCATCCGCATTTTTGACGCGCTGAACGACGTGCGCAACCTGGAAGTCGCCATTGACGAAACCCTGAAGCAGGGCGCGCATGCATCCGGCACCCTGTCCTATACCACAAGCCCTGTCCACACGCTTGCCAAGTATCAGGAGCTGGCCAAGGATCTGGCCAAAATGGGCGTTCAGTCCATCTGCATCAAGGACATGGCCGGCATCATGGGTCCCCAGGAGGCCTATGACCTGGTTTCCTCTCTGAAGGACGCCGTGGATCTGCCTGTGGTTCTGCACACCCACTCCACCACCGGTCTTGCATTCATGACCTATCTCAAGGCTGTCGAAGCCGGCGTGGACGTCATCGACACCGCGATCTCCCCCTTCTCCGGCGGCACCTCCCAGCCCGCCACCGAGACCCTGGCTTACGCACTGCGTCAGCTGGGCTACGAAGTGGATCTGGACGACAAGGTTCTGAAGGAAATGGCCGATTACTTCAAGGGCGTGCGCGCAGAGTATCTGGCAGACGGCACGCTGAATCCCATCTCCATGGCGACTGACACCCAGTGCCTGACTTACCAGATTCCCGGCGGCATGCTCTCCAACCTGATCAGCCAGCTGAAAATGATGAACGCGCTGGACAGACTGGACGAGGCTCTTGTGGAGACGCCGAAGGTCCGCGCAGACCTGGGCTATCCTCCTCTCGTCACCCCCACCAGCCAGATGGTCGGCGTACAGGCCGTACAGAACGTCCTGGCCGGCGAAAGATACAAGAACGTGGGCAAAGAGGTCAAGGCATACTGCCGCGGCGAATATGGCCGCACACCCGCGCCCATCAATCCCGAAATCAAGGCCAAAATCCTCGGCGGCGACAAGGAAATCGAAGGCCGCTTTGCCGCAACGCTGGAGCCCCAGTTTGAAAAGACCAAGAAGGAGCTGGGCGACATCGCGCACAGCGACGAAGATGTTCTCTCCTACATTGCCTTCCCCAAGGAAGCAGAGAAATATTTCGCCTACCGCAAGGAAAAGGAAGAAAACGTGGCCAAGTACACCATCGTCGAAGCATAAGGAGGAAGTATCATGCAAGTGCTTTCCGCAGTAGCCTCCACCGGCTCCAAAATGACGATCGGAGATGCCGCAGTCACCGCTATTCTGGGCTATGCGGTTGTCTTCTTCGGTCTGGTCCTTCTGATGTTTGTCATCATCCTGTTCGGCAAAGTCATGGTTGCCTCCGCCAGGAAAAAGGCTGCGGCCAAGGCCGCCCCCGCTCCCGTTCAGGAAGCAGCGGCGCCCGCGCCCAAAGCTGAGCCCGCACCCGGCTCCGCCGGCGAGCTGAAGCTCTACAACGTGTCCGATAAGGACGCCGCCATGATCATGGCCATTGTCGCAGATAAAACCGGCAAGCCGCTCAACGAGCTGCGCTTCAAATCCATCAGGGAGGTCAAATAATTATGAAATACAAAGTTACACTCAGAGGCAGAACTTATGAGGTTGAAGTAGAAAACGGCGAAGCCATTCTCCTGGACGAATATGAAGCATATGCGCCTGCCGCTGCTCCCGCGCCCGCCGCTCCTGCCGCCGCCCCCGCAGCTGCTCCCGCTGCCGCACCGGCCGCTGCGCCTGCCGCCACCGCCGCCGGCGAGACCGTCAACTCCCCCATGCCCGGCACTGTCCTGAAGATCAACGTTTCCGCAGGCCAGGCTGTGAAAAAGGGCGACCTTCTGGTCGTGCTCGAAGCCATGAAGATGGAAAATGAGATTCTCTCTCCCCGGGATGGTTCTGTGGCGCAGATCGTCGCCGCTCAGGGTTCCACTGTTGACACCGGTGCTCCGCTTGTCGTTCTGGCATAAGGAGGCGCGCAGATGGATATAGTTGCAACCCTGCAGAATCTTGTTGATACTTCCGGTTTTGCGGCGTTTTTTGCCGCAGGCGGCTGGAAAAATCTCATCATGATTGCCATCAGCTGTCTGCTGCTGTACCTCGGCATCGGGAAAAAGTTTGAGCCCCTGCTGATGGTCGGCATCGCTTTCGGCTGTCTGCTGGCCAACCTGCCCGGCAGTGAAATGTTCCATCAGGAAATGTGGGACGCTTATATTGCCGGCACCGCATACACCGTTCCCAGCACCGGCGAGGTCATTGAACACATCGCCTTTACCGACATCATTCACCACGGCGGTCTGCTGGACATCTTCTACATCGGCGTCAAAGCCGGAATTTACCCGTCGCTGATCTTCCTCGGCGTCGGCGCCATGACCGACTTCGGCCCCATGCTTTCCAATCCCAAGAGCATGCTGCTGGGCGCTGCTGCACAGCTCGGCGTGTTCCTGGCTTTCTTCGGCGCGATTGCCTCCGGTCAGTTCACCGGCAATGAGGCCGCTTCCATCGGCATCATCGGCGGTGCAGACGGCCCCACGGCCATCTTCCTGACCACCAAGCTGGCGCCTCACCTCCTCGGCCCCATCGCCATTGCCGCTTATTCCTACATGGCTCTGATTCCTCTGATTCAGCCGCCCATCATGCGTGCGCTGACCACCAAGAAAGAGCGCGAGGTCAAGATGGAGCAGTCGCGTCCCGTTTCCAAGACTGAGAAAATCATTTTCCCCATTCTTGTTGCTGCGTTCTGCATCCTGCTTCTGCCCTCCACCGCTCCGCTGATCGGCTGCCTGATGCTCGGCAACCTCTTCCGTGAGTGCGGCGTGACCGACCGTCTGTCCGACACCGCTCAGAACGCTCTGATGAATATCGTCACCATCATGCTGGCCACCTCCGTCGGCGCCACCATGGGTGCTGAGCGTTTCCTGTCCCTGCAGACCATCCTGATCGTCATTCTGGGTCTGGTCGCGTTTGCCCTGTCCACCACCGGCGGTCTGCTGGTGGGCAAGCTGATGTACAAACTCTCCGGCGGCAAGATCAATCCGCTGATTGGCTCTGCAGGCGTGTCTGCCGTGCCGATGGCCGCCCGTGTTTCCCAGGTTGAAGGCCAGAAGGCAAACCCCTCCAACTTCCTTCTCATGCACGCCATGGGCCCGAATGTGGCCGGCGTCATCGGTTCCGCCATTGCCGCAGGCTTCCTGCTTGCCGTGTTTGGCTGATCCCATCTGTACAAAACAAAAGGCGGCGCAGCTCAACTGAGCTGCGCCGCCTTTTTGTCATTTTATCAGATCCGGCTCTGATCCGTCCTGTCACAATTTTCCGTCATCATGCGGCCGGTTCCAGCAGTTCCTCCCAGGGCGTTTCCGCCGGCCACCCGGTGGTATCAAAGCAGTCCCTGATGCATGCGCTGTAGTACGCAAGCTTCGGACCAAGCCCCGGATTCATCTCAAATTCATAGAAGGAATTTGTCATGGCAGCTTCCATCATCGTTGCGCGGTCCTCTGTCGGATATCTGCACGAGTACTCCATGATGAAATATCCGCTGTCGGCATACCGGGCCACTTCGTCCGGCATTTCGGTATAGGAATACGCATATTCAAACCCCTCCGGCTGCAGTTCCATCCATTTTTCCTCGCTGAACAGCGCGTCTTCCCGCAGACTCGCGTCCCAGGCCAGGCGGTTGTCAATCATGTGCGCGATCTCATGGTAATAGCTCCATTCACTGGTCAGGTAGACGTCTGCCACAATCACTTCACAGTCGCCGTTTGTCTGCACAAATGCGGCCGCATTGGAAATGGCGTTTGCACCTTCCTTGTTGGTGAGGCCGCTGACCAGTTCAATCTGAATCCTGCGGATGTCCCCATAACACAGCTGGCTGATAAATCCCTCCGGGTATACGCTCAGCGCATTTTCAATACAGTCCAGACCGTATGTGACCCACTCGGTATCGCTTACAGCCGTGGCTGTGTAGCCGTTGTAGTCAAGCCCGCACTGTTCGGCAATCCGGATATCCACGCCAAAGCGGTCAGACAGCTCACCGGCCCGGACATACAGCTCCTCAGCGGCAGTCTGTTCGCCCTCTGTCTCTTCCACATCGTCTGTCAGCAGGAAATCATCTCCGGCTGTCTCCACTTCAGGATCCCAGAACACCAGCCTGCCGGTCTGATTCCCGCCAAACTCAAGAAAGAAATATCCGTTCCACAGGCTGCTCCAAACCGGCGGCGCGCTGATATAACTGTCTCCGCCTTCCTGGAGCGTACACCCGGACAGGAAACGGCCATCCAGATCATAAATGGTCATCTCCCTGCATTCCAGGCTCATTTTAAGCAGTCTGTCCTGGGGGAGTATTTTGAGCGAGCCATCCGTACAGACGGCCGTTTTTGCCTGCCCGCCGGAGAGCAGCCTGTACTCTCCCCAGTGCTCCTTGCTGCCGAAAAGCCAGGTGTTCCCGCAGCGCTCGCTCCAGCCCACGCTTTCCTCCACGGGCAGGGCACTCAGCGTACCGGTGTCCAGATCCAGGCAGCAGTAAAATGTTCTCTGGCTCTCAAGGTCAATATAGGAAAACAGGACATACTGCTCAGAATGGCCTAAGATCATCACCTCTCTGGCATTGTCCATCAGCGCCGTCTCCGTGCCGGTTTCCAGATCCACGGCAGCAACGCCCTGCGTATACCGCAGATCATACAGGGTCTTCAGATCCCGGCTCAGGTACCAGCTCTCCCCGTCCCCTTCCAGCTCATACTTGGCAGTCAGCTGGAGCTGTCCGTCAAATATTCTGACTTCTCCGCTTTCGGAGTCACATACGCCGATGCCGTCCCTGCCGGTCTGAACATGCACATAAACGCCGCCAGGAAAGCTGGCCTGTGCCAGAAACGCGCCGTCTTTCATGGAGATCAGCTTCAGCTGAACGCCGCCTTCAGGTCCCCGGTTCATTGTAGTGCTGAGCAAAAATGCGTCTCCAAACTGGCGCAGCTCGGGAAGCTGTATCTGCTCAACCTCTTCGTTGGGTATGTACCAGGTGTTTCCGCGTGTACCGGTCGGCTCCCGGCTGTCCATGAGTGACGGTTCAGGCTCCGGTACCGGCTGCACATCCTGTTCCGTCCCCGCATCTTCAGCCGGCTCCTGGGGCTTCAGCGCATCATTTCCCAATGCGCAGCCGGAAAGCAGCAGAACCAGGATAAGAAACAGCGCAGTCAGTCTTTTCATATCATTTTCCTCCTTCCAACCGTTTTAAATAGACGAACCGCCTGCATATTTTGTTTCACCGGAATACAGAAAAACTGCGCCCGCCGTGCCGGCAGAGGCGCAGTTTTCTCAAAAACTTTTGATAATCAGAAGAACGATGCCGTAAATCACGCTGGCTGAGAGGCCGAAAACAATCACCGGGCCCGCAATAATAAACATTTTTGCCGCCATGCCTGTGATGAACCCCTCGGTTTTGAATTCCATCGCCGGCGCCGCCACGGAATTTGCAAAACCGGTGATCGGCACAAGCGTACCGGCGCCCGCGTACTTGGCCAGCCGGTCATACAGCCCGAGGCCGGTAAAAAACGTCCCCAGGAACACAAGCGTCACGCTCATCGCGGTACCGGCCGTATCCCGGTCCAGTCCCAGCCGCGTATACAGCGCATACAGGGCCTGTCCCACGCAGCAGATCAGGCCGCCGACCACAAAAGCCAGCAGAAGATCTCTTCCAAACGGTGAATCCGGGGATTTGGTCTTGATATATTCCCCGTATTCCTGTTTTGTCATTTTCATAAGCACAGCACCTCTCTGCAGGTAGTTTCCGCAGAAATACCGCTCTTATACATAAAAAACAGCAGGGCCGGAGAAAGCTCAGATTCTTTCTCCGGTCCGCAAAGTTCAGATCAAAACGCGCAGCGCCCCGTTCAGTCTTCCGTCACGGTCAGCTCGCACACCGAGATGCAGGTGGTGCCGCCGTTGGCATGCCAGAACGTCACCAGCGCCTTGTTGGGCGCCAGCTTGGTCAGGGTGGAATAGCCGAACGTATACGCCTCGTCATTGCCGCTGTCAAAGGCGTTCTCCGACTTCGGCGCGCTGCCCTTCACAAAAATACCGACCGCATTCTCCTCGTCCCAGGTTTTGCCGCCGTCATAGCTCAGAGCGGCATACAGGCCGGGATGGGCGGAAAACCGCTCCTGATAGATGCACATGTACACATCGTCACTGATCCAGAAGGGTGAAGTAATCTGCTTTTTCAGCTCGATGGGCTCCACCGGCGAAAAGCTTTTTCCGCCGTCGGCAGAAAATGACCGGTAGATCGCCAGATCCTTCATGGCTTTCAGGTCAAAACCCCAGAAGAATGCGCAGATGTTGCCCTTGTCGTCCGTGGTCGGGCGGGCATCCCCCGCCAGGAAATCCCGCGGATGCGGAATCATGGCGGCCTTGTCAAATGTTTTTCCGCCGTCTGTCGAATAGATAAACCGGGCCTGGATGGGCTCCTTGTAGTCCACTTCCCAGTGGTTGTGCATCTCCACATGGAAGCCGATCACGCCGTCCTTCGTTTTGTAAATCTGACCGGGCACCATCACGTCCGGCGTCTTGTAGGCCACATCCTCCGGCGCATCCCAGGTCAGTCCGTTGTCGTGGGACCGGGTGATCCGCAGCGTGCATGCGCAGATTCCGAAGGTCTTGTCGTCGAACATGGTGGCATGTCCCTGGGGCTCCAGCAGGTCATAAAGCGCAATCAGTTCGTTGGGCGCAAGTTCGCTGACATAGCACATATAAGCGGTTCTGCTTCCATCCTCAGCCAGATCCTGCTGTGTGGGCGACGGCATCGGCACGATTTCCCCTGTGGCGGGAATGTATCGCACGGCCTCCGTCGTGCCGTAGGGATCGTTCATGCCCTTGTCCCTGCGGGCTGCAATGTAAATTGAACCGTCGGACAGAACCTCTGCGCTGGGGAAATGATAGCCCCTGGACTCTGCCGTGGCCACGGCATCGCCAATGACGCATTTCAGCGGCGAAGCATGTATTTTCATTGATTTTCCTCCGTATCCAAATCATCAATTCCGGCTTTCAGGCCGTCATTATTATACTGAAATCCCGTCGGGGAAAAAAGCACCGAACGGAGTCATCTTTGTCAACCATGTTCAGTTTGAGCAAGACTCAGCCGTTTTTGATCTCCTCAGCCATGGCCTGTGCCTGTGCGTAAAGCCTTTCCGGATCGTCCCCGGTGAAGAACGCGCCGTTTTCATACAGAATCCGGCCGGCCACCATGGTCATGCGCACGCAGTCCTTGCTCCCGGCGTACACCAGGTTCTTCCGGATATTGTGCAGCGGACGCATGCTGGGCCGGTTCAGATCAATCACCGTCAGGTCCGCCTGCATTCCCGGCTCAATGGCCGTACAGTCGTCAAGACCCATGGCCAGCGCGCCGCCGCTGACCGCCATGCGCAGAACACTGTCGGCGTCGCAGGCGGAAGCATCTTCCCGCGTGACTTTCTGCAGCACCGAGACGAGATACATCTCCCGGAACATATCCAGCGCATTGTTGCTGGCGGCGCCGTCCGTGCCGATGGCCAGATTCACGCCGCCCTGCTGCATGCGCACAATCGGCGCCACGCCGCTTGCAAGCTTCAGATTGGAACACGGATTCGTCACAGCCCACAGCCCATGCTTTCTGAAAATGGCGATGTCTCCGTCCGTCATGTGCGTGCAGTGGAAAAAGCTGCCGCCGTTTTCCAGCAGGCCGTTCTCCTCAAAATAGCGGGTGGGCGTCACGCCATGCCGCTGGATGCACTCCTGCACCTCAGAGGCCGTCTCGGAATTATGGGCGCTGACCGGCGCGCCGTATCTCTCACTGAGGCCGCGGATGTAGCGGATAATCCGCTCATCAGCCGTGTACTCCGCGTGAAAACCGATCCGGTAGGACACCAGGGGATGAAGCCTGTTCAGGCGCAGATACTCATCCTCCACCTTTTCCATGTTGTCGTCAAACTGGGTGACAGCCCCGCACATCACTGTCCGGAAGCCGCTGTCAATACAGGCGCTGGCATAGCTGTCATTGTAAAAATACATGTCAAAGCAGGATGTAATGCCGCTGGTCAGGTACTCCAGAATCGCCAGCTTGGCAAACACGTAAACATGCTCCGGCGTCAGTCTGGCTTCCAGCGGGAAAACGCGGTTGTACAGCCACTCCTTCAGCGGCAGATCGTCGGCATACGACCGCAGAAAGGTCATGGCCGAGTGGGTATGCGCATTTTTGAAGCCCGGCATCAGAAGATCGCCTTTCAAATCGATCTCCCGGTCGAAAGCCGGCATTGTCTCCGGCGCCGGTCCCACATGGACGATCCGGCTGCCGTCCGTCCAGACTTCATCCTCAGTAATGGAAAACGCCGCGCCGCAGCGCAGAACTTTTCCGCCGTAAAAACGAATCATTTCTTTCCTCCTTCAAGAAGCGCCGCAAGGCACTGCACATACGGCGGCCGCAAAACGCCTTTCTCCGTCACGATACCTGTAATCAGCGCGTGATCCGTCACATCAAACGCCGGATTGAAGCATTTTACATGCTCCGGCGCCATGGGTTTTTCAAAATACTTCCGGCCGATCTCCGCAGGATCCCGCAGCTCAATGGGAATATGCGCGCCGTCAGGACATGAAAAATCAATGGTCGAGGTCGGACAGAACACATAGAACGGCACGCCGTAATGCGCAGCCAGGATGGCCACGCCGCTGGTGCCGATCTTGTTGGCCGCATCTCCGTTGGCAGCCAGCCGGTCGCAGCCCACAAAGCAGGCCTGAATTTTCCCCTGCTGCATAACTGCGCTGGCCATATTGTCACAGATCAGCGTCGTATCCACGCCGGCCCGGCTGAGCTCATAACTGGTCAGGCGCGCGCCCTGCAGAAGCGGCCGCGTTTCATCACACCAGGCGTGCAGCGTGATGCCCCGCTCCGCCGCCAGCAGCAGCGGCCCCAGCGCTGTCCCGTAACAGGAGGTGGCCAGCGCGCCTGCGTTGCAGTGCGTCAGGATGCCGTCGCCCTCCCTGACCAGCGCCAGCCCGTGCTCCGAGATGGCGCGGCACATGGCGATATCCTCCTGCTGGATCTGTTCGGCTTCCTGCCGCAGCGCCGCCAGAATCTCCGCCGCCGGCCGGCCGGCGGCGGAATCCAGCACGCGCTCCATCCGATCCAGCATTTTTCTCAGATTTACCGCTGTGGGCCGGGCGGAATCCAGCTCCGCCTTCTGCCGGGCAAAAAACAGCCGCAGCTGCCGTTCATCGGCAGCGCCGCTGTGCAGGCAGAGCACATAGATGGCATATGCGGCAAAAATGCCGATCGCCGGCGCGCCGCGCACACGCAGGGCGCAGATGGCCTCCCGCAGCTCCTCCGGCGTTTTCAGCTCCAGATAAACCGTCTCCCCCGGCAGGCGGGTCTGGTCCAGGATCCGAACGGCGGTGCCGTCCGCCGTCAGCCGGACGTTTTCCGGATATACGGCGCTCATTGCTCCGCCTCTCTTCCCATGCGGGCAATGCTGTCCCACACCAGGCGGCGGAAAAGCGGCGCCACCCGGTCGGCCGTCTCCTGAACCTCAGCATGGCTCAGCGGCGTTTTGGACAGGCCGGCCGCCTGATTGGTGATACAGGAAATGCCGCACACGCGCATCCCTGCGTGGCGGGCCGCCGTTGCCTCGCAGGCGGTGGACATGCCCACCGCATCCACGCCCAGACGGCCCAGCATCCGGATCTCCGCCGGCGTTTCAAAACTGGGGCCGGTCAGCTGGCAGTAAACGCCCTGCCGCAGCGCAATGCCGTTTTCCCTGGCCGCCTCACAGATCAGGCCGCACAGCGCCGGGTCATACACCCGGCTCATGTCCGGGAACCGCGTCCCCAGCTCATCGACATTGGCCCCCACAAGCGGGTTCGGGAAAAAGCTCATGATCTGATCTGTAATCAGCATGAAATCCCCGGCCCTGAACGCCGGATTCACACCGCCGGACGCATTGGTCAGGAAAAGCTTTTTCGCGCCCATCATGGCCATCAGCCGCACAGGCAGCACCACATCCGTCACGCTGTACCCCTCGTAATAATGCACGCGGCCCTGCATGACCGCTGTCTTCACGCCGCCGACGGTCCCGAATACAAACCGCCCCTTGTGGCCGGGCACGGTGGACACAGGAAATCCCTGAATGTCCGCATAACTGACAGAAATGGCATCTTCCACCAGATCGGCAAAGGCGCCGAGTCCGCTGCCGAGCACCAGGGCCACTTCCGGCACGAAGTCCGTCTTCTCCCGCAGGGAACGCAGACAGCTCTCCATTTTCGCATAAACGCCGTTCATTTTCTCCGTCCTTTCGCGCAGATTGCAGTTTCGCTCCGTACGCTGCTGCGCACGGAGCGAAATAAAATCAAATCAATCATCAGAACTGCAGCAGATGCAGATATTTTTTCGGCTCCACCGCAAACAGGAACAGATAAAGCCGCGGTCCCTTCGGCTTGCCGATCAGAAGATTGTACACATTGCGGAAAAAGACGCCCTGCCGCTGCTTCTTCTCCTTGTCGTCCATCTCGCCGAATATCTGAACAGGCACAGAATAAATGAACGTGTTCAGCTCCTCCAGCGTGTAGCCGCCCTTTTCAATGAAATCGGCCAGAATGGCGATCTCTTTTTTGTTCTCCTCCGGCAGGTCATTGTAATAGGCGGTGTTGTTCTCCGGCAGCAGGCGGATCATGCTCTCCGGCGAGCATTTCTCCATCCAGTACCTGGCCAGGTCAAGCCGCTCGGCAAATTCGTCCTGCGTGTAATTGGTCCCGATCTTGCGGAAAATCGTCTCCAGCATCGTCGGATTGAAATCGACAATCGAACCGAAGGAGGCCAGATGCTGCATGGGCACCGTGTTCACCACCCGGTCGTTGACCTGAACGTTGTACATGATCGCATTCACGCTCTCATCCGCAGTGCCGGATTTCCAGGCCGTGTACATTTTGTCAAACTCAAAATACTGACGCAGGATTTCGTCGTCAAAGCAGAAATCAAAGGCCTTGGTGGGCAGCGTCTTGGAATAAAGCCAGAGAATGACTTCCGGCTGGTAAATTTTCAGAAGGACCTCAGGGGTCAGATTCAGGCCCGTGGAGCCGGACATCTTGCCGGTCGTTCCCTTAATGCCAATGAACTCATATCCCTGGAACATGGGCGCTTCATAATCAAAGACCTTTTTGGAGATCAGACGGCTGGTCTGATAGCTGCCGGTGGGGCTTGCGTGGTCCTTTCCGCCGGGCTCAAAGTCAACGCCCTCCGCGCGCCAGCGCATGGGCCAGTCGATCTTCCAGGCCAGCTTGCAGTTGAAGTCCGTCCGGAAGTCAAACGTGCCATGATGGCCGCATTTGCAGGTATATTCCGCCCTGGTGCAGTCGTCCGACATGGAAAGAATCGTGGTGTCGTCCTTGCCGCAGACCGGGCAGTAGATGCTCACGGGATAGTACGCCTCGCGCTCGCCCTCCTGTGCGTCCTGCGTCCGGAAGGAATCCAGAATGTCAAAGACTTCCCCGCGCATGGAGATGGCATGGATCACATCCTGGGCATAGCGGCCGGAACGGTATTCACTGGCCTGATACCGGAAATCCACCGGAACACCGAACTTCTTTAAGGACGCCTCAAATTCCTTTTCAAAATGCTTGGCATAGCTCTCACAGCAGCCGAAGGGATCCGGCACGTCGGCATAGGGCCTGCCGATGTACTGCTGAAAATCCGGCGCGATGGCGCTTACGTTCACCGGGACCTTGCGGAAACGGTCAAACTCGTCCCAGGAAAACAGCAGCCGGGCTTTGCGGCCCATTTTCTGCAGCGCCTTGACCACAAAATAGCTGGTGGCAATATCGCGGAAATTTCCGATATGCACGCTGCCGGAGGGGCTGATGCCCGCCGCACAGACGTACTCTTCCTTTGTGGGGTTTCTCTCAATCAGCTTCTGTGCAATTTCTTCTGACCAGTGCATTGCTTTCACGCTCCTGAATCAACCAAATAATATAGATCAGAACGATTATACCATTGTCCCGTCAGGCAGGCAAGTTTTTTGTCGCACTCCGGCAGAACAACCTTTACAAATTCTGCGGCATGTGATACGTTTTGCCTGGAACAACCGCTGAATCCAAATCTCAAACAGAACATCAGGAGGTCTGCCATGAAATTGCTGATCATCGGCTGCGGCTCCATCGGCTGCCGGCACGCCAGAGTTGCCTCTGAGCTGGGAGATTACGAAATTGCCCTGTGCGACGCCATTCCGGCCAGTCTCCAGCGCATCGCCGGCGAGCTGGGCATTCAGGAGACATACACCGATATGGACACCGCCATCCGCCGCAGCGGCGCGGACGCGGCCATCGTCTGCACGCCGAACCACCTGCATGCCGCGCCCACAATCGCCGCGCTGAAGGCCGGCATGGACGTGCTGTGCGAAAAACCAATCGCCACCAGCCTGGAGGATGCGTCCGCCATGGTCGCCGCGGCGCGGGAAAGCGGACGAAAACTGATGGTCGGCTATACGCTCCGGGCCACGCTGGGCGTTCAGAAGGTCAAGGAGCTTCTGGATTCCGGCCGTCTGGGCAAAATTGTCTCCGCCCGCGTGGTGCTTGACGCGCCTGAAACACTGACCTGCGCCAGGACTCCCTTCCGCGCCAAATACGAAACCGGCGGCGGCGTCATGTACGACTATACCCACCAGCTTGACTTCTGCGGCTACTTTTTCGGCCCGGCCAGATCCTGCTTTGCCCGGGTGGATTCGCGTCTGCCGTATCTGGCCACCTGCGACGACAGCGCCGAGGGCATTGTGGACTACGACGGCCTGACGGTGAACTATCACTGGGACTACGTCCAGTGGACTGGGAAAAACCGCAACTATGTGTCCATTATCGGTGAAAAAGGCGTGATTGAGTTTTTCTACAAAGGTAGCCTTTCCGTCTCTTTCTATGACGGCAGCACCGAAACCTATGAGCTGGCTGACGACCACGAGCGCAACAATTCCTTCAAGCGCCAGCTGGGCATGTTCGCGCAGTACTGCAGGGAAGGCGCCTGCAAAGGCGTCTGCACCGGTGAAAACGCGCTCGCGGATCTCCGCCTGGCCTCCGCCCTGTATGAATCCAACCGCCAGCGGCGGATGATCGACCTGTAAACGCCGCGGGAAAACCTCCCGCATTTCAACTGAAAAAAACGGACACGGCCGCCCGCAGAACAATCTGCGGGCGGCCGTCTGCGTCGGTTTACCGTTCCCTGGGTACCGCGGCGCCCTGCAGGGGCGGCGGCGGCAGAAGCCCCGGCGCCCGGCCGTCTGCCCTGCAGCGTTCTGCAGCGCCGGCGGACATGGCTGAGAGCATCCCGGCCGTCTCCGTGTCCAGTACGCCCAGCTGTTCATACTTCTTATACAGCTTTCCCAGCATCTCCGCAATCTGATCGCCGAGCCGGAAGATTTCCTCTTTCTCCTGCCCGGTCAGCGCTTCAAACCTTGCCTGAGCCGCCTCCGGCCCGGCATCGCCGGCAGCCAGCACCGGCGCCGCCAGAAGCCAGACCGCGGCAGCGGCGCAAAGCAGAACGATCAGTCTTTTTTTCATTATTTAAACCTCCGGAAAAAGATATGTATAGCTTTTCCTGTGCCGCCGGAAAACAACCGCAAAAATTTTTCCAGAACACTTGACATTCTGTATCCGGCGCTGTATATTTACTGTACTAAAACAGTTAATACAGTAAATACAGAAGGGAGATGTGCGCTTGCTGCAATTGAATTACCGCGATCCGCGTCCGATTTACGAGCAGATCAAAGACGGCATCCGGGCGCTGCTGGTTTCCGGCGCGCTTGCCCGGGACGAGCGGCTGCCCAGCGTACGGGAGCTGGCCGTACAGCTGGCCATCAATCCGAACACGATCCAGCGTGCCTACCGCGAACTGGAGAGTGAAGGCTATATTTACTCTGTCCCCGGCAAGGGCTCCTTCGCCGGCGGCAGCGGGGACATTCACAGTGCGCGCCGCGCAGAGCTTCTCAAACAGTTTGACGACGCGGTCAAGGAACTGAAATACCTGGGTGTCAGCGGCAGCATGCTGCGCGCCAGGATTACGGAAGGAGAGAAAAGCGATGATTGACGTAATGGACGTGACCAAGCGTTTCGGCAGCTTTGCCGCGCTGGACAATGTAAATGTTCACGTGCCGGACGGCGCGGTTTACGGGCTTGTAGGCCCCAACGGTGCCGGCAAATCCACTCTGATCCGCCACCTAACCGGCGCTTACCGGCAGGATTCCGGACAGATTCTTATTGACGGCCAGCCGGTTTTTGAAAACCCGCAGATCAAAAGCCGCATTGCCTGGATTCCGGACGATCTCTTCTATTTTCCGCAGGCCCGCGTGTGCGACATGATGCATTACTACCGGGGCATTTATCCGAAATTTGATATGGCCCGCTACCAGAAGCTGAAAGACGCATTCGCCATCAGCGACCGGCAGACCATCCGCCGCATGTCAAAAGGCATGCAGAAGCAGGCGGCCTTCTGGCTGGCGCTGTGCACCAGTCCGGACATTCTGATTCTGGACGAACCTGTGGACGGGCTCGACCCGGTCATGCGCCGGCAGGTCTGGGGCCTGATCATGGGCGATGTGGAAGAACGCGGCACCACGGTGCTGGTTTCCTCCCATAACCTGCGGGAACTGGAGGATGTGTGCGACCATGTGGGCATCATTCACCACGGCAAAACCGTGCTGGAGCGCTCCCTGGAGGAACTGCAGGGCGGCACTGTCAAGGTGCAGTTTGTCCCGGCCGATGACTGGACGCTTCCGCCGGATCTGAAGGTTCTTCATCTCTCCGCCGTGGGGCGGATTCAGACCGCCATCATCCGCGGCAGCGCCGACGTGGTCGGCGCCGTTTTCGCAGCGGCAAATCCGATTTTCTACGATATTGTCCCTCTGACGCTGGAAGAAGTGTTTATTTACGAAATGGGAGGCGAAGACTATGCAGTTAAAGACCTGGTCATCTGAAAAAACGCTTTTCTGGAAAGACGTCCGGCGTTTCTGGCCCGTCTGGGCAGCATATCTGCTGATCTGGCTGTTTCTCGGCCCGATTTCCATGGTTTCTGACGTAAACAGCAGTACGGGATTTACAACCTTAATCGCCTCTGACTTTCTGCGCAGGGCACTGATGCCCGGCATTTGGCTGGCGTTCGCCTTCGGCATCATCTCCGCCATGGCCGTTTTTTCCTACCTGTACAGCTCCCGCAGCGCCAATGCGGAGGCCAGCCTGCCGATCCGGCGCACGGCACAGTTTTTTGCCCACTATCTGGCCGGACTGTTCTGGCTGACCGCAGCAAACCTGATTGTTTTCCTGCTGGCCGCCCTTCCGTGCATCGCTTTCGGCCCGGTCTGTCTGGGCGCAGCCGCCCAGTGGCTGGCGATTGTCACGCTGATGGACTTTATTTTCTATACGTTCGCCGCCTTCTGCGCCATGCTGACCGGCAATATTCTGGCGCTTCCGGCCGTTTTCGCAATTTTCAATTCTGTCTGCCCGGCAGTGGAGGTGCTGGCCAAGGAGCTGTGCCGGAACATGATTTTCGGACTGGATATCGGCGGAGTCGTAACCAAATTTCTCTCGCCGCCGCTGATGCTGGCGACCTCGACCAGCATATACAGCAATTTTCCGGACACTCCCGGCGTGGCGGAGGTCGGCACCACCCCCGCATACGGACTTGTCTATAACGGCTGGTCATACCTCTTCCTCTATGCTGCGCTGAGCGCTGTATTCCTTTTCCTGGCGGTGCTGCTGTACAAGCGCCGCAGGATGGAAACTGCCGGCGACATCGTCTCGATTGATTTTCTGAAGCCTGTCTTCAAATACTGCATGGCTTTCGGCTGCGCGCTGGTGGGCGCTGTGGCGCTGGGCAATCTGCTCAGCGTTTCCGACAGCGTTCCGGCCACGCTGATTCTGATGCTGTTCTGGGGATTCGTCGGCTATTTCGGATCGGAAATGCTGATTCAGAAAACCTTCCGTGTTTTCGGCGCCTGGCAGGGCTACACAGCTGTCAGCGCCGTGGTGATTCTGTTCATCACCGTCTGCGCCACGGACGCCTTCGGCGTTGCCGGCCGTGTGCCCGCCGCAGACAAAGTACAGTCCGTTTACGTTTCCACGGTGGGCGAATATGTGGAGCTTGATGAGCAGGAGAGTATCGAAGCCGTGCAGGCGCTGCACCGGCGTCTGATCAACCGCGAGGGAGAGACCTCTCCGGACCTGTCAGCAAACTATGGCTATTACAGGATTTCCATCTGTTATGAACTGAAAAGCGGCTTCCAGTTCAGCCGTTCCTATACGTATCTGCTGTCGGACGATGCGCTGAACGACAAACACTCCATAGGTTCCGCCGTGGACGGCATCATCAACTGCACGGAAGCCATTGCCGAGCGCAAGGCTTCGGCCATCCCCGTTGTGCAGGAAAATATCGAATCCGCATATCTCTATCTTTCCACCGATGACATCGGCTACATCAACCTGACGCCGGAGCAGGCAGAATACATCTACCAAAACGGAGTACTGAAGGACATGAGCGCCGGCGATATCGGGCGGGTGTGGCTTTGGCAGGGCACACAATACGACAAGGAAATCCTTGAAGACGGCTGCGAAATCAGCATCGCTCTGTCCCGTTACAATGAACAGACAAAAAAACACGAATCCGATGAATTCTATACGTACGTTCTCTCCTCCTCGGTCCATACCTATGCGTGCCTCAGGGAACTGGATATTCTGAACTGAATCTGCCTCCTTATTGATCCGGGGACGCGGGCCGGCATGCCTGTTTCCCCGGATTTCCCTGACATGCGGCAGCATGGAAAAATTGACTTTTCCGAAGCCTGGAATTATACTGATTCCATTCAATTCAATGGAGGCACAGTTTATGGAGACACGGGAAATTCTCGCCGCTGTGGATCATACGCTTCTGGCGCAGACCGCCGCCTGGGCACAGATCCGTGCGCTTTGTGACGACGGCGTCCGGTACGGCGTCGCGTCTGTATGCATACCGGCAAGCTATGTCAGACAGGCCAGTGCTTATCTGGCCGGCAGACTGCCGGTCTGTACGGTGATCGGCTTTCCCAACGGGTATGACACCACTGCCGCTAAATGCTTCATGGCGGCCGACGCCGTCAAAAACGGCGCGGACGAGGTGGATATGGTCATCAACATCGGCTGGGTCAAGGACTGCCGCTGGGACGACCTGCTGGACGAGATCAGGGCTGTCAAGGCCGCCTGCAGCGGCCGGATTCTGAAGGTGATCATCGAAACGTGCATGCTGACCGACGAAGAAAAAATCAGAATGTGTGAAATTGTCTCCGCCTCCGGTGCGGATTTCATCAAGACCTCCACCGGCTTCGGCGGCGCCGGCGCCACGCTGGAAGACATCCGGCTCTTCAGGGCCCATGTGCAGCCGCATGTGAAAATCAAGGCGGCCGGCGGGATTTCCGGCCTTGAGGATGCCGCCGCTTTCCTTGCCGCCGGAGCGGACCGCCTCGGAACAAGCCGCATCGTCCGGGCTGTCAAGGCGCTGGAAAGCCAGCCGTCCGAAGGCGCTACCTGCTGACAGCCCGTTATTTCCGCCGGCTGCGCCGGTTCCCTGCCGGAACGCCGCAGCCCGCTTCCTCTGTTTCCGAAACGCAAGCCCCGCGCCGCAGCGCGGGGCTTGTTCATATCTGCAGTTGTTCCCAAATATCCCTGCAGACGCAAGTATTTTAAGCTTTCCCCTTTTTTCCCTGATAAAAACATGGTATACTATTGACTGAGCAATTTTATTCTCCACTCAGCAAACAGGTTTCACCGCCTGTCTGCCCGGCTCTGCCAGTCCGCCGGCGATCCGCGGACGGCCGCCGCAGGCCGGCGATTTCAGGAGGCATGTCCGCCCAGGCGGCGCGCTTCCGCGATTGAAAGGTACTGAATTCACATGAGCATTTTTTCAAAACTGTTCGGTACGCACAGCGACCGTGAACTGAAGCGAATCCGCCCCATTGCGGATAAAATTGAAGCGCTGTCCGACGAATACCGCGCGCTGTCCGACGAGGAGCTGAAGGCAAAAACACCCTGGTTCAAAAAGCGTCTTGCCGAAGGCGAAACGCTGGACGACATTCTGCCGGAGGCCTTTGCCGCCGTGCGCGAGGCGGCGGACCGTGTTCTGGGCCTGCGCCCGTATTATGTACAGCTGATCGGCGGCATTGTCCTGCACCAGGGGCGCATTGCCGAAATGAAGACCGGCGAGGGCAAAACGCTTGTGGCCACGCTGCCCGCCTATCTGAACGCGCTGGAGGGCAAGGGCGTGCACATCGTCACTGTCAACGACTATCTGGCCCGCCGCGACTCGGAGTGGATGGGCAAGGTTCACAGGTTCATGGGCCTGAGCGTGGGCCTGATCGTCCACGGCCTGAAAAATGACGAGCGCAAGGCCGCATACGCAGCCGACATCACCTACGGCACAAACAATGAAATGGGCTTTGACTACCTGCGGGACAATATGGCTCTTTACAAAAACCGCATGGTTCAGCGCGGCCATCACTTCGTCATTGTGGACGAGGTGGACTCCATTCTCATCGACGAAGCCCGCACGCCGCTGATTATCTCCGGCCGCGGCGACGAATCCACGGACCTCTACCAGCAGGCGGATGCCTTTGTGCGCGGCCTGCGGAAGGTTGTCTACGCCTCCACCGACGAAAAGGCGGAAGAGGATGAAAATCTGGACGCCGACTATGTGGTCGACGAAAAAGCCCGCTCCGCCACGCTGACTGCCCGGGGCATTGAAAAGGCCGAGCGTTACTTCAATCTGGAGAACCTGGCCGATCTGGAAAATGCCACACTGACGCACCACATCAACCAGGCGCTGAAGGCCCACGGCATTATGAAAAAAGACGTGGACTACATCGTCAAGGACGGCTCCGTCCTGATCGTGGACGAGTTCACCGGCCGCATCATGTACGGCCGCCGCTACAACGAAGGCCTGCATCAGGCGCTGGAAGCCAAGGAAGGCGTAACCGTCGCACAGGAGAACAAGACGCTGGCCACCATTACCTTCCAGAACTACTTCCGCCTGTACGATAAGCTCTCCGGCATGACCGGTACCGCCGTGACGGAGGAAGAGGAGTTCGGCGCCATCTATCAGCTGGATATCGTGGAGATTCCCACGAACCGGCCCATGGCCAGAATTGACCACCCGGATGTGGTCTACAAAAATGAAGCGGGGAAAAACCGGGCGATCGTCGCCCAGATTGAGGCGTGTCATGAAAAAGGCCAGCCTGTTCTGGTGGGTACGGTCTCCGTTGAAAAGAGCGAATACCTGTCCTCCCTTCTGAAAAAGAAGGGCATCCGGCACAATGTGCTGAACGCCAAGCACCACGAGAAGGAAGCGGAAATTGTGGCGCAGGCCGGCAAGCTCGGCGCGGTGACCATCTCCACCAACATGGCCGGACGCGGTACGGACATCATGCTGGGCGGCAACGCTGAGTATATGGCCAAGGACGATCTGCGCAGGGCCGAGATTCCGGACGAAATTATCATTGAGGCCACCGGCTTTGCAGATACGGACAATCAGGAGATTCTGGACGCCCGGGCCATGTTCCGGGATCGTCTGGCCGCCCACAAGGCGGAAACCGCTGCCGAGGCGGAAAAAGTCAGGGCAGCAGGCGGCCTGTTCATCCTGGGTACGGAGCGCCATGAGTCCCGCCGGATTGACAACCAGCTGCGCGGCCGCGCCGGCCGCCAGGGCGATCCCGGCGAAACCCGGTTCTATCTGGCTATGACTGACGATATCATGCGTCTTTTCGGTTCTGAGCGCGTGATGAGCATGATGGACAACCTGGGCATTGACGACGACACGCCGATTGACCAGAAAATTCTCTCCAACGCCATTGAAAGCGCCCAGAAGCGGGTGGAAAGCCGCAACTTCCAGTCCCGTAAAACGGTTCTGGACTATGACGATGTCATGAACGTCCAGCGCAACCTGATCTACGAGCAGCGGCGCCGCGTTCTGGACGGCGAGGATATCACCGGCAACATCCGCTCCATGATCTCGGATTATATTTCCGCAACCGTACACACCGGTGTGGGCGCCGAAGGCCGCGTCACCGGTCAGGAGGAACTGGAGCGCATTGCCGCGCCGTTTTTCTCCCTTTTCCTGCATAAGGATCAGCTTCCCGCCCTGAATGATTATCCCAAGGGCATTTCTTCCGACGAACTGATCAGCTTTTTGACAGAACGGGCCTTTGACGTCTATGCGCAGCGTGAAAAGGCCTTCGGCCTGACGCCCGAACAGGTCCCCCTGATGCGTGAAATTGAGCGCGTCATTCTCCTGCGCGTGGTGGATGAATACTGGATGGATCATATCGATGCCATGACGGAGCTGCGCCGGGGCATCGGCCTGCGCGCCTACGGGCAGAGCAATCCCGTGGATGCGTACAAACGCGAGGGCTTCGACATGTTTGAGGCCATGATCAACGGCATCAAGGAAGAGGTCGCACGCCGGATGTTCACCGTTGTCGTCCGCCGCGAACAGCCCATCCAGCGCAAAAGCGTGGCAACTGCCAGCGCCACGCCCGGCGCAGGTGCAGGCGGCGGGAAAAAGCAGCCTGTGAAAACCGGCAAGAAAATCGGCCGCAACGACCCCTGTCCCTGCGGCAAGCTGCGTCCCAACGGCCTGCCCATGAAATACAAGGACTGCTGCGGCAGAAATCAGTAAGCCATGATGAAAGAACAATGTGTCCGGGGCGTCCGTTTCCTGACTTCCGGAAAGCTGGATGTCAAACACGGCTTTGCCGCCCGTCTGGGCGGCGTCAGCCAGGGAATCTACGCCTCTTTGAATCTGCGCGTCCACTGTGACGACGCGCCTGAAAATATCCGTGAAAACTACCGCCGCCTGTTCTCTGCGCTGGACATGCCCGAAGCCGCCGTTTTTTCCCGGCAGGTCCACGGGAAATGCGTCCGCGCAGCCACGCAGGCTGATGTCCACACGCTGTTTACCGACGTGCCTTACGAGGCGGACGGGCTGATCACCAGCACGCCCGGTCTGCCGCTGATCATTTTTACAGCTGACTGTGTGCCCATCCTGCTGCATGACGGCGTACACCGCGCTGTGGGCGCCGTCCACGCCGGCTGGCGCGGCACGGCGCTGGACATTGCCGGAGAGGCCGTCCGCCGCATGAGCGCGGAATACGGCTGCGTGCCGGCGGATATTCACGCCGCCATCGGCCCCTGCATCGGTCCCTGCTGCTTTGAAACCGGGCCCGAGGTGCCGGCGGCCATGACTGAAACGTTGGGTGCCGCCGCAGAGCCCATGATCGCGCGGCGCGGCGGGAAATTCACCGTTGATCTGAAAGGCATAAACCGTCTGCTTCTGGAACGTGCCGGTCTTCTGCCGGAGAACATTGATGTTTCCGGCATCTGCACCATGTGCAGCCATGACCTGTTCTGGTCCCACCGCTATACAAAGGGCCGGCGCGGCACGCAGGGCAGCGTGATCATGCTTTCATAAAGGAGCGTGGACGGACAAATGAACAGATTCAGACGCAGCCTCCCCCTTCTCTCCTCCGTCCTGGCCCTCCTTCTTCTTTTTTCTGCCTGCGGAAGCGCCGGCAGCGGGCCGGCGGATGCCGACGACAGCGCGGACAGTTCCGACAGCAGCACCGTTTCTTTCGGCGCCGGAACCACAGCCGGCGACGGCAGATTTACCCTGTATTATGACTCCGGCGATCCGTTTAACCCGCTCTCCAGCACAAGCTCATACAACTGCGCAGTGATGAGCCTTGTTTACGAAGGCCTTTTCCGGCTGGACAGCAGCTTCCGGCCTCAGCCTGTCCTGTGCGAAAGCTATACGGCCAACAGCGACTTTACGGAATATGAGCTGACGCTGCGGGCCGGCGTCAAATTCCACACCGGCAGTGTGCTGACGGCTTCAGACGTGGAATATTCTCTTGACGCCGCCAGAAATTCTTCAAAATACGGCCAGCGGCTGGACTGCATTTCAGTTGTATCCGCCGTTTCCGACTCCGTCGTGAAAATCACGCTTTCCTCTTCCAACTCCAATCTCCCCGCGCTGCTGGACACTCCCATTATCCGCAGCGGCGCAGACAGCGCGTCCGCGCCGGCAGGCACCGGACCTTATGCGTTCTCCGCAGGCAGCCTGGAACTCACGCGTTTCTCCGGCTACCGGGACGACGTCTCCGCCTGTCCGGACACAATTTTTCTGAAAAGCCGCGGAACATCCAATGGCATGGTGGCCGACTTTTCGTCCGGCGCCGCGGATCTTCTGCTGTTTGACCCCACGGGTACGGAAGAGCTGAATATCCATGTGGGCTGTGAGACACACAATTACAGCACTTCACAGCTGCAGTACGTCGGCTTCAATGCGGCAAGTCCGGTGTTTTCCCATGCGGAAATGCGCAAAGCCGTTGCCTGCGTCGTGGACCACCAGACGATCGCCGATACGGTCATGAAGGGCTTTGCCGTGCCTGCAAGGACTATTTTTCCCTCAGCCCTGTGGTATTATGACGAAGCCTGGGAGCTGAAGGTGGATTCCGTATCCCGGGAAGTCTCCGCGCTGTATGCCGCCCTTGAGCTGGACGACGCCGACAGCGACGGCTGGCTCGGCTTTCCGGACAGCACCATCACTGTGAAATTCATTGTGTCCAACACCAACAGCTACCGCGTGGCGGCGGCAAAGAAAATCGCCGCCGCTCTGTCAGGCACCGGCATCAACACAAATCTGGAGATTCTCAGCTGGGATGACTACACCGCCGCCCTCCAGGCCGGCGATTACGACATGTACTATGCCGAAGTGCGACTGATTGCCGACTTTGACCCCTATCTTCTGATCGGAACCGGCGGCAGTCTGAACTACGGCGGCTTTTCCGACGAGGCGCTGGACACGCTGATGGTCAATTATCTCTCCTGCAGCGGCGACGCACAGGTGAAGGCCGCCGGCGATCTGTGCAGCGCGCTGAATGAAAAAGCGCCCATTGTTCCGGTGGTTTACAAGCAGCTGACTGTTTACACGCGGCGCGGCGACGTGACCGGCCTTGATCCGACGCCGTCCGGTATTTTCTGCAACCTGCCCTCCGTCGCCATCGAACCGAAATAGCCGAGGAAAGGGTGATCCTGTTGACAGACAGAGAACTGATTGAAATGGCCAAGACCGCCTCCAGCCATGCGTACAGCCCCTATTCCCGATTCAGCGTCGGGGCCGCGCTGGAGTGTACCGACGGCACCGTGGTAACCGGCTGCAACGTGGAAAACGCCGCGCTCGGCTGTACAATCTGCGCGGAGCGCACGGCCGTATGCAAGGCCGTCTCCATGGGAAAGCGCCGCTTTGTGCGCATCGCCATCTATGCCGACAGTCCGGATTACTGTACGCCCTGCGGCACCTGCCGGCAGGTGCTCAACGAGTTTTCCCCGGATATTGAGGTTCTCTGCGCGCGGGGCGACGGGCGCTACGTAAGCTACCGCCTGCGGGATCTGCTGCCGCTGTCTTTCGGCAGCTCCTTTCTGGAATAACCGCGCCCTTACCGCATCAGCCGCAGAAGCACGCCGTCAATGACGTCCAGCCGCCGCTGTGCGTCTCCGGCCAGCGTCCGGAACAGCTTTTCAAGCTGCGGGTCCCTGGTATTCTGCGCCGCCTGCGTATATGCCTGCAGCCGCATCCGCTCTTTGGCGTACCGGGTCCGCAGGGCAGACAGAAGGCCCGTAAACGGCTGACGGACGGCATGCGGTACATAACTGTCCCCCATGCGCGCGAAATAAGCCGCCTGCAGTGCGCGCAGGCTGCGCGCTTTGGCCGCCGCGGCTGCGGAAAACAGCCGTCTGTTGGTCTGATCGCGGCAGGCCCGCGCCATGGTACGGTAATCCGCTTCATCCGCCGCCGCGCCGTCCATAAAGCTGCGGAGCATCTGCCCTTCATCCTGCGCAGGCGTCCCCTGTTCCTGCGCCGCTGCAACTCTGTTCCAGACCGCGTTGATTTTTTCAGCGTTATAGGATTCGCTCATCTTCCCCCTCCTGACGTTGATCTGCCGCTTTTCCCGGCGGCTGTACCATCCTATGCACAGTACCGATAAAGGAGCCTGACCATTATGGCAAGATTTTTCCTGGCCGCATCCAACATCCGCGGCGGCGTCGCTTATCTGGACAAAGCAAGCATGGACCATCTCCGCGTGCTGCGTATCCGCCAGGGCGAAACCTTTACCGTCTGCAGCGGCGACGGCAGGGATTATATCTGCCGCCTGCGTGCGCAGGGCGCAGACGAAGGCTGCGCCGAGATTCTGGAGGAACGCGTCAGCTCCGGAGAGCCGAGCGTCTTCTGCCGCGTGTTTGCCGCTTATTCCAAAGGCGACAGGATGGACACCGCTGTCCAGAAGTGCAGTGAAATCGGCGCAGGTGAAATCGTTGTCTTCCCCAGCGCCCGGTGCGTATCCAGGCCGGACGCCGCAGGCGCGCTGAAGAAAACCGCCCGCTGGCAGCGCATCGCTGAGGAAGCGGCCAAGCAGTCCGGCCGGGGAATCGTTCCCCGCGTCACTGCCGCCAAAAGCTTTGAGTCTGCCGTGGCCGACGCCGCAGGCGCCGACCTTTCTCTTTTCCTGTATGAAAACGAACGGGAGATCTCCATCTCCTCTCTTCTGAATGCCGGCCGGCAGCTGCGGACCGTGTCCGTCATGTCCGGGCCTGAGGGCGGCTTTGAACCAGCTGAAGCGGCCTTTGCCGCGCAGGCCGGCATGCATCATGTGACGCTGGGCAGCCGCATTCTCCGCTGTGAGACCGCGCCTATCTGCGCCGTCACGGCAGTCATGCTGCTGACCGGAAACATGTAACCCTGCGCGTGCAGCGCGCAGACCTGCGGAAGGATGTGACAATTTGTCCGACCAGAAAATGACACAGGCTGATCTGTACGGCTTTAACTGCGGCACGGACGCCGAGTGCTACCGGCGCCTCGGCGCGCACAGGACGGACGACGGTTTTTCGTTTACCGTCTGGGCGCCGGATGTGGCCGCCGTATATGTGACCGGCTCCTTCTGCGGCTGGGATGAAAGCCGCTGCCCGCTGGAACCTGTGGGTTCCACCGGCGTGTGGACCGGCCGCGTTCCCGGCGTAAAAAAAGGCGACCTGTACAAGTTCGTCATCGTGACCCGAGACGGCCGCCGGTTTTTGAAAGCCGATCCCTTTGCCTTTTTTGCAGAGCTGCGCCCCGGCACGGCCTCCGCAGCCTATGACCTGCCCGCCTATCCATGGTCTGACAGCCGGTGGCTTGCCCGCCGCGCCTGCACAAATCATTTCAAAAAGCCCATGAACATCTATGAGGTTCATCCGGGTTCCTGGCGGCGTCATGCGGACGGAAGCCTTTTTACCTGGCGCGAACTGGCGGACAGTCTCATTCCCTACGCCGTCCGGATGGGCTACACCCATCTGGAGCTGATGCCCATCACGGAATATCCGTTTGACGGCTCCTGGGGATATCAGGTTACAGGCTACTTTGCCCCCACTTCCCGCTACGGTCCGCCGGAAGGCCTGATGTATCTGGTTGACCGGTGCCACCGCGCCGGACTGGGCGTTCTGTTTGACTGGGTTCCCGGCCACTTCTGCCGGGATGCCCACGGTCTCGGCGCCTTCAACGGCGGAAAGCTGTTTGAAGCGTATGATCACCAGCAGTGGGGCACCTATATTTTCGATTTTGCCCGGACAGAGGTCCAGAGCTTTCTGCTGAGCAGCGCCGTGTATTTTGTGGAGCACTTCCATTTTGACGGAATCCGCGTGGACGGTGTCTCCAGCATGCTGTATCTCAATTTTGGTGTGGACGAACCGCAGAAAAAGCGTTACAATTTGAAAGGCGGCGAAGAAAATCTGGACGCCATCGCTTTTCTGCAGACGCTGAACCGGACCATCGGCAGCCGTTTCCCGGGCGTGTTCACCGTTGCCGAAGAGAGCTCGGCCTGGCCCATGGTCACCAAGCCCCCGGAGGACGGCGGACTCGGCTTCCATTACAAATGGGATATGGGCTGGATGAACGATACGCTGCGCTATGTATCGACTGACTTTCCGGGGAGGCCGGTCAACCACAATCTGCTGACCTTCTCCATGATGTACGCCTTTTCGGAGAATTTTGTGCTGCCGCTCTCCCACGACGAAGTGGTGCACGGCAAACACTCTCTGATCGGACGGATGCCCGGCGATTTATGGCGTCAGTTTGCCGGTCTGCGCCTGCTGCATATGTATCAGCTGACACATCCCGGCGGGAAGCTGAACTTTATGGGCGGCGAATTCGGCCAGTTTATCGAATGGCGGTATTATGAGCAGCTGGAATGGTTCCTGCTGCAGTATGAACACCATCAGAAGCATCAGGATTTCATCCGTGCGGCCAACGCATTTTATAAGGCGACCCCTGCCCTGTGGGCGGATGACCACGGCTGGGACGGCTTCGAATGGGTGGACGCGGACAACGCCGGCCAGAGCATTCTGATTTTCCGGCGAAACGGCGCCGGAAAATCCGTCACCGTCGTACTGAACTTCGGCGTACAGGCCTATACGGACTACCGCGTCGGCCTGCGCACCGGCGGCTGGTACAGGGAGATTTTCAACTCCGACGATCCGACCTACGGCGGTTCCGGCAAGAAAAACCCGCAGGCGATCCGCAGCGAAAAAATCCCCATGCACGGATGCCCCTATTCCGCCGCGCTGACCCTGCCCGCGCTGGGCTGCGTCATCATCCGGCGTACAAATAAAAATACCAGATCAGGAGAAAGCAATGTTTGAGGATAAAGAAGTTTTCAAAAGAAATTACTGTGAAAAGGCGGAAGAGCTTTTCGGCCGCCCCATTGACCGCTGCAGCCGCCGCGAGCAGTACACCGCTCTGGTGAAGCTGATCTGCGGTCAGGCCGCGCACATCCGCAGCACCTCTGCCCACAAGTTCATGATGAACGACGCCAAAGAGGTCTATTACTTCTCCATGGAGTTTCTGATCGGCCGTCTTCTGAAAAATTACCTTGTCCTGTTCGGCGCAGAACAGCTGGTGGAGGACTCCCTGGCTGAGCTCGGCATCAGTCTGGACAGTCTCTGTGAATGCGAAAGCGATCCCGGTCTCGGAAACGGCGGTCTCGGCCGTCTGGCAGCGTGTTTCCTGGATTCCATGGCATTCCTGGGCATCAATGCCACGGGCATGGGCATCCGCTACCGCTTTGGTCTCTTTGAGCAGAAAATTGCCAACGGCTGGCAGACTGAAGGACCGGATACGTGGCTGAATGACGGTTACCCCTGGGAAACCAAGCATATGGACGACGCCGTAACCGTGACATACGGCGGCAGCTTTGAGCGCGTCATGCGCGGCGGCCGGCCCGTCTTTCAGCAGATCGGAGGCACCACCGTCAAGGCCGTGCCTTATGACGTTCCCATTGTGGGCAGCGGCGGCAAGGTGGTCAACACCCTGCGCCTGTGGCGCGCCCAGCCGGAGCAGGAGGATTTCGATCTGGAGGCCTTCACCCGCGGCGACTACTCCGCCGCAGTCAGATGCCGCAACGAGGCCGAGGCCATCAGCTGCATTCTCTACCCGGACGACAGCACGCCTTCCGGCAAGGAACTGCGTCTGAAGCAGGAATACTTCTTCGTCTCCGCCGGTCTGAAATCCATCCTGAAAAAGTACCATCAGACGCATGCCAACAGTCCCTGGGCCGATTTTCCGCTGCATGTGAGCATCCATACAAACGACACGCACCCTGCGCTTGTCGTTCCTGAGCTGATGCGCCTTCTGCTGGATGAGGAGGGACTGGAGTGGAATGAGGCCTGGGACATCGTGACGCGCACTGTGTCCTATACAAACCACACCGTCATGCCCGAGGCCCTGGAAAAATGGCCCCAGGATCTTTACGCCCGGCTTCTGCCCAGGGTTTCCATGATTACCGATGAGATTGACCGGCGCTGGCGCGAGAATTTTGACCGCACCCGGACCGGCTGGGAACAGCTTCTGAACGCCACCGCCGTTGTCGGCGACAGCCAGGTCCGCATGGCAAATCTGTCCGTCATCGGCAGCCACAGCGTCAACGGCGTGGCCGCGCTGCACACGGAAATCCTGAAAACCGATACGCTGAAAGCATTTTATGCCATCAGCCCGGAAAAATTCAACAACAAAACAAACGGCATCAGCCACCGCCGCTTCCTGATCGAGTCCAACCCTGGCCTGACCCGCCTGATTACCGACGCCATCGGCCCCGCCTGGCGGGACGATCCCGCGCTTCTGGAGCAGCTGCGGAATCTGCGCGGAGACAGTGCCTTCCTGGAGGGTCTGCAGCGCGTCAAGCGCGAGAACAAGGTCCGTCTGGCTGAGTATATCGGCCGCAAGAACCACATCGGCGTGGATCCCGACTCTGTTTTTGACATTCAGGTCAAGCGCATCCATGCCTACAAGCGGCAGCTTCTGAACGTCCTGAAGATCATGGACGTCTACAATCGCCTGAAGGCCGATCCCAGTCTGCCGATTCCGCCGCACACCTTTATTTTTGCCGGAAAGGCCGCGCACAGCTATGTGTTCGCCAAGGAGATCATCAAGCTCATCTGCAGCATCGCCGATGTGGTCAACGCCGATCCAGCCATGGAAGGCCGCCTGAAAGTTGTATTCCTTGAAAACTTCAGCGTCTCCCAGGCACAGCTGATCTATCCTGCCGCAGACATCAGCGAGCAGATCTCCACCGCCGGCAAGGAGGCCAGCGGCACCGGCAACATGAAGTTCATGATGAACGGCGCAGTGACCCTCGGCACGCTGGACGGCGCGAATGTGGAAATCCGTCAGCGTGCCGGCGAGGACAACATCAGGATTTTCGGTCTGCATGCAGATGAAATTTATGCCATGCGGCGCGATAACGCCTATCATCCGGAGGAGCTTGTGCGCAGCAGCGGCCGCATTGCCGGTCTGATGGATCAGCTGGTCAACGGCTTCTTTGCAGGCAGCGGCTTTGCATTCCACGGGGTGTATGACGCGCTCTGCAAACACGGCGACGAGTATTTCGTCCTTCAGGACCTGCTGCCCTATATCACCGCATGGGAAGAAACCGGCCGTCTCTGGTGCGACAAAGGCGCCTGGAGCCGTACGGCGCTGATGAACATTGCCGGCAGCGGCTATTTCAGCAGCGACAGAACCATCCGCGAATACGCCAGCGATATATGGAAGGTTTGACCGCCTGCGTTTCCTGCGCAGGCAGGCCGGCCGCCCCTAAAATAAATCCATAAAGGGAGGTCTGCACTATGCGAAAAAAAGAATGCATTGCAATGCTGCTGGCAGGCGGTCAGGGAAGCCGCCTGGGTCCGCTCACCAGGAAAAACGCCAAACCAGCAGTGGCGTTCGGGGGAAAGTACCGCATTATTGACTTCAGTCTCTCCAACTGCATCAATTCCAATATTGATACGGTCGGCGTTCTGACCCAGTATAAGCCCCTGATTCTCAACTCCTATCTGGGAAACGGCGTCGCCTGGGATCTGGACAATCCGGAAGGCGGCCTGCACATTCTTCCGCCGTATGCCACCGAGTCCGGCGGACGCTGGTACAACGGCACGGCCGACGCAATTTACCGCAACATGGACTTTATCGAGCGGTACGATCCTGAATATGTACTGGTGCTCTCCGGCGACCATCTGTACAAGATGGATTACAATGAAATGCTCACCTTCCACAAGAAAAACAACGCCGCGCTCACTGTCTCGGTGATCCAGGTCCCCATGGAAGACGCGTCGCGCTTCGGCGTGATGAGCGTGGACGGCGACATGCGCATTACAAAATTTGAAGAAAAGCCGCCGAAGCCGGAAAGCAATCTGGCCTCCATGGGTATTTATATCTTCTCCTGGCCCGTCCTGCGCAATGCCCTGATTGCCGACCATAAGGATCCGGACTCCAGCAAGGATTTCGGCAAAAACATCATCCCCAACCTGCTGAACGCGGGAGAACGGCTGTTTGCCTATACATTCTCCGGTTACTGGAAAGACGTGGGCACCATCGACAGCTATTATGAAGCGCAGATGAGCCTTCTGGACGAACATCCGGACTTCAATATTTTCGAGAGCAAAATGCGCATTTTCTCCAATGCCAATATGCTCCCGCCGCACTATATCGGTTCAAACGCCGTGGTGGAGCGCAGCCTTGTCTGCAATGGCTGCGAGGTGCTTGGCACAGCCAAAAATTCCATCATCAGCTATGACGCCCACATCGGCATCGGCGCTGTGGTGGAAGACGCCATTCTGCTGCCCGGCGCGCGGGTGGAGGCCGGCGCACGGGTCTTCCGGGCCATTGTCGGCGAGAACGCCACCATTGAGGCCGGCGCCTGTTTCTGCGGCGGCACGGAAAAAGAACGGATCGCCGTTTTGGGCGACCATGGCCGTTACGCAAGTGTCTGAGGAGGTGCATTGGGATGACAACAATGGTAGGTCTCGTTTCCGCAAACTACAACAGAAACACCTTTGACGGTCTGACAGAGGACCGCCCGGTGGCTTCGCTTCCTTTCGGCGGCCGCTACCGGCTGGTTGACTTCCCCCTGTCCAATATGGTCAACTCCGGCATCATCACCGTGGGTCTTATTACGCCGTACCTCTACCGCTCCCTGATGGACCATGTGGGCGTCGGAAAGGAATGGGCGCTGAGCCGCAAGGTCGGCGGCATGTTCATCCTGCCCGGTTCCATCTATGGTCTCAAGAGCATGAACAGCAAGTTCCTGCTGCGGGACCTGATCCAGAACCGTCCCTTCCTGGAGCGCGCCGGTGCAGATGTCATCGCCGTGTCCGGCGTGGACAAAGTAATGAATATTGACTACCGCGAGGTTGCCAAAGCCCATGAGGCCTCCGGCGCAGACATTACGCTGATTTATAAAGAAGGCATGGCGCCGGCCGATCCCGGCGAGCAGTATCTGGAGCTGACGGATACCGGCCGGGTCACCGCCATCCGCTCCACCCCGGACGAACACAAACGCTGCTTTATCAGCTCTTTCCTGATCAACAGCGACCTGCTTCTGAGCTTTACCAAATGGTATGAAGCGCTGGGCTACATGGACGTTATGGACATTTTTGCGGAAAATCTGGACAAAATGGTTGTCTGCGGTTATAAGTACGACGGCTTTGTGGGCGTGGTCAACGACCTCTCCAGCTATATGGATGCCAACATGCGCCTGCTGGATGACGAAGTCCGCAGCGAGCTTTTCCGGCGCGACCGGCCCATCACCACAAAGGTCCAGGACTCCCCTCCGACGAAATATCTGGGCGCCTCCAGCGTGCGGCACTCTCTGGTGGCCTCCGGCTGCATCATTGAGGGCCGTGTTGAAGACAGCATCATTTTCCGCGGCGTCAACATCAAAAAGGGCGCAGTCGTCAAAAACTGCGTGATTATGCAGAATTCTGTGATCGGAGAAAATGCCCGGCTTGAAAACGTCGTCTGCGACAAATATGTCAACGTGAAAAACGGCGTTCAGACTTCCGGCAGCCCGGAAAAACCCATTGCCGTTGAAAAAAGGCGGGAAATCTGATGAAAAGCGAAAAAATATCCGTTTTGTTTGCCTCGTTTGAGGCGGACCCCTTCATGAAAACCGGCGGACTGGGCGATGTGGGCGGCAGCCTGCCCGCGGCGCTGAAAAAAGCCGGCGCAAACGTGCGTCTGATCATGCCGAAATTCGGCACCATTCCGGAGGAGTACCGGGCGCAGATGGTTCACGTCGCCGACTTCACCGTCTCTCTGAGCTGGCGCAATCAGTACTGCGGCATTGAAAAGCTGACCAAAAACGGCGTTGTCTGCTATTTCATCGACAACGAGTACTATTTCCGCAGGGACAAGGCCTATGGCTTTTACGATGACGGCGAGCGCATCGCCTTTTTTGCCAAGGCTGTTCTGGACTGTATTCCGCATCTGCCCGGCTTCAAACCGGATGTGATTCACTGCAACGACTGGCACACGGCTCTGACGCCCGTATTTCTGAAGGCCTTCCACAGGGATGACCCGCTTTACAGCGGCATCAGGACAGTTTTTACCATCCACAATCTGAAGTTCCAGGGGATTTATCCCCGCAGCTGCTGCGGTGACCTGCTGGGTCTCAGCGACGCGCAGGCCTGCGCCCTTGGACTCGCCTATGAGGACACCATCAACTATATGCGCGGCGCCCTGTGCTGCGCGGACAAGCTGATCACCGTCAGCCCCACATACGCAGAGGAGATCTGTCTGGATTTCTACGGCGAAAACGCACAGGATATCTTCCGTCACCGGAAGGGCGACCTATCCGGCATTCTCAACGGCATTTCCTACGGCCGCTACTCTCCCCGGACCGACAAGCTGATCGATTACCGCTATACGGTAAAAACCGTGCAGCAGAACAAGGCCAAAAACAAGCTGCAGCTGCAGGCCTCCCTGGGGCTTGCCCAGCGGGCGGACGTGCCCATGCTGGCACTGATCAGCCGTCTGACCGACCAGAAGGGCCTGGATCTGCTGGTCTTCATCCTGCATGAATTGATGGAGCAGGACATCCAGCTGGTCATTCTCGGCGTGGGCGACGACAAATATGAGCAGGCCTTCCGGGCCGCCGCTCAATCCATGCCGGACAAAATGGCGGCCGTACTCACCTTCAGCGAGCCTCTGTCCCACCGCATTTACGCCGCCGCAGACATGGTGCTGGTCCCGTCTCTTTTCGAGCCCTGCGGCCTGACACAGATGATCGCCATGAGCTACGGCGCGCTGCCCATTGTCAGGGAAACCGGCGGGCTGAAAGACAGCGTCATCCCCTACAACAAGGAAACCGGCGAAGGCACCGGCTTCTCCTTCGCCAACTACAACGCGCACGAGCTGCTGTTCACGGCCAAGCGCGCGGTGGAGCTTTACACGGAAAAGCCCGACGTCTGGCACAGTCTGGTCTGCCGCGCCATGGCACAGGACTTCTCCTGGAACGCCTCTGCCGAAAAATACATGGCGCTTTACCGCAGCGTTCCCGGAAAGGAATCCGCATCATGACCGCATACCACAATTCCAGAATGCCCTTATACCGCCGTCCCTTCGGGGCGGCGGTTGCCGGTTCGCCGCTTTTTCTGGCCGTTCAGGCGGACGCCGAAGCCGAGGCCTGCACGCTTCTTCTTGCGGCAGACGGCAAAGCGCCTGACGCATACCCCATGGCCCGCAGCGGCAGCCTGTTTTCCGTATCGCTCCCGCTGCCCGCGGCCGGCTGCCTGATGTGGTACACCTTCCGTCTCTCCCTGTCCGGCGGAAAAACCGTCTGGCTGGGCTGTGCGCAGAACCGTACAGGCGGTGAAAGCACTCTGTCTGAAAATGAAGACGTCAGTCCCTATCAGATTACGGTTTACGAACAGTCCGTTACGCCGGACTGGTTTAAAAACGGCATCGTTTACCAGATTTTCCCGGATTCCTTTGCCCGCGGCCGGGATTTTCCCGTCCGTCTGGCCGAAAGCACGGCGTTTTCATACAAAAGTGCAAACAAACTTCTGCATATGAACTGGTCGGATCTGCCGTTTTACGGCCGGGACAGCAGCGGCCGGGTGATCCGCTGGCCGTTCTACGGCGGCACGCTGGAGGGCATCCGCGAAAAGCTGCCGTATCTGGAGCAGCTGGGCGTCACCGTCGTCTATCTTAATCCGATCTTCATGGCCTCCAGCTGCCACCGGTATGACACGGCGGATTACATGCGGATCGATCCGCTGCTGGGCACGGAGGACGACTTCCGCCGTCTGATGCAGGACGGCCGGCAGCGCGGCATCCGCTTTATTCTGGACGGCGTTTTCAGCCATACGGGTGCGGACAGCCGCTACTTCAACCGTTACGGAACGTTTTCCGAGCCGGGCGCCTGCGCCGGTCCGTCCTCCCCCTGCTTCAGCTGGTACAGCTTTGAACACTTCCCGGACCGCTATTGCTGCTGGTGGGGCGTGGACGATCTTCCGGAGGTTGATGAAACGCAGGAGAGCTATGCTGAATTCATCTGTGGCGAAAACGGCGTGATCCGCAAATGGCTGCGGCTGGGCGCATCCGGCTGGCGGCTGGATGTGGCCGACGAACTGCCGGACAGCTTTATCCGAAAAATCCGCGCCGCCATGGATGCCGAGGACCCCGAAAGCCTTCTTCTGGGCGAGGTCTGGGAGGACGCCAGCAATAAAATCAGCTACGGCTGCCGCAGGGCATATTTCCTGGGGCATGAGCTGCACGCCACCATGAACTATCCCTTCCGGGACTGCGCCATCCGCTACACGCTTGGACAGCTGGATGCGCCGGAGCTGGGCGACACGCTGATGAGCCTGATGGAAAACTATCCGCCGGAAAACTTCTACGGCGCGCTGAATCTGATCGGCAGCCATGACCGCACCCGGATTCTGACCGTACTGGGCGACCAGCCGGAACCGCAGGACGACATGCAGCGCCAGACCAGTATGCTCCCGCCGGACAAACTGGCCTTGGCAAAGCGGCGGCTCGAGCTTTTGAGCCTGCTGCAGTTCACGGTGCCGGGCGTGCCCTGTATATATTACGGCGACGAGGCCGGCATGCAGGGCTTCAGCGATCCGTATAACCGCGGCTCCTTCCCCTGGGGATGTGAGGATCCGGCGCTCACTGCCCATTACAGGCAGCTGACCGCCCTGCGGCGGGTACACCCCGTCCTGACCGGCGGCAGCTTCTCCCCTGTGCCCGGAACGGCGCATGTTTTTGCCTTTACCCGCTCTGATCCCGACGAAACGCTTCTGATTCTGATCAACCGCGGCATTTTTGAGCACGAGCCGGTTGATATTCCCCCGGAATACACCGAAACGGTTCTGGCTCTGCACACCGGCGCGCCGGCGCCCGGTCCCGCGGTGATGGAGCCGCTGTCTGCCCTGATTCTGAAAAAGCACGGCTGCTGAACATCATTCCCCCGCGCTTTCACCGGCGCGTGTGATGTTGCCGTTTTGATGCCGGAAACATGCCAAAGACATGTTTCATTGCTCTATTCTGAGGGCAGAATTCAAGCGGAGGCAAATGAACTATGGAATATTCTTACCGCACGGGCCGTACAGCCCGGTCATCCCGGCGCAGCGGCCCGCGCCCGCCGGTTCTGATTCTCTTTCTTGTTCTGGCGGCGCTTTTGTTCTTCATCATCATCTGCATCGGCGTTCTTCTGAACATCCCGGCATCATCCGGCCAGACACCGGACGCCGGAAACACATCCTCCCCGGACACGCAGACGGGTATACCAAAGCCGACGGATATACCGGACGGGTATACGCTGCAGGTCATGACGCAGCAGGAAATGGGCATGGGCGATCTGATTCTCGTCAACAACAGCCATGCCTGTACGCTGCCGGACGGCGACGGCCTGGTCAGCGTATACGACCATATGAACGGCCCTTACTTCGTCCGTGATACGGAGGTCCTGCTTTCCGACCGCGTAATCCCGCAGCTGGACGCCATGATGGAAGGCTTCCACGCCGCAACAGGCCAGAGCTTCATGAACATCACCTCAGGCTACCGTTCCAGCGAGGACCAGCAGCGCATTTACGAACAGAATGCCGCGCAGTACGGCGAGGAGCACACACGGACATTTGTCGCGCAGCCCGGCTGCAGCGAGCACCAGACCGGTCTTGCCTTTGACCTGAATATTTATTACGCAGACACCGGCGACTGCAATGAATTCGAAAACGTCCCGGAGAGCAGCTGGATTCTGGCACACGCCTATGAATACGGCTTTGTTCAGCGCTATGAGGCGGGCAAATCGGACATTACCGGCATCAGCAACGAGCCCTGGCACTTCCGCTATGTCGGGCCGGTTCACGCCGGACTGATGCAAGAAAACCGCATGTGTCTGGAGGAATATGTTGACTATCTGCGGGATTACGATTTTTTCGGCGATCACCTGACGTACAGTCAGGGCGGAAAAACCTACGAAATCTATTTCTGCGCGGGTACAAACGTCTATCTGCCGGAGAATGCGGCGTACTCTCTCTCCGGAAACAATGTCGACGGCTTTATCGTCACAGTCGGAATCTGAACCCGGCAGCATCCTTTTCAGGCGGCCGCTCCGGCCGCAGGCCCTGAAAACAGGCGCGTGCCTGAATACCCTGCCAGACAATACCTGCATCCGGAACAGGTGCGGCCTCCTGTCCGCTTGCCATCACAGCAGCCAGACAGCGCGCAGATCAATCTGCGCGCTGTTTTTTTGCATATCCAGCCTCCGGCTGTTGACATTGCGTCTGTCATATGCTATATTATTCTAAAATTTGAGAATAATATCATTTTTGGACACAAGAGGTGATCTCACTTTGAAAAAGGACCTCGGTCCGCTGCTGATTCATCCCGTGCGGCAGCGGATTATCCAGTATCTTCTGCTGCATCCCCACGCCACTGTGGGAGATATCGCGGCAGAATGCACCGATATTCCGCGTCCGACGCTTTACCGCCATGTCAAAACGCTGCTGGACGCCGGCCTGCTGACCGCTGTGCAGCGCCGGCAGGTGCGCGGCGCCGTGGAAACCACCTACACCCTGGCGCAGCCGGATCCTGAGGATATGACCCTGGCGGACGGCGCAGCCCTGATCCAAAGCACGCTGATGAGCATTGCCGCATCCTTCGCCCGCTATTTTGCCCGGCCTGACGCCGAGCCCATGCGCGATATGCTCAGCGTCAGTTCCGCCACGCTCCTGCTCTCAGATGAGGAATTCACAGACTTTTCCAACCGCATCGGCCAGGTTTACAACGACGTGATCATGAATAAACCCGGACCGGGCCGCAAACCCCGCTGCATCACCATCATTTCCGCCCCGCCGGAATCGGGACAGAAGGGAGAATAATTATGCTGGAGATCAAAAATCTTACCAAAACCTACAAGGGAGGCAAAACAGCCGTACGGGACCTGACGCTGTCCGTGCATGCCGGCGACATTTACGGCTTCATCGGCCACAACGGCGCAGGCAAAACCACCACCCTCAAGTGCGTTGCCGGTATTACCGGTTTTGAAAGCGGGGAAATCCGCATTGACGGCCACAGCGTACAGGAAGAACCCGTCCTGTGCAAATCCCTGACGGCTTACATACCGGATAACCCGGATCTGTATGAATATCTGACCGGCATTCAGTATCTGAATTTCATCGCGGATATTTTTTCCGTCACACCCGCTCTGAGAGAAGAGCGGATCGGAAAATACGCCGGGGCTTTCCAGCTGACGGATGCGCTGGGCGACCTGATCTCCTCCTACTCCCACGGCATGAAGCAGAAGCTGGCCATTATTTCCGCCCTGATCCACGCGCCGAAGCTGCTGATTCTGGACGAGCCTTTTGTGGGACTGGATCCGGCCGCATCCGTCACGCTCAAGGAGATCATGCATGAACTCTGCCAGTCAGGCTGTGCCGTGTTTTTCTCCACCCACGTGCTGGATGTGGCGGAAAAGCTGTGCAATAAAATTGCCATTATCAAAAACGGCGCGCTGGTCACTGCCGGCGAAACCCGGACGCTGACAGGCGGCGCTTCTCTTGAATCTGTCTTTATGGAGGTTGTCAATCATGTGCAGACAGATTAAACTGCTGACACACCTGCAGCTTCTGGGGTTATTCAATCTGAACGAGGCGCTCCACAGCCGGGACAGCCGCAGAAAAAAGCGTGCTGTTCTGATGGTCTGTATGTTCATTCTTCTGGGCGTGATGCTGGCGGTCTACGCAGGCGCGCTCAGCTTCGCCTACGCGGCTCTGGATATGGCTGAGATCATCCCCGCGTATCTTTTCACCGTCGTCAGCCTTGTCATTTTTGTTTTTACGCTGTTTAAGTCCGGGGAAATGATTTTCAATCTGAAGGACTATGAAAAAACAGTCGTGCTGCCGGTCTCCTCCGCGGCGATCGTCACCAGCCGCTTTCTCAGCGTTTACCTGGTCAACCTGCTGATCAGCGCGCTGGTTGTCCTGCCGGGAACCGCCGTCTATGCGTGGGCCGCGCGGCCGGACGCCCTGTTTTATGTTTTTTCACTGGCCGGACTGCTTCTGATGCCGCTTCTGCCCATGACTGTCTCCTCGCTGCTGGGCGCGCTGATACTGGCGGTTGCCTCCAGAATGCGGCGCAAAAACCTCGTTTCGCTCGTTTTGTATATGCTCCTGACCCTGGGCATTCTCCTTCTGTCGTTGCGCATGTCCGTCTCCATAGGCGGCATGACCGACACGCAGCTCACCGCCTATTCCGCCGTTTTGCTGCAGGCTCTGGCCACCGCATATCCCCTGACCTCCCTGTATACGGCAGGCCTGAACGGAAGCATCGGCAGCTTCCTCATTTTTGCCGGTCTGTCAGTGGGCGTTTTCGCGCTGTATGTGTTCCTGGTACAGCGCGCATATGCCTCCGTCTGCACTGCATTGAATGCCAGCGCCGCCCACTGCCGGTATACCATGGGCACGCTGACCCAGACATCTCCGCTCAGGGCCCTGTACAAAAAGGAACTGCGGCGCTATTTTTCCTCCAGCATTTATGTGATGAATACCTGCATCGGCGGTGTGCTGATGATCATTGCGGGCGCCGCCGCGCTGTTTGCCGACATGGGGCAGATTGACGCCGTGCTGGGGACCAGCGGGATTCTGCTGCAGTTTGCGCCGCTTCTTTTGGGCCTGATGTGTACCATCAGCCCCACCACCGCGAGCGCGGTCTCCATGGAAGGCCGCCAGTGGTGGCTCATGCAGAGTCTGCCCATATCCGTCAGGCCCGTGTTCAACAGCAAGCTTCTGATCAACCTGACCGTGATGCTCCCCTGCTGCGCCGTTTCGTGGATTCTTCTGCTCATTGCGCTGCGTCCGGCCGCGGCCGCGGCGCTGTGGCTGCTGCTGGTGCCGGTCTGCTGCACGCTGTTCATGTCCGTGGCCGGTCTGTCTGTCAATCTGAAAATGCCGGTTTTCAACTGGGAGTCGGAGACTGCCGTCGTCAAGCAGAGCAGTTCCACCCTGTTCACCATGCTTGCCGGCTTTGGGACAATCGCAGCCGGCGCGGCGCTTGTATATGCCATGCCGGCCGCCCTGCTGAATCTGGCCTACGCCGTCTTCTGTCTTCTTCTGCTGGGCGCGTCAGCCTTTCTCTATGCCCGGATGGGCCGGCTCCGTCTGGCGGACATTGCCTGACCCGCCGCAGTCCGGTGCGCTTCAATCTTCCATGTCAAATCATCCCGGCCTGCGGATCTGCCCGCGGGCCGGGACTGTTTTTCAGGCCGCATCTGCCGCCGGTACGCTTTTGCCTGATCTCCGTCCGGACAGGCGTGCATTTTCCGGTCTTTTCTGCCGATTGACGGTCCAATCAAAACCTGCTATAACAGATATAAACAATTCTGTTCCGGGAGGTCGTTATGATATTTCCGACTGCCTGCAGCACGCCGCGGCCCGTCCGTCTGAGCGAAGCCACCCGTGCCTTTGCCTGGGATTCCCTGCATCACAAATACGGACTTGAGGCGCGGAAAACACCGCATGTTGACATGTCCGGCGTTGCCGGTTACCGGCAGATGAACATGCTGGAGAAATATGACGCCTGCATTGCGGAAATCGCCGCCCGCGCGCCGGTGCGCATCGTTCCCGGCGAGCGCGTCAGCGGCAGCGCTTCACTGGGCGACGCCATCAGCTACCAGGTCCCCGGCTGGGCCGACGGCCAATGTCTGTGCATGGGCGCCAGCCATCTGACCGCTGACTTTGAAACCGTTCTGCGCGTGGGCCTGCGCGGCATTGAGCAGCAGGTGAAAATCTGTGCCGCAGCGAACACTGATCCGTCCAGGGCGCCGGTCTACAGGAGCATGCAGAATGCGCTGGACGCGCTGCGCGTCTGGCACGGGCGATATCTGGCTGCACTGGATCCGGACAGCGAAAATCACCGGAACCTCAGCCGTGTTCCCTATGCGCCGCCCCGGAATTTCCACGAGGCTGTCCAGAGCATCTGGTTTGTCTTCGCTTTCCTGCGCCTGTGCGGAAACTGGCCGGGCATCGGCCGGCTGGACGTTCTGCTGGGCCCCTATCTGGACGCGGATCTTGCCGCCGGCCGGCTGACACTGGACGAGGCGCGTGAAATTCTCGCGCACTTTTTTATCAAGGGCTGTGAATGGATCTGCGGCGACGTCGTCCTGAACGGCGACGCCATGCATTACCAGAACATCGTCCTGTCCGGCGTTGACGAAGACGGGCGGGACGTCACCAACGCCGTCACCGGCCTGGTGCTGGACATTGTGGAGGAGCTGGGCATCAGCGACTTTCCCATTTCGGTGCGCGTCAGTCCGCAGACCGACCCGAAGCTTCTGCGCAGGCTGGCGCAGGTCATCCGCCACGGCGGCGGCATTGTGGCCGTATACAACGAGCCTCTCGTCATTCAGGCGCTCATCCGGGCAGGTTTTGACCTGCGCCAGGCCCGCCGCTTTGCAAACGACGGCTGCTGGGAGGTGCAGGTCCCCGGCCGGACATTTTTCACCTATCTGCCGTTTGACGGTCTGTCCATTCTCCAGAATGTCACATTGCAGGGCGGAAACGCCCATTTTGAAAGCTACAGCGCTCTGTATGAACGTTTCCTGGCCGATCTGCATGCACATGTCGGCCGCCTGTACGAAGAGACGCGGACGCACTTTGAGTATCTGTGCGCCCCGGACAGCAGCTCCGGCAGCAAGGAGCGCCCTTGCACGGTCATCTCCCTGTTTGAGGAAGGCTGCATCCGGCGCGGCCGCTGCTACTTTGAGGGAGGCCCGGATTACAACATCTTTTCCCCGCACATCGGCGGCATCACGGACATTGCCAACAGCCTTTACGCCGTCAAAAAAGCGGTTTTTGAGGATCATATTGTCACGTTTGACCGGCTGATGCAGGCTGTTTCCGCCGACTGGGCCGGTGAGGAGCCGTTGCGTCAGCAGATTCTGAACGGTTACAGCTGGTGGGGCAACGACAACGATGAAGCGGATCAGATTGCCGCGGATATTCTGGGGCAGTTTGCAGACTTCTGCGCGCAGTATGACGCCGGCGCGCCGCTGCGCTTCATCCCCGGCGTCAGTACCTTCGGCCGGCAGATTGAATGGGTGTCTGGCAGGACGGCGACAACTTTCGGGAAAAAGAAGGGCGCTGTTCTCTCCGGAAATTTCTCCCCCACACCCGGCACAGACGCCCGGGGCGCCACAGCCGTGATCCGCTCCTGCTGCAAGGCGGATCTCGTGCGGCAGACCAACGGCGCCGCGCTGGACATCGTTCTGTCCCCCGGCAGCGTCCGGGGCGAAGGCGGGCTGGCGGCAATTGAGGGCCTTATCCGCGGCTTTACGGCGCTCGGCGGATTCTTTATGCAGATGGATGTGGTGGACGCCGCCGTCCTGCGCGCCGCTCAGGCGGACCCTGAGTCCTATCAGACGCTGTCCGTGCGCGTGTCCGGCTGGAACGCCCGCTTCGTCACACTGACGCGGGAATGGCAGGACATGGTCATCGAGAGGGATACGAAATAATGCTTGTAACGGAAATTCAGCGCTTCTGCATGCACGACGGCCCCGGCCTGCGCACGGTTGTATTTCTCAGCGGCTGTCCGCTGCGCTGTGCCTGGTGCCACAATCCGGAAGCACAGCTGCAGGCGCCCGCCCTGCTCTATTCTGAAAGCCGCTGCATCGGCTGCGGCCGGTGCGCAGAAGTCTGCCTCGCCGGCGCGCACAGCTTTGCGCCGGATCACAGGCTGGACCGCCGGCTCTGCCGCGCATGCGGCCGGTGTGCGGACGCCTGCCCGACCCGCGCCCTGCGCCTTTCCGCAAAAGAAATGTCCGTCCCGGAGGTTGTCCGGGACGTTTTGCGGGACATGCCGTTTTACGGCGGGACCGGCGGCGTGACGCTCTCCGGCGGCGAACCGCTCGCACAGCCGGAGCAGGCGCTGGCACTCCTGCGCGCATGCAGGGATGCAGGGCTCAGCACCGCTGTGGAAACCAGCGGATTTTTTGACGCCGGATGGCTGCCCGATCTCGTACGCTGCGTCGACCTCTTTCTCTGGGACGTCAAGGATACGGATTCTGACCGCCACCGGCATTTCACCGGCATGCCGGCCGGGCCGGCACTGGAAAACCTCCGCGCGGCCGACGCGCTCGGCGCAGCCACAGTTCTGCGGTGCGTCGCCGTCCAGGGCGTCAATGCCGATGCGCTCCATGCGGCAGCGGTTGCCCGTCTGTACCGCTCCCTGAACTGCTGCAGAGGCGTTGAGTTTCTGCCGTGTCACATGCTCAGCGGCAGCAAGTACGCACAGCTGGGCAGGCGCTGCACGCTTGAGGCGTCCGCCGCCTGTCCGCCGGAGCTTCTGGAAAAAATGCAGGCCGCTTTTGATGCGCAGCTGGCCGATCCGCGCACAGATCTGTGATTTTCCGGCAAACGCAACCTGCAGTTTACATTCTGAAATTCAAAAATGGTGGTTTTTTCATCCGGAAACCGTTATGCTCTTACCAGAAGCACAGATAAATGGAGGCACAGGCAATGACACTCGGTGAAAAATTATCAAAGCTCCGGAAAGAAAACAGCTATACGCAGGAACAGCTGGCAGACGTTCTCGGCGTTTCCAGGCAGGCAATCAGCAAATGGGAGAGCGGCGCCGCGTATCCCGAGACGGAAAAGCTGATCCGCATCAGCACGCTGTTTGACTGCTCGCTGGACTACCTGCTGAAGGACGGAGAGGAAACCGCAGACGAACGGCAGCCGGCGCCGGCGCAGTCATTTTTCCGGCAAAGGCTGCACGAGCGAAAAAGCGCCAGAACAGTCGGCGGCCTGCCGCTCTGGCATATTGCCAGAAACGCCAGGGGCATTTTGGCCATCGGCATGAACGCGCGCGGAATCGTCGCAATCGGACTGAAGGCAAGGGGTATACTGTCCTTCGGCGTGCTGTCTGCCGGACTGCTGTCCTTCGGTCTTCTGTCCCTCGGGCTGCTCTCTGCCGGTCTGTTCACACTCGGCATTTTCTCAGCAGGCTGCTTTGCTGCCGGTCTCTTCACAGTGGGAGCCGTCACGCTGGGCATTATTGCGCTCGGCGCCGTCGCGGTGGGCGATTTTTCGGCCGGCGCGCTGGCCATCGGGAAATACGCGGCCATCGGCGACCATGCAAAGGCGATGATCGCCGTGGGCGACACGTGGGCCGCCGGCAGCGTCTTTCAGAAAACAGGCAGCCTCACCGTCCAGGACGCGGCATATATCAAACAGCTGCTCGGAACGGTTGTCCCATCCCGGCTTTCATGGGCGGCCGAAATTTTCAAACTGATGATCTGACCCGTCCCGCATCTCCCAATAACCCGAAAGTCCTGCCTGAACTGCGGTTCAGGCAGGACTTTTTTCTTCTCT
>JAEDDG010000030.1 GCA_016293865.1 Oscillospiraceae bacterium | reverse complement strand
GGCCCGGACAGGGCTGCGGCCGGCATTGTTTCCTGGAGCTGCACCATGGTGGGAGACGCGCAGCTTCTTTTCACCGGTGAAGGGACCTTCACCGTAGGACGCCGCAGCGGAGAGAAGGATGCGCGCATCGGCGAGCTGCGTGATCTTTTGCGTTATGCCGCGCCTGTGCGCCTGTCGGACAACATCTGCGCGGATCTCTATTCCAAACTGATTATCAATTCCGGCATCACCTGCGGCGGCGCTCTGGCCGGACAGAAGCTCGGTGCAATGCTGAAAAGCCGCGCCGCCCGCCGGTTTTTTACGGCGATTGTCCGGGAGGATATGGCGTTGGCCAAGGCAATGGGTATCCGGGTGCCGCCATTCGGCGGCAAGCTGGACTATTATAAGTTTATTCAGGGGGAAGGCGCACTGGCTGAAATGCGCCGCAATACTGTTCTGCGGACGGTGGGCGCCCGTTACAGGAATCTGACCAGCTCGTCTCTGACCAGTCTGCGCCGCGGCCGTCCCACAGAGGTGGACTACCTCAACGGCTGGATATCCCGGAAGGCACAGGAATACGGCGTGCCTGCGCCGGTGAACGACGCAGTTGTCCGGATGATCCGGGAAATTGAAGCAGGCCGGCGGCAGAGCAGCCCGGACAATATTGCGGAGATTATGGCCGGCTGATTCCGGAAAGGAGGGAGTACAGTGAGTGAAAACTTCAAAATTCTGATCGGCATCGTCCTTCCGCTGCTGGGAACGAGCCTGGGCGCGGGCACTGTGTTTTTCATGCGGGGTGAAATGCGTCCGTTTGTGCAGAAGCTCCTTTTGGGCTTTGCTTCCGGCGTGATGATTGCGGCGTCCGTCTGGTCGCTGCTGATCCCGGCCATTGAGATGGCAGAGGAACAGGGCGGCGCGGCCTGGCTGCCTGCTGTTGTCGGCTTCCTGCTGGGCATGGGTTTTCTTCTTCTGCTAGACAGTGTCATTCCCCACCTGCATGTGAATGCGGAAAAGCCGGAAGGGAAAAAATCATCGTTTGGAAAAAGCGCGATGATGATACTGGCTGTCACGCTGCACAATCTTCCGGAGGGAATGGCGGTCGGCGTCGTTTTTGCAGGCATGCGTACCGGCAGCACGGTTATGTCTGCGGCAGGCGCGTTTGCGCTGGCCATCGGCATTGCCGTACAGAATTTCCCGGAAGGCGCAATCATCTCCATGCCGCTGGTCGGCACGGGCATTTCAAAGCGCAGGGCGTTTTCCTACGGTGTGCTCAGCGGGATTGTCGAGCCGGTTGGCGCCATTCTGACCATTCTGCTGACTTCGATGATCGTACCGGTGCTGCCGTATATTCTGGCCTTTGCTGCCGGCGCGATGATCTATGTTGTGGTAGAGGAGCTGATTCCGGAATCCCAGTCCGGCGAGCACTCCAACGTGGGAACCATCGGCGTGGCGCTGGGGTTTGCGCTGATGATGATCCTGGATGTGGCCCTGGGCTGAAGGTTGAAAAGCATATGCTGAATATATGAAAGAGAGGCCGTCCTGCAGATCAGGACGGCCTCTCTTTTGATGCTGCGGCAGCACGTGTGCTTCAACTGCTCCGGGGCGGATGCGTGCTTTTCGGATAGGGCGTCTGCACGTCTGTTCTGCCGAGCAGATAATCCACGCTGACATTATAGAAATCCGCAAGCCGCACCAGAACATCAACCGGCACGCCGAGTTTTCCAAGCTCATAGCTGGAATAGGTGGTCTGATGAATTTGCAGATAGGCAGCCAGCTGCTGCTGTGTAAAGTCGCGGTCTTCGCGCAAATCGCGGATCCTCAGAAAAAACATAAAATCACCGGATTTATTATGCTTTAAGCGAATATCACTTATTGAATTTTAAGTGAATTTCACTTAAAATTATAAGAAAGGGGTGATTTTATGCCGGATTATCAGAAACTGTATATTATGCTGTTCCGGGCAATTACCGCAGCGCTGACACATCTGCAGGAGCAGAATTACGGAACGGCTGCACAAACGCTGATGCGCGCCCAGCAAAATGCAGAAGAATTCTACATCAGCGCAGGCTGCAGGGATGAATAGTAAAAGGGAAGCGGTTTTCTGCTTCCCTTTCAGCTGTTGGTGTTTTGATGTCAGGCCGGCTGCGGCGTATAACCGCGGCTGGCGAGAAAGCCGGAGCATGTGTCCAGAATCAGCTTCTGTCCCCTGGCGTTGGGATGGATGCCGTCGTCGCAGATCAGCCCGTCAATGCGGCGGTTTTTCAGGAACGCACTGCGCACGTCAATCAGCGCCGCGCCGGTCTCCTCTGCGATGGCGCAAACGGTCTGGGAATACATCTCCTGCCAGCGGTAAATGGTATTTTCTTCACCCAGCCAGTGCAGGATGCGCTCTCTGGACAGGCCTTCCCGGCAGATCCAGTTCAGATAACGGCCCGGGCAGATGGGCGGCAGGCTCATCAGCACCGGTTCGCTGCCGTGACTGCGCACAAGGTCAATGGCCTGCTTGTACAGCTCCTGGAATCTGTCCAGGGGCGTTTTGGGCTGGTGCTCGCCGTCCGGCTCGGCCGCAACCTTTGACCAGTCAAAATCACTGTCGTTGCCGCCGTACTCCAGGACGGTTACGCGGGGGGGCGCTTCCGTCCCTTCCAGATCATGACGGATGCGCGCAAGGCCTTTGTCTATGGTACAGCCGAATTTGGAACGGTTGCGGATCATCAGGGAGAACTGCTGAGCCAGAGCGGAAATCCCCGTGGAATTAATCAGATACCGGCCGCCTTCCATCAAAACGCCTTTTGTAATGGAATCGCCGTAAATTGTAATCAATGCGTTGGACATAAATGCGACCTCCGGAATGCATCTAATATCGAAAACTATATTAAATCGTTTTTAATATTTTGTCAAGACGTTTTTCGCAATGTATTGCAATTATGCGTCTGATATGATAAAGTGCAGAAAAAGAGGAGAAATGCGGGGGAGAAGAATATGGAGGAGCAGCAGTTCAGTTCTGAAACAGTCAGGGTACAGCTGGGGCAGCGATGTCTGCCGAAATGGGAGGAGCTGCCGGATTTTGAACTTTATATGGATCAGGTTATTGCGCTTGTGGGCCGCTGCCTGGAGACGGGCTGCGGCGGTGAGGAGCACCAGCTGACCAGTTCCATGGTGAATAATTACGTCAAGATGGGCGCCATGCCGGCGCCGGTCAAAAAGCGTTACAGCCGCACGCATCTTGCGCATCTGCTGGTGATCTGCACGCTGAAGCAGGTGATGCCCATTGCGGCAATCTGTGCAATGATTAAAAAAGAGCTGGAATACTGCTCTGAAGAGGCGTTTTACGGGTTTTTCTGCAATGAGTTTGCCGTTGCCGGGCAGACGGCGGCAGAGCACGGAAGCGGGCTCTCCGCCGGTGCTGACGCGCGGGTTCTGCGCCGCGCGGCAATGGGCGCCGCGCTGCGGGCCCAGGCGGAGCAGACGCTGGCCGCCGGCTTGCTGAGCGCAGCGGAAACGGACAGGACGCCTGAATAAGTGAGAACCGGCTGCCGCCGATGCGCTTATGCGCATCGGCGGCATTTGTTATCGAAACGTAACTTTTTGTCGAAATATCGGTTGGAAAGCAAAATGCCTTCTGCTTATAATAGAAAGTAAGAATCGGCAGTCATATTTTTCCCTTGCGGGGCATATGGATAAAATGAGGCCTGCTGCCGCAGGAAATGACGCTGCCGGCGGAGACTTTAAACACGCAAAGCAGAGGGTATGAGGAAAATGAACAGGAAGAGACTGAAAAAGATGCGTTTGGCCGTCGTGCTGATTCTGATTGCGGCAGTTCTGCTGCCGCCGCAGGCGATGGCATTTTCTGATATCGGCGACTGGTATCAGGACGCGATTACATATTGCCAGACGGCCGGGTATTTTGAATCAATTCCGCTGGGCGATGAATATTTCCCCAATGAAAATGTGTCGCGCGCCATGTTCACGGTGATGCTGGTCAATATGGCCGGCGGCGGTGCTGCGGAATATACAGGCTGCACATTGAGCGACGTACAGCCCGGAGACTGGTATTACAGCGCAGTCAGCTGGGCCACTGCCAACGGCATTATTGACGGATATGATGACAATACTTTCCGGCCGGACAAGTCCATTACAAGGCAGGAAATGATGGCGGTCATGTACCGCGTGGCCAATTATATGAATGCGGATATGGAAATCCGCTCGACCTTCCGGTTCAGCAGAATCAAGGATCTGAGCTGGGTGCCGTCCTGGAGCGAGACTTACATCAAGTGGGCCATGGCCAACGCTGTGATCACCGGATACACAGACGGGTCCATCCAGCCCGGCGGCACGACCACCAGGGCGGAGGCTGCGCAGGTGGTGTGCAACCTTGACCGGTGGATGCACTGCGCACACAGCGATACACAGCTGGATCAGGAGACAGTGACTGAGGCAGGCTGCATCGTGGCCGGAAACACCGGGGATACGGTTTGCAGGAACTGCGGCGCAGTAACGGCAGGCGGCACGCCCATCGCGCCTGTTGGGTATCACATTTCCAATGGGAAATACACCTATCTGAACTGGCACAGCGCCGAGGGACATGCAGAGCAGACCACGTGTACGGTGTGCCACGAAATCTACTACACCGGCAAGCACATCAGGAAGACCGGCTGCGTGCAGTGCTATCCTCTGGCGGCCGGCGTCACCGGCGGCTCCTACAACGGGAATTTCACAACGGCATATGCAGTCGATAACGACTATTCTGCGGCGGTCAAAGAGGAGTGGGTGGCTTATAAGGGCTATACCAGTCCGACGGATTATCTGGTCTGGGTCAATCTGGCCTACCAGCATGTCAATGTGTTCTATAAGCAGAGCGACGGCAGCTGGAAGCTGGTGGAGTCCTTCCTGTGCGGCAGCGGCGCGCCCAGCACGCCCACGCCGGTCGGCACTTTCAAGATTCTGCTGCACCAGCGCGGCTGGTTTGACGACTCATATACCGTGTACAATGTCAGCTGGTTCAGGGAGGGCGGCTATGCGTTCCACTCCATCCTGCTGAATCCGGGCACCGACACGGTGCAGGACGGCAGGCTGGGATTCCCGGTATCCCACGGCTGCATCCGCCTGTCCCGGCATGACGCAGCCTGGATCTACAACAATATCCCCAATAATTCCACGGTTGTCGTGTACTGATGAAAGCAAAAGCACCCCGGCAGAGCTTCTGCCGGGGTGTTGTGTTCAATAAGCAAAATGCGTGACTTTTTGTGGTCACGCATTTCATTTTTAGAGGATAGCCGCAATCCGGCGCAAAGGATACAGCCCTTTGCCCGGAACGCAGTGACGCAAAGCGCCCCGGACATTCAGGGGTCTGGAGCGCTTTTGTATCTGTTCGACAAACTGGAATTTACAGAAGAAGACCGGCGATTATACCTGCAATGCCGACAAAGGAGCAGGCAATACCGCCAATGCGAATATGTATCTTATATAATCCGGAGGGTTCACCGGAAGTGTCGGATTTCCAGCTTTCAGCAATGCTGTATGCCACATTGGGAAAACATAACATCAGCACTCCAATAATCAATAAAAAGATACTGCCCAGGATAATCATACAATCACACCGCCTTTGTCAAATTCCAATTTGCAGGTCTGTCCGGCTTCATATTATCACATAACGGGGAAAATGAACAGAAAAAATCAAAATACAGCCGCAGCAGTGCAAACTGATGAACATATCGGGAACCAGCCGGAGTGTCTTTTCATTGCCTGAAAGCGGGCCCGGGACAGGCGGCTGGATGCCGGCAGTTCCCGGCCGCGGATATTCCATGTACCCGGAGACAGAGAAATCGCCCGTACCGTTCAGCGGTACGGGCGATTTGAACAGACCGGGTTATTTGTTCTGATCCGATGATCCGGACTCAGAATCCCTGAATGGGTTTTCTGTATTTTCAATGCCCTTTTCGCGCATCTCGCGGATGCGGGCATCCTCCGCGGCTTCCTTGCGGATGCTGTCCATAATCCTGTCCGCAGACTGCTGCGGCTGGGCAGAAATGACCACGGGATTTTCCGGAGGCGGCAGGCGGCCGTTGTTTTTGCACATGTATTCAAACAGCTTGCCGTCCATTTTTTCATTGGCCAGCAGATACTTCGCAGTGGCGACCAGAAGATCCATATGATCGGTCAGAATCTGCGTGCAGCGAGCAACAGCTTCGTCGAAAATGCGCTTGACTTCGTCGTCAATCTCTGCGGCGATTTTCTCCGAATAGCTCTTGGTATTGGCAAAATCACGGCCGATGAAGACCTGGTGATTGCTGGAGTCGAAGGAGATCGGACCAAGCCGGTCGCTCATACCGTATTGCATGACCATGGCGCGTGCAATGGCGCTGGCCTGCTGGATGTCGCCTGACGCGCCGGTGGAGATGTCGTTGAGCACCAGTTTTTCCGCAATGCGGCCGCCCAGGGCCGATACAATGCGCTCGAACATCTCGCTCTTTGAGCGGAAGCTCCGGTCCTCCTGCGGCCGGTAGACGGTCATGCCGCCGGCCTGGCCGTGGGGGATGATTGTGATCTGGTGGACGGGATCCACATGCTCCAGGAAAAAGGCTGCGACGGCGTGGCCGGCCTCGTGATAGGCAGTGAGTTCCCGCTCGCGCTCGGTGACCACGCGGCTTTTCTTTTCCGGCCCGGCAATGACCTTCAGCGTGGCGTCTTCCATTTCCTTCATGGTGATGAAGCGTTTGTTGCGCCGTGCGGCCAGAAGCGCCGCCTCGTTGAGCAGGTTTTCCAGATCCGCGCCGGTAAAGCCGGGCGTGCCTTTTGCAATGTTGCCGAGATCCACGTCGCTGCCCAGGGCCTTGCCGCGGGCGTGAACCTTCAGAATCTCTTCTCGGCCGCGGATATCCGGCGCACCGACATAAATCTGGCGGTCAAAACGGCCGGGACGCAGCAGTGCGTTGTCCAGAATGTCCGCGCGGTTTGTGGCTGCCATGACGATAACGCCTTCGTTGCTGCCGAAACCGTCCATTTCAACGAGGAGCTGGTTCAGCGTCTGCTCGCGTTCGTCATGTCCGCCGCCCAGACCGGCGCCGCGCTGGCGGCCGACGGCGTCGATCTCATCGATGAAGATGATGGCCGGCGCAACTTTCTTTGCCTGATCAAACAGATCGCGCACGCGGCTGGCGCCGACGCCAACATACAGCTCCACAAAATCGGAGCCGGAGATGGACAGGAACTGTACGCCGGCCTCGCCGGCGACTGCTTTTGCAATCAGGGTTTTACCGGTGCCCGGAGGGCCCACCAGCAGGACGCCCTTGGGGATGCGCGCGCCCAGCTCAATATATTTCTTCGGGTTTTTCAGGAAATCCACAATCTCCTGAAGTTCTTCCTTTTCTTCCTCGGCGCCGGCCACGTCAGCAAAGGTGACCTTGCGCTTTTCTTCGCTGCCGAGACGGGTACGGGCCTTGCCGAAGCGCATGGCGGCCTTGTCGCCGCCGCCGGCCCTGTTCATCATCACGTACCACAAAATGAAGAAAATGGCCATGACCAGGATATACGGCAGAAGAGATACCCACCATGGCGCCTGCCAGCCGGGATCATAGTCGTATTCTTTCAGCGTTCCGTCCGCCTGCTGCTGCAGGATCAGCTCGCCCAGGTCGTTGTAGAAAATCGACAGGTTCATGAGCTTGTGCGAGGCGTCCCTGGTCCCGTTGAGTTCTTCTTTCAGGTGCAGGTAGAGCGTATCGCTTTCAATGACAAAGGAGTCAACCTTTTCATCCTGGAAGAGCTGTACGACTTCCGAGTACTTCAGGCTGGTAACGGTCTTGTTTTCCCCGCCCAGAAGCAGGTAAACCACAGCCATAAGAATGATAAAAATCAGGAAGTAGAACCCGATATCGCGCCTGCGGTTCGTATTGGGTGTGTTTGTGTTTTTAGGAGGCAATCAACGTCACTTCTTTCATATGGGGTAAGCCGTGTGCAGACGGCAGACAATCACTGATAAATCTCAGGCTTCAGCACGCCTATGTACGGCAGGTTGCGGTATCTCTCAGCGAAATCCAGTCCGTAGCCGACGATGAACGCATCCGGACATTCAAAGCCCACATAGTCCGCGTGAATCGGCGCCTGCCTGCGGGCAGGTTTGTCCATCAGCGTGCAGATTTTGATGGAGGCCGGCTGCCGGACCTCCAGATAGGAACGCAGATAATTGAGCGTCAGGCCGGAGTCCAGAATGTCTTCCACGATAATCACATGGCGGCCTTCGATATCGTGTGACAGGTCCTTGGTGATTTTTACGGCGCCGGTCGTTTTTGTTCCGCTGCCGTAGGATGATACTGACATAAAGTCAATGTCGCAATAGATGTCAATTGCGCGCATCAGATCGGCCATGAAGACGAAAGATCCCTTCAGAACGCCGATGAAGATGGGATTCCTGTCTTTGTATTCCGCAGAAATCTGCCGGCCCAGTTCCCTGACGCGCTCCGCCAGCTGATCTTCGGTAAAGAATACGCGCTCAATATCTGCCTGCATATCAAATGTTCTCCTCAAATGTGATTTTTAATACGGAATGCACGCCGTCGGGCAGCGTCCGCGCGTCAGTTCCCAGGCCATAAACGGCCAGAATGCCGCGGCTGTCTGCCGCAACAGGGATCAGCCCGCGCTGCGCGGCGGGGATTTTTTCTTCGATCAGGAGTTTTTTCAGCGATTTTGTACAGCCGCGGCCTGTTGGACTGAAAACATCGCCGGCCTGCCGCGGCCTGATCATTATAGTACCACAAATTGTGTCGGAATTTAACAAGAAAGTGGTGAAAGATTTGTAAAACTTTTCGCCCGGCGGACAAAGCGCACACCGGACGCGCAGCCCGGCGCCCGGAAGAATTTTCGTTTCACCGGGGGAAATGGAGACCGGGTCAAATGTGCCGCCGGCCGGCCGGTCAGTCAGCCGGTCATATTCCCGCCGGACGGTGACGCCGTCCAGATCAATACTGGCAGAGGGGCTGCTGCCGGCTGCAAGAGCCAGTACAGCATCCACATGCCGGCGGTTGAGTCCCGCACCGTACAGCCGGCGCACCACGCGGGAGGAGACGGCCCGGGGCAGCGCAGCCAGCGCCTTTGCCGGGCAGCCGCCGCCGGGGCAGCAGTCGGCAATAAATTGCGCGGCCTGCGCGTCAAGACAGGCTTCATCGTCCTGCAGAAGCGCAGTCATGCCGGAGACGGCGGCGCAGAACGCGGGGTTGATCTCCTTTAAAACAGGGATGACGTGATGACGGATCCGGTTGCGGGTGTAATCGTCGGTCTGATTTGTGGCGTCCTCCCTGTATGGGATGCCGTTTTCCTGCAGGTAAGCGTCCACCTGCGCGCGGCTGATACAGAGAAGCGGACGCACAAAGATGTCGCGCACCGGAGGAATGCCGCACAGTCCGCGTGTTCCGGAACCGCGGGTCAGGTTGAACAGAACTGTTTCCGCATTATCGTCCGCAGTGTGGGCGGTGGCCACACGGGCGGCGCCGGTATCCTCTGCCGCAGCGCGGAAAAAGACATAGCGCATGGAGCGCGCCGTTTCCTCAATGCCGCGGCCGGATGCGGCGGCGGCGGCAGCTACATCGCCGCTGCCTGTACAGCAGGGAATGCCCAGCTGGCTGCAGGCCTCCTGAGTGAACGCGGCGTCTGCATCAGACGCCGGTCCGCGAAGTTTATGATTATAATGCACGGCGGCCAGTGAGAAGCCAAGCTGACCGGACAGGCTGTGCAGCATATGAAGCATGCACATGCTGTCCCGCCCGCCGCTGACGGCAGCCAGAATCAGGCTGCCCGCCGGCAGCATCTCATAGCGTTTGCAGAAATCGAGGATTTCTCTCATGCTTATTCCTCAGAGCGGCGGTCAAGGGAGGAATAGGTGGTGTATTCCGGCAGCCACAGCAGCTCCACAGTGCCTGTTTCGCCGCGGCGGTTTTTCAGGACAATGCATTCTGCCAGATTGGCGTTTTCGGATTCTTTATTATAATATCCGTCGCGGTACAGACCCAGAACAATATCTGCGTCCTGCTCAATGGCACCGGATTCACGCAGGTCGGACAGCATGGGGCGCTTGTCCGTGCGCCCTTCATTGGCACGGCTGAGCTGGCTCAGGCATACGACCGGGACATCCAGCTCCTTGGCCATGATTTTCAGCATACGGCTGATGTCGCTGACCACCTGGGTCCGGCTCTCGCCGGCGTAGTTCTGCTTGCCGCCGGCGCTCTGCATCAGCTGCAGGTAGTCGATGACCACGAGCCCCAGATTTTTGACGCGGCGGCACTGGGCGTTCATATCCGCAACCGTGAGAATCGGATTGTCGTCAATCAGAATGTTCATGCTGCTGAGGGAAGCTGCAGCGGCGACAATGCTGTGCCAGTCGTCTTCACTGAGACGGCCGGTCTGCAGCTTTTTGTTGTCCACAAGGCTTTCACCGGACAGCAGCCGCAGGCACAGCTGTGCCTTGGACATTTCCAGGGAGAAAATGGCCACGGTTTTGCCGCTGGTTTTCGCCACATGCTGGGCAATATTCAGGGCGATGCTGGTTTTGCCCATGCCGGGCCGGGAGGCAATCAGAATAAAGTCGGATTTGTTCAGGCCCATGATCACATTGTCCAGATCGGGAAGGCCGGTGGACAGGCCGGGGACCTTGGCTCCGGACTTGGCCAGCTCTGTCAGCTGGTTGTAAACGCCCACCATAACGTTGGAAACAGGCTCAAGACCGCCGGCGGACCGGTTCTGCCGCAGCGCGTAAACCTTCTGCTCGGCCATCTCCAGAATGTCGGACGCCTCGGCCGCACCCTCCATTGCGGTGGCGTTGATGTCGGCGCCGGCCTCCGCAATGGCGCGCAGAAGCGCCTTGTCCCGGACGATCTGCACATATTCCATGACGTTGGCCGCGGTGGGCGTGATGGTCATCAGCTCCAGCACGTACTCGCGGGTGGCTTCCCGGCTGTCAAGTCCCAGAACCTGCATCTGCTGCAGCATGGTCACCGGGTCGATGACCTGGGAGTAATTGAACATGGTGTAAATGGTCTGATAGATGTCCTGATTGACCTTGACATAGAAATCAGACGCCTGCAGTTTGCCCACGACTTCAGGAACGCAGCGCGGGTCGATCAGCATTGCGCCGAGAACCGCCTGCTCCGCTTCCGTGCTGTGGGGCAGCTGCCGGGAAAGAAGCTCATCCATTGTTCTCACTCCCTCTGAAACAGAATCATGTGCCGCTGTTTTTATTTTGCCTCTGTGACCAGCACGTGAATCACGCCGCTGATCTCATAGCCGAGCTTGCATTTGACCTCATATGTGCCGAAGGTCTTGATGGGCTCGTCCTGGACAATTTTGTTTTTCTCCAGTGCAATGCCGCACTGGGCGCTCAGCGCGTCTGCAATTTCCTTGGAGGTCACTGCGCCGAAGAGCTTGCCGGCGGCGCCGGCCTTGGCGGAAATCTTCACAAGGCAGCTTTCCAGCTTTCTGGCGACCTCTGCGGCCTCGGCCTTTTCGCGCTCAATCTGAGCCTGTCTGGCCGCCTCCTGGCGCTTCATCACAGAGACATTGCCTTCTGTTGCCGGCACAGCCAGCTTTTTGGGAAACAGGAAATTGCGGGCATACCCGTCGGATACTTTGACCATCTGGCCCTTTTTACCCTGGCCCTTGACATCCTGCTGTAAAATAACGTTCATTTTTACCTTCCTTTCTGTATCGGCGCGGGGGATTTTATCCGTGCCGGCGGCGCCGCAGAGCGGACGCCGGACCGCTGGTCCTCCGCATGTGCGGGGCTTATTTCTTTGCCTGGTGTTCCGGATTCTCCGCCAGATATGCGTCAATGGCGGCAAGCAGCGCCTTTGTCACATCCCGGACGGATTTGTTTTTGATCTGTGCGCCGGCTGTGGAACGGTTGCCGCCGCCGCCCAGTTTTTCCACCACGACCTGCACATTGATGTCGCCGATGGAGCGGGCGGAGATGTTGGCATATTCGCCTTCCGGGAAAACGACGAACGAGGCCTGGATTCCGGAGATATTCAGCAGCTCGTCCGCGGCCTGCGCGGCAATGATGCGGCTTTGCTCCGTCTCCGAAGCGGCGATGGCAATGCCGGCCTTGTACACCTTGGCTTTCTGCACGATGGCGTATCTGGCCTGGGCAGTGGCCATGTCAGTCTGCAGAAGCCGCTTGACGTCCGTCGTGTCGGCGCCGGCGCGGCGCAGAAACGCCGCCGCGTCAAAGGTGCGCCCGCCGGTGCGCAGCGTAAAGCTCTTGGTGTCCAGCACAATGCCGGACAAAAGCGCCTCTGCCTCCGCCCGGAGAATATCCGTCTGCTCCACCATGTACTGCAGCAGCTCGGTGACCAGCTCGCACGTGGAGGAGGCATACGGCTCATGGAAGCTGAAGGCGGCGTTCTGAATGTAGGTGGCGGCCCGGCGATGATGATCGATCACGGCCACCCGGGTGCAGCTCATCAGCAGGTTTTCCGATTCCACCTGCTCCGGCCGGTTGGTGTCCACCACGATCAGCAGCGTGCCGCTGTTCGCGTTGAGAATGGCGTCCTGCGGCGTGATGAACACGCCCGCGTATTCGGGCAGCACGCTCATGCGCCTGACCAGCCCCTGGGCGGCGTTGCGCGCCGGATCCAGAACGATGTGCGCTTCACGCCCGACCTTGCGGGCGGCGCAGCACAGACCGATTGCTGAGCCGACGCTGTCCAGATCCGCAAATTTGTGGCCCATGATGAAAATACCGCTGGCGTCCCGCATGAGCTCAACAAGAGAACTGGCCATAACACGGGATTTGACTTTGGTGCGCTTTTCAAGCTGGGAGGTGCGCCCACCGTAGAATTCAAAGTTGAAGCGGTTTTTGATGACAGCCTGGTCGCCGCCGCGGCTGAGAGCCATCTCAATGCTCAGGGAAGCAAACTGGTAGTTCTCCGCAAAGTTCTTGCCGTCTTTGCCGATGCCGATGCTGACGGTCGCCGGAATCCCGCTCGGGCTGGTGATGGAGCGGACCGTGTCCAGAAGGGAAAAATGCGCGTCGATAAAATGCTGGAGATACCGCTCTTCAAAAAGGAAAACATACCGGTCACGGTCAAATTTGCTCAGGTAGCCGCCGCTGCGGGCAGTCCAGTCGCTGATCTTGTCGTCAATGGTGGCCACAAAGGAGGATTTGTCTTTTTCACTCAGGCCTTTGAGGAATTCATCATAGTTATCCAGGAGAATGATCGCGAAAACGGGCTTTGACTGGCTGAACTCACTGCTGATCCGGTCGTATTCGGTTACATCCACCCAGTAGGTTGTGGCCAGATAGCTCGTGGCGCTCTGCTCGGCGTGGACGATGGTTCCGTAGACCCGGTATTTGCGCCCGTCCACTTCGATCAGTGAGGGACATTCACCCTTGCCCTCGATGAGCCAGCGGCTGTCAAATCCGGGAATGACGTCCGCCATGGAGACTTCAAACAGATGCTCCCGGTCGCCGGTCATTTTGAGGAAATTGTCGTTGGAATAGATGATTTTGTCGCCGTCCAGCGTGAAGATGGCCATGGGAAGGGGAAAGTTCAGCAGCGTGTCCTTCGTGGCGGTATCCACATTGTAGGTGACGGACTCGATGTACTTGACAATCTCACGGCTGCGGCGTCCGGCCGAGAAGCGGGAGTAAATAAACAGCAGGACAATAACGGCCGCCTCTGCAATGGCAATTTCCCGGTTGTGCTGGCTGACGAAGAAGGTGACGACACAGAAAGCCACCAGCATTACAAAATAAAAGCGCAGGTTTGGTTCGAAAATCTTTTTGATTTTTTTGTTCATGCCGACACCTCCAGATAGTATTCCATTATAACAAATATTTAGCGTCTGTACAATAAGAATCTCGTATTATTTGCCCCATGTCAGGGGAAGCTATTCAAACCAAATAATCATACGAGGTGTTGAAGATGAAAGCTGTGATTCTGGCCGGCGGCGAGGGTCTGCGCCTGCGCCCGGTGACTGCCCGCTGTCCGAAGCCCATGGTCAAAATCCTGGGCAAAACCGTTCTGGAGCGTACGGTTGAACTGCTGAAAAAAAACGGCGTGACGGAAATCTGCATGACGCTGGGCTACCTGCCGGAGATGATCCGTGCGGAGTTTGAGGGCGGCAGCCGCGGCGTTCGGATTGAAACCCGCGTGGAAACCCGCCCGCTGGGAACGGCCGGCGCGGTGAAGGCCTGCGCAGATTTCATCGGCAGTGAGGATTTTCTGGTGCTTTCCGGCGACGCCGTGTGTACTTTTGATCTGAAGGCCGCGGTCGCTGCCCATAAGGCCGCGCACGCCCGTGCCAGCATCGTGCTCTGCAGCCATGACAGGCCTGTGGAATACGGCCTTGTGGTGACGGAGCCGGACGGCCGGATCAGCCGCTTTGCTGAAAAGCCGGGGTGGGAGGACGTATGTACGGACCTGGTGAACACGGGAATCTATATCTGTACGCCGGAAGTCCTGCAGTGGATACCCGGGGACAGGCCGTCAGATTTTGCCAGGGATGTTTTCCCGAAGATGCTGGCGGACGGCGCGCCGCTTTACGGATTCCGGGCGCAGGGATACTGGTGCGACATCGGATGCCCGGAGGAGTATCTGCGCTGCAATCTGGACGCGCTGTCCGGCACAGAGGGACTGGAGCCGGACGAGGCGCAGGTATCCCCCGGCGTCTGGGCGGGCAGCGAGCTGCACGGCGCTGAAATCCGGCCGCCGGTTTATGTGGGCCGGAATGTGTTTGTCTCGCCCGGCGCCAGCCTGGGACCGGGCGCCGTTATCGGCGACGGAAGCAGCATCGGCGCAGGCGCCAGGGTCTGCCGGAGCGTGGTTGACGGCGCGGCCGTGCGCGACGGCGCGGATGTGTCGGGCGCGATTGTCTGCGCAGGCGCCGCCGTCGGCGAAGGCGCGCGGGTGGAGCCCGGCTGCGTGATCGGAGAGAATACCAGCGTCGGCAGCCGGTGCCTTGTGACGGGGCATGCCAGGCTCTGGCCGGATCTGGAGCTGGAGCCCGGCGCAAAAGCGGTTTCCGATATCCGCAGCGGAGCGTTTCACACAGCCGCGGCGTTTACGGAGCGCAGCGTCCTGTCCGGCGCGTTCGGCACCGTTCTGACGCCGGAGGCGTTTCTGCGCCTGGGCACTGCCGCGGCGGCCTTTGAACCGGTGCTGCTGGCCTGCGCCGGGGGAGAGGCGGCGGCCGTTCTGCGCAGTGCGTTTTCGAGCGGCGTGCGCGCCGGCGGCGGCACGGTGATTCTGGCCGACTGCGGCTGTGCGGCCAGCCTGTGCTATGCCGTGCGCACCCTGGGCGGCGGACTGGGCCTCTGGATTCAGCAGGACGGCAGCAGGATCTGCGCGCGTTTTTTCTCTGCAAACGGGGAAGAACTGACCCGCCGGCAGGAACGGCAGCTGGAGAGCGGCGCCGCATCGGGCGCGCTCCGGCCGGACGGAAGGCTGGCCGGCACGGAGACGTATGCCGCCGGCATGGATATGCTCTATGCAGCGGCCGCTTCCGTGTGTGCGGAAGGCGGCGCGTCTCCGGTGGCCGGCGTTTCCGGTACCGGCTCGGAAAACCGCGTACTCCGGCGTGCGCTGGAGCGGGCGGGGGCTTACAGCGGTACGGCGGACGTGCGCTTTACCGCGGTGGAAAGCGGCAGAGCGCTGCAGGCCGTTACGGAGACAGGCCGCACGCTTCCGCCGCCCCGCCTGCTGGCCTGCGCGCTTCTGGCTGAGTTTGACGCCGGCGTGCGCACGGCGGCGGTGCCGGCCGGAGCGCCGGCCGTGCTGGAGCGTATTGCCGCAGCTTACGGCGGAAAGATTCTGCGGCCGGGCGAGGAGGAACACGCCGGGCTGCGCCAGGCGCAGCCCTGGTATTTTGACGGCGTATTCCTGGCCGTGCGGCTGTGCAGGCATCTGACGGCCGGCCGCACGCTGGCCGAGTATGATCGCCGGACGCCTGCTTTCGGAGCCGTCCGGCATGAGGTGCGCCTTTCCGGTTCGGAGCGCGGGCGGGTGATGCGGGCGCTTTCGGAATCCGACAGCGCCCTGCGGCCCGGACCCGACGGGGGGCTGACCGCTGTCCGCAGCGGCGGCTGCGTGCGCGTTGAGCCGAGCCGTGTCGCCAGAGCGCTGGTGTTTTACGGAGAAAGCACGGATGCGGAGACGGCGGCGGAGCTCTGCGCGCCGCTTGAGCGGCAGGTCCGCGAGCTGGACAGTCGGCTGCGGCAGGCGTGAGTTCCTGAAAAATCCCTGCATCCCGGCAAATTTTGCCGGGATGCAGGGCGGAAAACAGGAGGAACAGACAAAAATGCACAAACCTGTTGATTCTGCCGGCAAAATAGAATAAAATATCAGTTCAGGATATTTGTCTTCAAGACCAGGCAACAGGAGTTTACATAATGAGGAAGATTCTGTGCGTCGTGCTGGCGCTGCTGCTGGCTGTCTCTGCGGCAGGCTGCGCGAACGTTCCGAAAAATCAGGTGTATTCGGCGGCTGACCTGCCGGGGAAGTCGGCAGGTGTTCTGGCAGGCAGCCAGGCGGCGGCTCTTCAGGCGGAGCTTGTGCGGGAAGGCGCGTCTGTCATTGAGTTTGACAGCGCGGACGATCTGATGCAGGGACTTCTGACCGGCACCCGTGTGGACTGCGTGGTGACTGACGCCGATACGGCCAACGCGCTGCGCAGGCAGTACAAAAAAACAAAGATCCTGGACGAGGGAATTCTGGATGTGCCGCTGGCTGCTGTGGTCGCCAGGGAAAACGTGGATTTGACAAAAAATCTCAATGCGGCGTTTGCCGCCCTGACGGAGGACGGAACCATCAGCGCCATTGAGCAGGCGTGGATATCCGGCCAGGCGTATGAAAGCGCGGAGCCTTCCGGAGAAACGGGGATTACCCTGGCGGTGGCGGACTGTATGCCCTATGCGCATCAGGAGCCGGACGGGACAGTCATCGGCATGGATGCGGATATTGCCCGGGCTGTCTGTGCCTGGCTCGGAATCGGACTGGAGATAACGGTCTATAATCAGGAGGAACTGATTGAGAAGGTCCGCACGGGCAGGGCAGATTTTGCCATGGGCCGCCTGTCGGAAAATGAAGAGGATGCGCAGCTTGTGGATTTCACAGATCCGTATATGAACTGCCATCAGGTCATTGTTGTGCGTAAAAAATAACTTTGGGGGTAAGTATAGATGGACGTGACAAAAATTGCCGGCATTTTTGCCGACAAGGAGATGTACGGCGGAAAAACCGTGACCGTCGGCGGATGGATCCGCACGGTGCGCGACATGAAGAACTTCGGCTTTATTGAGCTCAACGACGGCAGCTGCCTGCGCAGCCTGCAGGTCGTGATGGATGCCGGACAGCTGGAGAATTACCAGCAGATTGCCCATCAGAATGTCGGCGCGGCCCTTGTGGTGACCGGTACGGTCCAGCTGACGCCGGAGGCCAAGCAGCCGCTGGAGCTGAAGGCTGAGAAAATCAGCGTGGAGGGGACTTCCGCGCCGGAATATCCCCTGCAGAAAAAGCGCCACAATGTGGAATTCCTGCGCACAATCGCACACCTGCGCCCGCGGACGAATCTGTTTTCTGCGGTGTTCCGGGTGCGCAGCGTGGCGGCCTTTGCCATCCATGAGTTTTTCCAGAACAGAGGCTTTGTCTATGTTCACACGCCGCTGATCACTGCGTCTGACTGTGAGGGCGCAGGCGAGATGTTCCGCGTGACGACCATTGATCCCAACGACCCGCCCCGCAGGGAGGATGGGACCGTGGATTATTCCAAGGACTTTTTCGGCAAGGAGACGAGCCTGACCGTGTCCGGCCAGCTCAGTGCCGAGAGCTTTGCCATGGCATTCGGTGATGTATACACCTTCGGACCGACGTTCCGCGCGGAGGAATCCTATACGCAGCGGCATGCGGCGGAGTTCTGGATGATTGAGCCGGAAATGGCTTTTGCCGAGCTGCAGGACGATATGAATGTGGCGGAGCAGATGATTAAATATATCATTAAAACCGTGATGGAAAAATGCCCGGATGAGATGACATTTTTCAACAGCTTCGTGGATAAGGGACTGATCGAGCGTCTGGAAGGCGTGCTGAATTCCGATTTCGGCGTCGTCACATACACTGAGGCGGTCGAGATTCTGCAGAAGAGCGGACAGAAATTCGATTATCCGGTGTCCTGGGGTATCGACCTGCAGACAGAGCATGAGCGGTATCTCACCGAGAAATATTTCAAAAAGCCTGTTTTTGTCACAAATTATCCCAAGGAGATCAAGGCGTTTTACATGCGCATGAACGACGACGGCAGGACCGTGGCCGCCATGGACTGCCTTGTGCCGGGAATCGGGGAGATTATCGGCGGCAGCCAGAGAGAGGAACGGCTGGAGCTGCTTGAGGCGCGCATGGATGAGCTGGGCCTGAAGAAAGAGGATTACTGGTGGTATCTGGATCTGCGCCGCTACGGCTCCGTGCGCCATGCTGGATTCGGCCTGGGCTTTGAGCGGATGATCATGTATCTGACGGGCGTCAGCAATATCCGCGACGTGCTGCCCCATCCCAGAACCACAGGCAGCGCAGATTTTTAAGGAGCGCGGCATGAAGGACAAGTCCAAAAAGGAACCCATTGATTTCAGCGGCCTGCGTCCGGCGGCTTCCTATATGGACGATGTGCGCAGCCTTCTGAGCGCCATGGATCAGGTGCAGGGCAGTACGGACGCATTTCTGAAGCAGTCCCTGGCGCAGCTGAATGCGGACAAAAAGGACGCTGAGACGCCGGCGGCCGGAGAGCCGCAGGAGACTGAGACGGATGCCGGCGCGGCGCAGGCCGAACCGGCGGCGGAGCCTGCGCCGGAGGAGGACGTTCAGACGCTTCTTGCCCGGCTGGACAGCCTCGTGGGGCTTGAACGGGTCAAGGCCAGCGTCCGCAGTCTCATTAACCTTGTCAAAGTGCGTGAACTCAGGAAGCAGAGCGGGCTGCCCACCCCGCCGCTGAGCCTGCATCTTGTGTTCATGGGAAACCCGGGAACGGGAAAAACCACGGTTGCCCGGCTGATTGCCGGTCTGTACAGGGCGGTGGGCGTGCTCAGCAAGGGGCAGCTGGTGGAGGTTGACCGCTCCGGTCTGGTGGCCGGCTATGTGGGTCAGACGGCCATCAAAACCAGTGAGGCGATTCAAAGCGCGCTGGGCGGTGTGCTGTTCATTGATGAAGCGTACGCACTGACCTCCGGAAACGGGCAGAATGATTTCGGCCGTGAAGCGGTGGAAACGATCCTGAAGGCCATGGAGGATCACAGAGACGACTTTGTGGTCATTGTGGCAGGCTATGAGGATCTGATGGAGCAGTTCATTTCCTCCAACCCCGGTCTGGAATCGCGGTTCAACCGGTATTTTGTCTTTGAGGATTACAACGGGGAGCAGCTCAACGCCATTTTCCTCTCCATGTGCGAAAAGAACGGCTATGTGCCGGATGACGCGTGCAGGGAATATGCGGCGGCGCTTTTTGAGCAGATGTATGCGCAGCGCGGCAGGAATTTCGGCAATGCCCGGGATGTGCGCAATCTGTTTGAAAACGCAGTGGCCGCGCAATCTGACCGGCTGGCGGCGCTGGAGGCGCCGACGGTGGAGCAGCTGCAGGCATTCATAAAGGCGGACCTTGAGCGCGCGGAGGAAATGCAGGCCGGGCTGTGACCGGCGGCTGCGCGCTGCTTTGCAGAAAGAAAAGTCCTGATGCAGGTGATGCTGCATCAGGACTTTGTTTTTTGTGGGGGCGTCCGCAGAGACGGTCAGTACCGACGGACAACGGCGGAAACCCGGCCGAGAATGACGGCGTTTTCTCCGTCAATGGGCTGGTAATCCTCATTTTCCGGCAGGAGCCACACATGGCCGGCTGACGTATCAAGCCGCTTGCAGGTGGCCTCGTCCTCCAGAAGGGCAATGACAATCTCGCCGCTGCGGGCGGCGGGCGTTTTTTTGACCACGACTGTGTCGCCGTTGAGAATGCCGGCATTTTTCATGCTGTCGCCCCGGATGACCAGAGCAAAATATTCTCCGTCGTCGCCCGGGTCGTACAGAAGCCTGTCGATGATGTTTTCCTCCGCCAGAATGGGCGCGCCGGCGGCTACGGACCCCACCACGGGGATTCCCTCCGGCTGCTGGAAGGCCTCTGTCAGCGATACGGAGCGCGTGCGGCCTGCGCTGCGGGTGATGACGCCCATGCGCTCCAGCTTGTCCAGATGGAACTGGACCGTAGAGGTGGAGCTGACGCCCAGAAAGGCGGCGATTTCCCGCACGGTGGGCGGATAACCCCGCAGCGAGGTGCAGGTGCGGATGTATTCACAGATGTTTTTTTGCTGCTGGGTCAGCTGGATCACGGCGCGTGCACATCCTTTCCGGTGCGTTTGATGTCTTGTTTGTATTATAGCAGATCTGCAGCCAGGAAAAAAGATGAAACAGGAAATTAAATCTGACCGATTGACGCAGACGGTCAAATGTTGTAAAATATAAAAGTAAAAGTGCAGGAATGCCGGATTTACGGCTGAAACGGAGGATACAATGGGGATTATTTCTGAAGTTAAATGCGGCAGATGCGACAGGCGCTATTCCGGTCTGCGCAGCAGATGCCCGTATTGCGGCGCCAGAAGGAATCAGCGCGGAAAGCGTTCGTCTGACGGCGACAATAATGTCTGGAAATTTGTGATCGGCCTGCTTCTGCTTTTGATTCTGATTGTGGCGGTCATTGTTCTGGTTGTTACGTCTCTGGCCGACAAGGACAGAAGCGACGAAAAACCCAAGGAAGACTCAAGCGATGTGAACATGTCCAACGACGGCGTTACAGACCTTGAGGGTTCGGATGAAGCCTCCGGCGAAAACTCCGGCGAGGGTTCCGGCGAAGGATCCGGTGAAAATTCCGGCGAAGGTTCCGGTGAGAACTCCGGCGACGTACCGGACACTGTGGCGGTGGAATCCTTTATCATTACCTATCAGGGCGCGGAGATCGCCTATGAGGGCTATGATACCGATTATGAGATTTCTATGTCCCGCGGCGATGTGCTGACTCTGGGTTATTCCGTTTCACCCAGCGATGCTGTGTTGCCTGAGGGCGGCGCTGTCTGGTCATCCAGCGATACGAATGCGGTCGTGGTGCTGCAAAGCGGCGAGATCACAGTCGTGGGCGAAGAGTCCGCCACGGTCACGCTGACCATCGGCACGCTGTCCAAAACGGTCTATATCCGTGTGGGCTGAGTTCTGAAAAGAAAAAATAACAGACCGTCCCCGATGCACGGCGCATCGGGGACGGTTTTGTCTGAACAGTCGGAGAGTCCGCGGGCCGCGGCGGCCGGATCAGCCCTGCGGCAGGCAGAAGCGCTGCATAACGGCGCCGTCCAGATCCTTCCAGACGAAGACGCCGTCGGAAAGCGTCATATAGCCGTGCCAACTCCCGGCCTTCGGAATGGAAACGGAGCCGGGATTCATGCAGATGTAATCCGGATGCTCCGTGCATTTGGGGATGTGCGTGTGGCCGTGCAGAAGAATGTCACCTGGACAGAGCGGCGGCAGCGCGTCCTCATTGTAGTTGTGGCCGTGGGTGGCGTAAATGGCCCGGCAGCCCTCGGTTATGATGGCATAATCGGCAAGAATGGGAAATTCCAGCACCATCTGATCCACTTCCGTGTCGCAGTTGCCGCGCACGCAGAGAATTTCGCTTTTCCGCGCATTCAGAAGGCCGATGACTTTTTTCGGCGCGTACCCCTGGGGAAGGTCGTTGCGCGGACCGTGATATAAAATATCGCCCAGAAGCAGAAGCCGGCCGGCCTGTTCCCGGTCATAGGCTGCAAGCAGCTTTTCACAGTAAAACTCGGAACCGTGAATATCCGATGCGATCATCCATTTCAAAATATACGTTCACTCCGTTTCCTTGAGCTGATCTATTTGTGGCCCTGCTGCTTCATCCAGATTTTCATGACCAGCCGGTGGGGAAGCAGCTTGACGGCCAGCACCTGTGCCCGGACGCCGAAGCCGAGAACGCTGACGTCCTTGCCGCGCCGGAGGTCCTTCAGCGCCTTCTTCACAACGTCTTCTGCGGTGAACATCTTGTTGAAGTAATTCACCGCCGTTTTGTTGTGCGCCTGCGCCTTGCCGATGAATTCAGTGTCGACCCAGCCGGGGCAGACGGCGATGGCCCGGATGTCCCGGTCCTTCAGCTCCGCATTCAGTCCGCGCGTGAAGGACAGCACCATGGCCTTGGAGGATGCGTAGCTGATCATATACGGAACAGGCTGGAAAGAGGAGAGAGAACCGATGTTGATGATCTCGGCGCCCGGGTGCATATGGGGCAGGGACAGATAGGTCATCACGGCCAGCGCCTTGCAGTTCAGGTCGATGATGCCCGTGACGTCCTCCAGGGCGGAATCCGCAAAGGGCTCGAAGTTTCCGTAGCCGCTGGCGTTGACCAGCGTGCGGATGTCCGGCTTTGCGTACTCCAGCAGCGCGCGGTAGGTTTCATAGCTTGTCGGCTCCTTCAGATCCATGGGCAGCGCCCGGAGCTTCGCGCGGGTTTTCAGCTGCCGCAGGCGGTCCTCACGCCGGGCAATGACCCAGATTTCATCATAATGATTGGTTTTGTCCAGCTGCAGGGCAAATTCCCGGCCCATGCCGGAGCTGGCTCCGGTGACAACGGCAATTTTCATTTTCAACCTCCTGAACAACATGCTATAAATCCGCCCGATTGACACGATACTGTCATTATATACCCCGGCGCGCCAACCTTCAACAGCGAAATGCCGGTTGTGTACGGCGGAGGGAACTGCTATAATAACCCTTAACGGCCGGAAAACGCTGTATGCAGCGCCCAGCGGCTGAAAATAAGGATGAAAGGCGGGAAATTTCCCATGCCGGATACTGTCAGACCGGGACGTTACCGTCACTTTAAAGGCGGGGAGTATGAAGTTCTGTTCACGGCAACGCACTCCGAGACGCTGGAGGAAATGGTGGTTTACCGGGCGTTATACGGCGAACATAAGATCTGGGTGCGCCCGGCTGCCATGTGGCATACGCCTGCGGTGTGCGGCGGAAAGGAAGTTGCCCGCTTTGTGTATGAAGGTGATGCGTGATGGAGCCCTATGAGCTGATCCGCTCCAGGCGGCAGACGGCCGCGCTGGAAATCACGGCGGACGGCCGGGTTCTGGTGCGCGCGCCGCTGCGGATGCCCCGGCAGGCGATTGATCAGTTTGTTGCCCGGCACAGCCAGTGGCTGGAGACGCATCTTGCGCAGCAGAAAGCGCGGCTTGCCGCGCATCCGGAGCCGGATGAAGCGCAGAAAGCCGCGCTGATTCAGAAAGCCCGTGCTGAGCTTCCGCAGCGGGTCGAAGAATACAGCCGGATCATGGGGCTGACGCCCACCGGCGTCAGAATCACCGGCGCCCGCCGCCGCTTCGGCAGCTGCAGCCCGAAAAACAGCCTGTGCTTCTCCTGGCGGCTGATGCTTTATCCGCAGGCGGCGGTGGATTATGTGGTGGTCCATGAGCTGGCGCACATTGCCCACAAAAACCATGGCCCCGCGTTTTATGCCTGCATTGCCGCAGTGCTGCCGGATTACAAGGCGCGTATCCGCCTGCTGAAAGACTGATTTGACTCAGATGAACTGATAGAGCAGCCCGTCCGCGTCGGAATACCACATAAGCGTTCCGTGTCCCCGGTTGGGAATGCGCGTCTGCAGATCCCACTGGGGATACTGTCTGATCACTTCGACTCTGTCGCCGGTGGCAAACGCGATGAAGGACACATAGTTTTCGCGGGTCATGGGATGGTCGCCGTGCACAAACCATTCGTCCTCCACAGGCTCCACCGTGAGCTTTTTTTCTTCCGGCGCCTTGACCGGCATCAGTGCAGTCAGCCGGCGGCCGCAGCAGCTGACGTCTGCCGGACCGGTGCACAGCGTGATGCCGCCGCAGTCCGGACATACATAATACCTGGCTTTTTTCATATTTCCTCCCGGTTGTTCTCCGGCGCCTGCATCGCCGGCCAGAAGCCGCACGATGTCTGCGCCCAATGTCTCTGCCAGCGCGCTGAGCAGGGAGATGTCCGGCAGACCGCCGCCTGTCTCCCATTTTGAAACGGCCTTATCCGTGACGCCAAGCGCCTGCGCCAGCGCGCGCTGTGTCAGACCTTTTTCCAGCCGCAGCTGCCGGATCAGTCTGCCGATGCGTTCATAATCCATCATGTTCACCTCAGTTCTGAGTGTACCGCATAACCCGCCCCTGCGCAATCCACGCGGCGTGGAGACGCGTCATTTTACCTGTTCGGGAGTGTTTTCATGCACGCAGTGTTGCGATTCATCAAAAAAGAGCCGGTCCTGACGGCGTCGGGCCTGCTGGCGGCGGCGTCCGTATTTGCGGTGCTGCCGGACGGCGTTTCATTTGACGGCATCAACTGGCAGGTGCTTGCCATTCTCTACTGCCTGATGACAGTAGTGGCCGGCCTGCGCAAAAGCGGCGTTTTTGACGCGCTGACCTGCGCGCTGACCCGGCTGACGTGCAGCACGGCGCTTCTGACTGCGCTTTTGACGCTGCTGTGTTTTTTTATTTCCGCGCTGATCACAAATGATGTGGCGCTGCTGACCTTTGTGCCGTTTACCATCGGCCTGTTCGGAGCCGGCCGGCGGAAACAGCTGATTTACGCGCTTGTGCTGGAAACCATTGCGGCAAATCTGGGCAGCCTGATGACGCCTATGGGAAACCCGCAGAACCTGTATCTGTATGCGCATTATGCCATGACCGGCCGGGCGTTTTTCTCGGTCATGCTGCCGCTGGGCGGCGTATGCCTGCTTGTCACGGGCATACTGACCCTGTTTGCGCCGCGCGGGCAGCTGGACGTCAGACCCGGCGCGCCGCTGCCGCGGATCCGGCCGGCGTGCTTTGCCGTATTCTGCACGCTTTTTGCCGTCTGTCTGCTGTGCGTGCTGAAAATTGTGGCGTGGTACGTTCTTTTGCCTGTTGTCTGCGCGGCCGAAATCATTTATGACCGCTCCGTGATGAAAGAAGCGGATTTTTCCCTGCTTCTGACCTTTGTGTTCTTTTTCGTTTTTGTCGGAAACGTGAGCCGCATTGACGCTGTCCGGGCAGCGGCGGAGCGTGCGCTGAGCGGCCGGGAGATTCTGGTGAGCGCGCTGGTCAGCCAGGTCATCAGCAATGTGCCGGCGGCGGCCATGCTGTCTGCCTTTACGGACAATGCGGCGGCGCTTTTGTGGGGGACCAATATCGGCGGACTGGGTACGCCCGTGGCGTCCATGGCCAGCCTGATCACCTTCAGATTCTATGCAGCGGCTGATGCGGGCGGCAGCCGGCGCTATCTTGCCGTGTTCAGCGCGCTGAATTTCACTCTTCTGGCAGTGTTTCTGGCCGCGGCGCCGCTGCTGCTGCGGCTGCTGTGAGGGCAATGGGGCGCTGAAGCTGCGCCGCATGTTTTTGCGGGTTGCCAAATGCTGCCCGGAAGAGTATACTGGCGTTGCCTTATCGGGGTGAACGGAGGAAGTCCATGCGAATTGCGGGAATTGTTCAGGAATCCATTGTGGACGGACCGGGGCTGCGCGTTGCCGTGTTTACGCAGGGCTGCGTGCACAACTGCCCGGGCTGCCACAATCCGGAGACTCACGACACGGCGGGCGGCAGGGAGATGTCGGTTCAGGAAGCGGCGGAGGAAATCGGCCGCAATCCGCTGACTGACGGTCTGACGCTCACCGGCGGCGACCCGTTTTGTCAGGCGGCGGACTGCGCCGCGCTGGCCGCGGCGGCCCATGCCATGCAGTATGACGTGTGGACCTATACCGGCTGGACCTTTGAGGAACTGATGGAGCGGGCAAAGACGGATGCGGCCGCGGCCGCGCTGCTGAAGGAAACAGACGTCCTGGTGGATGGGCCGTTTCTGCTGGCGCTGCGCAGTTTTTCGGCGCCGTGGCGCGGCAGTACAAATCAGCGTCTGATCGATGTGAAAAAAAGCCTGGCCGCCGGCGCGGCCGTGGAAATGGAAGACTGAGTCGGAGGGAGAGCTATGCTGAGAAGAAAGACAATCCGGACGGATCTGTGTGTTGTGGGCGGCGGAATTTCCGGCGTCTGTGCGGCCATTGCGGCGGCGCGGACCGGCGCGCAGGTTGTACTGATGCACGACCGGCCTGTGCTGGGCGGCAACGCCTCCTCGGAGATCCGCATGTGGGTCTGCGGTGCACACGGGGAAAACAATCGGGAAACCGGCATCCTGGAAGAAATTGCACTGGAGAGCATCCGCACAAACCCGACGAAGAATTATTATCTCTGGGATCTGCTGCTGTACACCTATGTCCGGCGCGAAAAGAACATCACGCTGCTTCTGAACTGCTCGTGCATGGATGCGGCGGTGGAGGAGGGCAGCTTCCCCTATGGACGGGACCGGAAAATCACCCGGATTACCGGCTGGCAGCTGACCACCCAGACGATGATTGATGTGGAGGCAAAATACTATGCCGACTGCTCCGGCGACAGCATTCTGGCGCCGCTGACCGGCGCTGCATATATGCTGGGCCGCGAAAGCCGCGATGTTTACGGCGAGGACACGCACGTTCAGACGCCGGACCGGATGACCATGGGCATGAGCTGCCTGGTCTACGGCCGGGAGACCGGGCGGAAGATCCCGTACACACCGCCGGAGTGGGCTGCAAAACTGACCGATCGGGACTTTGAAAACCGGGAGCCGGATATTTACAATCCGGACGAGAACTTCTGGTATCTGGAGTTGGGCGGCGACAGGGACTCCATCCATGACACGGAGGAAGTAACGGCCGATCTGATGGGACTGGCGGCCGGAACCTGGGACTATATCAAAAACTCCGGGAAGTTCAGGGCGGACAACTGGGATCTGGATTTTATGGGATTTTTGGCCGGCAAGCGCGAGTCCCGCAGAATGACCGGCGAATATGTCATCACGCAGAAGGACATCAGCGGCGGCGCCGCTTATCCGGACACCGTGGCGTTCGGCGGCTGGCCCATTGACGACCATTATCCCGCCGGCTTTTATCACCGCGGCCGGCCCAATACAGACATCAAAACGCCGGCGCCCTACCCGATCCCGTACCGGGCGCTGTATTCCAAAAATGTTTCCAACCTGTTTTTTGCCGGACGCAACATCAGCGCCAGCCATATGGCGCTGAGCAGCACCCGCGTTATGGCCACCTGCGGCCTTCTGGGGCAGGCAGTGGGAACTGCCGCGGCGATGCTGGCCGGGATGGAGGATGCCGTGCCGCACGACATCTATCTGAGCCGGATCGGCGAGCTGCAGGAGCGCCTGATGGACGCGGACTGCTTCCTGCCCGGACTGACGCGGCAGGTGTCCGACGCCTGCCGGGCCTGCACAGACGTGCCGGATGCGCTGAAAAACGGACAGGACCGTCCGCACCGGATTTACGGCGGCGGGACGTGCGGCGTCATGGTTCAGAACGGACAGACGCTCGCTTATGCGCCGGAGACGCCGGCTGAGGCCCGGGCGCTGCATATTGTGTTCGACAGCGATCTGGACCGCACAACGCTGGAGGGCGGCGATACGGAGCGGCGGCACAATACCCGCGCATGCGTCATGCTGGACAGCCCGGATATGCGGATGCCCGCCACGCTCTGCCGGGACTTTGACCTGATCGTCTGCTGCGGCGGCAGGGAAAAGACCATATCCGTCCGTGACAATCTCCGCCGGGCTTATCACATCCCGCTGGAAGGCGCGGTTGAAAAAATCAGCCTGACTGTGCTGTCCAACTGGGGCGGCAGCGGCAGCACCCGCGTGTTTTCCTACGATTTCCGCTGATTTCCATACAGACACAGATCAAATGTCCCGATCTCCGTCAGGAGATCGGGACATTTTTGCTATGTATAAGCATAGTAAAACAAGACGCGCCATTTTCTCGCCCCTTCGGGGCAACCGAAAACGATGCGCAAAAACTTCATGCGCTCTGGCTTTTGCCCATGATCGTGGTGCGCAATACTGCGCATGAAGTTTTATGCCAGGAGCCGCGTTAAGACTGCGGCATATACCAGTAGGAATTGAACCGGTACAGATATGTTCTTGCGCCGCGCGGCATCTGTGTTGCAGCATTGAATACGTTGTAATAATCGCCTGCGCCCATGGAGAGGGACAGAGCGCCGAATACGCCCAGCGTGTATAAACGCGGGAAAATCAGCGTCAGGACGAAAGGAATCAGTCCGAAAACGAGATTGGGCAGCAGAGACAAAAAGATAAACCGGCCCTTGCTCATGGTTTCCGGTCCCACGACAAACAGCATGCCGTGTTTCAGGTTCGTGTAAAGGTAAACGTCCTCCCGGAAACAGACGGCGTGCAGAAGCTCATGGGGAAAAATGCAGAGAAGGGACAGTACCGTACCCGGCAGCAAGCCGGTGAAAATCCTGCTGCCGCAGCGCAGAAACAGGAACAGCATGGCAAAAATCAGCAGCACCAGTGCAAGTGCATTTGCAATGAGCCCCAGCGTTTTGGAATCCTTTGCCTCTTTGAAAGGAACTGCGCCCGGCTGGTGCGTCCGGCACGGCAGGGATTCCGGATTCAGATTATATGTTCCCTTATAGTGC
>JAEDDG010000056.1 GCA_016293865.1 Oscillospiraceae bacterium | reverse complement strand
TGGAACTGCTGGAAGCCTATATGGAGCTGATGTGCTACCGCTATCCGGAACTGCAATGTGAGTATGACATCGACCCGGAGTTGGGCGGAATGAAGGTGCCCAATTTCATCCTTCAGCCCATCGTGGAAAACAGCCTCCTCCACGGTCTGAAGAACAAAGGCTACCGGGGCCGGATGCGTATCTCAGCCCAAAAAACGCCGGATCACCGGATGGAGATCCTGATCTGCGATACCGGCAGCGGGTTTGCGGAGGGGACGAAAGACGCCATCGACCAGATGCTTCTGACCTATGCCAAACAGCCGGCCAGGCTTGAGGGCAACAGTATCGGCATTCTGAATGTGCAGAAGCGGATCAAGCTGCTCTGCGGCCGGGAATACGGCCTGAGCTACACGGAGAACCCGACAGGCGGTGTGACGGCGCATCTGCTGCTGCCCATGAAGGAGGATGTACAATGAAAAATCTGCGCGTGCTTCTGGTGGACGATGAGATCATGATCCGCGAGGGATTCAAGCGGCTGTTTGACTGGCAGGCCCATGACTGTGAGGTGGCGGGCGAAGCCGGCGACGGCATGGAGGCCCTGGCAAAGATTGACACCCTGCGCCCGGATATCGTTATCATGGACATCAACATTCCGATCATGAACGGCCTGAAGGTCATCCAGCTCAGCCGCATCAAGCACCCCAATACCGCCTTCGTGATCGTGTCCGGCTACGACGATTTTTCGTACTGCCGCGAGGCGCTTCGGCTGCAGATCACGGACTATATTCTGAAGCCTGTGAACTATGAGGAGTTCGGCACCTGCATCGACAATCTGAAGATCTCCCTGTTTGAGCAGCGGGTATCGGCCGCGGCAGAACCGGAGAAGCAGGAGGAACGGACGATCACCGGCATCACAAGGTTTCTCCAGGAGCATCTGGCGGAGGAGATCAGCCTCTCCGTTCTGGCCGAGCAGTTTCATTTGAACCCTCAGTATATCAGCCAGCTGTTCAAAAGCGAGATTGGCGTGAATTTTCTGACTTATCTGACCGGCATCCGGATGGAAAAGGCCAAAAAGCTTCTGCTGTCCACGTCTCTTTCCGTTGCGGAGATTGCGGAACAGGCGGGATACGGGGACTACCGGGTGTTTACAAAGGTGTTTAAAAAGCTTGAGGGCGTCACGCCGTCGCAGTACAGACGCGATTTCCTGGAGAGCACAGAAGCCGGCGGACGGTAAATGCCCGCCTGCGGCGCCGGCCTGCAGGAATTTTGCGCGCGTCCGGCGGACAGAAGCGGGAAAACCTGTAAAACAGACACATTCTGCTGTAAAATGTGCCTATCGTCCGGATGGGATGTCCGGTAAAATCTTTGCCGGGATTGAGAAAATGAAATTCTACACTGACGTTGGCCGAAAGGAGAGCGGACGGATGAAAAATATAATCGAAATTGAGCACCTGAGCAAGAGCTTCGGGGAAGTGCATGCGGTGCAGGATCTGAGCTTTCAGGTCAAGGAGGGGGAGCTGTTTGCCTTTCTGGGCATCAACGGGGCGGGAAAGTCCACCACCATCAACATCATGTGCGGCCAGCTCGCCAAGGACGCCGGCACGGTCCGGATCGGCGGGGTTGACCTTGACGCGGACCCGGACAGCATCAAGCGCAGTTTGGGCGTGGTGTTCCAGGGCTCTGTTCTGGACAAGGATCTCTCGGTCCGTGACAACCTGGAGAGCCGGGCGGCGCTTTACGGCATCAGCGGGAAAGTCTTTAAAAACCGGCTGACAGAGCTTGCGGAGCTTCTGGAATTTGAGAATCTGCTGAAGCGCACGGTGGGACGGCTCTCCGGCGGACAGCGGCGGCGGATTGACATTGCGCGGGCCCTGCTGCACCGGCCGAAGCTTCTGATTCTGGACGAGCCCACCACCGGTCTGGATCCGCAGACCAGAAGCGTTCTGTGGCGGGTGATCGGGGATCTGCGCAGAAACGAACATATGACGGTGTTTCTCACCACCCATTACATGGAGGAGGCGGCGGACGCCGACTATGTGGTGATTCTGGACAGCGGCAGAATTGCCGCCGAGGGAACGCCCCTGATGCTGAAGAACAAATACACCGGGGACTTTATGACCCTGTACGGCGTGGAAGAGCAGCAGGTCAAAAAGCTGGGCGCGCCCTATGAAAAAATCCGGGACGCCTGCCGTGTATCGGTTCCGGACACCGCTGCGGCCACGGAACTGATTATCCGCTATCCGGAGCTTTTCCGGGACTTTGAGATCACCAAAGGGAAAATGGACGATGTATTCCTGGCGGTGACCGGGAAAAAACTCATTGGGGGTGCGGAAAAATGAAGGCTTTGAGATTCATCGCGCTGTTTTTCTGCCTGGCTTCCCTTGCATCCCTGGCCGTTTGCATTTTCACGGACTGGAATGACGGACTGCTCCTGCCCCTGGCGCTATGTCTGAGCCTGGCGGGGAACGTCCTCAATATTCTGGCCAACAGACAGGATAAAAGCAGAAAGGAGATGGAAAAATGACCGGACTTGCCGCGCTGATCAGGCGCAATACCAGACTGTATTTCAAGGATAAGGGAATGTTTTTCACTTCCCTGATCACACCTGTGATCCTGCTGGTGCTGTACGGCACTTTTCTGAGCAATGTCTATGAGGAGACCTTCCGCGGCGCGCTGGAGGCTGCGGGCGCTGCGGCGTCCGACAAGCTGATCGGCGGCTGTGTCGGCGGAGAGCTTGTGTCCTCCCTGCTGGCAGTCAGCTGCGTGACAGTGGCCTTCTGCTCCAACCTTCTGATGGTGCAGGACAAGATCACCGGCGCACGGCGGGATCTGACCATCGCTCCGGTGAAAAGCAGTACGCTGGCCCTGGGCTATTACCTGTCCACACTTCTGTCCACGCTGCTGATCTGCCTGGCCGCCACAGGCGTCTGCCTCGGATACCTGGCCTGCGTGGGGTGGTACCTGACCGGCGGAGATGTGGCCCTCCTGCTTCTGGACGTGTTTTTGCTGGTGCTGTTCGGTACGGCCCTGTCCGCGTGCGTCAATTTCCCGCTGTCCACAAACGGTCAGGCCTCGGCGGTGGGGACCATTGTCAGCGCGGGCTACGGCTTTATCTGCGGCGCATATATGCCGATTTCGCAGTTTTCAGACGGCCTGCAGAAGGTGATTTCCTTCCTGCCGGGTACATACGGCACCAGCCTGCTGCGCAACCATGCGCTGCGGGGCGTGTTTGAGGAGATGGGCAATCAGGGCTTCCCGGCCGAGGTTGTGGAGGCCATCAGAGACAGCGTGGACTGCAATCTTTACTTTTTCGGGGACAAGGTTGAACTCAGCACAATGTACATCATCGTTGCCGGTGCGATTCTGCTTGCAGTTGCGGTCTATGTTGCGGTCAATGTGCTGGCGGGGAGAAAGCAGAAGGGCGGAAGATAAAAGGCGGCGCGCGTTTCGCCCTGCCCGCGGACGAAGGGGGCGCATAGCGGCATGAAATTCAAAAACGCGCGGCTGGCGGTCGCGGATCCTGAAAAATCCGCGGCATGCGGGCGAAAAAAGGAAAAAGAAAAGGGAGCTGAGAAGCAGTGAAAACAGATGCGGTCGTATATACGTCGAATACCGGATATACAAAACGGTATGCGGAAATGCTGGGTGAAAAAACCGGCCTGCCGGTCTATGCGCTTTCCGCGGCGAAAGCGGAGCTCGCGCGCGGCAGCCGTGTCATCTACCTGGGCTGGCTGATGGCCGGCAAGGTGCGGGGATATCCGGGCGCCGCAAAGCGGTTTCGCGTGCAGGCTGTCTGCGGTGTCGGCATGGGCGCAGCGGGCTCGCAGCTTCAGGAGATACGGAAGACAAATAATCTGTCGGCGGCCATGCCCGTGTTTTCCCTGCAGGGCGGGTTTGATATGAATCAGCTGCGCGGCGTGTACCGGCTGATGATGGTCATCATGGCCAAAACGGCAGGAAAGAGCCTGGCTGCAAAGAAGGACAGGACGCCGGAAGAAAACGACATGCTGGAGCTTCTGACAGAGGGCGGCAGCCGCGTCTGTGCGGAGGATCTGGCGCCTGTTCTGGAGTGGTACGGACAGGAACAGCAGGAGCGGAGCTGAACTGAAGATTCTGAAAGCGGCGGCTGTCCGGTGCGCGGGTCTCAGCCGCCGCTTTGTCCGGAAGAGGGCCGGGCCTGCCTGACCGGGCGGAAGACTGAATCAAAGAAAGGACGGGAGCGGCCGGCGCAGGGACTGCCCCGGGGGGGAGAAAATGAAAATAACGATCATCAACGGGCAGAATCACAAAGGCAGCACCTGGAACATCGGCAGCCTGCTGGTCCGGAAGCTGGACGGCGACAAGGAAATCGCCGAATATTTTCTTCCGCGGGACCTGAATCACTTCTGTCAGGGGTGTTATGCATGCCTGGAGGCGGGGGAGCGCTGCCCTTACTGGCAGGAAAAGGCGCCGATTCTCAGGGACATGCTGGAAGCGGATCTTCTGATTTTTACAAGTCCAAATTACTGCATGATGCCGTCGGCGCCCATGAAGGCGTTTCTGGACCTGTTTTTCACCAACTGGATGAGCCACAGGCCGCTGCGGGAAATGTTCTCCAAAAGAGCTGTCGTCATCACCACTGCGGCCGGAGCCGGCGCAAAAAAAGCGGCCGGGCTGATCGCGGAGAATCTGATAAACTGGGGGATCCCGCGGGTTATTCAGTACGGCGCCGCTGTGAACGCCATGAACTGGAATATGGTTCCGCCGAAGAAAAAGGAGAAGATCGAAAAGGATATGGAAAAACTGGCCCGGAAGCTGACGCGCGGCCGCAGAGTTCATGTGGGGCTCAGAACAAGAATTCTTTTTTGGTTTTACGGGAATATGCAGAAGGCCGGCTGGGGCGCGTCCCGGGCGGAGAAACAGTACTGGATTGAAAACGGCTGGCTTTCCGGCGGCAGGCCCTGGAAAAAGCCGGATGAAAAGAGGCGCACATCATGCGGCTGCTGATTGTCAATACCCTGCCGCAGGATCATCCTGCGGCGCTGGACGCCATACAGGCCCTGCGCACAGCGGCGGACTGCCAGGTTATCAACGCTTATGAGAAGAACTTCCGGCCCTGCGTGGGCTGCAATGCCTGCTGGCTGAAAACGCCGGGAATCTGTGCGCTCAGAGACGGCTTTGAGGACGTGCTGAAGGCCATGCTGGAATGCGGCGCCGCGGTGTTTCTGGCAGGAACGGCGCTGGATTTTGTGGATTACCGGATGAAAAATGTCATCGACCGGCTGCTGCCGCTGGCGACCATGTATATCCATATCGTGGACGGCCAGTGCCGCCATGTACCCCGGTATCAGAAAAAATACCGCTTTGGGCTGCTGTATGACGGCGCTGCGGATCAGGCGTATCTGAACGAGTGGTTTGAGCGGGTCATGCTGAACTTCGGAGGCAGCAGCCTCGGCGCGTTTCCGATCACACAGGCGGGGGAGGTTTTTTCGTGCATTTGGTGATTTTAAGCGGAGCGGCACGGCCGCAGTCCGGCAGCAACACCGCAAAGATTATTGCCGCGTTCCGGCGGGGATATGAAGAAAGCGGAAACACCGCCGAGGTCTGGTATCTGGCAGACCGGGAGCAGTGGCCCGGCGCAGCGCAGGCGTTTGCCGGTCATGACAATGTGCTGATTGCCCTGCCCCTGTATGTGGAGAACATCCCGGGCATCCTGCTGGAATTCCTGTCGGGCCTGCAGCCCAAAACGGAGCACGGGACAAAGCTGGCGTTCCTGCTCCAGGGAGGGTTCCCTGAAGCGTCCCAGAGCCGGTGCTGTAAGAAATTTCTGGAAACGCTCCCTGCAAAGCTGGGCTGCGCTTACGGCGGGACGCTGATCAGGGGCGATATGTTCGGGCTTGGCCTGATGGACGAGAAAAACAGGCAGAAACTGCTGGCGGGCTTTGCTGATATGGGCCGGCATTATGCGCAGACCGGCCGCTTTGACGAGCAGACAGTCAGCCGGTTTGCCGGACCGGAGTATATGCCTGAAAAGCAGATCCGGATGTTCAACCGGTTCGGCCGCCCGGTGCAGCGGATCTTTATGAGCTGTATGGCCAGAAAGATGGGCTGCCGGGAACGGCTGGATGCAAAACCTTACGGCGAGCTGGCCGGCGGGTGAAAACTGCCTGCGGCTGCGCATGTGCGCCTTTGCTGCGGCGCGCGGGCCTGACAGTGTCTGGCCTCGCCCCTTCGCGCAGTGTGACCAGACAGAAGCGAATATGTAAAAACCCGGATGCACAGGCATCCGGGTTTTGCGGTTTTGCGGAATATAGAGCTTGCTCCGGCGTGCAGTATCGAAACAGTATAGATGCAGCGGTTTTCAGGTCAGCACCCAAAACCAAACCGAA
>JAEDDG010000029.1 GCA_016293865.1 Oscillospiraceae bacterium | reverse complement strand
TTCAGGTGCGCCTGAATCAGCTCCAGCGCCTCCTGTTCACGTTGCGGTTCCCGGTCACACATTTGTATAAGGAGCGTTACCGGAGACACAAACTGCAGTGCGAGAAGCGTCGGATCCTCCCGCCGAAGGGTGCCCGCATCCATCATGGCCTGGAAGATTTTCCGGTACATGCCCAGAAGCCCCTCCAGGTTGTATTTTGTGGCAAGCATTGCGATCCGTTGACTGCGGAACTGCTCCATTGTCAGTATTCTTCTTGTTTTTCTGATCGTTTCGTCATGCAGTGTGAACTGAATTCTTTTCAGTGTGCTGTCCGCCAGCTCAGCTGCGGACGCGGGAATTGTACCCGGGTGCGCCTCAGAACCGAAGTTGATTTCATAATAATGCGCAACCTTGCCGATCAGTGCGTCCAGGATCTCCTCTTTTCCCTTGAAGTGCTTATAAAGCGAGGGGCCTTTCAGCCCGGTTTTTTCCGCAATTGCATCTACACCCACGCCGTCGTAGCCCTTTTCGGCAAACAGCGTGAGTGCTGATTCCAAAATCCTGTCCTTTGTCGTGATCAGGTTCATTTTCCATTCCTCTCCTGAGAAGGCTAACGACCGTTCCCCTGCATTATAGCGAACGGGCGTTTTCCTGTCAACTGCCGGTGCAGACGGCGATGACAGCCGAAAAACGCAGAGGCGATGAATGCGCGCATTCATCGCCTCTGCGTCGGTTTGTCCGGCTGTTTTGCGCCCCGGATCCTGTACCGGTTTCCAGGCGGAGCGGGCGCCGCAAATGTGCGGTACCGACCGGACTCTGCCGGCCTGCATCGTCAGTCCCGTGCGCTTCTTTATTTCTTTCTCAGCACAATGGCAATGAAATTCAGATATTTTCCGCCGCCTGCTTCCATTGCCTTCCTGTCGCCCACGGCATATTCATTTTCCTGCGCCAGCCAATCGGCCCAGACCTCTTCGTTGCTTTCCATTTCCTGAACGGAAAGGACATCTGCGCCCCTGCACCGGCCGACCATATCGCGCCAGTATTCAACGTCATGCATGTACTCCAGCTGTTCCGGCGTCCAGGAGAGCAGAAGCTCCTGCGGCAGATGATCATGGCAATCCTTTTTCATACCGGGAATCGCAATGTAAATATAGCCGCCGCTTTTGATGTAAGGCAGGAGCTTGTCGTCAAGATAATGCGCGTCCCTTCCAAAGTAATTGTAAGAGTCGACGCTGACGACGGCGTCAAAGAACGCCCTGTCAAAGGGCAAATCAGCGGCGTCGGCTTTGACGGGGATAATCTGCGTTCTGCTGATGCCCTCTGCATCAAAAAACTTCCGGTTTTCCTCCGGATCACTCCATAAATCTGCGGCATATACGGTAAAACCGTATTCTTTTGCAAGAAAAATACTTGTCAGTCCCTGTCCGCTTCCCAGGTCGCAGACAATGGCGCCGTCGGGGATGCGGTGATCAAGCAGCAATTCCTCCTCCAGTTTAACCGGATTCGGGCCCATAATTTTTGCCTGCAAAGCAGGCGTGCTGTATTTTTCGCTTTTCAGATACTTCATTTTATCTCTCCCGGTCTTTTTGATTCCGTTTGTTGATTTTCGCAATGTTCCTGAATTTCTGCTTTTTTGCCGCCAGGTATCCTTCCGGATCTCCGGCGTACATGCTTTCGGATTTCAGTTTCAGGTACGACTGCAGGCGCTCTGCCGGAAGCGCTCCGCTCTCCACAGCTGCCCTGACCGCGCAGTGTGGTTCGTTTGTGTGACTGCAGTTGTGAAAGCGGCACATGGCAGCAAGCGCCTCAATGTCGGAAAAAGACTGATCAAATCCGTGACCGACCGACCATAAGCCGAGCTCCCGCATTCCGGGCGTGTCGATTATCATGCCGCCTTGCTTCAGTAAAAACAATTCGCGTCTTGTCGTTGTGTGCCGGCCCTTGCCGACGCGCCGCAATTCATTTGTATCCAGGCGGTTTTCGCCGAGCAGCCGGTTGATGAGCGTCGATTTGCCGACGCCGGAAGAACCGACCAGCGCGGCTGTCATCCCATCCTGTATATAAGACATGAGTTTTTTACAGCCGTCCGGTTCCATGGAAGATACTGCAATCATATCGGTTCCGACGGCGATCGGTTCGGCAGAGCGGAGAAATTGCCCGGGATCCGAACACAGATCGGATTTGGTGAATACAATGACCGGCGATGCGCCGCTGTCCCAGGCAACAGAGAGATAGCGTTCCAGCCGCCGGAGATTGAAATCGCTGTTCATGGACATGCAGATGAATACAGTATCAATATTGGCCGCGATGGCTTGCTCTGTGCAGCCTGTTCCCGCGGCTTTGCGGATAAAAACGCTCTTTCTCGGCAAGACGTCATGGATTACGGCGCGATCCGGAGGGGATCCGGAGTCGATCACGACAAAATCGCCGACAACCGGAAAGTCTGACGCGCTTTTTGCGTCATGCATGAATCTGCCGGATACTGCGGCAGACTGTTCGCCCGCCTCGCTGATGATGCGGTAGACGCCTTTCTCCTGCGAGAGGATCCGGGCCGCTGTGTAATCCTCCCCGCAAGCCTGAATGTATGCCGCATGCTGCTTCTGCAGTCCGTAGGCGGCCATGTTCACATTTCCCACATCCGAACCTCATTGATGAGCGGCGTTATTCCGGAAAAAACGCTCAATGTGGTCATTCAGCAGTTCCTTCAGCTCCCCGTGGCTGATGGCCTGGTCAGATCTGTTGACCAGCAGATACAGCGGCGCGTAAAACTCAAGGGCGAGCAGCTTTGGGTTTCCTTCCTTGAGAATGCCCTTGTTCATCATTTCGCGAAAGATATCTTCCATGTATGCGATGGGGCCGGAGGTCAGACAGCTGCTGTATAATTCCGCCATCTCAGCGCTGCGGTATTGCTCCAGAGTCAGCATCCTGCGGAAATCAGATGCAAAAGCGTCCTCTGACCAGAATGTAAACTGGGAAAGCGTATAGATTTTTATGCTGTCTGCGGTTATGTCCCTGTAAGACGCCGGATCAACATCATATATTTCCTCCGGCACCGCATATTCTTTGGCTCTCTGCGCGTCAATCTGATATATTCTTTGAACAATGCTGTCGAAAATATCGCGCTTGTTTTCATAGTGCTTATACAATGCGCCTTTTGTCATGCCGAGCGCGCCTGCAATCGCACTGACCGAAACAGCCGCATAACCGTCTCTTGCAAACAGGTGAAGCGCAGTCATCAGAATCTTTTCCCTGGTGTCAGCCATTGTCCCGCCTCCGGAAGTAAACGTTCGTTTACCTGATTCGTTTACCTGAATTATAGTAAACGAACGTTTACCTGTCAAGGGGCGGGACAGAGTTTTTTCCGCAGACGGCGTGTCCGGCGGGGGTGAAAGACGGTGCGAAAGCCTTCCTGCAGCCTGCGCCGTTGTGCCGCCCGGCGTCTGCAGAGCCGGTTTTGTCCGCACTTTTCGGAATCCGCCGGCAGAAAAAACGGCGCGGTGTTCCTTTACGGACTGCGCCGGCTTGTGTATAATTGTCGGGAAAGGGAGGGAGTAAACATGCGCCTGTATTTTAAGCAGAGATTTTTTTCCTGGTTTGACAGCTATGACGTTTACGATGAATGGGGCAATACCGCCTTTCAGGTTGAAGGGCAGCCGGCCTGGGGCCATAGGCTGCATATCCTCGACGCCGGCGGCCGTCATGCGGGGACTGTGCGCGAGGTGGTGTTTTCAATTCCGCGCCGTTTTGAACTTTTCAGGAACGGCGGATATGTGGGGAGCATCCGCAAGGAGCTGACGCTGTTCCGGCCGCGCTTTTTTGTGGACTATAACGGCTGGCAGGTTACAGGGGACGTGATGGAGTGGGCGTACTCCATTACGGACAGGGACGGCCGGCCTGTGGCGGAGGTGTCCAAAGAGCTGCTGAATTTTACAGATACATATACCATTGACCTGCGCAATCCCGAAGATGCGCTGGATGCCCTGATGATTGTCCTGGCAATTGACGCCGACAAATGTGCAAGAAACGACTAGTGTTGACAAAATAGATAAAATGGCGTATAGTTTTTTGTATATATCGTCAAGTGCGTTAAAAAGTTGAAAAAACTGCGCTTTCTATATACAGATTTTTGCGGGACAAAGAGGGATATCATGGAAGAAATGAACAGAGGATATGAGATTATTGACGCCCATTGCCATGTTTTTCCTGAACAGATTGCGGGAAAAGCGACGGAGAGCATCGGGCATTTTTACGAAATACCGATGCAGCGGATGGGCGATCCGATCTCGCTTCTGGAGTGCGGCCGCCGGGCAGGCGTCAGTCAGTTTCTGGTTTGCTCCACAGCCACTGCGCCGCATCAGGTGCGCGCCATCAACGACTACATCTCCGGCCAGTGCGCGGAGCACAGCGAGTTTTTCGGGTTCGGGTCCGTTCATCCGGATATGGAGAACGTAGGGGATGAGATCGAGTATATCAGATCCCGGGGTCTGCACGGCGTCAAGCTGCACCCGGATTTTCAGCGTTTTAATATAGACGCGCCTGAGGTATACAGGATTTATGAAGCGCTGGGCGATCTGCCTGTCCTGATCCATATGGGCGATGCGCGGTATGACTATTCAGCGCCGGCGCGGCTTGTCCGCGTTCTGAAGGATTTCCCGAAGCTGCATGTGATGGCGGCGCATCTGGGCGGATATTCCGCCTGGCCGGACGCGCTGGAGCTGCTGCCGCACCGGGCGGAGCATCTGCGCTTTGATGTGAGCAGCTCGCTGGCGTTTATCTCGCCGGAGTATGCACGGCAGATGATCAGCGCTTACGGATATGAGAACTGCTTCTGGGGCTCTGATTTCCCCATGTGGGATCATGCGGCGGAGCTGGAACGCTTTTTCGCGCTGGATTTGCCGGACGGGCAGAACCGTGCGATTTTCAGCGAAAATTTCAAGGCTTATTTTGCCCTTTAAAACGCCGCCGTGCCATGCGCGCTGCGGCATATGGCCGGTTCTGTGTTCTTCGGATGCTGAAAGGAAAAAAGAAAAACGGCGCCGCTTCTGAAGAGAAGCGGCGCCGTATTCTGTCTGAAATCCATTGTGAAGCCTGCCGCGTCAGCCGCAGAAGGCGTTGTAAATGGCGGAAATCGATTTTTCGCAGTCCTGGCTGTCAACGCCAAGGATGATGTTGATTTCGCTGGAGCCCTGATCGATCATCAGGATGTTCACGCCGGCCTGTGCGCAGGCGGTGAAAATTTTGGCGGCAGTTCCCTTGTGGCGGACCATGCCGCGGCCCACAATGGCGATCAGCGCCACGTCGTCCTCAATGGCCATGTAATCCGGATGAACCTTGTCATGCAGTTCAGCCAGAAGTGCGTCGCGCTTTCCCTCCAGCGCGGAGGAAGAAATGATGACGGACATGGTATCGATCCCGGTGGGGATGTGCTCAATGATAATGCCGTAATTGGCCAGAATGGTCAGGATTTCTGCCACGAAGCCAACGACGGAGTTCATCTGGTCCTTTTCAATGCGCAGAGTGGAAAAACCGGCCCGGCCGGCGATGCCGGTGATTTCCCCGGCTCTGGAGATCCGTGCCTCACGGACGATCATTGTGCCGGGGGCGTCGGGGTTGTTCGTGTTGCGGATGTTGATGGGAATGCCGGCGGCCTTGACAGGGAATATTGCGTCCTCGTGCAGCACTGAGGCGCCCATGTAGCTCAGCTCTCGCAGCTCTGTGTATGTAATGGTGTCGATGGCTTTCGCGTTTTTGACAATGCGCGGATCAGCAATCATGACGCCGGATACGTCCGTCCAGTTTTCATAGACGTCCGCGCCCACTGCGCGGGCGACGATGGAGCCGGTAATGTCCGAGCCGCCGCGGGAAAAGGTCTTGATTGTGCCGTCCGCCGCGCAGCCGTAGAAACCGGGGATCACTGCGCGCGTCAGTCCGCTGAGCTTTTCCGACACTGCTGCATTGGTGCGTTCGGCATCCAGCGTGCCGTTTTCGTTGAAAAAGATACAGCTGGCCGCGTCAACAAAAGGTACGCCGAGATAGGCGGCCATGATTTTTGAATTCAGGAACTCGCCGCGGCTGGCCGCGTAATCGCTGTTGGGGGATTCTTTCAGGGACGTTTCAATGACGTCAAATTCATCTTCAAGTGACAGATCCATACCCAGTCCGGCGATGATATCGCTGAACCGGGCCTTAATGGCTGAGAAGGTGGCGCTGAAATCTGCGCCCTCTGCCGCCTCGGCATAGCATTTGTAAAGCATATCCGTGACTTTGATGTCGCCGGAATTGCGCTTGCCGGGGGCGGATGCCACGACATACCTGCGGGTGTCGTCGCTGCGGATGATCTGCGCGACTTTCTTGAACTGGGCGGCGTCCGCCAGGGAGCTGCCGCCAAACTTGACCGTCTTAATATACAAAACCGTTTACCTCTGCTCTCTATCCGCCGATCATGGACTGCATGTCGTAAAGTCCGGCGGGTTTTTTCTCTATATACGCCGCGGCGGCAATTGCGCCTTCGGCGAAAAGCTTTCTGTCGTGTGCTTCATGCTTCAGTGTGATGGTTTGCGTACCGGTGGAAATCAGCACCTCATGGATGCCGACCACATTGCCCAGCCGCACGGACTGAATGCCGATCTCACCGGGCGCACGCCTGGCCTGACCGCTGCGGCCGCAGGTCACTGCGGCGTCCGGACGGACCTGCCGGATGGCCTGTGCGAGCATAAGCGCGGTGCCGCTTGGGGCGTCCAGCTTGCGGTTGTGGTGTGTTTCAACAATTTCGATGTCCGCATCGGGGAAGAGTGCTGCCGCCTGCCGTACAAGGCTGCACAGGACGGCGACGCCCACAGACATATTCGCACTGTAAAACACGGGAATCTGATCCGCTGCAGCGTAGATTCTGGCCTTTTCCTCCTCGGTATGCCCGGTCGTTGCAATGACGGCGGGAAGGTGTTTGTCAACTGCGTAATCCAGCAGCGCACAGACGGCGCTGTGATGGGAAAAGTCGATGATGACGTCGGCCTGTTCGGCGTCTTCCAGATGCGTGTGGACGGAAACGTCGTCGCCATAGGCGTCCACAGCTGCGGCAGGGGACGCGCCCATGTATCCGGATTCTGCCAGGCGCATGACCTCGCGTCCCATGTGGCCGCAGGCGCCGTTTACAAGAACTCTCATACCTTCAGCCCCGCTTCACGCATCAGCGCCAGCAGCTGCTGCTCGTGATCCGGCTCCATTGTTGTCAGCGGCAGACGCAGGTAGTTTTCGCAGTAGCCCATGGCGGCCATGGCTGCCTTTACAGGAATGGGATTGACCTCACAGAAAAGTGCGCTGATCAGCGGCAGGTATTGCATCTGCAGCGCGGCGCTGCCGGCAACGTCGCCTTCCAGGAACTTCTGGCAGATCATGTGGGTTTCACGGGGCAGCAGATTGGACAGGACAGAGATGACGCCCTTGCCGCCGACCGACATGATCGGGACGATCTGATCGTCATTGCCGGAATAAATGTCCAGCTTGCCTTCCACCAGGGACGCCGTCCGGATGATTTTGGAAATATCGCCGCAGGCTTCCTTGATGGCCGCAATGTTCTCGTGCTCCGCCAGACGCGCGTACGTCTCCGGCGCAATGGAGCAGCCGGTGCGGGACGGTACATTATAGAGTATGAGCGGCTTCGTGCTTTTGTCAGCGATGGCAGTGAAGCTTTCGTAAAGGCCGCGCTGTGTCGCTTTGTTGTAATACGGAGTGACCACCAGTACGGCGTCGGCGCCGGCCTGGCAGGCCTGCTGCGTCAGCCAGATGGCATATTCGGTACAGTTGCTGCCTGTGCCGGCGATGACCGGCACGCGGCCCGCCGCACGCTCCACTGTGTAGCGGATAACGTCCACATGCTCCTCGTCGGTGAGCGTGGAACCTTCGCCCGTGGTGCCGCAAGCCACCAGCGCGTCAATGCCGCTTTCAATCTGCCAGTCAATAAGACGGCCGTAGTTTTCATAGTCCACCCCGGAGGCAGTCAGCGGGGTGATCAGTGCGGTGGCGGCGCCTGTAAAAATTGTCTGCTTCATAGTTGATCCAATCCTTTCCGATGTGGGCCGGTGCGGGCTGATGAGGCAAGGCCGCGCAAAGACCCGGGACACATCACCATGGTTGAAATGGTCTGCATGCTTTTCCTCAGAAAAAGCAAGAACAACTGCCCGCACGGGAGGAAGTTGTTCTTTACACGTCAAATTTCTGCCATGGGGATAACAGAAAAAATATGGACTTTGTAAAGATAGCTCTCCGCGTGTCGCGACAGCCCGACAGCTGTTAAACTGCCGGTCCAGGTCGGCTCACTGCACCTTGAGCCGCCTTCGGCATCGCATCCCTTTTTTCCGGCCAACGGACAGCACTTCCTTACAGCCGGGATACTCTTGATGCGGTGCGCCTCTATCATACAGTTATAGTACATGATGCGTGGGAAAAAAGCAATTACATTTTGCTATGCAGTTTTGATGAATTTTTGCAGAAAAAACCGGCTGTTGATGGCAAAAATGTCTGAATGATGGTCGTTTTGCAAGTTTTCAGCGCTGCAGCCGGTTCAAAAACGCCTCCAGCCGGTCCATTCCGCGTGCAATTGCGGGCATTTCATAACAGAAAGAAAAGCGGACGTAACCCTCCGCGCCAAAGCAGGTGCCGGGCACGCCGGCGGCCTTTCCTTCGGTAATCAGACGCGTGCAGAATTCTTCGGAACTCATGCCGAACTGGCTGATCCGGGGGAAAATATAGAATGCGCCCTCCGGACGGACAGCGGGCAGTCCCATGGCAGTGATTCTGTCCCAAATATAGTCACGCCGTCTGCGGTAGGTTTCCACCATGGGCGTGATGTCGGTCTTCAGCGCCTGTATGCAGGCGTCCTGACTGAAGGCGGCAACGGAAACCACTGCCGCTGCATGCAGCAGCGCCAGCTGCCGGATTACTGGTTCGTCACCCATGAGATAGCCCATCCGCCAGCCGGTCATGGCATATGGCTTGGAAAAGCTCTGCACCACAAGAATCTGGCTGCGCAGGTCCCGATAACGGGCAAACATGGGACACGGCGCGTAAACAAGCCGGGCATAGACGTCGTCGCAGAGAATGAACACGGGCTTTCCGGCCACTGCGTCATGGACAGCCTGCAGCGATTCCTGCGTGCAGACGCTGCCGGTGGGGTTGTTGGGGGAGTTGAGAATGATGAGCTTTGTGCGGGCAGTCATTACAGCGCTGAGCGCCTGCGGCGTAATCTGAAAGCCATCCGGCGCGGTGCCCAGAAAGACGCATACGGCGCCGGCCATGGTGACGATGGACTCGTACAGGCCGAAGGCCGGCGTGGGAATGATCACCTCGTCTCCGGGATTGAGCACGCCTGTAATGGCTGTGTACAGCGCCTCGGTGGCGCCGCTGGTGACAATGATTTCATCCGCCGTATAATCAAGCCCGTTCTGCGCCGCTTCAAATTCCGCAATGGCGGCGCGCAGGGCAGGCTCGCCGGTATTCGGGGGATAGTGGGTCTTGTCTGCGTCCAGAGCGGCCTTGCAGGCGTCCTTGATGGGAGCGGGCGTACTGAAATCCGGCTCGCCGATGGTGAGCATGGCACAGTCCGGCACGCTTTTGGCCAGCGCTGTAAAGCGGCGGATGCCGCTTGGCTTCAGCTGCAGCAGGTTTTTGTTCATCAGCTCGGTCATCTTTTGAACACCTCAGTAGGTCTCTGCGATTTTCTGGAAAAAGTCAGTGCCCACGGTCAGAACGCTCTCGTCAAACTGGAAGTTGTTTGCATGCAGGGCGGGCGTGTCACCCACTCCCAGGAAGAAGAAAAGACCCGGGATGGTGCGCTGATACCAGGAAAAGTCCTCGGCGATCATGCAGGGCTGCGGAAGCTCCAGAATGTCAGCGCCGCTTTTCCTGGCCGTGGATTCGAAAAGCTCCGGCGGATTGATTACGGCAGGATAGCCTTCAGACATGGAGAGGTCAAACGTGCAGCCGGTTTCCTCCGCAATCTGCCCGGCAGCGCAGCGGATGCCGTCAGCCAGCTGATCAAAAATCTCATCCTGGAAAGCGCGCAGCGTGCCCTCCATATGCGTATGGCCGCTGACAATGTTAAGCGCCGTGCCGCTGTCGAACCGACCGAAGTTCAGAAGGCGGCGGATGTTTTCAGGCAGCGCGTCGGCCATGCCGGTTACGCGGGTATAGAATTTCACGGCGGCCTTCAGCGCGTCGATGCCGTTTTCAGCTTTGGCAATGTGGCAGGAACGGCCGGTAATGTCAACCCTGATTTCGCAGGTGCGGGCCATCAGCTCGTTTTTCCGTCCGGCGATCCGGCCTTTCGGGACGCCGGGCCAGAGGTGCAGGCCGAAAATGGCCTCAACGCCGTACTGCTGAAAAACGCCGCTCTGACAGATGGCGTGCGCACCGCCGACGGTTTCCTCCGCCGGCTGAAAGACGAGCAGGACGTTGACGCCCAGCGTCTCCTTTGCGTTCAGCCGCCGGGCGAGCTCCAGCAGCATGGCGGTGTGCCCGTCATGGCCGCAGGCGTGCATGTAGCCCGGATGGGTGGAGGCAAAAGGCAGACCGGTTTTTTCTGCAATGGCCAGCGCGTCCATGTCGGCGCGGAAGGCGATGGAGCGGTCCGCACCGAAATCAAACCAGGCGCAGATGGAGCTTTCGGCCGGGGAAAACACGGTACAGCGCAGTCCGGCCAATGCATTTCTTACATAGGCGGTTGTTTTCGGAAGACGCAGATCCGGTTCCGGAATCTGGTGAAGCGCGCGGCGGTCTTGAATAATCTGCATAAATATTCCCTCTGTTCTGTGAAGATTTAACAGGCATACTGCAAATGATATAATCACGCAGCAATCTTACCACAAGCGAAATTTCTGGTCAATGTCTGCAACTTACTCTGGTAATCTGCTGCATGGCGTGCTACAATGGGAAAAACTCCAAGGAGGACAGTATGAACGCACAGGAAATCATTGAATATATCCGAACCTCTGAGAAAAAAACGCCGGTACGCGTTTTCCTGCGGGAGAATGACAAAGTTGATTTTCCGGGAGCCCATGTTTTTCCATGCGGGGAGGGGACGAAGATTGTGTTCGGGGACTGGAAGAATATCCAGCCTGTACTGGAGGCCAATGCGGGAAAAATTGACGATCTGGTGGTGGAGAACGACTGCCGGAATTCCGCAATTCCGCTGCTGGACAAAAAGAACCTCAACGCCCGTATCGAGCCTGGCGCCATTATCCGCGAACAGGTGGAAATCGGCGACAGCGCCGTGATCATGATGGGCGCTGTGATCAATATCGGCGCTGTGATCGGTGCCGGAACCATGATCGACATGGGCGCTGTTCTGGGCGGCCGCGCCATTGTGGGGGCGCACTGCCATGTGGGCGCAGGCGCAGTCCTGGCAGGCGTGGTGGAGCCGGCCAGCGCGGTGCCCGTGGTGGTGGAGGACGATGTCCTGATCGGCGCCAATGCTGTGGTGATTGAAGGCTGCCGCATTGGGAAGGGAGCGGTTGTGGCCGCAGGCGCCGTGGTTGTCAGCGATGTGGCGCCCAATGCAGTGGTGGCGGGCGTCCCCGCGCGCGTCATTAAAATGAAAGATGAAAAAACTGCCGATAAGACGGCGCTGATTGACGCGCTGCGCGAGCTGTGAGAAAAGTGAAACTGCAAAGCCCCGGCCTGTATCTGCTTATACAGGCCGGGGCTTGTTTTACAGATCGTTAGCCGTCAGATCCGCAAGGCTTTCGCGCCGGACGGCCACATAATCCCGGTCGCCGTCCAGCATGACAATGGGCGGCCGGGGCAGGCGGTTGTAATTGGAGGCCATGGAGTAGTTGTAGGCGCCTGTGGTGCAGACGGCAATGATGTCGCCGCGGCCCACGCCGGCAGGCAGGGTGACATTGGGCTGGATGATGTCTCCGCTTTCACAGCAGCGGCCCACGACGTCACAGAGAAGATCCGGCGTTTCGTTCATACGCCCGGCGGCGTAAACAGTATAGCGGGAGCCGTACAGGGCGTAACGGGGGTTGTCCGTCATTCCGCCGTCAATGGACAGGTAGTTCTTGTAGCCGGTGATGCGCTTGACGGATCCGGCCGTGTACAGAGTCAGACCGGCGTCGGCCACGATGCTGCGGCCCGGCTCCATCAGAATTTTCGGAAGGGTGATGCCCAGCCTGGCGGCAGCGGCTTTCATGTGCGCCGCGACCTCGGCAATTTTCCGGGCAATGTCCAGCTGCGGGTCATCGTCCGTGTAGCGGACGCCGTAGCCGCCGCCAATGTCAAACTGCTGAGCGGTATATCCGTATTTGGCCTGCATATCTGCAATGAACGCCAGCATGATGTCTGCTGTGCGCTGATAGACGTCTTCCCCGAATACAAGACTGCCCACATGGCAGTGAAAACCGGTCAGCTCGATGCCCCGCAGACCCAGCGCATAGCGGACAAGCTGTTCCGCCTGGCCGGTTTCGATGGCTGTGCCGAACTTGGAATCCACTTTGCCGGTGCTGATGGCTTCATATGTGTGCGGATCAATACCCGGCGTCAGCCGCAGAAGGAGCTTCTGACGGATGCCGGCTTTCTGCGCCGCAGCATCAATGGCGTCCAGTTCCTCGCGGTTGTCCACAACGAAATAACCCACGCCGCATTCCATGGCATAGGCAATGTCCGCATCCGTCTTGTTGTTGCTGTGAAAATAAGCGTTTTCCAGAGGAAAGCCGGCCTGTAAGGCGGTGTGGATCTCTCCGGCGGAGACCACGTCGATCCCGAGACCTTCTTCACGGACAATCTGGTAAATGCGCTTGAAAGCCGCAGCCTTTCCGGCGTACAGAGGCATTCCCCGGTCACCGAAAGCGTTTTTGAAAGCATTCACATAAGTGCGGCAGTTGCGGCGGATGCGCTGCTCATCCATCAGATACAGCGGCGTGCCGTATTTCTGCGCCAGAGCAAGTGTGTCGTGTCCGGCGAACAGCAGCGTGCCGGCGGAAGAGACAGAGAGATTATCAGAAAGCGTTTTCATAAAGCCGTACCTCAGCCAATCAATATACGGACAGTTTAGCACAGCGGCAGGATGCGTGCAAGCGTCAACGCGCACAGAAAAGGTGTGAATCTGCAAAAAAACGTTGGTTTTTATGCATTTCCGCCGCGGCTGCGGCTGAACAGACGGACGCGGAAGTGACGGGCAAAGATGAATGCCGCCCGCTTTTGCCGCTCTGCAGCCGAAACCGGGCGGCGGCCTGAAGATCGGACCGGCATTTTATGCACCCTGCCGGACGGGACCTTTGACGGCGGGTAAAGTTTGTGCGAACGGCCGTTGACTTTAGCGCAATAGCGTGATAATATGATAGCATAACAGAAAATGGGGGCGAAAAACCATATGCAGCGCAGCAAGGAAGTGCAGACGCTTTATCAGGCAATTCTGAAAATCAGCAGTGAAGATGAGTGCAGCCGTTTTCTGGAAGACATCTGCACGATCAAGGAACTGAAGGAAATTTCGCAGCGTCTGGCTGTGGCCATGGCGCTGTCCGACGGAAAAAACTATGCCGCTGTTTCGGCTGAAACCGGCGCCAGCACTGCGACCATCAGCCGGGTCAACCGCTGCCTGATGTACGGCAGCGGCGGCTACCGGGATATCATTCAGCGCCTGCGGGAAGAGGAGAACGGGAATGGAGATCAACAGCAGTCTTTTGAAAAGTGACGAGCGTGCAGCTTTTAACCTGCGCGGTTTGTATCAGAAATACGGATATATCCACTATAAAATGGGAAAATTTGAGGAATATGATCTCTACATGAAGAACAAGGACTTCCTTGTGTCCAAGGGGATCATTACCTTTACGGATACCAGCGGACGCCTGATGGCGCTGAAGCCGGACGTGACGCTGTCCATCATCAAAAATTTCCAGCCGCGGCCGGGCCATGTGCAGAAGGTCTATTATAACGAGAATGTTTACCGCATTTCGGGCGGTACCCATGCGTACAAGGAGATTATGCAGACGGGACTGGAGTGCATGGGCGATGTGGATCTTTACGACATCTGTGAGACGGTGCTTCTGGCGGTTCTGAGCCTGAAGACGGTCAGCGCGAATTGCGCGGTTGATGTGTCCCACATGGGGATTCTTTCCGCTGTGCTGGAGGCCTGTGCAGTTCCGGCCCCGGCGCAGGAAAAGCTGATCACCTGTCTGGGACAGAAGAATATCCACGGGATACAGGCCGTGTGTGAAGAGGATGGACTGGACTGGGCCGTCTGTGAAACGCTCTGCGCACTGTGCCGCCTGTATGCCCCGCTTGGAGAAGCGCTGCGGCAGCTGCGTGAAATCTGCGCCGGCTTTGATATCGGCCGTGCCGCCGGGGAGCTTGAGGCTGTGGCCGCTGTTCTGGCGGATGCGGGCTGCGGCGATCAGGTCTATCTGGATTTTTCCATCGTCAATGATATGAAGTATTACAGCGGAATTACCATGAACGGCTTTATTGAAGGGATACCCGGAAGCGTGCTGTCCGGCGGCGTCTACGACCGGCTGATGGAAAAGATGGGCAAGGACGGCCGCGGCGTGGGGTTTGCCGTGTATCTGGACCAGCTGGAACGCTACGGCCAGACAGAGAAAAAATATGATGTGGACACAGTGCTGCTGTATGAAGCCGGCACGGATCCGCGCCGGGTGGCGGATGCGGTCCGCGCACTGACTGCGGACGGAAGCTCGGTTCTGGCGCAGAGAGATGTGCCGCAGCAGCTGCGGTACCGCCGGCTGGCGGCACTGCGCGGCGGGGAGGTGACATGCCTTGAAGACAACGATTGATATTGCGCTGCCCAAGGGCAGGCTGGGAGATAAAGTTTACGCCATGTTTGCCGCGGCGGGCTTTGAGTGTCCGTCCATTCACGAACCGGGCCGCAGGCTCGTTTTTGAGAATCCGGAATGCGGCGTGCGCTATTTCTGGGTCAAGCCCTCAGACGTGGCCATTTATGTGGAGCGCGGGGCGGCGGACATCGGCGTGGCCGGCAAGGACATCCTGCTTGAGTATACGCCCAATGTCTATGAGCTTCTGGATCTGCGTATGGGTGTGTGCCGGATGGCAGTGGCCGCTCCGAAGGGCTTCCGGGACAATACGGAAACCACCCTGCGCGTGGCCACCAAGTTCCCGCACATTGCCGGAACGTATTACGCCGGCCGGTGCAGGGACATCGATGTGATCAAGCTCAACGGCTCCATTGAACTGGCACCGCTTCTGGGCCTTTCGGACGTGATTGTGGATATTGTGGAGACGGGCACGACGCTGCTGGAAAACGGCCTGGAGCCGCTGGAGACCATTGTTCCGATCAGCGCCCGGCTGATTGCCAACAAGAGCAGCTATCGTTTCAAATACCAGCGGATTGAGGAAATCCGCGCAGGATTAAGCGGACAGGTGAGGTGACAAGTATGATCAGAATAATGGCGGCGGATCAGGTGCCGGTCAGCGAAATCCTGGCCCGCAAAAGCATTCTGGCAGATGTGAGCGGCACCGTGGCGGAGATTCTTGCAGATGTGCGCGCGAACGGAGACGCGGCGCTGTACAGGTACTGTGCGAAATTTGACGGCGTGCAGCTGGACGCGCTGGAGGTCACGCCGGAGGAAACAGAGGCGGCCCTCAGCAGCATCGAGCCGGAGTTTCTGCAGGTTCTGAAGGACGCGGCGGCCAATATCCGCGCGTTCCATGAAAAGCAGGTGCGGCCGGGATTTATTATGGACGGCAGACACGGCGCGCTGATGGGCCAGCGGGTGGTTCCCATTGAAAAGGTGGGCCTGTATGTTCCGGGCGGCACGGCCGCGTATCCGTCCACCGTACTGATGGATGCGATTCCGGCAAAAATTGCCGGCTGCAGCGAAATCTGCATCACCACGCCGCCGGGACGAGACGGCAGGATTGCGCCAGCAATACTGGCTGCGGCGAAAATCGCCGGCGTCAGCCGGATTTTCAAAGTCGGCGGCGCACAGGCTGTGGCAGCTCTGGCCTGGGGAACGGAGACCATCCCCCGCGTGGATAAAATTGTCGGACCAGGAAACGCTTTCGTGGCGGAGGCAAAGAAACAGGTTTTCGGTCAGGTGAGCATTGACATGATCGCCGGGCCCAGCGAGATTCTGGTTATTGCGGACGGGAAAAGCGATCCGGCCGTGGCCGCGGCGGATCTGCTCAGCCAGGCGGAGCATGACAGGATGGCCAGCGCCGTTCTGGTGACGGACAGCGACGCGCTGGCGCGCGCGGTATCCGCGGAGCTGGAGCGGCAGATTCCGCTTCTGCCCCGGGCGGAGATCGCACGCACGTCCATTGACAGCAACGGAAAAATCATTGTCGTCCGCTCCATTGCCCAGGCGGTGGAGATTTCCAACGCGCTGGCGCCGGAGCATCTGGAACTGTGCGTGGAGAATCCGTTTGACTATCTGGCGGATGTAAAAAATGCGGGATCGGTTTTTGTGGGACGCTGGTGTCCGGAGGCGCTGGGCGACTATTACGCCGGCGCGAACCACACGCTGCCAACAGGCGGCACGGCGCGTTTTTCAAGCCCGCTGTCCGTGGACGATTTTGTGAAGAAAATCCAGTACACATATTATACCCGGCCGGCGCTGGAAGAGGCGGCGGAGGACATCGCCCTGTTTGCCCGGCAGGAGGGGCTGGAAGCGCACGCCAGAAGCGCGCTGAGCCGGTTCGGGGGTGAAAAGGCATGAGCGGTTTTCTTTCTGCGCACCTGAACACACTGACCGAATACGTACCCGGCGAGCAGCTGCAGGACCGCAGGTACATCAAGCTGAACACAAACGAATCACCTTTCCCCGCTTCGGAGGGCGTGGTCGCCGCAGTCAGCGGACAGACGGTGCGCGATCTGCGCCTGTATCCGGATACGGACTGCCGCCTTCTGATCCGGACGCTGGCGGACACATACGGTGTGGAGCCGGAGAATGTATTCGTCTCCAACGGTTCTGACGATATCCTGAATTTTGCCTTCATGGGCTATTGCGGACCGGACCGGCCGGTGCTCTTTCCGGAAGTCAGCTATGGCTTTTATCAGGTCTATGCGGATCTCTACCGGGCGCCCTGCAGAAAAATTCCCATGAATCCGGATTTTTCCATCGATCCTGAAAAGTATATGAATGCCGGATGTACGGTGGTCATCGCCAATCCGAATGCCCAGACGGGTATCGCGCTGCCGCTGGCGGACATTGAGCGCATTGCAGCGTCCAACCGGGAACATGTGGTGCTGGTGGACGAGGCGTATGTGGATTTCGGCGGTGAAAGCGCCGTCGGCCTGACAAAGAAATACAAGAATCTGCTTGTCTGCCAGACTTTCTCCAAGTCCAGGAGCATGGCGGGCGCGCGGGTGGGATTTGCGGTGGCAGACGCGGAACTGATTGCAGATCTGAACAAAATCCGGTATTCCACAAACCCGTACAACATCAACAGCATGACGCAGGCAGCCGGCACGGCAGCGCTGAAGGATGCGCAGTATTACGAGGAGAACTGCCGGAAAATCGTCAGAACACGTGCGTGGACAAAAGCGCAGCTGGAAGCGCTGGGCTTTTTTGTGACCGATTCCAGCGCCAATTTTCTCCTGGCTGGCCGCGGCCCGGTGCAGGGAAAGACGCTGTATGAAAAACTCAGGGAGAAGGCAATCCTGGTGCGCCATTTTTCCGACCCGCAGCTGGACGACTATGTGCGGATCACCATCGGCACACAGGAACAGATGCAGCAGGTGATGGATGCAGTGACAGAAATTGTGAAAGGAAGATGACCATGAGGTATGGCGAAATTGCGCGGAAAACAGCGGAAACAGACATCACCCTGCGGCTGGAGCTGGACGGTACCGGACAGAGCGCCGTGCAGACCGGCGTGGGATTTCTGGATCACATGCTGACCCTCTTTGCCCGTCACGGCCGGTTTGACCTGCAGGTGCAGTGCTCCGGCGACACATACGTGGACGACCATCACACTGTAGAGGATATCGGCATCAGCCTGGGACAGGCTTTCCGCCGGGCGGTGGGCGACAAACGGGGCATTACCCGCTACGGCAGCATCATCCTGCCGATGGACGAGGCGCTGACACTCTGTGCCGTGGATATTTCCGGCCGTGCGATGCTCTGCTGCGATCTGGATATCCCAACGCGCAAGGTCGGCACATTTGATACGGAGCTGGTCCAGGAGTTTCTGCAGGCATTTGCGGCCAACGCCGGCGTGACGCTCCATGTGCGGCAGCTGGCCGGCGCCAATTCTCACCATATCATCGAGGGCGTGTTCAAGGCGCTGGGCCGTACGCTGGCCGCGGCGGTACGGATTGATCCGGCGCTGGGCGATGAGATTCCGTCGACAAAGGGTGTTTTGGAATGATTGCAATTGTTGATTACGGCGTAGGGAACCTGTTTTCCCTGCGCTCGTCGCTGGAGCGGATCGGTGCGCAGGCGGTGGTTACAGGCGACGCGGCCGTCATTGCCGGCGCGGACCGGGTGATCCTGCCCGGCGTGGGCGCATTCGGTGACGCGGCGGATAAGCTCCGGGCCGCCGGCCTTGACCTGGCGGTGCTTGATGCCGTGCAGGCGGGCAGGCCGCTGCTGGGCATCTGCCTCGGCATGCAGCTTCTGTTTGAAAAGAGCTATGAATACGGCGAGCATGCCGGCCTCGGCCTTCTGCGCGGGCAGGTGGTCCCCATGGAGGGCACGCTTCCCGAAGAACTGAAAATCCCTCATATCGGCTGGAACGCGCTGCATTTCACAGACAGCGCCTGCCCGCTTTTCAGGTATATTCATGAGGGAGACTGCGTCTATTTTGTCCACTCCTTTTATGCTTCCGGCTGCGAAGACAGCCTTGCGGCCACTGCGGAATACGGCTTGGAGCTGACCGCGGCCGTGGCCAAAGGCAATGTGTTCGGCTGTCAGTTCCACCCGGAAAAAAGCGGCGATGTGGGACTGAATGTCCTGCGGGCGTTCTGCGAAACGGAGGTGCAGGCATGAAAATTTTCCCGGCCATCGATCTCTACGGCGGAAAGGCCGTGCGCCTGTATAAGGGCGACTACGATCAGATGACGGTTTATGATCCGGTGCCGCTGAATACGGCCCGCGCTTTCGCGGCCTGCGGCGCCCGGTACCTGCACACTGTGGATCTGGAGGGCGCCAGATTCGGCACTATGCCGCACCTTGAACTGATCCGATCCTTTGTACAGGAGACGGAGCTCTTTGTTGAGGTGGGCGGCGGCATCCGGACGATGGAAGCAGTTGAAACGTATATTTCGGCCGGCGTGGGCCGCGTGATTCTGGGCACTGCAGCTGTGACGGATGAAAAGCTGGTTTCCGACGCGGTGCAGAAATACGGCGCAAAGATTGCCGTCGGTGCCGATATCAGGGACGGCTTTGTGGCCATCAAAGGCTGGACGGAAAAGTCCGCCCTGACGTGCGAAGGCTTTTTTGAGAAAATGCAGCGCGCCGGTGTCAGTACCGTGATCTGCACGGACATTTCCAGAGACGGGGCCATGCGGGGAACAAACCGCGCCCTGTACCGGCAGCTCAGCGCCGCGTTTCATGTGGACATCATCGCCTCCGGCGGCGTATCCACGCTGGATGATGTGCGGGCGCTGGCAGAGATGGGGCTTTACGGCGCGATCATCGGCAAAGCCTATTACACAGGAGACATTGACCTGGCAGCGGCGATTGAGGTGGCGGGATGATTACAAAAAGAATTATTCCCTGTCTGGACGTCCGTGACGGACGGGTCGTCAAGGGCAGAAACTTTGAAGGTCTGCAGGATGTGTCCGACCCGGTGGAGCTGGGGCGGTATTACAGCGAATGCGGCGCAGATGAACTGGTTTTCTATGACATCACGGCATCGGCTGAGGGCAGAAAGCTGTTTACCGAGGTTCTGACCCGGGTGGCGCGGACCATTTTTATCCCGCTGACGGTGGGCGGCGGCATCAACACCATTGAGGATTTTGACCGCGTGCTCAAGTGCGGCGCAGACAAGGTAAGCGTAAATTCCGGCGTAATCCGGGATCCGTCATTGATCGGTGCGGCGGCGAAGAAGTACGGCGACCAGTGTGTGGTGATCTCCGCGGATGTAAAGCGTGTGGACGGCGTGTTCCGCGTGTTTGCCAAGGGCGGCCGGGAGAACACGGGAATGGAGGCCATCAGCTGGATCCGGCGCTGCGTGGACAACGGCGCGGGCGAAGTGGTGCTCAACTCCATTGATACGGACGGCGTCAAGCAGGGCTTCGATCTGGAGATGCTCCAGGCGGTATGCAGCGCCGTTGATGTGCCGGTAATCGCTTCCGGCGGCGCAGGCTGCGCAGAGGATTTTGTCCGTCTCTTTCAGGCGCTGCCGCGGGTGGACGCGGGCCTTGCCGCCTCGATTTTCCACTATGGCGAGGTCTCCATCGCGGATCTGAAGAGAACGCTGCGCAGCAGCGGAATTAATGTACGACTGTAGGAAAGGAAACTCCGTATGCTCAATATCGACGATCTGAAATTTGATGAAAAGGGCCTGATTCCGGCTGTTGTGACCGATGCAGATACAGGAAAAGTGCTGACGCTTGCGTATATGAACCGCGAGAGCCTGCAGATTTCCATGGAAAAGGGCCTCACCTGTTTCTGGAGCCGCTCCCGGCAGGAACTCTGGCTGAAAGGGGAGACCAGCGGCAACTATCAGCATATCGTATCCATCACCGCAGACTGCGACAGGGATGCGCTGACCGTCCTGGTCAGAAAGGACGGCCCGGCCTGCCACACCGGCGCGGACAGCTGCTTCAATGATCTTGTGTGGCAAAGCGGCGATGCGCAGCCGTTTTCCATCGACGGACTGTATGCGCTTCTGGAGGGCAGAAAGCGCGATCTTCCGGAGGGCTCATATACCACGTACCTGTTCCAGAAGGGCCTGGATAAGATCCTGAAGAAAGTGGGCGAGGAGTCCACTGAAGTGATCATCGCCGGCAAGGCGGAGGACAAAAAAGAGACCGTTTATGAAATTGCTGATCTGGCCTACCATGTGCTGGTGCTGATGGTTCAGATGGGCATTTCCGTGGATGAAATCCGGCAGGAGCTGGCATCCCGCCATATCATTGACCACAAGGTCAAGCAGGAAAAAATGACAAAATAGGACGCAAAAACCGGGAACGGAAGATCAAGACGCGTATGAAAAAGCAGAATGCCGGCAGCCCGGCGTTCTGCTTTTGTAGTTTTTGCTGAAAAAAGATTTGACAAATTCAAATGCCGCGCGTATAATGCTTAACAACAAAACCGATGATTCAGACGAGTAAGCAGAGGCCTTCCGCTTCCAGAGAGCTGCCGGCGGTGAAAATGCAGCAGCGTAAGCTTTGCCGAATGGACTGATGAGGGTGGGCTGAAAGGGCGCATGCCCGAGTATGTACCGACGGATTTCCCCCGTTACAGGGAAGGACACATGCTGGTGTGTCGCAGAGTGGGCGATCGATTGATCGCCAATTCGGGTGGTACCGCAGAAGCGCTGAAGCTTTTGTCCCGGAAGTCAGTTCCGGAGACAGAAGCTTTTTTTGTTGTCTGCTTCGGAAAAAGTCATTTGAAAGGAGAAAAAACAATGAAAAACACAAACATCCCGTACAAAATTTACCTCTCAGAAGATGAGCTTCCGAAGGCATGGTATAATGTCCGCGCGGATATGAAAAACAAGCCCGCGCCGCTGCTGAATCCCGGCACGCTGCAGCCCATGGGCTTTGAGGACCTGCGTCCGGTGTTCTGTGACGATCTGATCCGTCAGGAGCTGGATGACGATACGCCGTATTTTGAGATCCCTGCGGAAATCCGCAGCTTTTATAAGATGTACCGTCCGTCTCCGCTGGTCCGCGCCTATTGTCTGGAGGAAAAGCTGCAGACGCCGGCGAAGATCTATTACAAGTTTGAGGGCAACAACACATCCGGCAGCCATAAGCTGAATTCAGCCATTGCGCAGGCCTATTATGCGAAAAAGCAGGGCCTGAAAGGTGTGACCACGGAAACAGGCGCCGGCCAGTGGGGCACCGCGCTGAGCATGGCCTGTGCATATCTCGGTCTGGACTGCAAGGTGTTCATGGTCAAGTGCTCTTATGAGCAGAAGCCTTTCCGCAGAGAAGTGATGCGCACATACGGCGCATCTGTTACGCCCAGCCCCTCCGATACCACAAACGTCGGCCGCAAGATCCTTGCGGAGCATCCGGGTACGACCGGCTCTCTGGGCTGCGCGATTTCTGAAGCAGTGGAAGCAGCGACCTCTGTTCCCGGCTACCGCTATGTGCTGGGCAGCGTTCTGAACCAGGTGCTTCTGCACCAGTCTGTCATCGGTCTGGAAGCCAAAGCGGCGCTGGATAAATACGGCGTCAAGCCGGATATGATCATCGGCTGCGCCGGCGGCGGATCCAATCTGGGCGGCCTGATCTCACCCTTCATGGGCGAAAAGCTCCGGGGCGAGGCGGATTATGAGTTCATCGCGGTGGAGCCGGCCTCCTGCCCGAGCTTTACCCGCGGCAAATTTGCCTATGACTTCTGCGACACGGGCATGGTCTGCCCGCTGGCGAAAATGTACACGCTGGGCAGCGGCTTTATCCCCTCTGCAAACCACGCCGGCGGCCTGCGTTACCATGGCATGAGCCCGATTCTGTCCCAGCTCTACCACGACGGCCTGATGGAGGCCCGCAGCGTGGAGCAGACAGCCGTATTTGCTGCCGCCGAGCAGTTTGCGCGGTGCGAAGGCATCCTGCCGGCACCTGAATCCAGCCACGCCATCCGCGTTGCCATCGACGAGGCACTGAAGTGCAGGGAGACGGGCGAGGAGAAGACCATCCTCTTCGGCCTCACCGGCACCGGCTATTTCGATATGGTGGCCTACGAGCGCTTCAACGACGGCACTATGACGGATCATATCCCCACGGATGAAGAGCTGGCACCCGGTTTTGCCGGCCTGCCGAATGTCCCTGAGAAATAAGATCCAAAGATACCCGCCGGTTCCGCAGCGGGCGGAAATGAACATCAGTCAGAAAACCGGCGCAGCTGCGGCTGCGCCGGTTTGTTTTTCAGGTACTGGCGGATGTTTTGCGTCTGTCCGGGTACAGCGGCTTTCAGCAGTCCCGCAGTCCGGCGGCATTATTTCTTTTCACCGGATCTGAAGATCAGCGCAAAAAGATAGCCGAAGAAAACAGCGGCACAAATACCGCCGGCCGCAGCGGTAAAGCCGCCGGTGAAGATGCCGATCACACCGTCTTTGGCGACGGCCTCCCTGACGCCCTTGGCCAGAAGGTTACCAAAGCCCGTCAGCGGCACGGACGCGCCTGCGCCCGCCCAGTCGGCAAAGGGCTGGTAGATGCCTGCCGCGCCGAGTATGACGCCGGCGACGACGTATGCCGTCAGAATTCTGGCCGGCGTCAGTTTTGTCTTGTCGATCAGGATTTGACCGATGGCACACAGTGTGCCGCCGGCCAGAAAGGCCTTGGCGTAATCCCAGAACGCTTCCATGTGTTCCACCTCCTTATCTGCCGCATTCCGGCGGCTGCGTGCTGATGGATACTGCGCAGCAGACGGAAGGGATGGACAGTCCCTGCTGTGTGGAGGTGGGTGACATCAGCGCGCCTGTTGCGGCAAACAGAACTTTCTTCCACCGGCCCTGGCGCATGTTGTTGAGAATATATCCCGTGAGGACGGAGGCGCTGCAGCCGCAGCCGGATCCGCCTGCGTGCACATCCTGCAGCTGCTGGGAATAGATCATCATTCCGCAGTCATTGTAGCAGCCGCCGATTTCAACGCCGTCGGCCCGGAATAGTTCAGTGAGGATTTCCCCGCCCACGCTGCCGAGATCGCCGGTTACGATCAGGTCGTAATCCATGGGCTCCATGTGCAGGTCCTGCAGATGATTGCGTATGGTGTCATAGGCGGCGGGAGCCATGGCTGCACCCATATTGTTGGCGTCTGTGACGCCCGCATCCACAATCCGGCCCGGCGTTACATGTGTCACATATGGACCGTCGCCGCCGGAAGCAAGGATGATTGCGCCGGAGCCGGTGACCGTCCACTGGGCGGTCGGCGTGCGCTGTCCGCCGTACTCCAGAGGAAACCGGAATTGGCGTTCGGCTGAGCAGAAGTGGGAGGACGTCACAGCGGCTGCGTTGACCGCGTAGCCGCCGTCAACGGAAAGCGCCGCCAGCGCCAGGCTCTCGGCCATGGTGGAACAGGCACCGTACAGGCCGAAATAGGGGATTCCGCTGTCGCGCAGTGCGAAGGCTGTGCCGATGCACTGATTCAGCAGATCGCCGCAGAACAGGCAGCTGACGTCCCGTTCCTCAATACCGGCCTTGGCCAGCGCCAGCGCAAAGGCGTGGCGGACCATTTTGCTTTCAGCCTGTTCCCATGTTTTTTCGCCGAACATGGGATCGGTCTCAATATAATCAAAACTGTCGCCCAGCGGGCCCTCGCCCTCTTTTTTGCCGACGACACATGCGTTCCCGATAATGGAAGGCGCATTTGAAAGGGCCATTGTCTGACTTCCGACGCGTTTTGCGGCCATAATGCATCACCTTTTTTTCAAAGTGCAGTTAGCATTTGCCCAAAAACGGATTTTATGCGAAAACATTCTGCAATACAGTCGCTTTTTTGAAACAGGAACGTGCGCCTTGCCGCGATATAGGCGCCCATGGCGCAAAAAACAGCAGGCGGCCGGAAAGGCACTCCCTGCTGTTTTTTCTGTACTGATCTGCGCGCGTATCCAGTGCCGCCTGGCGGGAACCAGCGCGGAGGAACCGGCGCTTATTTTTCCAAAGGACTGAGTATAAAGCGGAGATGGCGGAAGCCGTCCCGGATGGTGTTCAGATGGCCTTTGCCGTCCCGGCCGTCAGGACTGAGGGTAATGGGCACCTCGCACATTCTGGCGCCGGCTTTTTTGAACCGGGCAACCAGTTCGGTGGCAAACTCCATGCCTGGGCAGCGCAGACCCAGCGTGCGGGCCATGGCCGTGTCAAAGGCACGCAGGCCGCTGTGAAAATCGCCCACCGGGACACCGTAGCGGACCTTGGCCACGAAGGAAAGACACGGCGCGCCGATCTTATGGGAGAAGGGCATGGCGCCTTTTGCAATGCCGCCCTTGAAGCGGTTGCCCATGACAAGATCATAGCCCTGGTGCAGCTTGTCTGCAAAGCCGTCAAGCTTTGAAAAGTCATAGCTGCAGTCGCAGTCGCCCATGATGATGTACCGGCCGCGCGCCTCGCTGATGCCGCGGATCAGTGCGCTGCCATAGCCTTTGCGCTGTTCCGGCACCACGCGCGCACCGGCGCGCTGCGCGTTGACGGCGGAGGCGTCCGTGCTGCCGTTGTCCACGACCAGAACCTCGCCGGTGTACCCGGTGCGCTCCAGCCAGCCGCGGGCGCTGGAGACGCAGGCGGCCACGGTTTTTTCCTCATTCAGACAGGGCATCAGAATTGTGAATTCCAGTTCGTTCATCATTTACTCCTTTTAAACCGCGGAAGATTCTGCGGCCGGATGGCGGCTGTCAGAAAGACAAGCACGCAGAAGAGACTGCTCAGCTGTGCGCGGTAGGCAAAGCGGTAATGACCCAGCGAATGCTTGGCCAGCGCAAAGTAACGCGCGTACGGGACAAGCGCCAGCAGAAGCAGCACAAGGGCGGGACGCCAGAGCGTGGTGTAGCTGCTGCGGCAGATGAAAAACACGGCAGTCAGCAGTACCAGCGCCGCACCGGCGCAGGCAAATACGCCTTCCGGCGTCTGCAGCGGGAAAAGACAGAAGAGGTTTTTGTAAAGCGCAGTCAGAGCCGTACTGCCCAGAATTGCATTGGCGTCTTCGCCGACAGCCCACTCCATACCGCGGGAGAGAATTTCCTGCATGGTGAGCGCGCCGGGGGTCAGCGCGGAGAAGACCCAGCGCAGGGAGAAGGCGGCCGCCCAGGCGGCCAGCCATACCACGCCCGTTTTCACCGTAATCCCCAGCACCTGGCGGAAAGTGCGGCCGGGCGCGTCCATCAGCCGGGAAATCAGGCATACGGCGGGGATCAGGAAGGTCATGGTTTCGTTTGTGAAAAAGTCGAAAAACGCAGTGGCGACGGCGGTCAGAGAAAAAATCAGGCAGAGCCGCCAGCCGCGCAGCCAGTCTTCCGGAACCAGAAGAACAACCATACCCGCCAGAAGGGAAATGGTAAAGCAGCTCATGTATTCGATGGTCCAGAAAGCGAAAAACGACATGGTCAGAAGGAAGGCACCCAGATAGCAGAAGGCCAGACGCCTGCGTCCGGTCCGGATGCAGACGGCCATGAAAGCGGCGACCATGGCAAAGAGCACGACGGCATTGATGATATGGATGCCCTGCGCGTCAGTCACAAGCAGCTCCAGCCGCGTAAGCATGAGCGTGCCGTGCCAGTAGCGGGAATACAGCCGGTTGGTTTCCGCGCCGCTCAGCGCGTGAAAGAGGCTTGTGGAGGAGGACATGCCGTCATAGTGATACGGGACTGTCAGTGTGGAATCCCAGAAGTTTTCCGCATCGAAGCAGGCGATGATGTTCATCAGAACTGCGTCGGCATAGATATGCTCGCTGGTCTGGTACATTCCGTCCACATGGTTGATAAAGGTGGAGCCGTCAGTTGTCTGGGACATATAGTAATTGGCGCTGGATTCCAGATTCTGCTGCATGGCAGACACGGGAATCAGACCGCTGAGAATATTCAGCGCAAACAGCGCGGCCAGAAAGGCGGCGCTGATACCGGTGCATTTGAGAAAGCCTTTGATATGTATTCCTCCTTGTGGCAGGATGACAGGCCGGGGACAGCCCTCAGCCGATGATTACAGATACGCCGTTGGGGATGACCGTGACTGCGGCGTCCGGCCCCTTGATGGCCCTGGCCTGCGCCATGGCGTCATCCAGACTGCCGGCCCACGTCATTTTCATCGCCTCAATCGCCGCACGGTTTTCCTGACCGGTGACAAAAATGACCGGATGCTTGATTAAAACGCGGGCCAGGACCTGGGACTGCCACTGGTCGGGCAGCGTTTTGTCCTGAGGCGTGGCCATAATGCGGCTGTAAAGCGCCTGCGCGCTTTCACATTCGCTTAAATCCCGGAAGAAACCTGCGCCGCCCACGCCGTCCGCGCACTGTGCGCAGGCGATGATCACCGCGCCGGGGTTTGCGCAGGCCTCTGCCGCGGTCATGGATTTGACGCACTGATAAATATTCTGATCCAGCGGCGCGCCGCCGTTGGTCGTCACAACAATATCACCATATGCCGGCGCGGCCAGACACCAGCTTTTCAAAAACGCACAGCCGGCCGCATGGGCTTTCTGCATGTCGCCGGCGAAGGCGGCTGCGGTTCTGTGCGCGTCATCCACGACGACGTTGACGATGTACTGCAGATTGGCCATGCGCGCTGCAGCCAGCATATCCGTGTGGATGGGATTGCCCTCCAGAATGCCTGTGCGTGCGCTGGTGCTGTGCACGAAGGCGCTGCAGTGGTTGCCCAGAACGGTCTCACGGCCGCAGATTCCGGGCAGTACGGACTTCCGCCCGCCGGAAAAGCCGGCAAAGAAGTGCGGTTCAATAAATCCTTCGGCTGTCAGCAGCTCGGTCTGCGCCGCTATGCGGTCAATGACCAGCGGCGCGCCGGAGGGAAGCGTGCCCAGAAGGACGTTGTCCGGATTGTCGCAGTCGTGGACAACGATTTTTTCACTGCGGAAAATTTCGCTGCCCAGTTTGGCCTCAAGCTCAGCTGCGGTGGTTCCGCGGTGACAGCCTGTGGCAACGAGCAGCGTGATGTCAATGTCAGGATTGCCCTGCCGCAGCTCAGCCAGCATGTGAGGGAGAATGTCGCGGCTGGGAACGGGGCGCGTATGGTCGCTGATGATAATAACGGCGTCCTTTTTGCCGCCGGCCAGTTCGGCCAGACGGGGGGAACCGATGGGAGCAGCCATGGCCCGGCGGACAAGCGTGCTGCCGTCAGCCTCCGCCGTCAGCTCAGAGATCCGCGATGTGATTACAGACGCATCATCGGGGAAGAGACCGTCCAAAGCGCCGGCACCGTAAGGCAAACGCAGATGTTTCATAAAAAAGCTCCTTTATACTGCCAAAGCAGGCAGGGTTTAATCTTCGTCGAATTGGGAATAAAAACTGGTGTAGTCCAGCACGTCCGACAGTTCTGTCAGAATTTTGCTGAAGCTGTCGGGAGCGGGCGACGCCGGCTCCCGCACGACAGGATCCCTGCGGCGGATATTGTCCGGCAGCTGGATGGTGACGCGCGTCCCCTCGTTGACCCGGCTTTCAAGCAGGAGTGTTCCGCCCAGATACTCAGCGATTCTGCGTGCCGCGGCCAGGCCAAGGCCGACGCCCTGTTTGGAATCGGAGAAGGCCGGCGGCATGCGGTAGGCCTGGAAAATGTTCAGGAGCCTGTCGCTGGAGATGCCGCAGCCGGTGTCGGAAATGGTTATGCACGGACCGCCGGATGCTTCTGTCAGCTGCAGCGTGACCGTGCCGCCTTCAGGCGTATATTTCATACTGTTGGAGAGAATATTCAGCAGCATCTGCTGAATGCGCTCCTGCGGACCGGCAAACAGAACCGGCTGCTCAGGAACTTTCAGCTGCAGATGGATGTGCTGCAGCGGCACAAACAGCTGCAGCACATCCGCAAGATCGCTGCAAAGCTGGACAAGGTCCAGCACCGGGCAGTTTTCAGCCTGGTGTACATCTGACAGCTCTTTGCTGACAAGGGCCATGTGGTCTGCCAGACGGAGCATCTGGCGGCAGCTGCGGTTGAGCATGGCTGCGTATGCAGTCAGTTTTTCGTTTTCAAGGTCCTCAATATGGGGACGGAGAAAAGTGGATGCCAGCTGAATAATGGCCGCCTGACTGCGGATGGCGCTGCCGGCGGCAGCCAGAAACTCGTCGTCTCCGGATTCCGCCGACGGGAGAATGGTGTAAATCCAGACCTTGCCGCACAAAACCGCGTCAACGGTCACGGCCTGTCCGCAGAGCTGTGCGCTGCCGGTATAATGCGTGCCGGCAAACGCAGTCAATGATGAAGGCAGGACGGTCTGAATCTGCTCGCCGGCAATGCTGCGGCCAAAGAAGCGCTCCGCAGCCGGATTGGCATAAATGACCTGTCCATCACGAACGGCCGCGACACATTCGCTGTACAGGTCAAAAATCTGGAACTCATTCTTGTTCATCGCATGCTGTTCCTTTCATCTCAAATGCGGCGGCCGGAAGCGTGCGTACCGGCGCCTGAGTGTGGGCAGAATCCGGCATTTGAAATGTGCTGTGTCCGTGCCGGAACGGCGGCAGACACAGACCGGTCTGATATAGGATGACCGCGCTTTTGGGGAATATCCGTCCGGATCAGCGCAGGAAAACCATGTATTCATGTCAATAATATCAAATCGCGGCTGCAGATACAATATATTTTGAAACATTTTGTTAAAAAAAGATTTTTTTAGAAAAAAAGTCTTTATTTTTACACGTACAACGGTTATAATTAACCTGTTTGAACTGCCAAAAAACAATACTAACGGAGGTAATACAATATGAGCATCAAAATTGGTATCAATGGTTTCGGCAGAATCGGCAGACTCGTCTTCCGTGCCAGCCTGGACCACAAGGACGTTGAAGTCGTCGGCATCAACGACCTGATCACCCCCGACTACATGGCCTATATGCTGAAGTATGACACCATGCACGGCCAGTTCAAGGGCACCATTGATTACACTGATCATTCCATCATTGTCAATGGCCGCGAGATCGCTGTTTCCTCTGAGAAGGATCCCGCAAACCTGCCCTGGGGCAAGCTGGGTGTCGAGTATGTTGTCGAGTCCACCGGCCTGTTCCTGACCCAGGAAAAGGCTGCCGGCCATCTGAAGGCTGGCGCCAAGAAGGTCGTCATGTCTGCTCCTTCCAAGGATGGCACGCCGATGTTCGTGATGGGCGTCAACAACACCACCTACACCACCGACATGAACTTCGTTTCCAACGCTTCCTGCACCACCAACTGCCTGGCTCCCATTGCCAAGGTTCTGCATGACAACTGGGGCATTACCGATGGCCTGATGACCACCGTCCATGCCACCACCGCAACCCAGAAGACCGTTGACGGTCCTTCCATGAAGGATTGGCGCGGCGGCCGTGCCGCTGCCGGCAACATCATCCCCTCCTCCACCGGCGCTGCCAAGGCTGTCGGCAAGG
>JAEDDG010000028.1 GCA_016293865.1 Oscillospiraceae bacterium | reverse complement strand
AACCGGAGACTGCCGGGGAACCAGAGACCGCCGAAGAGCCGGAGACTGCCGAAGAGCCGGAGACTGCCGGGGAACCAGAGACCGCCGAAGAGCCGGAGACTGCCGAAGAACCGGAGACTGCCGGGGAACCAGAGACCGCCAGGGAGCCGGAGACCGCCGAAGAGCCGGAGGCTGTCGGGGAGCCGGAAATAGGCGTGACCGAAATCAGCTCGGAAGTTCAGCCTGAAAAGAAAAGGAAAAAAGGCGCAAAGGCAGCGCTGGTCACACTGGCAATCCTGCTGACTGCGGCTGCTGTTCTGGCTGCGCTCTATTTCACGGGCATACTGGAGCCATTGATGGTCCGCGCGGCGCAGACATTCCAGACGCTGCTGCCGGGACAGGCGGATATGCTGAAGCAGGAAAATCTGCCTGAGCCCTGGGATCCGGATGCGGAGGATACAGCGCCCGGAGAGGACGCGGACAGTTCCGGCCCGGCGGATCCGACGGTTTCGGACGGGAAGAACACGGCGGACGGCCCGGACGCGGACAATGCCGGGGCGGAACAGACGGCGCCGCCGGATGATGCGGCAGACGGCGAGCCGGATGTGCCGGAAGATGATCAGCAGCAGGAGAATGAGCGGGATACCTGCATCCTGCCGACGGACACGCAGCTGATTTCCGCACAGCAGCTGGAAGGCATGGATCGGGAGCAGACCTATATGGTCATCAACGAGATCTACGCGCGCCACGGCAAAATATTCATCACAGACAGCATTCAGGCGTATTTTGAGGGGAAAAGCTGGTATACGCCCTATTCGGTGGACAGCAATGATATTGTGCCGCTGTTTACGGAGATTGAAAACAGGAATCTGACGGTTGTGGTGGAGTACCAGCGCGCCATGGGTTACCGGAAATAGCGGTTAAAATGAAGTTTTTGTGAAGAAACATCGCAGAGACTTGTAAAAAGAAGTCAGATATAGTACAGTACTCAATGCTGCGCCGGCAGCGGAGTAACTGGGATCGGGAGCATCAATGGAGCTGGAATTTTGTGTGCCGTGCCTTTTCGGACTGGAAGGGCCGACGGCGTCTGAGCTGAAAAGGCTGGGGATGGAGAATGTCCGGGCTGAGAACGGCCGCGTGCTGTTTTCAGGTACGCAGCGGGATATTGCACGTGCAAACATCAACCTGCGGACGGGCGAGCGCGTGCTGCTCGTGGTGGGGCATGTCCGGGCTGACACCTTTGACCGCCTGTTTGAAGGGGTCAAGGCCATGCCCTGGGAACAGTATATCCCCGCTGACGGTCAGTTCCCGGTCAAGGGCCATGCCATACATTCAGCGCTGCATTCGATTCCGGACTGCCAGAGTATTGTGAAAAAGGCCGTTGTGGAACGGCTGCGGACGAAATACAACGTGTCCTGGTTCAGGGAAACCGGGGAAAAATATCAGATTCAGTTTGCCATACTGGACGACGTCGCATGGCTTTATCTGGATACAAGCGGTGCGGGCCTTCATAAGCGCGGCTACCGGCCTGTGGGCAATGCGGCGCCGCTGCGGGAGACGCTGGCGGCCGCCATGGTTTACCTGTCCGGCTATCGGGGCCGGGACAGCATTTACGACCCGTTCTGCGGCTCCGGTACGATTCCGATTGAGGCGGCGCTGGCTGCACTGAACCGTGCGCCGGGGCTGAAAAGGGATTTTGCCGCCGGAACCTGGCGCTGGGTGGACCGGAGCATCTGGGACGAAGCCCGGGATGAGGCCAGAGACAGGGAGTACCGCGGGACATATTCCATCTGGGGCGGCGATGTGGATCCGGCCTGTATTGAAATTGCCAGAGCCAACGCCCGGCGCGCCGGCGTGGCGGATATTGTCCGGTTTGAGACAGCGGATGCCCGGTCCTTTTACAGGCCGGAACCCGGTGTGGTGATTTCAAATCCGCCTTACGGAGAGCGTGTGATGGAGCGGGCTGACGCCGAACGGCTGTACCGGCAGTTCGGCCAGGCAGCGGCCAGACTCAGAGGATGGAAGTTTTATCTGCTGTCATCCCACACGGAGTTTGAGCGTGCGTTCGGACGCAAAGCGGACAAAAAGCGCAAGCTGTATAACGGCATGATCAAATGCGATCTCTTTATGTACACGAGGTAATGGGCCATGGAACATCTGTTTATTGTCAATCCTGCAGCAGGCGGGGTCCGCAGGGACTGCGATGCGCTTCTGCAGAGAATTGAGACGGTTATGAAGGCCTGCGGCGAGCCCTATGAGGTTTATCTGACGAAATGTCCGATGGATGCCTGTGAAAAAATCAAAGCCGCAGCAGCGGACGGACGGCCCATGCGGGTCTATGCCTGCGGCGGCGACGGAACGCTGAATGAGTGTGTGAACGGCGCTGCGGGACTGCCCAATGTGGCGCTGACGCATTATCCCTGCGGAACAGGCAATGACTACATCAAGACCTTCGGGGAAGATCGGGCGCTTTTTTTTGATCTGTCCCGGCTGGTTCACGGTTTTGTACACCCGGTGGATCTGATCGAGTGCGGCGGAAGATACAGCGTGAACAGCTGTTCGGTGGGCCTTGACGCGCGGGTCTGCAACGATGTGCACAAATACAGCAAGCTGCCGGTGATCGGCGGCGCGGCGGCCTATGTGGTGGCGCTGATTGTCAATATGATCAAGGGGCCCAATATTCCCCTGACCATCCGCGCCGGCGGACATACATACACGGGCCGGTTTGCCCTGCTCTGTGCCTGTAACGGCCAGTATTACGGCGGCGGCTTCCATCCTGTGCCGGAGGCACAGCCGGATGACGGCATTATGGACACGCTGATTGTCAGAGAGGTCTCCCGTCTGCAGTTTCTGCGCCTGGTTGGGAAATACGCAAAGGGCCGGTACAAAGAGGTCACCGGCGACCTGATCGTCAGCCTGAAGGGCGGCGAAGTGCATGTCGAGTCTGAAGAGGCGATTGCCGTTCAGATCGACGGCGAGGTGGTATTCCAAAAAGAGGTGACCTTCCGGATGGCGCCCGAAAAGCTGAATATGCTTTTCCCGGCTGGCATGGAGTATTTCAGCCAGCGGGAAAAGGAAACGGAAGAAATCGGACGCAAATAAAAGCGGCATATCGGGAACTGCCTTTGCCCTCATTTTTTGTTAAATTGAAGAATATCTTTGCCAAAATTTGTGAAAAATAACAGTTGCACTATGACACAAGTTGGGCTATTATAATAACTGCGTTAGCACTCCGACTTTTAGAGTGCTAACGCAGTTCAAAGTTTAGTTTAATATGATTGGATATTATGATAGGAGGAACAAACCATGACACTGAAACCATTGGCAGACAGAGTTATTATCAAGCGCGTTGCCGCTGAAGAAACCACCAAGAGCGGAATCATTCTTTCCAGCGCGGCGCAGGAAAAGCCCCAGGTATACGAAGTAATTGCAGTTGGCCCCGGCGGCATCGTTGACGGCGAAAAGGTTGAGATGTGCGTCAAGGCCGGCCAGAAGGTTATTACCGGCAAGTATTCCGGCACTGAGGTCAAGGTTGACGGCGAGGAACTCACCATTGTAAAGCAGAACGACATCCTCGCAGTTGTGGAATAAGAGAAGGAGGCAGTTACAATGGCAAAACAGATTCTTTACGGTGAAGATGCGCGCAGAGCACTTGAAAAAGGCGTAAACCAGCTGGCAGATACGGTCAAGCTGACCATCGGCCCCAAGGGCAGAAATGTTGTTCTGGACAAGAAGTTCGGTGCACCGCTGATCACCAATGACGGCGTGACCATCGCCAAGGAAATCGAACTGGAAGATCCGTTTGAGAACATGGGCGCACAGCTGGTGAAGGAAGTTGCTTCCAAGACCAACGACGTGGCCGGCGACGGCACCACCAGCGCAACGGTTCTGGCTCAGGCCATGATCCACGAAGGCATCAAGAACGTGGCCGCGGGCGCAAACCCCATGGTCATGAAGAAGGGCATCGAGAAGGCTGTTACGGCTGCTGTGGAAGCAATCAAGGACAACTCCCAGCCTGTCACCGGCACGGATGACATCGCCCGCGTGGGCGCCGTCTCTTCCGGCAGCGTGCAGATCGGCAAGCTGATTGCCGAAGCCATGGAGAAGGTCAGCCAGAACGGCGTGATCACCGTGGAAGAGTCCAAGACGGCTGAGACCTATTCCGAGGTTGTGGAAGGCATGCAGTTTGACCGCGGCTACATCACACCTTACATGGCCACTGACAACGAGAAGATGGAAGCGGTTCTGGATGATCCGCTGATCCTCATCACCGATAAGAAGATTTCCAACATCCAGGAGATCCTGCCTGTTCTGGAGAAGGTTGTGCAGTCCGGCCGCAAGATGTTCATCATTGCCGAGGACGTAGAGGGCGAAGCTCTTGCCACCATCATTCTGAACAAGCTGCGCGGCACGTTTGTCTGCGTGTGCGTCAAGGCGCCCGGCTTCGGTGACAGACGCAAGGAAATGCTGAAGGACATCGCCATCCTCACCGGCGGCCAGGTCATCTCTTCCGAGCTCGGCATGGAACTGAAGGATGCCGATATTTCGATGCTCGGCACCGCGAAGCAGGTCAAGGTCAGCAAGGAGAACACCATCATCGTCGGCGGCGGCGGAGATTCCGCAGAGATCAAGAACCGCATTGCTGCCATCAAGAACGAGCATGACGCCTCCACTTCTGATTATGACCGTGAGAAGCTGCAGGAGCGTCTTGCAAAGCTGGCCGGCGGCGTAGCCGTCATCAAGGTCGGCGCTGCGACTGAGACCGAAATGAAGGAAAAGAAGCTGCGCATTGAGGACGCGCTGAACGCGACCCGCGCTGCTGTTGAAGAGGGCATCGTGGCCGGCGGCGGCTCTGCCTATGTCATGGCCGGCAAGGCTGTTGAGAAGCTCCTGAAAGAGAGCTCCGGCGACGAGAAGACCGGTATTGCGCTGGTTGCCAAGGCCCTGCAGGCGCCCATCCGTCAGATCGCGCTGAACGCCGGTCTGGAAGGCGCTGTGATTCTGGACAAGGTCAGAAACAACAGAAGCGTCAACTACGGCTTCAATGCAGCAACTGAAGAGTACTGCGACATGATCAAGGCCGGTATCGTCGACCCCACCAAGGTTTGCCGTTCCGCTCTGGAGAATGCAGCCTCTGTGGCTTCCATGGTGCTGACCACCGAGTCTCTGGTTTCCGATATCCCCACGCCTCCCACTCCGGCTCCCGCACCGGCATCCCCCGACATGGGCGGCATGTACTAAGAGACAGCCCCGGCTGAATACAAAAGCTGAATAAAAGGACCGGTACCCGATGGGTACCGGTCCTTTTTCAGATCAGGCTGCGCCGCAGCGCCTGCGGCAGGGGGACAAAACGGGCAGGAAGCCCGCAGACGGGCGTCAGAATCCCGCCTGGGAGAGGTTTTCCATCGGCACTTCCCTGGCCAGCGCAAGGTTGGTATAGCGGTGGTCGTGGGTGACCTCACGGATCACGTGCAGCCAGGGCGGCATTTCAGGCTGCTGCAGCTCACTGTCCAGCTCAAATTCCAGAATGGCCCGGTCGTTCCAGAAAGAGAAGAGATCCACCTCTGCCGTAAGGCCGCCATACGGAATCCGGTAACGGATTTTGTCGATGAAATTCAGGGAGGGGTCCCGGTATTCCAGCAGACTGCTGTACTCAGCTGCGCTGATCTCGCGCTCGTATTCAACGCGCCGGACGTCTGTCAGGCGCTTTTTGATTGTGTGGATGTAGACGGTACCGCGGGCAGACACAGCCATCCGCAGCCGGCCGCCCGGACCGCCGGACAGGTAGCACTGCCGGATCTGCACAGCCTCCGCACCGTCCTGCGCGGCCAAAACCGCGCGGTCGGGCATGGCAATGAGATATTTGCGTTCAATCTCGTCATGTGGCTTGGTATTCGTCATTGCCTGGACAACTCCTTTTTCCGCCGTTTTCCCAGCACGCCGTTTTGAATCAGCGTTGCAAGTATGACGCCGCAGATAATCAGAACGCCGCCGACTACGCCGGTGGCCGACAGGTTTTCATGGATCAGGAAATGGGAAAAGGTCGCGGTAAAGACCGGTTCAAGCACGTAGGTGATGGCCACAACTGTGGGTGAAACGTGTCTCAGCGCCAGATTCTGCAGGACAAACGGCACACAGGCGCAGCAGATGGATGTAAACAGAAGACTGAAAACCGTGCGGCCCGTATACGCGGAGAAGGGAACCCAGGATTCCAGCAGGAAGAAAAACGGCAGAGACAGGACGAGGGCCATCAGACACTGGGCGGCAGCCAGATAGGCGAGATCCAGCGCCTCCCCGTATTTGGCGGTCAGTACCATGGCCAAGGCCAGGCTGAAGGAGCACAGAAGCGCCAGCAGCTCGCCCAACCCGAAAGAAAAATGACCGGTGTTGCCGCAGATCAGATACAGGCCGGCCAGCGCCACGGCAATTGCAGGAAGAATTCCCGGGTTGATCCGTTTTTTCAGAATCACAAGCCCGATGACCGGCGTAAAGACCACGGAAATGGACATGAGAAAGCTGGAAATTGTTGCGTCGGCATGGAAAAGGGAGGTGCAGCCCAGCACATAAGCCGCGGCGTTGAAAAAGCTGATCAGCAGCACGTGGCCGGCGTGGTCCGTTTTTACGGCGCGAAAAATCCGCCTGCCGCAGAAAAGGAGAAATACGGCCAGCGCGATGCCGAAGCGGATGCTGGCATACAGGAAGGGCGGCAGGGTTTCACCGCCGATTTTGACCATGGGATTGCCGATGCCCCACAGGATGCAGCAGAAAAGCGCGCAGAATTCGTAGAGCAGCGGACTTCTTTTTTTACCGGGCATAAAAAACCTCCGTTCAGCCGTCAGTAACGGCCGAATTCCCTTGCAGCCGCCACGAAGGCTTCGATATTTTCAAAGGGGACCTCCGGCTCCAGCATATGGGTCGGGGCGAGAACAAGCCCGCCGTTTTTCCCCACGGTTTCGCACATGGATTTCACACATGCGCGCACATCCTCCGGCGTGCCGAACGGCATGGTGGTCTGCGTACCAATCGTGCCCCAGAAAGACAGCCGGTCGCCGTACTTTTCCTTCAGAAGAATGGGATCCACGCACTCCGGCTGGACGGGATTGAGCACGTCCATTCCTGCGTCGATCAGATCGTCGATCACATCGTAGATGATGCCGTCGGAATGATAGGCAATCAGGATGTCCGGGTTGACGCGCTTGGCTGCGCTGAATGTCCGTACATCCAGCGGCTTGAGCCATTTGCGCCAGAGCTCGGGACTCATCATCATGCCGCGCTGCGTTCCCACGTCGTCGCCGCACATGATGGCGTCACACCCGATTTTTGCCGCGTTTTCCGCCACTTTTTCCTGCAGACGGCAGGTGCGCTCCAGACAGGCGTGCGCCATGTCTTCATCCGTCAGCATATCGGCCAGCAGATTGTCCAGACCGCGCAGGTACCAGCTGGGTTCAAAAACCATCAGACAGAAAAAGACTGCGGGGTAGCCGCGCCGGTGCAGCGCTTCCACCTGTTTTTCCAGCGCCTCCCAGCGGTAATCAGCCAGGAGATCCGGCTCCGGAAAATCCCAGACCTGCTGCGGGTCGTCAAAATCGGCCATGGGGTGCAGGAACTCCGTAAAATGGGCGATACTGCCGGGACGGTAGCCGACGCCCCATTCGTCGCACCAGGCGTTGGCGGGGAAGCTTCTGAAGTACTTTGTGAAATCGCGCTTCAGACGCGTAGGCGGCAGTTCCACGAAGCGGACGGGGAAGTCATAGTATTCGTCGTAATCCGTGCGTCCGGTCCGCGCCCTGAACTCTTCCAGCAGGGAGGGGCACAGCGTGAAAATATAGGGGACCCGTTCCGGCCCGCTGCGCCGGAGTGCGCGGAGCAGATTCTCTCTGTCGGTCATGATACGGCACCTCACTTGCAAAATTTGCTTTTCCGTTCCGGATGGGAAATGGTCAGGCATACCACAAATATACCACAAATTGAAACGCCGTCAAGCGCAGGAAGGGGCATGTTTTCTGCGGCCGGCGATGTGCGGGAAACGGGCGGACCGGACGGATGCCGCGCGGATATTTTTGTACGTGCGGTCCGGGAAAACTTGCTGAAAACAGTTGACAGCGCGGCTGCAAAATGGTATCCTTTGCAAGGATATCTTTAAGACGGTACAGAGCTGCCGGCAAGGTGTCATGGTCAGGTTGCGCCTGCCTGGTTTTTGTTGCCTTGTCCGTTTTAAGGACAGGGCTTTTTCTTTGCCTGAAAGGAGGCGCGGTTTCGTTGAGCGTGGTGAAAGCATACCTGATGGACAGCGATTCCGTGGAGCGGGCGCTGATGCGCATTGCGCATCAGATTACAGAAAAGAACCATGGAACAGACGGAATTTGCCTGGTCGGGATCCGGACCAGGGGCGTGCCGATTGCAGAAAAGCTGAGAAAAAACCTCCGGATTATTGACGGGGTCGATCTGCCGGTGGGCGAGCTGGACATTACCCTTTACCGGGATGATCTGTCCGCAGTCGGCGCACAGCCTGTTTTGAACGGCACCAGTATTCCGTTTGATGTGACAGGGAAAAAAGTGGTCCTTGTGGACGATGTGATTTTTACCGGGCGGACGGTGCGCGCCGCTATTGACGCCGTGTTTGCGCATGGCCGGCCGGCCTGTATTCAGCTGGCCGTGCTGGTTGACCGGGGACACCGGCAGCTGCCGCTGCGGCCTGATTATGTGGGCAAGAATGTGCCCACGGCCCTGAGCGAGCTGATTGAGGTCCGCATGCCGGATCCGGACGGCGAACAGGGCGTATATCTTCGTGACAGGTAAGCCAATCCAAATTTATATATGTAATAAAGAGAGGTAAAGTGTCATGACAAAGAAAAAAGTCACTGCCGGCAGCGAACCGGTCTATGACGCAAGACAGCTGGGCACGCCGCGGATGCTCGTTCTCGGCCTGCAGCACATGTTCGCCATGTTCGGCGCAACGGTGCTGGTGCCTACACTCACCGGACTGAGCGTGTCCGCCACGCTGCTTTTCGCCGGCCTCGGAACACTCCTGTTCCATCTGCTGTCGAAGGGCAAGGTCCCGGCGTTCCTGGGTTCCTCCTTTGCGTTCCTGGCAGGTTATTTTGCAATCGCCCCCAACAAAGAGCCTGAGCTTCTGCCCTATGCCTGCTTCGGCGTCGCATGCGCCGGCCTTCTGTATGTTGTGCTCTCCGCGCTGTTCAAGGCTTTCGGCACGAAAAAAGTCATGCGCTTCTTCCCGCCCATCGTGACCGGCCCCATCATCATTGCCATCGGCCTGACCCTTTCCGGCTCTGCAATCACCAACTGCTCCGCCAACTGGTGGATTGCCGTTGTGGCCATCGTTGTGGTCATTGTCTGCAACATCTGGGGCAAGGGCATGATCAAGATCATCCCGATCCTCATGGGCGTTCTCGTTTCCTATGTGCTGGCTGCTGTAACCGGCAATGTGGACTTTACCAAGGTAAAGGAAGCCGCCTGGATCGGCCTGCCTTTCCAGTGGGACAATACGGTGTTCGGCCTGTTCTCCGGCGAGGTTGACTCCGGCCTTCTGATTACCGCTGTTGTGACCATCGTTCCTCTGGCACTTGCCACCATGGTTGAGCACATCGGCGACATGTGCGCCATCAGCTCCACCTGCGAGAGAAATTACATTGAAGATCCCGGCCTGCACCGCACCCTTCTGGGCGACGGCCTGGCCACCACCCTGGCATCCCTGTTCGGCGCGCCTGCCAACACCACCTACGGCGAAAACACCGGCGTTCTTGCTCTGAGCAAGGTCTACGATCCCAAGGTTGTCCGTCTGGCAGCGATTTTTGCCGTCATCGTCTCCTTCTGCCCCAAGTTTGCGGCACTGATTGCCGCCATGCCCACCGCGACCATCGGCGGCGTGTCCCTGGTGCTCTACGGTATGATCTCCGCTGTCGGCGTGCGCAACGTGGTTGAAAACAGAGTGGACTTCACAAAGAGCCGCAATGTCATCATCGCTGCGCTGATCCTTGTTCTGTCCATCGGCATCAACTACACCGGCGCCATCGTGATTCCGATCGGCAGCATCAGCATCAGCCTGTCCGGTCTGGCTGTGGCCGCCATCGTGGGTATTGTCCTCAATGCGGTGATGCCCGGCAAGGATTATGAGTTCGGCGTCAACGCACAGGGCGACACAAGCGTCAATTTCGAAGTCTGATCCGTACTGAAAAACTGAGATACTGAAAACCCCCCGACGGAAGGATGATCCTTCTGCCGGGGGTTTGTGATTTGAAGCGGTTCTCTGCGGAATGCGCCTATCTTGCGCGGCGCAGGCGGCCGGCGGCGGCGGCAAGCCGCTGGACGAAATAGTCAGCCTCCTCCGGCGTGCTGTACCTGGAAAAGCTGACCCGGATTGCGCCGTCAATGACCGGCGCCGGCAGCGCCATGGCTTCCAGCACATGGCTGCGGCCGCCTTTCTTGCAGGCGGAGCTTTTGGAGACGCAGATTCCGTCTGCGTCCAGGCAGTTCATCAGAACCTCGCTTCTGTAGCCGGGCAGGGAAAGACTGAGAATATGGGGCGCGCCGCTGCCGCCGATGACAACGGCTTCCGGCAGGGCGGCTTTCAGCTGCTCCAGAAGGCGCGCACGCAGCCCGACAGCCTTCCGGGCAAATTCCGGCTGCGCAGCGGCAGCCAGCTCGGCCGCGGCGCCAAAGCCGGCAATGGCAGGCAGCGCTTCCGTTCCGGCCCGCAGGCCTTTTTCCTGGCCGCCGCCGCAGATCAGCGGCTGCAGGCGGACGCCGGGACGGATCCACAGCGCGCCGGCGCCTTTGGGGCCGTGAATTTTATGGCTGCTGACTGTGATGAGATCCGCTCCCAGGGAAGCGGGTGTAAACGGAACTTTACAGAAAGCCTGCACAGCGTCCGTGTGCAGAAGCGCACTGCTTCCGCGCCGGCGCAGAATGGCGGCCAGCTCCGGCACGGGATTGACAGATCCTGTCTCATTGTTGACCAGCATGACAGAAGCAAGAATTGTGTCCTCCCGCAGCGCCGCCTCAAAATCCTCCGGACGGATACAGCCGGACCGGTCCGGCTTCAGCCAGGTGACGGAAAAACCCTGCGCCTCCAGCTCGGCAGCGGGCCGGCGCACGGCGTCATGCTCCACGGCGGAGACGATGATATGGCGGCCCCTGTGCCGCATCAGACGCGCGCCTGACAGCATGGCCCAGTTGTCCGCCTCTGTTCCGCCGGAGGTGAAGAGCAGATCTTCCGATCTGGCGTGCAGCGCGCCGGCCACCTGCCGGCGGCTGGCGTCAAGCAGGGCTTTTGCCCGGCGGCCGGGACCGTGGGTGGAGGAGGGATTGCCGTAATCTTCAGTCAGCGCTCTGGCCACTGCCGCCGCGGCTTCAGGACAGACCTGCGTGGTGGCGGCATTGTCGAAATAAACGTTCATTTTGTCTCCATATTGAATAAATCGGAAATTTGGATTATGATTAAACATTATAATCCCAACCTATCTGAAACTCAAGGGGACGCTGTTTATGAAAATTCATGTCCATACGCTGGGGTGCAAGGTCAACCAGTTCGAATCCCAGGCGCTGGAGACCATGCTGACCGACCGGGGACATCAGATCACCGGTGAAAATGATCCCGCGTGTGAATGCTATATCATCAACACATGCGCGGTGACCGCCGAGAGCGGCCGGAAGTCCCGGCAGGCGATCCGCCGCCTGCATGCGCTCAATCCGGAGGCGCTGGTGGCCGTCTGCGGCTGCTATTCCCAGATCAGTCCGGAAGATGTGGAAAAGCTGGGCGCCGACCTTGTGGCGGGCAGCGGCGACCGGGCGCAGTTTCTGGATGATCTGGAGGCCGTGATGCGCACGCGCAGCCATGTGGTCCGCGTGGACGAGGCGCTGAAGCGCCGCGCGTATGAGCCGCTGCCGGCGGGAAGCCTCTCCGGCAGAACGCGGGCCATGCTGAAAATCCAGGACGGCTGCTCCAATTTCTGCGCCTACTGCGTGATTCCCTATGCCAGAGGGCCGGTGCGCTCCCTGCCGGTGAAGGACGCGGCCAGGCAGGCCACCGGTCTGGCTGCCGAGGGCTACCGGGAACTGGTCATCACCGGAATCGAGATTGCGTCCTACGGCAGAGACCTGAAAACGGGCGAGACGCTGGCCGACGCGGTGTGCGCCATTGCCGATGCTGCGCCGGGCGTGCGGCTGCGGCTGGGCTCGCTGGAGCCGCGGGTGGTGACGGAGGAATTCTGTGAAAAGCTCCGGGCACTGCCGGGCCTATGTCCGCACTTTCATTTGTCGCTGCAGAGCGGATGCGACGATACGCTCCGGCGCATGAAGCGCCGGTACGATACGGCGCGGTTTTACGAGTCTGTCGCCCTGCTGCGGGCGGGCTTCCCCGGCTGTGGGCTGACAGCCGATCTGATCACGGGTTTTCCCGGCGAGACGCAGGCGGAGTTCGACGCCACGCTGGAATTTATCCGGAAATGCGCCTTTTCCTCCATGCACATTTTCCCCTATTCCGCACGGCCGGGCACGCCTGCCGCGGTGATGGAAAATCAGGTGGAAAAAACTGTGCGGCAGCAGCGGGCACGCCTGGCAGCGGAACTGGCCGGCCGGATGGAGCAGGAATTCCTCTGCAGCTGTATCGGTACGCGGCAGCAGGTGCTGTTTGAACAAGACACCGGCGGCGTCTGCACCGGCCATGCCGGCAATTATGCGGCGGTGTCTGTCAGCGGAGAGGGACTGCACAATGCCATCAAAACCGTTCAGATCACCGGGCAGAAGGACGGAAAACTTTGGGGAAATGTTGTATTGTAGTTTTTCCCCCTGTCCTGTATAATATTGAAAAACCTGTTTGGCTTGCCTGGCTGCGGCCGGTCGGAGCGTTTTGTTCTGTCAGCGGTCACACAGGTGTGCGAAACGGAATAAAAATGTAACCGGAGAACGAAAATAATCCCGGTCAGAACGGAGGACATCAGGATGCACGAAATTAAAACACTCAACAAGATTGCCGCGGTCGGTTTGGAAAAGCTCAGTCCGTCCAAATACCATGTTTCTGACGACTGTACGTGTCCGGAGGCAATCCTTGTCCGATCCGCAAAGATGCACGATTATGTTTTGAATCCGGAACTGCTTTGTATTGCCCGCGCCGGCGCCGGCACAAACAATATCCCGGTCGACAAGTGCGCAGAGCAGGGAATCGTTGTTTTCAATACGCCGGGCGCCAACGCCATGGCGGTGAAGGAACTGGCTCTCTGCGCGCTGCTCCTCGCCTCCCGGGACATTGTGGGCGGCATCAACTGGGTCAGAGGCATTGCCGGCCAGGGCGATATCCCGGCCAAGGTGGAAAAAGGCAAGAGCGCTTTTGTGGGACCGGAGCTCTGGGGCAAAAGCCTGGGCGTGATCGGTCTGGGCGCCATCGGCGCCAAAATTGCAAACGACGCCATCAATCTGGGCATGACGGTCTATGGCTACGACCCGTATCTGTCTGTTGAAGGCGCGTGGAATCTCTCCCGCAAGGTGATTCATTCCACGGATGTGGATGAGGTTTTTGCAAGGTGCGACTATATTACCATTCATATTCCCTGCATGGATGCAACCCGGTATTTCATCAATGCGTCCAGCATCGCCAAAATGAAGGACGGCGTACGCATTCTGAACCTGGCCAGAGGCGAGCTTGTCAATGACGACGATATGATTGCCGCACTGGAGACGGGAAAGGTCGCCCGGTATGTGACGGACTTCCCCAATGAGAAAACGGCCGCCTGCGACCGGATCATTGCCATTCCGCATCTGGGCGCTTCGACGCCGGAAAGCGAGGACAACTGCGCCGTTATGGCTGCGCAGGAGGCGGCTGATTATCTGGAAAACGGCAATATCGTCAATTCGGTCAATATGCCGCGGGCGGTTATGCCGCGCAACGGGGATCCGCGCCTTTGCGTGATCCATAAAAACATCCCGGATATGATTGCCAGAATCACCGGCGCGCTGAGCGCGGAGGGCGTCAACATCGAAAACATGGTGAACGCCGGTTTAAAAAACAAACCGTTTGCCTATACCATGATTGACATGGACAGCCGGCCTGCCGACCTGGAGCAGCGCATGGCGGCCATCGATGGAATTGTGCGCGTGCGGGTCATCTGAACCGTTGCCCGGAGGGCAGAGAACTATGTTGAAATCGCTAATGCTGATTGTGAATCCCGTGGCCGGGAAAGGGCGTGTGCGTTATAACCTTTACGGCATTGTCAGCGAATTTGCGGCGGCGGGGTATGCAGTCGATATCTTTATGACAAAAAAAGGCGGCGACGCCACGGTGTTCGCGGCTGAATACGGCGCAAAACATGATCTGGTGGTGTGCATCGGCGGAGACGGAACGCTCAGCGAAACCATGGCCGGCATGATGCATGTGGATCCTGCGCTGCGCCCGGCCATCGGCTATATTCCCATGGGGACGGCCAACGATGTGTCCACAACGCTGAAGCTTTCCCACAACCCGCGGGAGGCGGCGCGGGCCGTGATCAACGGAACGCCTGCGGAAACGGACATCGGGCGGCTGGGAGACGATTATTTCAGCTACATTGCCGCCTTCGGCAGTTTTACAGAGGTGTCGTATTCCACGCCGCAGGAGAGAAAACGCGTACTGGGCCATCTGGCCTATGTGCTGCAGGGAATGGCCAGCCTGCAGAAAATCACATCGTACAAAACGACCGTTGTATATGATGACGGCGTGATTGAGGGCGACTTCCTTTTCGGAGCGGTGACCAACTCCACATCGGTTGCCGGGCTTGTCCGGCTGGATGAGTCGACGGTGAATCTCAGCGACGGCTATTTTGAAATCCTGCTGATCCGCAATCCCCAGGACGCGGCAGATCTCAACAATATCATCACAAGCATTCTGAACAAGAATTATGACCCCACCCATGTGATTTACCTGCATTCAAAGAAAATCGCCTTTACCTTTGACCAGCCTGTGGCCTGGACAAGAGACGGCGAGGCCGGCGGCGAATACATGTCGGTGGAGGCGGAAAACATCAGCCGCGCCATACGGCTGATCTACTGAGGTTTGAGCGTATGCACGTCAACATTCTTGCCGTGGGCGATGTGGTCGGCGCACCGGGACTGGATTTCCTGTGCCGCAGACTGCGCAGCCTGGTCCGGCTGAAACAGATTGCCTTTACCGTTGTCAACGGTGAAAATGCCGCGCTGCGGGGACTGACGCCGGCGGACGCAGAGGACATCTTTTCCGCCGGGGCGGACGTGATTACCCTTGGCAACCACACCTTTGGGAAAAGCGCCATCCAGCCTTATCTGGACGACTGCCCGCGGATTCTGCGCCCGGCCAATCTGGCGCCGCAGAACCCCGGCCGCGGCTGGGGAGATTTTGAGACGTCCTTCGGACCTGTGCGCGTTGTGAATCTGATCGGCCGGTGCGGAATGGATTTTCATCCGGACAATCCGTTCCTGGAGATGGACCGTATTCTGAAAAAGGATCCGCCGGCGGTTATTCTGACGGATATGCACGCCGAAGCCACCAGTGAGAAACTGGCCATGGGCTATTATCTGGACGGACGGGTCTCCGCCGTCTGGGGAACGCACACCCATGTGCAGACGTCGGATGCCGGCGTGCTGCCGAAGAAAACCGGATACATCACCGATCTGGGAATGACCGGACCGGCGGTGTCCGTGCTGGGCATTGCGCCGGAGCAGTCCATTGAGGTGTTCCGGGGCGGTCCGCCCCGCTATTACACGGCTGCGCCCGGGGCATGCAAGCTGGAGTGCGCCATTTTTGAGATTGATCCGGCCAGCGGCCGCTGCGGCAGTGTGGAAGCGCTGCGGATTACAGAATGAGAACAGAAAGACGGGCGGGCTGTGCAGTCCGCCCGCCTGTATAGGAGAAAGCTATGGGCATCAGAATTTTACATGCGGCAGATTTTCATATGGATTCGCCCTTTGATGCGCTGCCGCCGGAGAAGGCGGCGCGGCGGCGGAAGGAGCAGCGGGATATGCTGGGACGGATCGCCCAGCTCTGCCGGGGCGGCGGCGTGCAGCTGCTGCTTTTGTCCGGCGACCTGCTGGACAGCGCATCTGCCTATTATGAGACAAAGGAGACACTCAGCGCTGCGCTGGGCGCATGCGGCGCGCAGGTGTTTATTGCGCCGGGCAATCACGACTGGTATTCGTCTGCTTCGCCCTATGCGGACGCGTGGCCGGAAAACGTACATATTTTTACTTCCGGAACCATTGAAGAAGTGGTTTTGCCGGAACTTGGCTGCCGCGTGTGCGGCGCTGCCTTCAGGATGGATCATGCACAGTCCATGCTGGACGGCTATTGTGCGCCGGAGGACGGACTTGTGAACATTATGGTTCTGCACGGGGATCTGAAAGAGGGCCCGTACGCCACGGTGCATGAACAGGCTGTGGCCGCGTCGAACCTGGATTATCTGGCGCTGGGACATGTGCATACATTTTCCGGCTTCCTGCATGCGGGAAAAACGACCTATGCCTATCCCGGCTGTCCGGAGGGCCGCGGCTTTGATGAAACGGGCGAAAAAGGTGTGATTCTTGGAACGGTGGAGCGGGGCGCCTGCGATCTGCGCTTTTTCCCGCTGCCCGGCCGGCGGTATCTGGACTGCAGGCTGGATCTCACAGGAGAAGCGGATGCAGCGGCGGCGCTGGAAAGAATCCTGCCGCCGGACCGGACGGGCGACATCTGCCGCGTCACGCTGACCGGCGAGGCGGAAAAAGTGGATGCGGCGGCGCTTGCGCAGCTGATGGAGGGCCGGTTTTTCCACGCGGTGCTGCGTGACCGGACGCGGCCTGTGCGGGATATCTGGGCAGGCCTGGAGGAGGACACGCTCAGGGGCGTTTTCCTCAGGAAGCTGCGGGCCGTCTATGACGCGGCGCAGGGTGACGATAAGCTGAAAGCTGAGGCGGCGGTCCGCTGCGGACTGGCTGCCATGGAAAACGGAGAGGAGCCGCAGATATGAAAATCATGCAGATGCGCGCCTCTTTCGGGCGGCTGAAAAATGCCGGCCTGTCGCTGGGACCGGGGCTGAATATCGTCCAGGCGCCGAATGAATCCGGGAAGAGCACATGGTGCGCGTTTATCCGCGCCATGCTCTACGGCGTGAATACCGCGGAACGGGATAAGAGCGGATATCTGCCGGACAAAACACGGTTCCGGCCCTGGGACGGCGGCGCCATGGAAGGGGAAATGGAGCTGACCTGGGGCGGAAAGCCCGTTACGCTGACACGGACCGCTGTCGGTGCGTCGCCGATGAAAAAACTGACTGCCGTCTACACGGGGACAGCCGCGCCTGTACCGGGAATTGAAGGGAATGACGCCGGCGAAAAGCTCACGGGTATGCCGGAAAAGGTGTTTGAGCGAACGGCGTTTATCCGGCAGGCCGGCGTGCGGGTCAGCAGCGATCCGGAACTTGAAAAGCGCATTTCCGCGCTGGTTTCGGCAGGCGATGAGCAGCTGTCCTATTCGCAGGCGGACGGTCTGCTGCGCAAATGGGACCGGGCAATTGAATACAAGAAAAGCGGCCAGCTGCCGAAGCTCCGGGCAGAGCTGGAGGAAAACGAGGCGCTTCTGGGGCGGCTGCAGACGCTGGCCGTGACCAGCGCCAGGGCCGCGGAACAGTGCAGGAATTTTGAAAAGCGTGTCAGCTGTTTTGAAGAGCAGCTGGCGCAGCTGGATGCATATGACGCATATACAGAGTACCTGAGCGCCGTCAAAGCGGCGGACGCGGCGGATGCGGCCCGGGAGAGGGCGGATGCGCTGCGCGACCGCCTGACAGTTGAAGGGCATGAAATCACCCGGGCGGAAATTGCCGCTTTGCGGGATGCATATGCCGCCGCAGCTGCCCGCAGAAGCGCCTGCGCCGAGGCGGCGGAAACGGAGACGCAGACCCGCAGCCAGCTGGAGGCTGCCGCTGAAAAGCGTGACCGGTCGCCGTTCGCGCCGCTGCCGCCGGAGGACGCCCTGCGCAGGGCGGCGTCGGCAGAAAGTATGGAGACTCAGCTGCATAAACCGGTATGGCGGTATTTTCTGCTGGCCGCCGCTGCTGCGGCCGTCGTTCTGGCGGTTGTGCTGGCAACGCCCGCCGCTTATGCGGCAGGGGCCGCGGCGGCCGTGGGCTGTATTGCCGGATTTGTGGCTGCCGGAGCGAAATACAGGAAAAACACGGCCCGGCTGCACAAACTTCTGAACGGCTTTGAGTCGGCGCAGGCTTTAAGCGAGGCGGCGCAGGACTACGCGGCAGCCTGCTCTGCGGCGGACAGCGCCAGCGGCGTACATACCGCTGCCGCCGCCGCGCTGCGTCAGGCGGACATCGCCCAGCAGACGGCCATGGTTCAGCTGAAGCAGGCGATGGCCCGCGTATGCCCCGGCGCGCGGACGGGCGAGCTGCAGCAGATCCTTGCCCAGCTGGATGCTGCCTCTGACAGTGCTGCACAGGCCCGGCAGGAGGCTGCCGCCGCCGAACGGATCAGCAATTCTTTGGGCGGCCGGCCGCAGGCGGCAGTACCGCCGGCAGAAAAGCCGGAGGCGGACCGGGCGGCGGCCGAGCGCAACCTGCGCGATGCCAGGGCGCGGCTGACTGAGGCGCAGAAGCACATGAATCTTCTGCAGGGCGAACTGCGGGCCTGCGGCGATCCGGTGCTGATCGGCACGCGGATTGCGCAGCTGAACGAGCAGATCGAAACGCTTGACGCCCGGCATGCGGCGCTCGGCCTGGCGGTGGAAACGCTGCGCCAGGCGGACGCGGAGCTGCAGACACGGTTCTCCCCGGTGATCAACCGGGAAGCGGCCGGGATTATGGACAAGCTGACGGCAGGGAAATATACCCGCCTGTCCTTTGACGCCGGCTTTGACGCGGACGTGGCCGGCGCCGGCGACGCGGCGGCTCACAGCGCCCTGTATCTCAGCGGCGGCACGCTGGATCAGCTGTATCTGGCGCTGCGGCTGGCCATGTGTCAGGTCCTGCCGGCCGGGGAGGAGCCCTGTCCCATTATTCTGGACGATGCTTTGGCCAGCTTCGATGATGAACGGACCCGGTCTGCACTGGAATATCTGCACCAGCTGGCCGGCCGGCGGCAGGTGATTCTGTTTACCTGCCACACCCGGGAGGCGGACTGGGCAAAGGAATATGCGGATATCACGGTGACCAAGCTTTGACAGTTGTCTGAAATGCGGCAGCCCATTCCGGCTGCCGCATTTTTTGACCTGTCCGGATGCGGAGATGCTGTACTTGACGGCTGCGGCACCGATTGTTTGACAAGGGCAGATGCTTGGACTATAATCGATAATGTCTGATTATACGGAAACGGAGGGCTGAAAATGAGGCGGATCATATGCTTTTTGCTGTGCCTTATCCTGATGCTCTCCGTATCGGCCTGCGGCGCAGTGCCGGAACCGCTGGGCGTTCCGGGTACGGAAAGCGGCGGGCAGAACACGGCGGAAGCCGGCGGGGAGCAGGAAGCGGCCGGGCTGCATGCGGCTGTGCTGTACGCCGGAGACGGAGAGGACTGGCACGACACATACAGCCACCTGGAGCAGTCCCTTCTGGCGAATCTTACGGTTGCGGCGATTGACGCCGCCGATCAGAGCGCCGATCTTTCCGGATTTGATGCGGTCTATCCGGATGTATCGCTGATGACGGCGGATTGCGCGGAGGTCTGGCGGGAAAAGCTGGTGGCCTACGTGGAAGCGGGCGGCGCGCTGTTTCTGGAAAATGCATTCTGCCGGTTCTTTGAGCTGGAGTTTATCGGGGCGGCGGAACTTGTCCGGCTGGACGGTGTGCCGGAGAATGTGGTTTTTCCGTCTGTCCGCGGGGATTTGCAGGGAATTCAGGACATTCTCTCCGATTTTTATGCGCTGTATCCCAATTATGCGGATTATGAGCGGCTCAGCAGCTATGACTACGGCTGGGGAGTCAGGCCTGTCCGGAACGGAAAGGTTACGGTGCTGGCAGAGGCGGACGGCACGGCTTTGTATACGATGAATTCTTACGGGGACGGCTATGTGTTCCTTACAAATCCGCTGCTGCCGAACAGGTACAGCATCAACGGGTTTGAACTGGTTTCCCGCAGTCAGGAGCAGCAATCCTTTGCCAACACCACAGGAAGCGCCAACCAGATCCTCGAAAATGAATTTGCCGCGTTTGTGTCCAAAGCTTCCTGCGGCTATGCGCTGTACCGTGTCTTCGGCTGCTATACACGGCCGGGCATGGCCTGGCAGCTCCACTATGAAGAGCTGACCGCCTATGAAAACAATTCCTATGCGCTGTTCAGGGACCTGTGCACCGACGCGCTGCAGATCCCGTCTTTTACGCTGGTGCGCAGCAGCTATACCTGGTTTCTGCGGGCGGAGTCCGTGAATTACCTGCTGGCCGGAGACGCGTACGAATATGCAATGGATCCGCGGGAAAACGCCTATTCCTCCGGCAGGCATGTGGCGGCCGGCGGCGTCTGGCTGAGCCTTGCGGAGATTGAAAACAGCGGAAGCTACTATAAGGATTACCCGGAGTATGATCTGCGGGCATATCCCTGCCCCTGCGACCTGAACGGGGACGGGAATATGGACCTGATTGTGGGCAGCAGCGACGGCCTTCTGCATTATTATGCGGGACAGGGCTTCGGTGAAAACTATGAAACTGCGGCGGATGTGCCGCTGACGGATGCGTCCGGTACGCAGATTGGCGTGGACGGCGATTCCGCGCCGGCCCTCTGCGACCTGGACGGAGACGGCAATGCGGATATCATTTCCGGGAGCGCCGACGGAAAGCTGTACGGGTTCAGGGCTGACGGCCGCGGAAACTATACACCGATGGGCAGTCTCCTGACTGTGTGCAGCGGGCAGTGCTTCCCGGCGGTGGGCGATCTGAACGGGGACGGCGTTGATGATCTGGCTGTGGGCAGCTATGAGGGCGTTTTAAAGCTCTACATGGGCGACGGGCACGGCGGCTTTACGCTGGCGGAGGATCTATCCTTTCTTTCCGGCGAGCTGGGCGACTGGCTGGCGCCGGCCATAGCGGATTTGAACGGAGACGGCGTGAATGATCTGGCCGTCGGCGTTTTTGACGGCTATATCGCCCGGGTGGAGTGCACGGACGGAAAATATTCCTTTGCGGGGTATTTTACGGGCGATGACACGAATTACAAAGGCAACCGGAATCTGAAATTTGCCACCAACTGCATCCCGGCATTTTACGATATGAACGGGGACGGTCTGGAGGACCTGATCACGGGAAGCCTGGAATACGGCATGGCGTACCCGGTGGACAGCGTCTATTTCCCGGCAGCTGACGCGCTGCAGAGCCAGATTGACGACATGCAGGCGCGATGCTTCTATTCCGGGATGCATTACATGTCCTACGAAAGCGCGTCCGCCGCCCATGAGGAGGCGGAGCTTGCCATGCACCAGGCGGCGTACAGAGCGTACGGGCTGGAACTGACCGGAACGGGCGTGAATCAGCACACCTGGTATATGAGCACGGCGTCGCCCAGTCAGACCTTCTCGCTGGAGTATGCGGCGGGGCTACTGTGGAATTCCGGCAGCCGTTCTTCCGGCAGCCGGGCCGTACCGGAATCCGGTGCGGAAAATGTGCTCAGTTTTCCGTATTATCTTGCGGAGAACGGAGAGCAGACCCTGCTGTGCTTCAATACCGGCACGCTTCTGCACAATTTTGACGGGTGGGAGACGTGTTCCGCCCGGTACGACATGCCGCTGAGCATGTATTTCCACTGCGATCTGATCTATCAGGATCCGGAACCGTCGGAAAACGCGGTTCAGCGGGCCGGAAATTTCCGGCGGTACAACCATTACAATTTCGTCCGGGAGGACCAGCTGGCCAAAGCCATGGCGGCTGCGTACAATACGTTTGTCACCGCGCAGGTGGATGAGAACGACGGATTGACGCTGCACCTGTCCGCGTCGGCTCTGTCGGAAGACGGCGGACTGTACGATGCGGATTACCAGGCAGCCGCCGGCGTGCGCGTGGCGCTGAGCGACAGATATGAAAAAATGCATCTGTCCACGGATGCGGACGTGTATTATATGGGCGACAACAGCATTTATGTGGCGGTGGGCAGCGGCGTATCGGTTACGGTCGGCGAAAAGCGCACGGGCGCCTATCTGGAGCGGGTGAACATCCCCGCGGACATCACAGTGACCGACAGCGGCGCGCATCTGGAATTTCTGGATGACGGCATGATGCAGGTTTATGTGATGGGTACGGCGCACACGGAGACAGAGGGCTGGACCGTGACGCAGGAAGACGGACGGACGGTCTTTACCCGCTACGGCGCGCGCAGCGTGCTGGATGTGATCTTTGACTGAAAGAGGGATACCGGATGATGATGAATTCCGCGGTGCGGCTTCTGGACCGCGCGGCTGAAAAATGGCCGGACAAGATTTATACGGATGATGAGTACGGTACGCTGACCTTCGGGCAGACGCGCACGATGGCGCGCCGCGCCGCCGCGGGCCTGCTGCGGCTGGGCCTGGATACGGTGCGGCCTGCGCTGGTGGTTCTGCCCCGGTGCGGGGAATGCGTAGCCTGTTTCATGGCGGTTTTATACACCGGAAACCCGTATGCGCCGGCGGCTGTGGATGCGCCGCTTTCCCGCCTGCAGAAAATCATTCAGAATCTGCGGCCGGGCGTGGTGATCACAACGGCGGAGAAGCGCGGCGATTTTGAAAAGCTGGAGCTTTACGGCGCCGGGGTTGTGGACTGGGAAGAGCTGAAAAACGCCGCGCCGGATGACCGGGCGGTGGATGCCCGGCTGGACAATGCAATCGACACGGATCCTGCCTATATCATTTATACATCCGGTTCCACCGGTACGCCGAAAGGGGTGACCGTTGCCGGCCGTTCCGTTTTGGATTATGCGCGCTGGGTGACGGAAACGTTTTCCTTCGGGGAGAATTCCGTGATGGGTGCACAGGCGCCGTTTTATTTCGACAACAGCGTGCATGATATTTACGGCGCGCTGTATGCCGGCGCGCGTCTGGTTCTGATCCCGGAGAAACTGCTGATGTTCCCGTCAAAAATTCCGGAGTTTCTGGTGGAAAAAGGCTGCACCAGCGTGTTCTGGGTGCCGACGGTGATGATCAATATTGCAAATTCCGGCGTTCTGGGTACGGTACCCATGCCGCGGCTGAAGCTTGTTTCCTTCGCCGGAGAGGTGATGCCCAACGCGCCGCTGAATGTCTGGCGGCAGGCGCATCCGGACTGTGCGTATGCGAATCTGTACGGCCCGACGGAGATTACGGACGTCTGCATTTATTATGTGGTCGACCGGGCGTTCGCCGACAGCGAGCCGCTGCCGATCGGCCGCGCCTGCCGGAACATGCGCGCGCTGATCCTGACGGAGGATGGACGGCTGGCGCAGCAGGGGGAACAGGGCGAGATCTGCCTCGTGGGAACGGGCGTGGCCCTGGGCTACTGGAACGCGCCGGAGCTGACGGAAAAAGTGTTCGTCCAGAATCCGCTGCACAGCCGATATCATGAAACGATTTACCGCAGCGGCGACCTGGGCTGGGTCAACGACCGGGGGGAGATCATCTATGCCGGGCGGATGGACAGCCAGATCAAGGTCAAGGGCAACCGCATCGAACTGGGCGAGGTGGAGTGCGCTGCCATGTGCGTGCCGGGCGTGGAAAATGCCTGCGCGCTGTTTGATGCCGGAAAACAGCAGATTGTGCTGGCCGTGGAGTCCGGCCAGACGTATACGCTGCGCCGCTTCAATCTTGAAATGAAGAAATATGTCCCGGCCTATATGCTGCCGGCCAGACTTGAAGTGATGCAGGCCCTGCCGCTGAATGCAAACAGAAAAATTGACCGCGTCCTGCTGCGGCGGACGCTTTTGGAGGAAAACTGACATGACAAACGTAAAGGACACACTGCGCGCATATATCGCCGAGCATTTCGATGCCGGTGATGATCCGGACTTCACCGATGAGGTGAATCTGTTTGATTTCGGTTTTGTGGATTCTCTGGGCGCCACGGAGATTCTGCTTTACATGGAACAGCAGTTCGGGGTGGAGATTACGCAGAAGGACATCACTATGTATTCCATGAACTCCATCAACGAGATTGCCGCCGTTGTGGAGTCAAAGCTGAAATAAGATGTGGTTTTTACAGGCTGATATATTCCTGCGCATGCTGATCGCGTGCGCGGCGTTTGCCGTGCTGGGCTGGATTCTGCGCAGATCCGGCCGGCAGGCAAAGCTCAGCCCCTGGCTGATTGCGGCTGACCTGGCGCTTTTCTGGTATGTGTCCCGCCGGCTGGCGGTGTTCTATGCGCTGTACGCGCTGATTACCTGGGGGTTCATCGCTTTTCTGGAGGCATATAAGGGCCGGGGCCGCAAGTATCTGTTCGCGGCGCTGTGCTTCGGCTGTGCGGTGCCCGTGTTCATTGCCCGGTTCTGGGAGGCATTTCCGCAGTATCCGGCGCTGGTGGCCATGGTGGGCATTTCCTACACCATGCTGAAGGCGGTGGACGGCCTGTATTATACTTATTATACCGGAGAGCATGTGCCGCTGATCAAATACGCAAATTATCTGCTGTTCTTCCCGGTGATCACCGCCGGACCGATTATGCGCTACCGGGACTTTGCCCGCAGCTATGACGCGCCTCAGCCGGTGACGGCGGAAGTCAGCGTGGCCTGCGCCAAGCGGATGATCCTCGGGCTTTTCAAGAAGGTTGTGGCCTATGAGCTGGTTATCCTTGTGTTCAGGCGGCTGCTGGAGTTCGAAAGCGCATTTTACGTCAGCTTTGCAGTTGCGGCTGTCAGCTGGCTGCTTTTGTGGCTGGATATGTCCGGTTATGCGGATGTGGCCATTGCCCTGGGCGGACTTCTGGGCTACACGGTGCCGGAGAACTTCAAGACGCCGCTGAAGGCCGGCTCCATGACCCAGTACTGGCGCAACTGGCATGTGACGCTGGGCGACTGGATCCGGGAACATGTGTTCATCATTGTGTCCGGCCGGCGGCTGTCCAAATGGGCCGGAGCGGCCATCGGCTTCGGCAGCATGCTGTTTATGGGTCTCTGGCACGGTTTTCACTGGATTTATGTCGTTTACGGCTGCCTGAACGGCATCCTGATTGCCTTTGAAAATCTTGCCGGTCTGACGACGGTCAGCAGACGGGCCAAAAAGCCGTATAAGATTTTCCGGTGCGCAGTGGCGAACTTTATTTTTGCCATCAACACGCTGTTTTTCACGCTTACTCCGGAACAGCTTGTGGCAGTCCTGCGCGGTTTTCTGAAAGTGTAGGTGAAAAGCGGTGCGCAAGTTTTGGAGTTTTTTGAGGCGCAGCGCCTTTCTCTGGGCACTGCTTCTCGTGTTTGTAATCGCGGATCCCATCCTTGTTCAGCTGAATCCTGTGGGAAATTCTGGTCTGGTTCATAAGGACGACTATGAAATCACCCGGGAGCTGCACCCGGAAAAGGTTTGGGATAAGGTGTTTTTCGGCGCTTCCGGCGTCACTGCAGGGTATGACGAAGAGGCAAGCCGGAGCGGGTATGTAAACCTCGGCATGGATTACGGCGTGATTACGGATCTGTACGACATGGTGCGCAGAGGCACGATCCGGATCGGCAGCGAGCTTGTGATCGGCACGGATTTTCTGTGCTTTTACGATGATCTGGACACCATTTCATCCTATATCTGGAATAAACCCTGGTACGAACCGTATGTTTTCTTTCAGCGGCTGCGCATCAGCGGCCTGATTACATCGGGTACGATGAACCTGCTGCACGGAAAGCCGTTTGCCGTCAATGATTTTTCCGCACAGGAAAAGAGCCTCTATCCGGGGACTGTTTCTCAGGAGGAGATGCAGAAGAAGCTTGCCCGGTATGAGGCGGAATTCTGGTACCTGGACAGCAGCGCCTTTGATGAGAACCTGCAGGCGCTGGACGACCTTCTGGCGCTGTGTCATGAGGAGGGCATCCGTGTCCGGGCGCTGTGGGTGCCGTGGAACACGGACTATGAGATTCCGCAGATCCAGTATGATGTAATGGAAAGAGCCAACGCCATATATGCAGAATACGGCGTGGAGGTGCTGGATCTGACCACAGCGTTTGACCCGTCATACCTGCACGATTTGTGGCATGTGAATGCGGAAAGCGGCCGCGCGCATTTTATGGAGGTGGTTGATCCGTGGCTTTGTCAGGACTGAAAAAGATTCTTGTTTTCCTTGTTTACCTGGCGATGCTGGTGCTGGTGCTGGCGTTTTTCACCGGAAACGGGACATTTATTTATGAGGGCTTTTAAGCAGAAAAACAGGCCGCCGGAAGCGTGTCCGGCGGCCTGCGTTTTTGTGTTGTCGGTTATTTGACATCTTTGTAATCCACATCGACGACATTGCCGGGCTCTTCCGGCTTCTCATCAAAATCCATGGCGTTGTGAATGGCCTTTTTGACGGCCTTTACACAGCGGGAGATATAAACCGTCGTCGCCAGATCGGAAATGCCGTCCACAATCAGGACAATACCGACGAAAATGGTCAGAACAGCGGCCGTTGCAAACGGATTCAGCACCACAATCACGCCCAGAACCAGCATGGCAATGGCCATGATCAGAACGGCCAGCCAGCCGGAGGCCTTGATGCGCATCAGGTCGATGGCATACTGAAGTTTCAGAACAGCGTCAGTCACGACAATCAGACCGAAGGCCAGCGTGAGAACACTTTTCAGAAACTCCGGCCGGATCAGGATGCCTATGCCGATAATGGCCAGGGCCGCGCCCTGCACCAGGCCGAAGGAGCCAAACGCCACGGCGTTGTCTGCGGCAAAATAGCTGATCAGCTGCACAATGCCCCAGATGCACAGCACCGCGCCAGTGGCATAACAGATGATTGTACCGGAAGACTCGGGAAAGACGACAAACAAGACGCCGAGAAGGATCAGAGCCAGACCGGCGAATACAGAGTTGCGGACAAAGGATTTGCCGATTTTTTTGAATTCGTCCATAACAATAACCTGCCTTTCAAAAACGATCAGAGGTTTCGGGAATTCTGCTGCTGCGCTGCCTGACGGACATTGCGCAGCAGTTTGCATGACGTTTCTTTAAAAGCGGCCAGTTCTTCCGGGGGGATTCCATCCGCCGCCTCAAGGACAAATGTTTCCATACAGGTTTTCAGCGCCTGAAGCACCGGCTCCGCTTTGCGCGTCAGCTGCAGGCAGAGCACCCGCCGGTCATCCGGGCTGGGAAAGGTGCTGATATAGCCCATCTGCCGCAGATGTTCTGTCCCACGGCTGATCAGGCTTTTTGCAGAATGCAGATACAGGGCTATATCCCGGACGGTGCTGACGGTGCCGTCCAGAACCAGACAGGTCAGGATTGCGCTTTCGCAGAAATTCAGACCGAAAGGCGCCCCGGCGTCAGAAACGCGCTGCCTGTGCGCAGTGGAGACTTCAGCGAGATTCCGGAGAAAATCCACATATTCTCTGGAGATAGCGGCAATATCAGACACGCGGTATGCACTCCTTTCTGTATCCGGGTTCATTCTATTATGAACGATTGACTTTGTCAACAATCGTATCGTTTGAAAATCTGTTTTTCCTTTACAATGCCCACAAAAAAATATATTATAAAGGATAATGACAGAGACGCTGTGAAAGGGACAGATAAAATGGACAGCATAATGAAAAAAATCTATTCAATGGAGCCGGAGCAGATCAGCGCCTGCGAAGAGAAGGTTATGCTCGGCAACGGACAGCATGGCATTTGTTTTCGTGAAGGAAACGGCGTACGTCTGACGGACATTGACGGAAACAGCTATATCGACTGCACGGCACAGGGCTGGGCGCTGCTGCTGGGACACGCCAATGAGGAGATCCGGCAGGCGGCGTATGAGCAGATGGGAATGCTGACGCATCTGAATCAGAACAGCGACAGCCTGCCCCGTTTTGCGCTGGCAGACAAACTGACCCGGCTTGCGCCGGAGCATATGAACCGCGTACTGTTTACCGTCGGCGGCAGCGCGGCCATTGAGGCGGCCATGAAGCTGGCGGTGAAGAATGTGCCGGCGGGCAGGAAATTCATTACGCTGATGGACGGATACCACGGGACAAGCCTGACTACCGGCGCCGGCTCCTGGATTTCCACCAGGGCACCCGGTATTTTCACCGGCTTCAACAGCTTTGCCGGTATTACGAATGATGTGTTTGTGCGTGTGCCGAATCCTTATCTGTACCGCTGGAGCGGATCTGACCGGCCGGAGGACTGTGTTGAATATTGCCTGAACAGCCTGAAGGCGGCGTTGTACGGCGGCGTCAGCGGGCAGGTGGCCGGCGTGATTCTGGAGCCGGTGCAGGCCAGCGGCGGCCAGATTCCGCTGCCGCAGGAATATCTCAGGGGCGTGCGTGAAATCTGCGACGCATACGGCTGCCTTCTGATTTTTGACGAGCTGCAGACCTATTGCCGCGTGGGCGAGTGGTTTGCTGCGGAAAAGTACGGCGTCGAGCCGGATCTGATCTGCCTGGGCAAGTCTCTGGGCGCCGGTATGCCGATTGCAGCCGTGCTGATCCATGACCGGCTGGAGGGCTTCGGTCCTCTGGGCGAGGAGGTCCACACCTTTGCAAACAACAGCGTTGCCCAGGTGACGGCGCTGAAGCAGATTGAAATCATCGAGCGCGACGGCGTGCTGGAAAACACGCGCCGTGTGGGCGCGTTCGTCGCCGGCCTTCTGCGGGAGATGCAGAAGAAATACCCGTGCATCGGCGATGTGCGGCAGGTGGGCCTGCATGTGGGTATAGAGTTTGTAAAGGACCCGGCGACCAAGGAGCCGGATCTGCGCCTTGCCCAGACTGTGAAGCAGCTTGCCCTGAGATCCGGCGCGATTTTCGGCGAGGCCGGATACCGCATGAACGTGCTGAAATTCAAGCCGCCGCTGGTGATCACAGAGGACGAGGCGGGCGAGGCCATGGCCATTCTGGAAAGCGCTGTGGGCCGGGCGCTGGCAATGTGAGGGCGCGGGCATGCTGATCAGTATCATCCAGCTGGCGGCGGTTCTGATCGTTCCGCTGCTGATTCAAAAATACAGGAACGGTTGGCTGACCCGTACATTCGGCACCATAGGTATGGCGTATTTTTACGGGCTTCTTGTCTCAGCCCTGGTGTGGCTTGTCAATGTGTGCGGCGCTGATTTTGCCCTGAACAGCGATATCGGTGAAATCGGCAGTTATGCGGCCATCGGCGTCGCAATTCCGCTGCTGCTTTTTTCCACAGACCTGCGGGAGGTCAGACGGCTGACGAAAACGGTGCTTCTGTCTTTCGGCAGCCTGATTGCCGCGGTGATTCTCACCACTGCGGCGGCCGGTTGGCTTTTTGCCGGACAGATCCCCTGGGGCCGCGCACTTTCGGCAATGGCAGTTGGCCTTTATACCGGCGGTACGCCGAATTTTAACGCCATCGGCGCAATCCTGGGCGTGGATACAACGACTGTTGCGCTGGGGAACCTGGCGGACATGGTTTTCGGCGGCGTGTTCTATGTGTTCATCCTGCTTCTGGCACAGCCGCTGCTCCTGAAAATTTTGGGCCGTGGCCGGGCGGAAAAATATCTCAAAACAGAAGGAGAAGCAGAAAACGTTGACACCGTTGCAGGCGGCAGCCTGAACAGGAAAATTGTGCGCAATGTCCTTCTGGCGCTGGGCAGCGCGGTCATCGGCGCCGGCGTCGGTGTGGCAATCTGGCTGATGCGCGGCGCGGTGCAGGGAACGATGACGGATTATCTCGTCCCCGGCGTGATGATTACCGGGACTGTTCTGGGCATTGCCCTGTCGTTTAACCGGAAAGTCCGTCAGGTCAGGGAGAACTCCACCGTCGGCCACTATCTGATTCTGGTTTTCTCTTTTGCATTGGCCAGCAGCCTGGATCTGCGCGGACTGACGGCTGAGTTCGGCCGGGTTTTCCTGCTGCTGATGGGAATCACCCTGGGTATTTTTGTGCTCCATGTCCTGCTGTCGAAGCTGCTGCGCATCGGCGCGGACTGCACAATCATTACACTGACGGCCGGCGTTTACGGTCCGGCCTTTGTCCCGGCAGTTGCCGGACAGCTGAAAAACGAAAAACTCACGGCGCCGGGACTGATCTGCGGCGCGCTGGGCTACGCCGTCGGTACATTTCTGGGCGTGGCGCTGTATTATCTGTTTTAGGAGGCTTGTATGCGAGCGGTGATTATCGGTTCAGGCGCCATCGGCGGCCTGACAGCTGCGTTTACCACAAAAGGCGGCGCAGATGT
>JAEDDG010000055.1 GCA_016293865.1 Oscillospiraceae bacterium | reverse complement strand
TAGGCCTTCATCAGCTGGCGGCGCTCCACGCTCATGGTTTCGGGCATGACGATGATGATACGGTAGCCCCTGGCGGCCGCCACGGAAGCCAGGCCGATGCCGGTGTTGCCGGAGGTCGGCTCGATGATCACGGAGCCGGGCTTCAGAAGACCTTTGGCTTCGGCGTCGTCAATCATGGCCTTGGCGATGCGGTCTTTAACGGAACCGGCGGGATTGAAATATTCAAGCTTGCCCAGAACACGTGCGCCCAGGCCGTCTTCCTTTTCAATATGTGCAAGCTCCAGCAGCGGGGTACGGCCAATTAACTGATCAGCAGATGTATAAATTTTACTCATGATATATTCCTCCAATATCGTAATTACAGAAGTTGTGATTGTTGATTAAATTGTTTTTACCGGCAACATCGACGACATCGGAAATCAAACAGGTACGTTCTCATCGTTTAATACCAACCTTTCAAGTAGGTTAATGTGATTATAGAACGCGCAGAACGATTTGTCAATAGGAAAAGCAATAATTTTTTTATTGATTTTCCTATTAACCGTGTTGTATAATAGGTTTATTAAATCGCGGAGGCTGATCTTATGCTTATTTCAACAAAGGGACGCTATTCTCTTCGGGTTATGGTCGATCTGGCGGAGCACCAGTCAGACGGGTATATTCCGCTGAAAACGATTGCTGAGCGGCAGGATATTTCGGAGAAGTATCTGGAGAGCATTATCAAGCTTCTGGTGAAGGGCAATATTCTGTCAGGGCTGCGCGGCAAAGGGGGCGGCTATAAGCTGACGAAAAGCCCCGACCAGTATACGGTGGGCAGCATTCTGCGCCTGACTGAGGAGACGCTGGCACCGGTATCCTGTCTGGAGCCGGGTGCGGCGGCCTGCGCGCGCATGGCCGACTGCCGCACGCTCCCGCTGTGGAAAGAGCTTGACCGGATCATCAGCAGTTATCTGGACAGTGTGACCATTGCGGATCTGATGCGGCGCAGTTCGGAGGGGAACGACTACATTATCTGAATAGCGGCTGACGAAAAGATGAAAAGCGGCATATGCGCGTCTGCGCATATGCCGCTTGCTGTTGCCTGCAGAATCCAGGCGCCGGAGACTGCCCGGACTGAAAGGTAATTATGGCGGGGTGAGCGGAAAACCGGCGCTCAGCCGGAGGCGCTGCCGTTTTCATCCGACTGCACATAGGGAGAGCGGAATACACCGTTTGCCTTATATGCCGGGAACGTATCCAGACAGACATTGTGGATGCTGTTGAAAATGCTTTTTTCAATATTCGGATGATCACGCTTCAGACGCCGCAGCAGCGTTTTGACCTCCTGCCGCTTGGAACCGCCGCCGCCATTGCCGCAGATGGTGCAGCTTTCTGTAAAGCGGCAGGCGCACTGGATGAATTCCAGCTGATTGTAACGCATCCAGGCGAGAATATCCTCCTCATGCACGCAGTACAGAGGCCGGATCAGCTCCATCCCGTCAAAGTTTGTGCTTTGCAGCTTTGGCAGCATCGCCTGCAGCTGCGAGCCGTAGAACATACCCATGACCGTGGTTTCGATCACGTCGTTGAAATGGTGGCCCAGGGCGATTTTATTGCAGCCCAGGGCTTTGGCTTTACTGTACAGATGGCCGCGCCGCATCCTGGCGCAGAGGTAGCAGGGAGATTTTTCGCTGTTGTTGGCCACCTCAAAGATGTTGGTTTCAAAAATTGTGATGGGGATTCCGAGCAGCTGCGCGTTGCTTTCAGTTTTCCGGCGGTTGATTTCGTTGTAGCCGGGATCCATCACAAGAAACAGAAGATCAAACGGGATCTTGCTGTGCCGGTGCAGTTCCTGCATCAGCTTTGCCATCAGCATGGAACCCTTTCCGCCGGAGATACAGACGGCAATCCGGTCGCCGGCCTGAATCAGGCCGTATTTCCGGACCGCATAAATGAAGGGCTTCCACAGCGCGTCCCGGTATTTTTTGATGATGCTCCGTTCAATTTTCTGAGCGGGCGTCAGTGTTCTTTCCATCAGCGTTGTCCTCCGGCCGGCAGTATGCCTGTGCGCGCGGACGCGGCCTGCACGGCCAGCGTGCGGCAGCAAAGGTCAAAAATCCGGAGGAACTCCTCCAGTTCCGCCTGCGTGGTCAGGTGGCTGAGACTGATCCGCCAGGATGACAGCGCATTTTTGCGGTCCCGGCTGACGGCAAGTACGGCCTTGGATGGCATCCCGTCGGCAGAGCAGGCGGATTTCACGGACACACATACGCCGTGCCGGCTCAGCGCCTGCTGAAAGGCGGTCCCTTTCACGCCCTGCACGCTGAGGTTCAGAATGTGGGGAACGGCGTGTTCCGGACTGTTCAGCCGGACCGCGGGGTACATGGACAGGGCCTCGCGGAGCATTCTGTTCAGGGCGCGCACATGGCTGACCCTGCTTTCCTGCTGCGCCAGAGCCAGCCGCAGGGCTTTTTCGGCGGAAACCGCCAGAGCCAGCGCCGGCGTGCCGCTGCGGTAGATGGTGGTGCTGGCACCGCCGTGAATCAGTGGTTCAATGGCGAGGCCTTTCTTTTTCAGCAGAAGTCCGCTGCCGTTCAGTCCATAGAATTTGTGCGGAGAGATGCTCATGGTGTCCGCGCATTCCGGCACGAGCGGCGTTTTGCCGACTGCCTGTGTGGCGTCCACATGGAGCCGGCAGTTGGGAAAATCCTTCAGGATGGCGGCAATTTCGCGGATGGGCTGGATGGTGCCCAGCTCGCTGTCCACGGCGCAGACAGCGACCAGCACAGTGTCGTCCCGCAGAAGCGTGCGCAGCTGCTCCAGATCGACGGTGCCGTCCGACCGAATGTCCGCCAGATCGATTTCATAGCCCTGTTGCTGAAGCACAGACAGCGGCCCACCCACGGAGGAATGCTCCAGCGCGGTGGAAATGATGTGCCGGCCCGCATGACGGGATGCGTATGCAATGCCCTTGACGGCAAGATTGTTGGCCTCGCTTGCGCCTGAGGTATAAATGATTTCCGCAGGACTTACGCCGAGCAGCCCGGCGATGCTGTCTGTGGCGCGGGCCATTTCCGCCTGCGCGGCCTGTCCCGCGCAGTGTGTGGAGTTTGGATTCCCGATGTAAGCCTGCTCTGTTTTGATAAACGTCTCCAGTACGGCGGGGTCCGGCGGCGTGTTTGCGGAATAGTCCAGATAAATCATACGGCGCCTCCGGCCGCGGCCAGATCCTTCACGACCTCGCCGGCAATGATCAGTCCGGCGGCCGGCGGAACAAAGGCGTTGCTGCCGGGAACCTGGCGGCGCTGTGTGCATTTCCGCGCAGTGCCGGGCGGACAGATGCAGTGTGCCCGGCAGCTGATGGACATGTCCTCTATGGGCGTCATGGCGGGCTCCCGGGAATAGACGACCTTCAGATGGCTGATGCCCCGCTTTCTCAGCTCATGCCGCATGACCCGCGCCAAGGGACACACGGATGTTTCGTAAATATCCGCCACTTCAAAAGCGGTCGGATCCATTTTGTTGCCGGCGCCCATACAGCTGATGACCGGCACGCCGGCTCTCTGCGCCTGCTCCACCAGCTCCAGCTTCCCGGAGACAGTGTCAATGGTGTCCACGATATAATCATATTGCGTGAAATCGAACTGCCCGGCTGTCTGGGGCGTATAAAATGTTCTATATGTGTGCACAACGGCGTTTGGGTTGATCTCCAGAATGCGCTGCCCGGCCACGTCCACCTTGAACTGGCCGACGGTTTTCCGTGTGGCGAGAATCTGCCGGTTGAGATTTGTGAGACATATACGGTCATCGTCGATCAGGTCCAGAGTGCCGATCCCGCTCCGAGCCAGGGCTTCCACTGTATAGCCGCCCACGCCGCCGATGCCGAACACGGCCACACGGGCGCGAAACAGCTTTTCCATTCCCTCTTCTCCCAAAAGAAGCTGCGTTCTTGAAAACTGATTGAGCATGGTGGATCATTCCTCAATTTCATGTGTATTCTCCGTACCGGCGGTCTGCTGCGCACAGGCCGGGGCCTGCTGCCGGCAGTCCCCGGCGTATTCCGTGACCCGGGCGATGGTCCCGCCGCCCACGACCACGTCCCCGTCGTACAAAACCACAGCCTGCCCGACGGTCATGGCGCGCTGCGGCTCGTCAAATTCCAGGCGGATCTGTCCGTCCGGCTCAGGACTGACCGTCGCCCACTGCTCCGGCTGCCGGTATCTGGTTTTGGCGCGGACACGCATGGGCTGCTCCAGGCCGGGAATGGAAATCCAGTTCATCTCCCCGGCATACAAAACGCGCGCATACAGCGCTTCCTCCGGGCCTACGGTGACTGTATTGGCGGCCATGTTCTTGCCGCAGACGTATACGGGGCTGCCCATGGCCAGCCCCAGGCCTTTCCGCTGCCCCAGTGTGTACGCAACGGCGCCATGGTGACGGCCGACAATCCGGCCGTTCCGGTCCAGAAAATCCCCCTGCGGGTAGTGCTTCCCGGTAAATTGTTCCATAAACCGGACGTAGTCGCCGTCCGGCACAAAGCAGATGTCCTGGCTGTCGTGCTTGCGGGCGTTGCAGAGATGCAGGCGTGCGGCAATCTCGCGCGTTTCCGATTTGTGTTTATCCCCCAGAGGGAACTGTATGCGCGCCAGCTGTGCCTGGGTCAGCATATACAGGACATAGCTCTGGTCTTTGCCGGCATCTGCGGCTTTCTTCAGCAGATACCGCCCGGTATCCGCGCTGTATTCAATGCGCGCGTAATGGCCGGTCACAACATAGTGCAGCTTCCTGTCCGACGCGGACTGCAGAAGCTTATCAAATTTCATGTACCGGTTGCAGTCAATGCAGGGATTCGGTGTGCCGCCGGCCTCATAGGTCCGGATGAACTTGCCGATGATCTGTTCCCTGAAATCAAACGTGAAGTCCAGAACTTCATACGGTATGTCCAGCTGAAAGGCCACTGTGCTGGCGTCGTCGATGTCCTGCTGGGAGCAGCAGGTGTGATACCGGCTCAGGCCGATGTCCTCGTTTCTGTAAAGCCGCATGGTGGTCCCTTCACAGCGGTAGCCCTGCTGAAGCATCAGCCAGGCCGCGACGGAGCTGTCCACGCCGCCGCTCATGGCGATGAGCGCGCTTTTATCGTTGTTGTCCAAATGAACACCTCATTCTGCGGAAATCAGGGCGCCGGAATACGCGCGGTTTACCGTCCGGCAAGAGGGTCGGCCGCAGCGTCGCCGACGGCGGTGACAATCCTGTAGCCGGCAGCGTGTACGCGCCGCTCCAGACAGCCGCGGCATTGGGCGGCCTCCTCGCCGGTGCAGATTTTGTTTTCGTAGAGCGTATACAGCCTGCGTACGGAAACCGGCGAGAGGTTCGGCATCACCACGTTGGCGCCTGCCTTCAGCCCGAGCTCCCGATCCTGCGGATGGATTGTGCCGAGGGCGGTCGTTGCGGGAATCAGCGCATAGGGGAACATCAGCCGGAGAATGGCAATCAGCCGCAGCGTAAGGGAAAGACTGCCGCTGGGAAAGGCGGCAAACGGGGTGTCTGCGTGGGTAATATAGGGGCCGATGCCGATCATATGCGGCTGCAGGCTCTGCAGAAAGCGCAGGTCTTCAATCAGATTGTCTGTGGTCTGATACGGGGAGCCGACCATAAAGCCGGAGCCGACCTGATATCCGATTTCCTTCAGGTCACGGTGACAGCGCTTGCGGTTGGGCAGGCTCATGCAGTCCGGGTGCAGCATGCCGTAATGCCGGTCATTGGCAGTTTCATGGCGCAGCAGATACCGGTTTGCGCCTGCGTCGAAGTAAGCCTGATAGCTTTCCCGCGGCTTTTCGCCGATTGAGAGGGTGATGGCACAGTCCGGATAGCGCTGCCGGATCTCCGAAACCAGAGCGCAGATCCGCGCATCCGTGAAGAAAGGATCCTCGCCGCCCTGCAGAACAAATGTGCGGAAGCCCAGACGGTACCCTTCCGCGCAGCAGTCCAGAATGTCCTGCGTACTCAGCCGATAGCGCTCCGCCTGCCGGTTGTCCCGGCGGATGCCGCAATAGTAGCAGTTGTTCCGGCAGTAATTGGTGAATTCAATCAGGCCGCGGATATAGACGTCTTCCCCGTAAATTTCCCGGCGCTTTTCATCTGCCGCCTGAAACAGAAGCGCATCCAGGTCCCCGGTGCACAGGAGCGTTTTCAGCTGCGCATCGCTGAGCGTGCGGGTTTCTGCAAGCTGACGGATGAGTTCGGCACCGCGGGAGCCGGCGGAAACGTCTTTTTCAGAAAAACCGGACATGGCGTCAGTCTCCTTTCTGCCGTGATGTGTCGTGTCATTCCTATAAACCAATTAACATTCTATGCTGATTGGAAATGTTAGCATAAATGCGCCTGCATGTCAAGGTGATCCCTGGCTGTCCGGGCTGCCGTATGCCCGAAGGACAACTCGTTTACATACCGAAAAGCTTCCGCATCGACATTTTCCGTTCGCTGACCTTCCGTTCCATCACCTGCGAAAGCCTGCGGCATTTCAAGCGCTGAACGATTTGATGCGGAAGATGAAACAGAAAAAACAACCGTACAGCAAAAATGGATGGCAAAAAATATCATATGCTTCAATCGCAGTTA
>JAEDDG010000027.1 GCA_016293865.1 Oscillospiraceae bacterium | reverse complement strand
AATCAATACTCGTCCGGAAGCTCGTCAAGCTCGTCGAAGCGGAAAACCGGGCCGTCCTTGCAGACGTACTTATTGCCGATGTTGCATCTGCCGCACTTGCCGACGCCGCACTTCATACGCAGTTCCATTGTGGTATAAATCTGCGTTTTCTCAAAGCCAAGCTCCGTGAGACCGGCAAGCGTGAATTTGATCATCACCGGAGGGCCGCACATCAGAACGGTTTTCTTCAGATCTGGATTGAGTTCCTTCACATAATTGGGAATAAAGCCGACATGGCCGTCCCAGCCTTCCTGCGCACGGTCAATCGTCAGATTGACCTCAATTCCCTTGTCTGCCATCCACTCGTCAATGATCTCATGGTAATCCACAAGATCCTCTTTGGAGCGCGCGCCGTAAACAATCTGGACGCTGCCGTAGTTTTCGCGCTTATCGCGCACATAGTTGATCACGGAACGAAGCGGCGCAAGGCCGATTCCGCCGGCGATAAACAGCAGATCCTTCCCTTTCAGCTCATCATCCACCGGGAACGGCTTGCCATACGGACCGCGGATGGTAATATTCTGGCCGACATCCATCATGTGCAGCCAGTCAGTCAAACAGCCGCACTTTTTAATGGAAAACTCCATATACCCGGTGTTCGTCGGGGAAGACGTAATGGAGAACATCGCCTCGCCAACGCCGGGGATGGACAGCATTGCGCACTGGCCCGGCTTATGTTCAAAGGGCTTTTTTCCGTCAGGCGTGAGAACGCGGAAGGTTTTCACATCAGGCGTGTCAATCCGGATATCCGTGACCACACCGAGGTACGGAATCAACGTTTCGTTATTCATCTTCCTTCACCTCCGCCAGTTTTTTCATCACTTTCACAATGTTCATATGGATCGGGCAGGACGCAAGGCATCTTCCGCATCCGACGCAGCCGAACTCGCCGTTGTTGTTTGCCGGGAAATAGACAAGCTTGTGCATGAAGCGCTGGCGGAATCTCTCCTTCTGCGTCAGGCGCGGGTTGCCGTGGGCCATCTTTGTAAAATCTGAATACATGCAGCTGTCCCAGCAGCGGAACCGTTTGACGCCATGGCCCGTATCATAGTCCCTGATGTCATAGCACTGGCAGGTCGGACATACAAACGTGCATGTTCCGCAGCCGATGCAGGCTTCGGAAAGCTCTGCCCACCTGGGGTCGTCAAAAAGCGCATCCAGCCGATCGCCGCCGAATCCTTCCGTCGTCAGGCCGGCAAGCGGCAGCTTCTGCATGATTTCGCGCGTTTTTTCCTTTGCCTGCGCGGCAGCGTCATCACTGCGCTCCTCAAAAATTGCGCCGAGTGCATCCAGAAACGCTTTGCCGCGTTCAGTATTGGCAGCAACGCAGTAGCCGTCCTGCACCTCGGTAAAGGTCACGTCGCCCTGCGGCTCAGCAGCGTCAATGCCGAACGTCTGGCAGAAGCATGTCTCCGCAGGACGCGTGCAGGACATGCCGATGATCAGCCCGTGCTCCCGGCGGTTTTTATAGTAGCTGTCCACAGGCTCCGCCAGGAAGACTTCGTCCAGGATCCCGAAGCTGCGGATGTCGCAGGCCCGGACGCCGAAAATGGCATAATCCTCAGTTTCGCTGCGGGGATCAATAATCTCGATGTTTTTCCCGCTCATTTTGAACTCAACAAGGTTTTCTGTCTGCGGGAAGAAAAATTCCTTTGCGCTTCGTGTGGTATGCAGGCCCCTGGAAATCTCCGTACCGGGCGTCCACCGGGTATAAGCGGACTGCCCGCCGGCCGCATCCACCGGAACGTAGATGTTCAGCTGTGCAGACGCCTGTTCAAAGAAGGTGTGGAGATTTTCAAAAGAGATATATTTCATTTATTCTCTCCCCCTTTCGCGAACGATTGAAGGCTCCGCATCATCGAAAGTGTACGATGTCAGCGGGGATTTTGCCCCGGCATCCGCGCCGGCCTGATAGGGTCCGTAAAGCTCATTGATATCCTTGATGAACTTGCGGTTCAGAAGATGCAGCGGAATGTGCGCAGGGCACACGCGCGAACACTCCCCGCAGTCCGTGCAGCGGCCTGCCACGTGGAATGCGCGGATCACATGGAACATATTCTCTTCAAACGTATCGGCTGCCGCCTTCTGGGCAATGCCGGAAGCGGCATTGTCAAACACACAGTTTTCACAGGTGCAGGCAGGACAAACGTTGCGGCAGGCGTTGCAGCGGATGCATCTGGACAGCTCGCCGCGCCAGAAATTATAGCGCTCCTCTGCCGTCATGGCCTCCAGCTCCGCGACCATGTCAAACCTGCCGGAATCCGGCCGGTCTTCGCCCTCTTCGCCGATCAGCTCGTCATGCACCGCATGGCGGCGGCTCTTGCAGGTCAGGCAGCGCTCAGCCAGTGCATCGCTTTTCTTCATTTCCGCGTCGCCGTAGATGGTTTCAATCCGGTATGTATCGTTTTCCGCCGTCAGCCCGACGATACCGTCAATGCCGGCAGCTTTCATTTTCTGAACGTCTGCCATGCCGTCGCAGGCCACGCCGACGATGTAAACGTGCTCGCGGCTCACACGGTGCTCTGCCAGCAGCTGATTGAAGGAGAATGTATCGCAGGGCTTCAGAAAAGCCAGAATCCTGCCGCCCTTCACGCACTCTTTGATGAGATACTTCGACACATTGGCCCCGCAGAAATCGTTGTACACAAAATTCTTCTCAACATCTTCGGCACTTGTAAAAACCGCGGGCGTCATATCGTAGGAGAATTCGCCTGTCTGCCAGCCGATCACACGGTCAACCGTGCCGTCGCCCAGCAGCTCCAGCGCACGTTTTTTCAATTCTGTCTGCATCTCAAATCCTCCAGTCTGCGGTTCGGTCCGAGTTCATTGATCTGTGCCGCAAAATCATTCATCGTCGCTGCAAACTTTGCGCCCTCGGCAGCGGAGACCCACTCCACTCTCGTGCGTTTGCGCTCAATGCCCAGATAGTCAAGCATGCTGAACAGAAGCGTCATCCGGCGGCGGGCATAGAAGTTGCCGGTGGTATAATGGCAGTCTCCCGGATGGCAGCCGCAGATAATCACGCCGTCCGCACCTCTCTGAAAGGCCCTGAGAATGAACATCGGATTCACACGGCAGGAACACGGAACTCTGATAATCTTTACATTGGCCGGATACTGAAGGCGGTTCGTGCCCGAAAGGTCCGCGCCTGCGTAAGAACACCAGTTGCAGCAGAACGCAACAATTTTGGGAACAAATTCAGTCTTGTCATTTACTTGCATATTGCATCCACCTCCGACATGATCTGTCTGTTGGAGAACCCGTAAAGATCCATCGCGCCCGACGGGCATGTAACGGTGCAGGCACCGCAGCCCTGGCAAACCGCAGGATTCACGCTGGCCACCCGTCTGATTCTTGTGGTGCGGTCAGGCATTCTGAATTCCTTTTCTTCATAGGTAATTGCGCCGTAGGGGCACACGTTGGCGCACTGTGAGCAGCCGTTGCACATATTTTCATTGGAATGCGCAACGCACGGGTTGCAGCTCAGTTTGTCCTTGGCCAGCAGGCCGATCACCTTTGCCGCGCAGGCGCTTGCCTGGGAAACGGTTTCCGGAATGTCTTTCGGGCCCTGGCACATACCGGAGAGGAACACGCCGGCTGTGGGAGATTCCACCGGGCGGAGCTTCGGATGCGCCTCCGTGAAAAAGTCGTTCGTATCCATGGATGCCGTCAGCATCGTGGCCAGCGGGCGCGCGGATTTGTCCGGCTCGATGGCCGCAGCCAGAACGACAAGGTCCGCATTGATGTGCAGCTGTTCACCCATGATCAGATCGGACGCCTGTACATCCAGCGTGCCGTCCGCCCGCGGAGAGACTTTGCCGACAGCGCCCTTGATATAGTGCACGCCGTAATCCTCAACCGCTCTGCGGTAGAATTCATCGAAGTTTTTGCCGGGCGTACGCACGTCGATATAAAACACATACACATCCGTATCCGGATATTTTTCACGGGTCAGCATTGCATGCTTGGCTGTATACATACAGCAGATCTTTGAGCAGTAGCTCTTGCCCTTTTCCGGCGTGCATCTGGAGCCGACGCACTGAACAAACACGATCGTGTGCGGATGCTTGCCGTCAGACGGCCGCAGCAGCGTTCCGGACGTGGGGCCGGCAGCATTGGTCAGCCGCTCAAACTCCAGGGAAGTGATCACGTCCTTGGACTGATTGTAAGCATATTCGCCGTACTGGCTGACATCGATGGGATTGAAACCGGTGGCTGCCACAATAGCGCCGTATTTTTCCTCAACGATCGTATCTGTCTGCTTATAATCAATGGCGCCGGCGGTACAGACCTTGGAGCAGACGCCGCACTTGCCGTTCTTAAGCATGTTGCAGTAGTTCGCATCAATAGTAGCAACCTTCGGGACAGCTTGCGCAAAGGGGATATAAATGGCGCGGCGGTTGTCCATACCGAGGTTAAACTCGTTGGGCACCTTTTTGACCGGACATTTTTCTGTGCACAGACCGCAGCCCGTGCACTTTGTCTCATCCACAAAACGGGCCTTTTTTCTGATCTTCACCGTGAAATTTCCAACGAAACCGGTGACGGATTCAATCTCACTGTATGAATAAATCTTGATCTTTTCATTCTGGGCACAGTCGACCATCTTCGGCGTCAGAATACACGCCGCGCAGTCCAGTGTCGGGAAGGTCTTGTCAATCTGCGTCATTTTTCCGCCGATTGTCGCCTTCTTCTCAACGATATCGACCTCAAAACCGGCCTCTGCCACGTCCAGCGCAGTCTGGATTCCGGCAATGCCGCCGCCGATCACCAGTGCGCGCTTAACCACAGGGCTTTCGCCGGCAGTCAGAGGAGTGTTCAGCTGAACCTTTGCGATGGCCGCGCGGCCAAGGATAATTGCCTTTTCCGTAGCCTCTGCTTTATCCTTGTGGATCCAGGAGCACTGCTCGCGGATATTTGCGATTTCCACCATGTAGGGGTTCAGGCCGACCGATGCGGCAGCCTTCCGGAAGGTGGCCTCGTGCATTCTCGGCGAGCAGGAGCAGATCACAACGCCGGTCAGCTTTTTGGATACGATCGTATCCTTGATCAGATTCTGACCCGACTCTGAGCACATATATGTATAGTCTGTGGAATAAACAACCGACGGCTCGCGCCCAAGTGCTTCAGCCACAGCCTTTACATCAACTGTCCCTGCAATATTTGTTCCGCAGTGACATACAAACACGCCAATTCTCTGCATTTTTCAGTCCCCACCCTCACTTCGCATATTTTCTCATGGCCGTCATCAGCGCCTGTCCGGGAAGATCGTCGTCCAGCAGCCCAGGGAGATCGTCGGCAGTCAGGTGGTTCATGCCCTGCTGTCTGATCACTTCCAGTCTGACCGCTTCCACAACCTTTGCAGGCTCAACGCCGCGCGGACATCTCTCCACACATGCAAAGCAGGTCAGGCACTTGAAAATTGACGGGGACTCCATCAGCTTTTCAATGTTTCCCTGCTCCACCATGTAAACGAACTGATGCGGATGATATTCCATCTCGTCATAAGAAGGACAGGTCGCGGAGCACTTTCCGCAGCGCATGCATTTTCTGACATCGGAACCGCTGATGCGGAGAATCTGTTCTTTTCTGCTGTTATCCATATTTAGCGTTCTCCTTCATCCAAGATTCCGAGCGCTTCTGCAAGCACCTCGGTGAAATACCGGATCTCAAGACCGTTCTCTGCATGCCTGCGGATGTTGTACTGGCAGAGCGGGCAGGCCGTGATCATAAAATCAGCGCCCATTTCTCCGGCGGACTGCGCCACGGCCGTGCTTCTCTTTCTGGCCTGATTCTGATCCTCCAGCGTGATATACCCGCCGCAGCACTCGTTGCGCATGGGGTAAATCACCGGCTCGGCGCCCAGTGCGCGGATCAGGTCTTCCATAATCTCCGGATTTTCCGGATCATCAAACTTCAGCACTGCGGACGGGCGCAGCAGCAGGCAGCCGTAATACGCGGCAATCTTCTTGCCCGTGAGCGGCTTGACCACTTTCTTTTTCAGCTGCTCAAAACCGATCTCGTCTCTGAGCAGCTCCAGATAGTGGAGCACCTTCCCTTCACCGTGGTACTCGAAGTCAGGTGCCAGATAGCGGTTGACGCGCATGTCAAAATCCGGATTGACTTCAAATTCATGGTTGGTCTGCGCCAGCACATTGTAGCAGGCAGAGCACACAGTCACCACTCTGCCACCGTTGTCGCGTCCGTTAGCAAGTGCGCGGACAGCCGGGAGCTTTGTGGCAATCTCATCCTTCGCCGAAGTATAGGCGCCGCCGCAGCACTGCCAGTTTTCAATTTCTTCAAATTCATAACCGAGAGCCGCAGCTGTTTCCCGCGCATACTTGTCAAGAACACGGGCCTTGTTTTTCAGCGTGCATCCCGGATAGTACGAAATTTTCATACAGCTTACTCCAATCCAATTCAACTTACGCCATTTCCTCAGGCTTGAAGACTTCATCAAACTTCTCAGCAGTGAGGAATCCCAGCTCCACGCATGCCTGCTTCAGCGAAATATTCTCTTTAAATGCCTTTTTCGCTGTTTTGGCTGCGTTTTCATAGCCAATATAAGGATTGAGCGCCGTGACCAGCATCAGTGAATTATACAGGTTGTCATGCATTTTATCCTTCTTCGCCCGAATGCCCACCGCGCAGCGGTCGTTAAAGGACACAATCGCCTCGGCCAGAAGGCGCGCGGACTGCAGGAAATTGTAAATGCACACCGGCATAAACACATTCAGCTCGAAATTGCCCTGAGATGCAGCCATACCAACCGCCACATCGTTGCCGATGACCTGCACCGCGACCATGGTCACAGCTTCGCACTGCGTGGGATTGACCTTGCCGGGCATAATGGAAGAACCGGGCTCATTTTCCGGAATGGTAATTTCGCCCAGGCCAAGCCGCGGGCCGGAAGCAAGCCAACGGACGTCGTTTGCGATCTTCATCATATCGCAGGCCAGCGCCTTCACCGCGCCGTGCGCAAAGACGATCTCATCCTTGCTCGTCAGTGCATGGAATTTGTTTTCAGCCGTTACAAAAGGCTTGCCCGTAATCTCAGACACCGCCTCTGCCACTTTGACGTCAAAGCCGGCAGGCGCATTCAGTCCGGTACCGACGGCGGTCCCGCCCAGAGCCAGAGACCGCAGCGGCGGAAGCGCACGCCCGATCAGTTCAACGTCCTTTTCCAGAGACGAACGCCAGCCGGAGATCTCCTGGGAAAACCGGATCGGCGTTGCGTCCTGCAGATGGGTTCTGCCGCTTTTGGTAATGCCTTCGTGCATTTCCTCAAGTGTTTTGAATGTCTCAATCAGCTTTTCCGCTGCGGGAATCAGCTGATCCTCCAGCGCGCAGACAGCCGCAATATGCATGGCCGTCGGGAAGGTGTCATTGGAGGACTGGCTCATATTGATATCGTCGTTCGGATGGCAGAGTTTCTCGCCGGCAAGCTCGTTTGCCCGGTTTGCAATCACTTCGTTTGCATTCATATTGGACTGCGTGCCGCTGCCCGTCTGCCAGACCACCAGCGGGAAATGATCATTCAGCGCGCCGGAAATCACCTCGTCGCATGCAGCGGAGATCACTTCAAGCTTTTTGTCAGTCATTTTCTCCGGCCGGAGCGCATGGTTTGCGATAGCCGCCGCTTTTTTCAAAACGCCGAAGGCTCTTGTAATCTCCCGCGGCATTGTCTCAATTCCAACACCGATCTTAAAATTCTCATGGCTTCTCTCTGTCTGGGCCGCCCAGTATTTGTCAGCCGGGACCTTGATTTCGCCCATGGAATCATGTTCAATACGGTAATCCAACAGTGTTCAACTCCTTTTTCTGAATCGTCCGTTACAGCTCAAGCTTATCGATAATCTCTTTCAGGCAGGACGCGCTGTGCTGCAGCAGCGCCTTCTCGGAATCCGTCAGAGGAATCATGATCTTTCCGGTAATGCCGTTTTCGCCGACAATGCAGAGCGTGCTCAGGCAGACGTCATCAATTCCGTATTCGCCGTGCATCATGGAGGAAACCGTCATCGCCGTATCCATGCCGCTGAAAATGCACTGGCAGATATGGCATACAGACAACGCAACAGCGTAGAATGTCGCGCCCTTGCGTGCAATAATCCGCGCGCCGGATTTCTTTATGTACGTTTCAATCTCATCGTGGTCAATCGGCGGAAGGATCTGATCCTCGCCTCTTCTGCATTCAATATATTTTTCAAGCGGCACGATGGAAACCGTGGCGCAGGACCAGGGCACAAAGGAGGAATCGCCGTGCTCGCCGAACACATAGGCGTGCACGTTTTTCTGGCTGATGTTGCAGTACTCGGAGAGTCTGGTGCGCAGTCTTGCAGTATCCAGAAGCGTTCCGGAGCCGATGATATGATTCTCCGGGATGCCGGATATACGGCAGAAGAGATAAGTCAGGATATCCACCGGGTTGCTGACAATGATATAAATCGCATCAGGCGCAACTTTCACAATCTCGGGAATGATCTGCTTTGTAATGTTGACGTTCGTCTGCGCAAGATCAAGTCTGGACTGCCCTTCTTTTCTGGCAACACCGGATGTCAAAACCACAACTTCCGAACCGGCGGCATCGGCATAGCTGCCCGCATAGATCTTAACGGACGGGCAAAAACCGAGACCCTGGCGAATATCAAGCGCTTCGCCCAGGCTTTTTTCCTCATTCACATCGATCATCACGATTTCCGTCGCAATGCCGTTTACCGCCAGCGTATATGCGATTGTGGAGCCAACGTTGCCGGCGCCGATTACAGTCACTTTGTTGCTCATAGTTACTCTCCCTTTATTATCAGTCTGTCTGATCTGTATTTTAGACTACCATAATGATTCACTGTTTGATACTGCGTATTCTGCATATCGGTATTCTCTGATCGATATGCAGCGGACAAATGTGAAGAAGCCGGCCGGAAAGAATGTATGCTGTACGCAGCCTCCCGGCCGGAACATATCACTTCAGCCGTGCAAGAAGCTCATTCTGGAAAAATTCCTTTGTCGTCTCAGGGGAAACGGAGAAGCACTCGCCGTCAATCGTCACATTCACGCCCGTCTGACATTTTCCCATGCAGAAGGTGCCTGCAAGCTCAATCTGATCCTTCAGATTGTTCTCAGACACCAGCTTCTGCAGCTGCTCAACGACCTGCCTGGAGCCCTTCAGGTGACATGAACTGCCGATGCAAATTGTTACTTTCATTACATATACCTCTCATATCTTAATTATATTCGTTCTGATTCACACAGCGCAGCAGGATTTCGCGCTCTGCCGCCCTGCTCTCCACGGAAAGCGCCGCTGCTGCCAGCGGCCGCCACCGTTCGATCTGCTGTCTCTCCGTGCCGGTCTTTTCACAGTACAGCTTCATATATGTCTCTGCTTCCGGAACTCCGGCATGAAGATAAAAGGAAAGATAAGTCAGCGCTGCGTCCGCAGCAGCATCGCCGCGGGCAGCGTGCGGCCAGTCCACAAGATAATCCTGTCCGCTGTCTGCTGCAATCACGTTTGAAGGATTCAGATCGCCGTGGCAGAAATTCTCCCGTTCAGGCATCTGCTCCAGCTCATCTGTCAGCTTCCGGCGGACGGCCGGATCCAGATCTGCCCTGCCAATCCGGTCTCTGATCTCATCCTTCAGGCTGACAAGCTTCGGGCACGTCCGTAAGTGAACCTCCATTTGCAGCGCGATCAGTCTCTCAAGCAAAACGGCATTCTGCGCCGGACGCTCATCCATCAGCTGCTGCAGCGTTCTGCCGCTGACATAAACGGAACGGATCCCCCATTTCCCGTCAACCGGAATCACCTCAAGCACTGCCGGGACGATGAGTCCCGCTTCTTCGGCTCTGGCCTGATTCATTGCCTCACATAAAACATCTGACTTTGAATGGTCTTTGTCGAACAGTTTGATCACTGAGCTGCCGTCCCGGTAAATGGTTTTGTCCGTTCTGACCGCAATGATCTTATCTGCCCAAAAACTCATAGCACTCCTCCCCTGATTGCTGTGATGACACGGTCTGACAGACGGCCGCTGCGGCGCAGCAGCGCGCCTGCCTGCACAATGCCGCAGGCTTTCCCATAACCTCCGCTGTTTCAGTACATGCCGTTCATGCCATCAGGCAAAGCCGGTTTTCCGTCCGGTGTCCCGACTTCTGCCATGTTGTTTTACACGGGCTTATGCTGCTATTTTATTTCGATATAATATTATCGATAAACCCGCATTTTGTCCATGATGTTTTTCGTATCGCATTATATCACATGCGACATAACTGATACACTGGTTATTTTTGATCAATACAAGGCCCGCTTGAAATGCATCAGCTCGTCTATAAACGCTTTATCCAAACTTGTAAAGCAGTAACCCCGCTTAAAAATCAGGACGTCCCTGTATGTCTTTTCACTGTCTGCGCACCGGCGCTCCACCAGCCCGAACCGGTCCAGAATTCTCTGCGGCATCGGTGACACACGCATGAAAGCCTGCGGCATCCCGGCCAGCAGATCCAGCTGGCTTCCGCGCTCAAACACAAAGATGTGCTTGTCAACGCCCTCAAACAGCTCGGCCTTCTGGACCTCAGTCGTCGGCAGGCTCGGCACATACGGATCGGCATGCGCAACCTGAAAAAACGGTTCCAGGTCTGCCTTGTGGATCTCGTCCAGCTGCGCCAGCGGACTTTTCTCTGACATTGCGAGTACATATTTAAATTCGCTGATCAGCTCGTATCCCAGGCCTTTTTCCGTCAGCATCTCTTTGAAATTGCCGTCATAATCCGCCTGATACCGGATGATTCCCAGCTTGTAATCCGCATTGAGAATATTGTTGATCGCACGCATGGAGTTTGTTTCCTTATAAAAAATCTCCACGCTGTCGGCAGGGTTCAGCCGCTTTGAAAACTCCGTAAACGCGCAGGAAATATAACTCGCGCGCGGAACAGAAATGGAAAACTTCTGAACCTTTGTTCTCTCACCGCGATACAGCTCTTCCACGGCATCCACCTGCGCCAGAATTTTACGGGCATAACCCAGAAATTCCTCTCCCTGCGGCGTGGGAATCATCCCCTTGGAGGTCCGCCGGAAAATTTCAATGCCCAGATTGTCCTCAAGCTCATGAATTGCGCGGCTCAGGTTGGGCTGACCCATAAACAGATTTTCCGCTGCCTTGGTGATGGACGACGTCTTTGCAACCTCAACGGCGTACTTTAAATGCATCAAGTTCACTTATGACGTCCTCCTGCCTACTGTTCAATGGCTTCCGGCGCCCTGCCGGCCTGCAGATGCTGACTGAGCACAGCCAGCGAAGACGCAAGGTTTTCATTTTCAACCAGCACGCCCTTGGGAACTTTCAGAATCGTCGGAGCAAAATTCCAAATGGCACGGATTCCGAATGAAATCAGCTGGTCACACACGCTCTGCGCCGCTGCAACAGGTACAGTGATGATACCCAGGTGGATCTTCTTCTCAGTACAAACCACTTCCAGATCTTCCATTGGCAGCACCGGCTTTCCGCTGATCAGCGTACCGGTCAGCGTACTGTCTGTGTCAAAAGCCGCAATCACATCCAGGCCATAGTCCGAGAATCCATCATAGGACAAAAGCGCTTTTCCCAGGTTGCCGGCTCCGACAAGGACTGTCTTTGTCACCGACCGGCAGCCCAGACACTCTTCCAGCTGTTCGATCAGCTCCTCAGTATTGTAGCCGGTTTTCGGACGTCCGCTCCCGCTGGCCGCGCCAAGGTCCTTGCGCACCTGCACATCGTTCAGACCGAACGCATCTGCAACAGCTGTGGCGGAAATATTCGGGCAATTCTGCCGGATTGATTTCAAATAATGAAGATAGACCGGAAGCCTTCGCAGTGTTTGAATCGGGATCATTTTTCTGTCCATCCGACCGCTCCTTTCTTTCCATTCTGTTCTGATTTTAGCCTAAATCCGTGAAAAAAGCAATACGCGCCCGATATATTGATATATTTTTATCGAATATGACAAAATCCGTTTTTTCCGGTTGCACAAAACTTATGCACATATGCTGCCGGCAGTATCCGTCATTTCGCCATATGCCATTTTTCGTCCCCGAAACGGCTGTGCGCCTGCCTGTTGTTTCGACATTCTCCCAACGGGAACATCCGTGATCCAGCCTGCAGCCGGCTGCACGCGGCCGGAACAAAGCCCGTTCACATTCGTCTTATCCAACAGAATGGAAACGAACAGTCTGTACCGTCAAAATATGCGGAAAAGGAGAAGCGAAATGAAAAAACGTTTACTGGCAGTCCTGCTTGTTTTTGTGCTGGCAGCATCCATGATTCTCCCCCTGTCCGGCTGCACACAGTCCGGCGCTGCTGACCTGATGACAGAGGTTCAGCCGCGGCAGCTTGCCGCAGCCGCAGTGCCGGATGCGCAGAACGCCGCAGTCAACGGCTTTGCAGTCCGTCTGCTTCAAAACAGTGCATCGGAGGCTGCGTCGGACAGCGTTCTCATTTCTCCCCTGTCCATGCTCGCTGCGCTCAGCATGACGGCCAACGGCGCAGAAGGCGAAACGCTGGTCCAGATGGAAGCCGTTCTGGGGCTTCCTGTTGACACGCTCAACAGCTGTATGCACGCATATCAGGCCGGACTGCCTGATGAAAGCACCTGCAAAGTTCACCTGGCCAATTCAATCTGGTTCACTGATCACAGCCGGTTCACTGCGGAACAGGACTTTCTGCAGACCAATGCAGATTATTTCGGAGCAGGCATCTATCAGGCGCCCTTTGACGACAGAACGTGCAGGGAGATCAACAATTGGGTCGCAGACAACACTGACGGCATGATCCGGAACATTCTGGATGAGATTCCCGATTCCGCAGTGATGTACCTGATCAACGCTCTGTCCTTTGACGCTGAATGGCAGAACATTTATACAAAGAATCAGATCAGCAGCGGCACTTTCACCACAGAGGACGGAACACAGCGCTCCGTTGAGATGATGCACAGCAGTGAATTTCTCTATCTGGAGGATGAACAGGCCGCCGGCTTCATGAAGCACTATGCAGGCGGCAGGTATGCCTTTGCGGCCCTGCTTCCGGATGAGGGCGTGTGCGTGGCGGATTACGTCGCCGGTCTTTCCGGCGAACGCCTGCATGCACTGCTGGCCGCGCCGCAGGAGAAAGAGGTCATCGTCTCTCTGCCTGAATTTGAAAGCGAATACAGCGCCGATATGTGCACCGTCCTGACAGATATGGGCATGACCGACGCCTTTGATCAGGAGCTGGCGGACCTGTCCGGCCTCGGGCACTCAGAGGCAGGCAATATTTATATCAGCCGCGTGCTGCACAAAACGTACATCTCGGTCAATGAAAAAGGAACGAGAGCCGGTGCCGCCACAGTGGTTGAGCCCTCTGACACCGCCGCCGCCGAGGTTGAAGAACCAAAGCGCATCGTTCTGGACCGGCCCTTCGTCTATATGATTGTGGACTGTGAAAACGGTTTCCCGCTTTTCATCGGCACAATGATGGACACCGGCCGCTGAGTTGCCGGACGCAGGCCGCACAACAGGCAGCACCAAAAAAGGCGTGCTTTGCACTTATTGCAAAGCACGCCTTTTCATTTCAGTTTTCTTCCGGACTCTGACCGCCGGACTTTTCAAGCATGGCCCGCAGCGCATCAAGATCAATCACCGGGACGCCCAGGCTCTGCGCCTTGGTCAGCTTGCTTCCGGCCGCCTCGCCGCTGAGGAGGTAGTCCGTTTTTTTGGAAACGCTGCCGGACACCTTCCCGCCTGCGCCGCGGATCAGCTCCGCTGCCTCCTCCCTGCTCAGGTCCGGAAGCGTGCCGGTAATCACAAAGGTCAGTCCTGCCAACGGCCCGTCTGCCGCCGCAGTTTCCGACGGCGCAGCAGTCATGCGCACACCGGCCGCACGCAGCTTCTCAACGATGGCTCTGTTTGTTTCATCCGCAAAATAATCGTGAATGGCCTTCGCGCTGATGCCGCCCACGTCCGGAACTTCCGTCAGCTGCTCTTCATCCGCAGCCATAATTGCATCCACAGAGCCGAAATGTGCGGCCAGCGACCGCGCACCCGCCTTTCCGATGTTGGCGATTCCAAAGCCGGTGATCAGCCGGCGCAGCTCCGCGTTTTTGGCCTTCTCGATCTGCTCAAGAAGCTTGTCTGTATTCTTTTCCTTACCGATGATGCCCTTTTCGATCAGTTCATCCCGGTGCCCTGCCAATGTGAAAATATCCGCAATGTCCCCGATATAGCCCTGACGCACCAGCTCCTGAATATAAACCTCTCCGAAACCGCGGATATCCATGGCGTCTCTTGCCACAAAATTGATGATATGCTTTTCCAGCTGCGCCGGACAATTTGCGTTGGTGCAGCGGATGTCCGCCGTGTCCGGCTGCCGCACCGCAGGCGCGCCGCACACGGGACACACCGGCGGGATCCGGAACGGCTGCGCGCCCTCCGGACGCTTTTCCGCAATTTCCCCCACACATTTGGGGATCACTTCGCCCGACTTTTCAATCACAATCGTGGAACCGATGCAGATGTGATACTTGTCAATAAAGTCCTGATTGTGGAGCGTTGCCCTGGAAACGGTTGTCCCGCACAAGCGGATGGGCTCAAACTCCGCAGTCGGTACGATTTTCCCAGTACGGCCCACGGACAGCTCAATATTCAGAACGCGGGTTTCCTTTCTCTCCGGCGGATATTTGTACGCCACTGCCCAGCGCGGCACCTTGGATGTGGCGCCCATCGCCGCGCGGATATCAAACTGGTTGATTTTAACCACCGCGCCGTCAATGTCATACCGGAGTTCTCCGCGGCTCTCACCGATTTTCCCGATGGCCTGCCAGACCTCATCCGCAGTCCTGCAGACGATATATTCCTCAATGACCTTTACGCCGTTTTTCTTCAGCCAGGCATATCCTTCCGTGTGGGTTTTAAATGAAATTCCCTGCGTCTCCTGAATATTGAATACAAACATGGACAGACCGCGCTCCCGCACCACGGCGCTGTCCAGCTGCCGCAGTGTACCGGCCGCGCAGTTGCGCGGGTTGGCAAATGTCCGCTTGCCCAGCAGTTCCTGCTGCTCATTGACTTTTTCAAAATCGGCCTGTGTCATATAGACCTCGCCCCGCAGCTCAACGTAGGGCGCGGGCTCCTTCAGCTTCTGCACCACATCCGGGATCACGCGTGCATTCTGGGTGACATCCTCGCCGAAATGGATGCCGTCGCCGCGCGTCTCCGCCAGCTGCAGCTCGCCGTTTTCATACCGCAGCGACATGGAGAGGCCATCTATTTTCGTCTCCACAACAAATTCCGCTTCCGGGAAACGGCTCAGAGTATCCGCGACAAAGGCATCAACCTCCTCACGGGAAAACACATCCTGCAGGCTGAGCATCACATTGCGGTGCTGCACCAGCACTCCCGCCTCCCGCTTGGCGCTGCCGCCGATTTTACGGGTCGGACTGTCTTCCGGAACAGGCGCGCCGGATGCCGCTTCCAGCCGGCGCAGCTCCTGCATCAGCTGGTCATAGTCATAGTCGCTGATCTCAGGATCGTCCTGATTATAGTAGCGATCACTGTGGTACTTCAGAAGGCGGCGCAGTTCTTCAATTCTCGCATTTGTGTCCATGTTCTCTACTCCCCGTCTGTTTTCATTCCCATATCGGCATATGTCTGCGGGACACTGCCGACAATAATCGTCTCAGCCAGGCAAACCTGCGTATCCGCATTTACACTGGAGGAACCGCCCGGCAGCAGCAGGCTCAGTTCCACATCCACATTCAGCATCATCTGGTGCCGGGTCTGGTTGATGCCGGCCGATGAAAACGCATTGTAAAAATACGTATTCACATTCATAACCGAAAGCACCTTGACCGGTATCCGCGGCCCGCGGCCGGATAAAAGCGCGCCGCCCAGAAGGTTTCCAACCGGGATGCGCACAATGGTGGACTCCCGCTCATTCAGCGCTTCAACCACCTGATTGGAGATCTCGGCCTGCAGCATATTGATTTTGGCCATATCGGTCAGCAGCGCGGACACACTGCCGTTGGCATCCTTTTCCAGCGTCACAAGATCCGAATAGCTGATTTTCTCCATCCGCATCAAATCGGTAATCACGTCGTTGACCGTCAGGGAAACCACATCGGTTACTGCGCCCTCGGCAATTTCAAGAAGGACAGGCCGCAGCCTGGACAGCGCCGTCACCGACAGGAACAAGAGCAGCAGCGCCGCCGCAATCAGCAGAAACCCGCCGCCTCTCCTGCGCGCCCTGCCCGCAGAGCTGACCGCGCTGCTGATTCTGCCGCGTATATACCGCAAACGCATAGGTCTCACACTCCTTGAAATAACCATATGCGCCGCAGAATTCAATTTGCCTGTCCGCTGCTATTTCTCTTCGGAAAGCAGTCCCGCCGCGATCATGATGCCGATTTTCGCCATCTCAAAGGTCAGGCCGCCCTGCAGATACGCACAGTACGGCTCCCGCATGGGGCCGTCACACGAAAGCTCAATCGACGCGCCCTGGATAAATGCGCCGGCCGCCATAACGACCTGCGCGTCATACCCCGGCATTTCCCAGGGCTCCGGCGTGACAAACGCATCCACAGGCGCGCCGGCCTGAATGCCGCGGCAGAACCGCAGAAGCGGCTCTGGCTGTCCGAAACGGATCATCTGGATAATGTCATGCCGCGGTTCATCCGCGCGCGGTGAGGATTCATACCCCATCAGTTCCATCATCCGGGCACAGAAAACCGCAGTTTTAACAGCCTGGGCCACAATGTGCGGAGCCATAAACAGGCCCTGATACAAAGCGCGGCTGACGCCAAGCGTTGCGCCGCACTCCCCGCCGATTCCCGGTGTCGTCAGGCGCATGGCCGCGTTTTCCACCAGATCCCGCCGCCCGGCAATATAGCCGCCCATAGGCGCAAGACCGCCGCCCGGGTTTTTGATCAGCGAGCCGGCAATCAGATCCGCACCGTAGTCGGTCGGTTCATCCGTGTCCACGAACTCGCCGTAGCAGTTGTCCACAATCACAGCCACATCCGGACGCGCTTCGTGAACGGCCCGGATGACAGCGCCAAGCTCAGCGGATGAAAAAGCGCCCCGTGTGGAATAGCCGCGGGAGCGCTGCAGCTCCACTGCCTTGACATGCGGATCACCCAGTGCCGCAAGGATCGCCGGAATGTCCGGCTTGCCCTGCGCGTTCAGTTCCACCTGCGCGTACCCGATGCCATAGAATTTCAGGGAACCGAAGCAGTCTCCGGTGATTCCGATTGCGCCCTGCAGTGTGTCATAGGGAATACCGGTGGCTGCCAGCAGCACATCGCCCGGCCGCAGGCAGGCAAAAAGCGCCGCTGTAATGGCATGGGTCCCATTGACAAAGCCGGTGCGCACAAGCGCCGCCTCTGTGTGGAAAATATCCGCATAGATCTGATCCAGCGTGTCTCTTCCCTTGTCGTCATATCCGTAGCCGGTTGTCCCGGCAAAGCAGCTTTCAGACACACGGTTTTTGCTGAACGCCGCCAGAACCTTCGCAGAATTGACCGCCGCAACACGGTCAATCTCCGCAAATCCCGGCAGTATATCCGCCATGGCCCGATCCGCCATGGCGCAGATTTTCTCCGGAATTCCAAAATAGCTCAATTCATTATTCATCTGCAATTACTCCAGGCTGTTGATGATTTCTTTAAAGTATTTCCCGCGCTCCATAAAGTTTCTGAACCGGTCAAAAGACGTACAGGCGGGCGACAGCATCACAACGTCCCCGTCCTCCGCATACCGTGCCGCGGCCAGGACATTATCCCTGAAGTCCGCAAACTCAAAGATTTCCGGACTGCCCGCATATCCGGGTGCGCGCTCAATGGCACTGCGGATCGCGCCGGCAGTGGGGCCTGTCAGGAACACCGCCTTCGCCCGCCGGACATATTCTTCGCCCAGCGTATCAAACGGCACGCCCTTGTCCTTGCCGCCGGCCAAAATAATCAGCTTCTGGTCAAAGCTGCGCAGGCCGGCAATCGCCCTGGACGGGCTGGATGCGATTGAATCGTTGTAATACCGCACGCCGCGCAGGGTGCGCACGTGCTCAATGCGGTGCTCAACGCCCTTGAATGTGCGCGCAACCGTGCGCATGGTCTCCGTATCCACAAGCCCGCTGACCGCTGCAAAAGCGGCCATGAAGTTTTCGATATTGTGCACGCCGGGCAGGAAGATTTCGGAAGCTTCCAGTACAGGCTCCGCTTTTCCCGCCTCCGCCGCATAAATCACGCCGCCGCTGCAGTAAAAGCCGGTTTCAACCGGCTGTCTGCGGCTGAAGAGCGCCACAGGACAGCACGCCTGGGAGATCATGGCGCTTGTAATCTCATTGTCCAGATTCAGAACCAGTTTCCCGTCTGCCGGCTGATAACGGAAAATATTCCGCTTCGCGTCGCAGTATTCCTCCATGCTCTTGTGTACGTCCAGATGATTCGGCGCAAGATTGGTCACAACTGCAATTTCCGGCGACTGCCGCATGGTCATCAGCTGGAAGGACGACAGCTCCAGAACAGCAATGTCCTCTTTTTTCATGTCATCCGCCTGACACAGGAGCGGCTGACCGATATTTCCGCCCAGATGAACAGTATAACCCGCAGCCTTCAGAAGCTCTGAAATAATTGTCGTGGTGGTGGTTTTCCCGTCGCTGCCGGTCACTGCAATGATCCGGCAGGGGCAGACTCTGAAAAAAGCCTCCATCTCACTGGTCAGCTCTGCGCCGGCAGCCACAGCCGCGGAAATCTGCGGCAGATCAGGCCGCAGGCCCGGCGTACGGAAAATCACGTCCGCCTCAATACCTTCCAGATAGTTTTCGCCCAGAATCAGCCGTACACCCATATTCTCCAGCTCTTCGGCAACAGGTCCCAGCCTTTCTCTGTCCGCACGGTCGCGGGCTGTCACCGTACAGCCGGCAGCAGCCAGCCTGCGGATCAGCGGCGTATTGCTGACGCCGATTCCCAGTACAGTAATGCGCTTATTGCGCAGAGAGGCAACATATTCGCTGAATGTCATTTCATTCATCTCCGGACATATTATAATTGACCATTGCAATTATACCCCGCCGCAGCATTCAATTCAAGGGAATTCATTTGACAACGGCCGCATGCAAGGGTACAATAAGCCAGTGAGCGGGCCGGGCAGCCGCGGGCACAGGCCGAAAGGCCGTGCGTGAGGAAAGTCCGGGCTCCATAGGGCAAGGATAACGGGTAACGCCCGCCGAAGGCAACTTCAGGACAAGTGCAACAGAGATATACCGCTGGGCCCCGCGCCCAGTAAGGGTGGAAAGGCGGAGGTAAGAGCCCGCCCGGCGGCTGGAGACAGCTGTCCGCTGTAAACTCTATCCGGAGCAACACCGTGGAGGGACATACAGGCCGGCCCGGCCGTCCCGTGGAGGTGGCTGAAACCAGCCGGCAACGACTGGTTTAGATAGATGGCTGTCCAACGACAGAACCCGGCTTACAGACCCGCTCACACATATGAAAAGACCGACCGTGACCCGGTCGGTCTTTTGCTGTCTGTCTATACGGATATGCCATCCTTTTGGGCGCCCAATCACACAGGCACAGATGATCAGCGCAGGAAGGGACCGGAAAATTTTTCCGATCCCCTCCTGCGTTACCCGTATTCTGTATATTGCCTCAATCAGGCGATCAGCTGTTCGCAGCCAGATAATCCGGCCGGAAAACAAATGAGTAGAGATCTGCGTCTTTCATGGTGATTTCCATACGAACCGTTTTCCCGGAAAGCGCACTGACCGGCGCGTCAAAATCAACGGGACGGCTCACACTGTCGCCGAACATACGGCCGGAGTCGTAGCCTTCAATCGCGCATCCGTCTTCATCCAGCATTCTGATCTGAACATAGCCTGCGCAGGATGTGGCAAAGTTAACGTGCATCGCGTCACCTTCAAACACAAACGGCTTTGTTGTGACCTTGCCGCCGGGATAATCTGCACGCCAGGAGAAGAAGCCGTCCAGCCGCACTGCATAGCGCAGGATTTTAACGGGATTCACCCGGTAATCGGCCGGGAGATAAATGGAAATCTCATTGGGCGCGCCAGGAATGTCAGACGGCGTTTCAAACATGCCGTAGCAAAGGCTGCCGTCGCCGTAATACCAGTTGGTGCCGCGTTCCGGTCCCGGCGTGAAAAACGCTTCCTCGGTCCTGCGGAAATGGTAGCCGTCGCGGCTGGTCATAATGATGCCGTCCGTCATGGCAGTTCCAGACCGGCCCCAGTTGCGGATCAGCATTTCCCTGTGCTCCCTGTCCGGGAGATGATAGAAATTCTTGCTGTCCATATAGCGGTCCGTATAGCGCATGGGGAAACCGATGTACATATGCTTTGCCCGGTAATATGGCTGAATCTGGTTGGTATACAGCTCCAGATCCTCCCGTTCGGGATCATACTCCAGCATTCTCGGCTCGTCCCAGGTCACAAAATCCTCGGAAGTCCGCACGCGGATGTCCCGGATAATTGTGGTATGCATGGCATGGTCTTCCGTGTGCGTCCATTTTCCGTTGTTGGATCCGCCGCCATGAATGCCCCTGTAAAACAGGAAATATTTTTTCCGGACACTGTCCCACATGGCCACATTCAGAGAGTCATACGCGCCGTCATCCACAAGGGTCCGCACACGCTCAAAATTCACACCGTCAGCGCTTTTGTAGTAAGCCAGCGTTTCCCCTTCTTCGGCAAGGCCTTTATACAGCTCATCTGCCGGGCAGTCCGGATTGGTATCCTTAAAGAACGACATGTTATCCCGGATATTGTTCAGGATGATGTTGTTGTCCTTCGTTCCCCAGAACGCGTGTTTGTTGACATTGACTCTCCGGAATGTCCTTCCTCCGTCGTCACTCTCGCCATAGCAAAAAACCGTTGTGTGCGGATGCTCCCGGACACCGTCGGCGTCCAGCGTAATGCGGCTGCCTCTGTAATACATCCGCAGCCTGCCGTCATCCGGCATAAAGGTGAAATAGCCGGAAACATCCCCTTCCCACGGGGCATCGGCGACAAAGGCAACATTCCGGAATTCCGGACGGTGCATTCTGACCTGCACGCCTTCAGCGCTGTCGATCAATGCCTCGTCCCAGCAGACCTCGCGCCTGCGGCCAATGTTCAGCGGTTCCATAATGATCCTCCTCATATAATTTTTCTGACTGTCGTCAGAATTTTCCGTTTTGCTGTCTCTTTATGAACCGGCAGCCTGCTGAATGCTGTCAAAATGATGACAGGCCACCATATGCTCCTTGTCGCCGACAACAGGGCGCAGCTCGGGTTCTTCCTGCCGGCAGCGCTCCGTGCAGTACCGGCAGCGGGGATGGAACCGGCAGCCTGCCGGCGGATGAATGGGAGAGGGCACGTCACCGGTGAGAATCTGCTCATTTTTCTCCACATCCAGTTCAGGCAGCGGCACAGCAGAAATCAGGGCCTGGGAATACGGATGCTGACAAATCTGCGTAAAGTTCCTGGCCGGCGCCGTTTCAACCACCTTGCCCAGATACATCACGGTGATGCGGGTGCTCATATATTCCACCACGCTCAGATCGTGCGCAATGAAAACGTATGTCAGCTTGTACTCCCGCTGAAGCCGGCGCATCAGATTCATAATCTGTGCCTGAATGGACACGTCCAGCGCAGATACCGGCTCGTCGCACACGATCAGCTCCGGATTCATGGCCAGGGCGCGTGCAATGCAGATGCGCTGGCGCTGGCCGCCGGAAAACTCATGCGGATAGCGGAACAGATATTCCGGCTGCAGGTTGACCGTTTCCATCATCTGGGCGGCAATCTCCAGCCGCTTGTTTTTATCGCCGAAGCCGTGGATCCGCAGCGGCTCGTCAAAAGACGAATAGATATTCTTCATGGGGTTGAGCGATGCATAAGGATCCTGAAATACCATCTGAATCCGCCGGCACATCTCAAAGCTTCTCTTTCTATCCAGCTTCATCAGGTCTTCCTTTGTGCCGTCGCGGTTGGTGATGAGCATGTTTCCTGCCGTCGGCTTGTTCAGGCGAAGAATGCACTTTCCAAGCGTCGTCTTCCCGCAGCCGGACTCGCCGACAATGCCCAGCGTCTCGCCCCGGTTAACATAAAGTGAGACATCGTCCACAGCGTGAACATGACCGGTCACCTTCTGAAAAAAGCCGCTGGTTACAGGGAAGTATTTTTTCAGCCCGTTCACTTCCAGCAGTCGTTCGGATTTGTTTTCAGTCATGCTGCCGCGCCCCTTCCTTTACAAAGCACCGGACCATATGGCCGGGTTCACACTCATAGACCGGCGGAAAGCCATCCATACAGCGGCCGCAGGCGTGCTCACACCGGGGCTGGAACTCACAGTGGTCAAACCGGATGGAGGCATCCGGCGTACTGCCGGGAATTGAATCCAGCTCCTTGTCCTCCGGCATGCCGGGAACAGGCACCGAACGCAGCAGCGCGCATGTGTACGGATGCTGGGGATTGGCAAAAATCTGCCGTTTGGTGCCGGACTCCACCACGCGGCCCATATACATGACTGCCACCTCGTCGCAGGCCTCGGCCACAATCCCCATATTGTGGGTAATCAGAATAATGGATGTTCCGAAGTCCTCCTTCAGCTGTTTCATCAGCCGGAGAATCTGCGCCTGGATGGTCACATCCAGCGCCGTTGTGGGTTCGTCGGCAATCAGAAGGCCGGGATTGCAGATCATGGCAATGGCGATCATGACGCGCTGCTTCATGCCGCCTGAAAACTGATGGGGATACTCGTTATAGCGCTGCGCCGGCTCGGGAATGCCCAGCTTCCCCAAAAGATCAATGATCCGCGCCTTGGCCTCTTCCTTGGAAATGCCTTTTTCATGCAGCTTCAGATTCTCCATGATCTGATACCCGATCGTGTAGACCGGATTCAGGGAGGAAAGCGGATCCTGAAAGATCATGGCAATTTTCTGTCCGCGAACGGCGCGGATTTCCTTGCCGGTGCGCTTCATTTTCTGCAGCTCCATCACCGGGCTGTCCGCATCAGGCGCAAAAAGAATGCTTCCGCCTGTGATGGCGCCGTTCTGCGGCAGAAGCTGCAGAATGGAATGAGCCGTAACGGACTTGCCGCAGCCGGATTCACCGACGATTCCCAGGGTATGTCCGCGCTTGACCGTAAGGCTGACGTCGTTGACAGCGTACACCTTTTTTCTGCCCACGCGGAACTGAGTCTGCAGATGTTCAATTTCAAGAATATTGTTTTTTACATCCATCGGCAGCCTCCTTACTCGTCTTTCACATCGAACACGTCACGAAGGCCGTCTCCGAAGAAGTTTACTGCCAGCACAAAAAGCGAAAGCACAATACCGGGCGCAATCCAGAGAATCGGATAATTCTGCATGGTGCTGAGGTTGCGCGCCGCATTGAGCATATTGCCCCAGGTCGGAATTCCCTTGGGCACACCAAGTCCCAGGAAGCTGAGTCCCGCCTCGGACAGCACATAACCGGCAACTGTTGATGTAATATTGATGATGAACACACCCATGGTGTTCGGGAGCAGATGACGGAACATGATGGACGCGCTGCTGATCCCGTTCGCCTTGCAGTTTTCAACAAACGGCTCGTTTTTCAGCGACAGGATCCGGCTGCGCACCATACGCATGGTGCTGACCCAACCGGTGAATATGAACACCAGGATCATAATCAGAACACCTTCGCCTGCCAGCGCCATGACGATCAGCACGAGCATCGTGGATGGGAAGCAGCTGAATATCTCGCTTGCATACATCAGCGCCTGATCGACCTTTCCGCCGAAAAAGCCGGAAACGCAGCCAATGATTGCGCCGAGGACATTGGCGCACAGCGCGCTGACAAGGCCGATCACGATGGAAACGCGCCCGCCGTACAGAATCCGGGCGAAGACGTCCCGTCCGCTCTGGTCACAGCCCAGCGGATGTTCGGCAGACACCGGCGCATAGCGCAGGGACATATCAATGTATGTCGGGTCATACGGCGTCAGCAGCGGCGCGATGGCGCACAGGATCATAATGATCATCATGACGGCAAAACCGAAAATCGCCAGTTTGTTGGAAAGGAGCTTCTGAAGATTTCTTCTCGCAATGGAATCCTTTGATTTCTGGAACTTCATTGTCTTCATGACTGCCCCTCCTTTCCGAAGCGTACGCGGGGATCAAGAAATGCGATGGCCACATCTCCCAGGAAGCTTGTGATCAGCACCATGATTGCGCACAGCAGCAGCGTCATCATAGCCACCGGCAGATCCTTTTCCGTAATGGAATTGACCAGCAGCATACCCATCCCCGGGTAATTGAACACCGTCTCAATGATGGTCGTACCGGAGACAAGCATGGAAATTCTGCCGATCAGCACCAGCACCACAGGCGTACAGCCGTTGCGGAAACAGTGCTTGACAAAAATCTGCCCTTCCTTTTCCCCCTTGGCCCTTGCTGTCTTTACGTAATCCTTGTGCATCACATCCAGCATGGAATTTCGGGTCACACGCATGAGGTACGCGATCAGTCCGATGGCCATGCAGACAGACGGCATGATCATATATTCAATGCGGTCAAAAAACGCAGTTTTTCCGATTGTCATTCGCCCGCCGCTGGGAAGCCAGCCCAGGCGCATGGAAAAGAGCATGATAAAGCACATGCCGAAGAAAAATTCCGGAACCGAGGTACCCACCAGGCCCAGAACTGTATTTCCATAGTCAACCAGAGTGTTTTTATGCCGGGCAGACTGGCTGCCCATCAGGATTCCAAAAATGCCGGCCAGAATTATGGCGATGCCGCAAAGCTCCAGCGTTGCCGGAAAACGGGCAGCCAGCAGCTTGCTGATCGGCGTGCCGGTTGTCAGGCTGTAGCCCAGCTCACCGTGAAGCAGGTCGCCCAGCCACCGGAAATAGCGCACAACGACAGGGTCGTTCAGGCCCTTTGCCTCCCGCAGCTCTTCCAGCTGTGCTTCCGACATGCTGCTGAGCGTATCCGGATCCATCATCCGGGTCAGAGGATCAATGGGGATCAGCTCCATACCGAAATAGATCAGCATGGTGATGATGAGCAGTTTCGGAATCATGGAGAGAAAGCGCTTGATAAAGTACTGTGTCATATCTTCCTCCTATAATGTATGTGCAGAGCTGTATATTACAGCCCTGCACATACAGCGTCCCTCATCGCTCAGCCAAGCAGTGTCCAGTTGGAGAAATTAAAGTCTGCAATTTCTTCGTAGTCTCTGGGGTAAACGGCAATGCCGGACCAATGCGCGGTATTATAGATATTGATGTTGTTGAGTGCATACAGCGGGATGTAATACATATCTTCCATCTCGTTGAATTGCAGCTGGTCAATGATCTCCTTCTTCTCTACGGGATCAAGAGAGGCCTTGAATGCATCAACCAGATCGTTGTACCGTTCAGTCTGGTATGCAATCCAGTCGGGATCATCATAGAAGAAGTTGCCCTTGGTGTAGTCAGACAGACCGTAGGTACACAGATCCGCATAGAAGTTGATGACATCATTGGACATGCCGCCGGCAAGACGGAAATCGTAGTCCTGAACGGACAGGTACGGCTGCCAGTTGCCATCAATGGTGTACTCGGCTGTCACGCCGCCGTCAGCCAGGTTCTGAACAACCAGTTCCAGGAAATCGACGGTCTGCTGGTCGGTGTAGTTGGCGAAGATGCGGATGGGCGTGTCATAATCGAAGCCTTCTTCATCCAGAATCTTCTTGGCACCTTCAACATCGCGTTCAAAGGTCGGCAGATCGGTGTTGTACTCTTCCAGATTCGGGTTGATCTGAGAGGTCAGCGGCACAGCCAGGCTGCCCATCAGCTGGCACATGGCGTCCTTGTCCAGGAGCATGTTCAGTGCCTGACGGACTTTTGCGTTTTTCAGACTGGGATGCGTGGCCTGATCGCCGGCCGTATCAGAGCAGTTGACCATGAACCAGCGGCGGTAAGTGGACTCCGCCACAACCATTTCCAGGTCGGAGTTCTGGCTGGTCACGTTGTTTGCAGCTGCTTCCTCTTCACCGGGGAGATAATCCAGCTCGCCCGCAATGGCTGCGGTGTAGATTGCTTCCTGATCGGCATAGTAGGTGCAGAGGACGTTCTTGATGCCGGAGGGATCATAATAATCCTCAAAGGCGGTGAGAACGATGTAGTTGGGGTAATTGGTCTCAGAGACATAGTAGGCGCCGGAGCCGATGGGCGCTTCCCAATACTCCGCGTACTCGTCGATCTCGGCACGGGTCATACCGCCCAGAATGTGCTCGGGGATGATGCCGAAGCATCCGTTTGCAAGAGCCTCAACAAACAGGCTGTTTCTCTGTGAAAGCGTGAACGTAACTGTTTTGTCGTCAACTTTCTGAATGCCTTCCACAGTATCCGTCTCTCCGTTGTAGGCCTCCTGATAACCCACGATGGAAGACAGCTTGGAGCAGCGTCCGCCGGCGCCGGTAATGGCGTTGGTGTAAGTAAAGACTACGTCATCCGCGGTGATGGGTTCGCCGTCATGGAAATAGTTGTCTCCGAGCGTTACGGTGTAGACCAGTCCGTCATCGGAAATGTCCAGTTTTTCTGCCAGGGCGGGAATATATTCGCCCGCATCCATGTCATAACGCATGAGGTTGCCGAAAATGAGCTGGCTGACAAAGGTATAGCCGGCTACGTTAATGGGTTTCAGGGCGGAAAGCGTATCATTCAGTCCGACCGAGATCCGGAGATAACCTTCGCCTTTCTCTTCATCGGTATTCGCGTCTGCGTTTTCGTCCTTCTTATCGTCTGTTGATGTTTCTTCTCCTGTCCCGGTTCCGGAATCCGGGGTGGTGGCTTCGTTGGCGCCGCAGCCGGCCAGCAAGGTCAGCAGCATCAGCACCGCAAGCAGCAAAGCTGTGATTCTCTTCACAATCTCTCCTCCATTCCTAATTTTCAGAAAACGCTGCAGCATGCTTTCTGTCAGATGAGTCCATCATAGTTGGAAAAAAATCTCAAATCAAGGGCTTCCGGCAAAGTCCCGAATCTATCGGAAAAAGTCATAATTTTTCGGATTCCTCCTGCCGCCAGACACGCCGCCCGGCCGGAAGCTTTTCAATGCACAACTCATATATGTACAGAATATCCGGTTATTCTCCGCATTCATGCGCAAATCAGCAGAAAATCATTTCAAAATTGCTTTGCCCTTTTCTCGCCTCCGTTGGTTCGAAAAATTAATATTTCATCAGAAAGATTATGCATTTTTAAAAAAGATTTGCGCCTCCGGCAATTCTTATATATATTAAAAATGTACATATATTATGTCTGCTTTCAGGAAATCAGGAACGCCATGAAAAAGAAAACACCCTTTATTCCCCTCAAATTAAAAATCATCGCTGTCATGTCCGTGACATGCATTTTTCTGGCAGTGGTGATCGCTTTTTTCTCCTGGAGTCTCACATCCAAATCATTCCAGGAGTACAGCCGCCAGCAGCTGATGCAGAACACGCAGAGCGTCTATGCGCAGGTCAAGGATCTGATCAGCTCCGTGCATGAATCCACCACAAGCATCATCCAGACCGGCGCACTTGACGTGCTGACCAAGCCTGAGGATCACTCGGATGCGGAGCTGTCCGCAGCATCCCAGCAGCTGCAGCGCCAGATCAACAGCGCACTCCATTCCCGCGACAAAAGCTCTCCCATTCAGTTCGTAAATATCTATCTGAAAAACGGCTACACCTGCACAACGATCAATCCGGACACGTTGGTTTACAACGACTATGATTCCTGCTATGACGCCGTGATCCGCCAGCTCAGCGGCAGTGCGGACAGCTATATTCCCACCGTTTGGGTGGATAACGCGACAGTTCTCTCTTTCGGCGAGCAATATCACTGCATGGTCGGGATCCGCTTCCTGTACGAGGAAGTGACGCTGAGAAAAATCGGCGTATGCGTCATCGGCATCTCGGAAGAAAACATGGCCACTGTTCTCTCCAACCTGCCGGCAGACAGCTATCTTGTCCGCAACGACGGACTGATTATCTTTTCGTCAAACGGCTCTGAAATCGGCCGTCAGCTCGGAGACGACCGATGGATTTCCGCTTATACCGACTCGGAAAACACGTCGAATCTGACGCTGATCTCTGACGGCCGTGAGTGTATGATTTACCGGCTGCCCGGCAGTATTTCCTGGTTTGCGGTTCCCATTGACGGAAACATCTATGATTACGGCATGAACAACAGTCTGAACCTGACGCAATACAAGGAATACATCATCATCGTCACCATACTTGCACTTTTCCTGAGCGCCGTTTTGATTCTTCTGTTTTCGCGCGGTCTCACCCGCTCTCTGAACTATCTGCAGGATGTGGTTTCATCCGTATACAGCGGGAAACTCTCCGCCAGGTTTATTGTAAAACCGGGTCTGCTGCAGGCGGACGAAGTCACTTACATCGGCGAAAAATTCAACGACATGATGGAGCAGATCGAAGACTTTTTCCATACGCAGGAGCGGGATGCGGCAGAAAAACGGGCGTTGGAGCTGCGGCTGATGCAGAGTCAGATCAACCCCCACCTTTTGTACAACACGCTCAACTCTGTGGTATGGATCATCCGGCAGAAGGACAACGAGAAGGCAGAAAAGCTGGTGATCAGTCTTGCAAGCTTTTTCAAGCTGACGCTGGCCAAAGGCAGTGACATCATCACACTGGCCGATGAAGTGCGGACGATTTCGTTTTATCTGGAGATTCAGAACATCGGGAGAGGCAAGGCGTTTGTGCTGCAGGATAAAATACCGGAAGAATACAAATCCCTGCATATATTGCGGATGCTGCTCCAGCCTCTGGTTGAAAACGCCGTTATCCACGGCTTCACCGACTGGCGTGATGACGGAAAAATCACGCTATCCGCCGAAACAGATATGGAAAACAACGCGTTGCGCCTGTGTGTGCAGGATAATGGCATCGGCATTATCCAAGAGGAGCTGGATGCGCTTCTCACCGACATTCATACTTATCCGCCGAAAAAAGAACATCCGCACTACGGTCTCTACAACGTCGACCGCCGCATCAAAAACCGGTACGGCAACAGCTATGGGCTGACCATAGAAAGTGAAATCGGCAGCTATACGAAAGTCATTGTAAGCCTGCCGCTGGAGGAGTTGGAATAAGATGTACAGTGTGATGCTGATTGATGACGATCTGATGATCCGCGATTATCTGCGCAGCGTGATTGAGTGGGACAGGCTGGATCTCCGCCTTGTCTGCGAGGCCGGCGACAGCGAAACCGCAAAGGACTATTTTCAGCTCTACAAGCCCGAGATTGTGATCACAGACATCAGCATTCCGATCATTTCCGGCATTGAACTGGCCAAGGAATTCATCCGCGAGGACAATGAACTGCGGGTAATTGTGATCACAGGCCTGAATGATTTTGACTATATCCGCAGCTCTGTTTCCCTGGGTGCCATTGATCTTCTCTCCAAGCCGATTTCCGCGGAAGACATCAATCAAAGCCTGGAAAAGGCCACTTCACAGCTCAGAAAAATGCGCCAGCAGGAGCATACATCCCAGGCACTGAACAAGCTGCTGAGCGAGAACCAGACTGAACTCCGGGAACGCTGTGTCTCCCGGCTTTTTGACCACCGGCCGGAGCTTGGGGAAGAGAATATCCGGGAGCAGATGAGTCTTCTGAGCCTGGACTTTCCCGAAAAGAACTTTGCCGCCGTCGTGCTGCATCTGGAGTCCGGGCAAGGCTGCGAGCTGTGCGGAGCCGCCTTCCCCACCGCCTTCCGCAACATGTTGGACAACGCCCTGCAGGAAAACGGATTTCACGCATTCACGCTTTTCGGCCAGAACGACATTCTGCGCTGTCTGGTCAACTGGTCGTTTGAAAACGGCGAGGAAAAGCTGGAAATGCTGCTTGGCAAGCTGTTAAAAGAAGCCCAGTTCTACTTTCAGTCCGGCTTCACCGCCGGCATCGGCGGCACAGTCAGCGCCGTGACCAGCCTGTATTCTTCAGCGGAGCAGGCAGCCCTGAGTCTGGAATACGCCGACAATGTGGTTCCAAATATCACAAGCTATGCAAATGTTGGCCGGATGACCAACAGCAGCCAGGCCGCCAGTGAGCAGTTCATTGCCTCCCTGACCGACTGTGTGCAGAGCTACAGGCTGGAGGATTACAAAAAGCTGCTGGAAAACTACTTTGACACGCAGCGGAATATTGAAGAATGCCGGGAGATGTCCATGCAGCTGCTGGGACGTCTCTCCACTCTCTGCTACAGCAACGGCGTTTATCCCTGGAACATCATCAATTATCCGTCGACTGTGGCCGAGCTTTTCAGCGCCAAAACGCCCAACAAAATCTGCCAACTTCTACTTGATACAGGCCGCTGCCTGATGGACGTGATTTTCAAGCACCGGTCCAAAAGCAAAAATCAGCTGATCCATCTTGCAAAAATCTATATCCGGGAACACCTCAGCGATCCGGAGCTGTCTCTGGAAACAGTCAGTTCCCACATTGGCCTTTCCAAGGTCTATTTCTGTCAGCTTTTCCATAAGGAAGAAGGCATCAGCTTCAACAACTATCTGAATATGGAACGCATCGCACTGGCCAAGCATTTGCTGAAAACGGGAAACAAAAAAATCTTTGAGATCAGCGATGAGATCGGTTATTCCAATCCGAAGTATTTCAATTATGTTTTCAAGCATATTGTCGGCGTTACACCGCTGGATTTCCGGGAAAACGGGTAACGCGCCGTGCGTGGTTTTCCGCTGAAAAACAAAAACCGGCTGTTTCGAAATGAAAC
>JAEDDG010000026.1 GCA_016293865.1 Oscillospiraceae bacterium | reverse complement strand
CGAGGCACAGTGTTCTTTTCAGAGTCTTCATGTAGTGTTTTTCCTCCTTATAAAAGAATATGAGTTTTGCCCGTTACATGAAACCGGACTGATATATATGTGAATGCCAAATGAGGCATGATCACCAGAACGCGATGCCGGGAACTGTGCGCGGGTCTGAAATGCATCTCTTCCGCCGCTGCCTGCCTTGGAAGGAGGAGTACGGCGGGACGCGGCGGCTCATCTGCGCCCCGCCGTACACTTACATAATGAAGACTCTCACCGCCCCGGGCTGCCTAAGGGAACAGCGCGGTCACATTTGGAACGGATAGAACCTGCATCGGGCAAGCATTTCAGGAAAGCTGCAGGAAGGTTTATGTATAAAATGAGGATATACCTTCACAGTAACAGCTTTTATATTGGCAGTTTAGCATATTCAACCAACTCTGTCAACCTTTAGAATCAATCTTTATTTCTGAAAAGTTACAGTATTATTAAAAATTTTAAATGTCTCTTTTCGCAGTTTCCACAGCATAATGGGAAAACTTCGGCATTCTTTCGGCCATTTTGTCGAACTGCTGAAAAAAATTCCGCCGAATTTTGGAAGAAATTGGATGTCGGACGCTGTCGATTCAGCGGTTGGCTCCGCCCTTGAGGGCCTTCATCCGCAGCGCATGGTCCAGAATGCGCTTGCGCAGGCGCAGGCTCAGCGGCGTGACTTCCAGCAGCTCATCATCCGCCAGAAACTCCAGGCACTGCTCCAGGCTCATGGTCTTCGGCGGCACAAGGCGCAGCGCGTCATCGCTGCCGGCGGCACGCATATTGGTCAGCTGCTTTTTCTTGCAGACGTTGACGGTGATGTCCTCGCTCTTGGGCGAGACGCCCACCACCATGCCGGCATAGACGTCCACACCCGGCCCGATGAACAGCTGGCCGCGCTCCTGGGCGTTGAACAGGCCGTAGGTGATGCTCTGTCCTGTTTCAAAGGCGATCAGGGAGCCGGTGTTGCGGCGGACCACGTCGCCCTTGCAGGGCTCATACCGCTCAAAGACGGAGCTCATGATGCCCTCGCCCCTGGTGTCGGTCAGAAATTCGCTGCGGTAGCCGAACAGGCCGCGGGACGGTACCAGAAGCTGGAGCTTCATGCGGCTGCCCACCGGCGTCATTTCCAGAAGCTCGCCCTTGCGGGAGCCCATTTTTTCGATAACCGAGCCGACGCTGCCTTCCGGGACGTCGATCACAACGCGCTCCACCGGCTCGCACAGGACGCCGTCAATGGTTTTGTTCAGCACGCGCGGGGGCGAAACCTGGAACTCATAGCCCTCGCGGCGCATGGTTTCAATCAGGATGGACAGGTGCATCTCGCCGCGGCCGGCCACGTTGAACGCGTCGGTATTGTCCAGGGCGCGCACGCGCAGGGAGACGTCCTTGATGGTCTCGCGCATCAGGCGGTCGCGCAGGTTGCGGCTGGTGACATATTTGCCCTCCCGCCCGGCAAAGGGGCTGTCATTGACGGAGAAGGTCATCTCAATGGTGGGCTCGCTGATCTTCACAAAGGGCAGCGGCTCCACCGCCGCAGGCTCACAGATGGTGTCGCCGATGGTGATGTCCGCAATGCCGCTGAGCGCCACGATGTTGCCGGCGCCGGCCTGCGTCACCGGGACGCGGCTGAGTCCGTCAAACTCATACAGGCTCACGGCCTTGGCCTTTTCCTGATGTGTCTCACCGTGACGGCAGACGACGATCTCCTGATTCTGGCGGATGGTGCCCCGCTCAATGCGGCCGATGGCGATGCGGCCCACATAGTCATTGTAGTCCAGCGCAGAGACGAGAAGCTGCAGCGGCGCATCCGCATCCTGCTTGGGGGCGGGAATATAGTCGACAATGGTATCAAACAGCGGGCGCAGATCGGTGCCCGGCTCATCGGGGCCGAAGGACGCCGTTCCCTGCTTTGCCGAGCAGAACAGCATGGGAGAATCCAGCTGCTCGTCCGTGGCGTTCAGGTCCAGAAGCAGCTCCAGCACCTCGTCGATGACCTCATGGATGCGCTGGTCGGGCCGGTCAATCTTGTTCACCACCACGATGATGCGGTGACCCAGCTCCAGCGCCTTCTGCAGGACGAAGCGGGTCTGGGGCATGGGGCCTTCCGCTGCGTCAACCAGCAGAATGACACCGTTGACCATTTTCAGAACACGCTCCACTTCCCCGCCGAAATCCGCGTGGCCCGGCGTGTCCACAATGTTGATTTTGGTGTCGCCGTACATGACGGCGGTGTTTTTGGACATGATGGTGATGCCGCGCTCACGCTCCAGATCGTTGGAGTCCATCACGCGCTCCTGCACCGCCTGATTGTCGCGGAAAACGCCGCTCTGCTTGAGCATCTCGTCAACCAGGGTCGTCTTGCCGTGGTCAACGTGGGCGATAATGGCAATATTTCTGATTTTATCCACAAATAACACTTCCTGACATATTTCTAACCGAGCTATTATATAATTCCCCGCTCAGAATTGCAATATTTTTTGACGATGCAGATCTAATTTTCAGCCGGTTGGCGGCATTTTATCCCGGTTATTCCCCTCATACGCGCAGATTGCCGCCTGCCGGCAAAAAAGCGCCGCCCTCCGGATCCGGAGCGGCGGCGCTCTGTTTCAACTGATCAGCGCTTTTTGCGCGGGGAAAACAGGCGGAAGGTCATCGGCCAGAGCACCGCGGCAAAGAGCACCAGAAGAAAGTACCGGACGGCATGGGCCGCCGGATGGCCGCCGAACAGGGCCAGCAGCGGCGCCTTCAGCGCGGCCTTGATCCCGACTGCCAGTCCCAGGCCCAGCACAGTTTTGACTGCCTGGCCCCAGAGCGGCGCCGCCGTGGAAAAGCGGACATACCGCGTGTCCAGGAAAAACGCCAGAAGCATGCCCGCCACGGCGCCCAGCATGGTCCAGCCGTTTTTCACCGCGGACGCCAGATTTTCGCCGTCGATGTCCGCAGGCCACACGTACAGCGACACAAACGCACAGTAAGCGCCGCTGAGCGCCAGCATCACGCCCAGAACCGCATACATGCGGCCGGGCCTGCCCTCCGCATCCATGAAAACGGGATACAGCGCAAACACGAGCACCAGCCCGATCAGCAGGGAAACGCCCACATCCGCAGGCGTATGGACGCCCAGATACATGCGGGAAAACGCGGTGAGCACGATGCCCGCCGCGCACAGCCAGCGGACAGGCGCCCGCTTCGACCAGTGGGCAGGACAGCCCAGCGTGGCCAGGACGGTCTGCGTATGGCCGCTGGGGAAGGAATAGCCCGTTGCCTCAGCCCGCGCGCTCTCCACAATGGTAAAATCCGGATCCAGAACCCACGGCCGGGGGATGCGGCAGACTATTTTCAGGAACTGGTTCACCAGCGTCCCCGAAAAGCCCACCGTCAGCATATAATACCCCAGATTTTTGCTGACACACCAGAAGACCAGCATGGCCAGCGCCATGAACACCGTCTCTCCGCCCAGGTTGGTTATAGCGGACATGACGCTGTCCAGCCAGGGCATCCGCAGATTTTCAAGAATATACAGCAAATCCAAAACGCAGTCTCCCCTTCCGCACGGATTCACAACGCGCTCTGTTTTTATGCTACCACAAATCCGCCGGACGGAAAAGGGTCTTTTCCGGATTTTTCATGCCGCGGCGGACCTGTCCGGCAGCGGGGGCCAAAGCCGGATTCCCTCTTGCAATCGTACTGCGCCTGTGTTATCTTATAGATGCAACCTGACGCCGAAAATTCGTTTTGAGGCGGAAGATACAGCATACATTATAAATATACCGCCCTTCCCGGGCGGGTGCTTTGTATGGCTGCATCTTCCGGTGCGGCTATTTTTTATTGCATGTCACAGGGAGGAATTCGCATGGAAACACGCGTTGCACTGATCGGAATCATCGTGGAGGATCCGGAGGTCACAGAGGCGCTGAATGACCTTCTCCACCAGTACGGCAGCTATATCATCGGGCGCATGGGCCTGCCCTACAGAAAGCGCAACGTCAGCGTCATCAGCATTGCCATCGACGCGCCGCAGGACGTGATCAGCGCCCTGAGCGGCAAAATTGGCCGGCTCAGCGGCGTCAGCGCAAAAACGGCGTATTCCAACGTCACCGGTACATTATGAGAGCGCGGCGTACGGGCACCCTGTCGGCAGGGGCGAAAATACTGCTGATTCTCTTTCCCATCGCCGCCGCGCTGCTGGCGCTGGGCATCGGGCGCATGACCGTGCCGCCGAAGGAATTCTTCCACGCGGTGGCCAACCTGTTTGGCGGCCGATACGACGTGTCCCTTCAGACAGAGAAGGTTCTGTGGACTTTCCGGCTGCCGCGGGTTCTGCTGGCACTTCTTGTGGGCGCCGGCCTGAGTGTGGCCGGCTGCGCGTTCCAGAGCCTGTTTTCCAATCCGCTGGCCACGCCGGACACGCTGGGCGTCGCCTCCGGCGCCAGCTTCGGCGCCGCGCTGGGCATCCTCATGGGCCTGGGCATGGCGGGCATTCAGCTGACGGCGCTGGTTTTCGGCGCCGCGGCGGTGGCGCTGACCTATGCAGCCGGATCCGGCCGGGGCCGCGGCATGAACACCATGGTTCTCGCCGGCATCATGATCGGCTCGCTGTTCACGGCGCTGGTCTCCCTTGTCAAGTTTACGGCAGACGCAGAATCCCAGCTGCCCGAGATCACCTACTTTCTCATGGGCAGCCTGAACGGCCGGGGCTTCAGCACGCTGGCGCTCGGTGCGCCGCCGATCATCATCGGCATCATTGTTCTCTGGCTTCTGCGCTGGCGGATGAACCTCCTTCCCCTGTCTGACGACGAGGCCAGGGCCTCCGGCACGAACATCACCGCGCTGCGCGCTGTGACGGTTATCTGCGCCACGGCCATAACCGCCTCCTGCGTATCCATGTGCGGCCAGGTCGGCTGGGTCGGACTTCTTGTCCCCCACGCCTGCCGCATGAAATTCGGCAGCAACCACCTGTCCCTGCTCCCGGCCAGTGTCTGTGTGGGCGCGGGCTTCATGGTGATTGTGGACACGGTGGCCCGCAGCGTCACCGCGTCTGAGATTCCGATCTCCGTTCTGACCGCCATCATCGGCGCGCCGTTTTTCATTGTCCTCATGCGCAGAACCGGGGGGTGGCAGCTGTGATTCTGTCTGTGGAAAACGGGCGCTTCGCCTATTCCGGCGGCCGCACCGTCCTGAAGGATATCTGCTTTGAGGCAGGCAGCGGCGACCTGGTGGCCATTCTGGGGCCGAACGGCGCCGGAAAGACAACATTATTAAGATGTATCATGGGCTTTCTCCGGTGGGAAAGCGGGCGCTCCCTTCTGGACGGCCGGGACATCCGTTCGCTGCACACCCGGGAGCTGTGGCGGCACATCGCCTACGTCCCGCAGGCCCGCAGCGTGGTCGCCGCCTATACGGCGCTGGAAATGGTGCTGCTGGGCCGCAGCAGCCGTTTCGGGCTTTTCGCCCAGCCCGGTCAGGCGGACATTTCAAAAGCCCGGGCTGTGATGAAAGAACTGGGCATTGAAAAGCTGGCGGACAAAAAATGCGCCGAGGTCTCCGGCGGCGAGCTGCAGATGATCCTGATTGCAAAGGCCCTGGCAGCTGAGCCGGAAATCCTGATTCTGGACGAGCCGGAATCCAACCTGGATTTCAAAAACCAGCTGCTGATTATGGATACACTCTCCCGGCTGACCGCAGAGGGAATGACCGTTGTTTTCAATACACACTATCCATCTCACGCCCTGCAGCGGGCGGGCAAGGCGTTTTTGCTGTCCGCCGGCGGCGAGAGCCTGTTCGGCAGCACGCACCAGGTGGTCACTGAGGAAAACATCCAGCGCGCCTTCGGCGTAAAGGCCGTCATCGGAGAGATTGAAACGCCGGGCAGCATCGTGCGGGATGTTCTGCCGCTGCAGGTGGCTGAAGCCGGCGGCAGCATGACGGCCGGCTCCGGCGGCAGGCCCCGCTGTCTGGCCATCGTCTCCATCATCTCTGCCCGCAACGATATGGCTGCAAAGGTCAACGCCCTGCTGCACCGGTACAACCGCTACATCATCGGCCGCATGGGCATGCCCTATCCGGACGGCGGCGTTTATATGATCACCGTGACCTTTGACGCGCCGGAAGCGGAAATCCGCGCCCTGTCTGCGGCGCTGAATCTTCTGCCCGGTGTGGACGTGAAGGCCACTTACGCCACAGACGCATTCCGAAAAGAGGAAAAGCAATGACAAACATACAATTGATCGACCGGCTCCGGTCGCAGAGGACGCTGGATATGGATGAGTGGGTCCGGCTGATCGGCACCTGTACGCCGGAGGACCGGATCTACGCCGCGGATGCGGCCCGCGCCATCGCGCTGGAGCGGTTCGGAAACCGGATTTACTTCCGCGGGATCGTGGAGTTTTCAAATTACTGCAAAAACGACTGTCTTTACTGCGGCATCCGCCGATCCTCGGCGGACGCGCAGCGCTATCGCCTGACCCGGGACGACATTCTTCTCTGCTGCCGGGAGGGCTACGGGCTCGGCTTCCGCACCTTCGTGCTGCAAAGCGGCGAGGATCCCTGGTACACGGACGCGCGCATGGCGGACATCATCTCCGCCATCCATGCAGAATTCCCGGACTGCGCCATTACCCTTTCCATCGGTGAAAAGAGCCGGGAGAGCTACCAGGCCTTTTTTGACGCCGGGGCCAACCGGTTTCTCCTGCGGCACGAAACGGCGGACTGCGCCCATTACGCAAAGCTGCATCCGGCATGCCAGACACTGGAAAACAGGCTGCGCTGTCTGCGCGACCTGAAGGAAATCGGCTATCAGACCGGCTGCGGCTTCATGGTGGGCTCACCGTTTCAGACCGTTCAGTGTCTGGCGGAGGACATGCGCTTCATTGCGGACTTCCGGCCGCATATGATCGGCATCGGACCGTTTATTCCCCATCACGCCACGCCCTTCCGGGACTTTCCCGCCGGCAGTGCAGAGCTGACGCTGTTTCTGCTCAGCCTGTGCAGGATTATGCTGCCGGATGTCCTGCTGCCGGCCACCACGGCGCTGGGTACCCTGCGGGGCGACGGGCGGCAGAAGGGCGTGCTTGCCGGTGCAAATGTCATCATGCCCAATCTGTCTCCAAAGGCAGTCCGCGAAAAATATATGCTCTATGACAACAAGGCCATCTCCGGCGAGGACGCCGCAGAGAGCCTGAACATTCTCAAAGCGCACATGCGCGAAATCGGATATGAAATCGTGGTTGGGCGCGGCGATTACAGGGAGGAAACAGTCTCATGATTCAACTGGCAGTTTACGGCAAGGGCGGCATCGGCAAATCCACCACCGTCTGCAACATCTCCGCCGCGCTGGCGGAAAAGGGCCTCACCGTCATGCAGATCGGCTGCGATCCGAAGGCGGACTCCACCTCCAGCCTTCTGGGCGGCCGCCGGGCCGCCACAGTGCTCGAGCTTGTGCGGCAGAAAGGCGCCGCGCTGACGCTGGAAGACATGGTGACGCTGGGATACCGGGGCATTCTGTGCGTGGAAGCCGGCGGCCCCACACCCGGTCTGGGCTGCGCCGGCCGCGGCATTACCGCAGCGCTGGAAAAGCTGCGGGAAAAGGGCGCCTTTGAGCGTTACCGGCCTGACGCGGTTCTGTACGACGTGCTGGGCGACGTGGTCTGCGGCGGGTTTTCCGTGCCCATGCGCGGCGGCTACGCGGATAAGGTATTCATGGTGACCTCCGGGGAAAACATGGCCATATATGCCGCGGCAAACATCGCCATGGCCGTGGAGAATTTCCGGGACCGGGGCTACGCCAGTCTGGGCGGCATCATTCTCAACCGCCGGAACGTGAAAAACGAAGAGGAAAAGGTCCGCGAATTTGCCGGCGAAATTGGCGCGCCCATCATCGGTACGCTGGACCGCAGCGACACGGTTCAGGCGGCGGAAGAGCTGGGGAAGACTGTGCTGGAGGCTTTTCCGGACAGTGCCATGGCCGGACAGTACCGGGCGCTGGCCGCATCCGTGGCGGCCGCCTGCGGGCTGGAGGTGAGCGCATGCTGAAACGGCAGATGCCGGACAGGATCCGGGCCGCCGTCGGCGTGCGCATGGCGGACGCACAGCTCCCGGCGCCGTTTGCGGGCGGGCTTGAATACGGCGCGCCGGCCCGCGGGATGTGGAACATCGTCCACACCGGCATGCTGATTCCCGGCGCCCACGAGATTTTCGTCTGCGCCGAGGGCTGCCTGCGGGGCGTCGTACTGACGGCGGCGGAAATGGGCGCTGCGGAGCGTTTCTCCATGATTTCCATCCGGGAAAACAACGTGCTGGACGGCGACATGGAGGAGCTGATCATCGACGGCGTCACAGATATTCTGCACAAGCTCCCGGCCATGCCCCCGGCCGTTCTTCTGTACACCAGCTGCATCCATCATTTCATGGCCTGCGATCTGGACCGCGTTTTCCGTACGCTGCGCGGCCGCTTCCCGCAGGTGGATTTTACCGACTGTTACATGAATCCCATCATGCGCAAAAGCGGACTGACGCCGGACCAGCTCATGCGCCGGCAGCTGTACAGCCTGCTGAAAAAGCGTCCCGTCAACGATAAAAGCGTCAGTCTCATCGGAAACGACCTGCCCACCGACGGCACAAGCGAGCTTGTCCGCATGATCCGGGAAAACGGATTTACACTGCGCGACATCACGGCATGCCGGACCTACGGCGAATACCAGCTGATGGCGGAGAGCTTTCTGAGCATCTCCACCTATCCGCCGGCTCGGGCGGGCGGCGACGCGCTGGAACACCGCCTGGGCCAGCGGCACCTGTATCTGCCCTGGTCGGCGGATTTTGACGTCATCGATCAAAACCTGCAGACGCTGGCCGGCGTGCTGGGCGTTCCCGCTCCGGACACCGCGGCCGCCAGGCGCGGCGCACTGGACGCACTGGAGCAGACGCGGCAGCTGCTGAACGGCAAGCCGGTGGCGCTGGACTACACCGCCGTTCCCCGGCCCATGGAGCTGGCCCGACTGCTGATCCGGTGCGGCTTCAATCTGACCGAGATTTACATTGACGCCGTCAGCGGCGAGGAGGAAGCGGCGGCGCGGTGGCTGCAAAGCCATGCGCCGGAGCTGATGCTCTACCCCACCAGCGATCCCATGATGCGCGTTGCCCCCCGCCAGGCGGCGGAGCCGCCCCTGTGCATCGGCCAGAAGGCTGCCTATTTCACAGGCAGCGACGCCTTTGTGAACATCGTGGAGGGCGGCGGCCTGTATGGCTTTGACGGCATCGCCCGTCTGGCCGGGCTGATGGCCGACGCCGAACTCAACAGAAAGGACCCCCGCGGCCTGATCACCGTCAAAGGCCTGGGGTGCGGGTGCTGCGGCATATGAAACAGACTGCACGGATCATCTCCACCTATACGTCGGACGCCTCCGGCGTGGCCTCCGCCCTGTTTGAGCTGGGCGGCATGACGGTCATCCACGACGCCTCCGGCTGCAACTCCACCTACAACACGCACGATGAGCCCCGCTGGTACGACACGGACAGTCTGGTTTTCGTCTCCGCCATGACGGAGATGGACGCCATTATGGGTGACGACGAAAAGGTCATCGGCGACATTGCCGACGCAGCGCAGCAGCTGCAGCCGCGGTTTGTGGCCGTCTGCGGCACGCCCATTCCCATGCTGGTCGGCACGGACTTTACAGCCGTGGCCGCCGCCGTGGAGGCCCGCACCGGAATTCCCGCCATGGGTCTTGCCACCAACGGCATGCACACCTATATCTCCGGCGCCGGCATGGCGCTGGCCGCCGTGGCCCGCCGGTTTGCCGACCGCAGCGCCGTATGCACAAACCGGCGCAGCGTCAACCTTCTCGGCCTGACGCCGCTGGACTTCTCCGTCAACGGCAGCGATGCGGCCATGCGCCGCCTGCTGACCCGGGCCGGCTGGGAGATTGTCTCCTGCTGGGCCATGGGTTCCGGTCTGGACGAACTGTGCCGGGCCGGACAGGCAGCCGTCAATCTGGTGGTTTCCTCGGCCGGTCTGCCTGCCGCCCGGGAACTTCAGACCCTGTTCGGCACGCCGTATGTGTGCGCCGCGCCCTTCGGCACAGCATTCCCGCAGACTGTCCTGCAGACGCTGGAAGAAGCCGCAGACACCGGCGTCTGCAGCGTTCCCTACACCGCCCGGCCCACCGCAGGCGCGCAGACGGTCCTCATCGGCGAGAGCGTAACTTCCGGCTCCCTGGCCGCCGCCATTACGGCGGAAACCGGTCTGCCCGTCCGCGTGCTCTGCCCCACCGAAGCACAGCCTGCGCTTCTGGCGCCCGGCGACTGCATGGCCGAGGACGAGGACGACCTGATCCCCCTGCTGGCCGGCGCGCAGCGTATAATCGCCGACCCGATGTACAGGCCCATCTGTCCCGCCGGCAGCGCGTTTTTCCCGCTGCCCTCCGAGGCGTTTTCCGGCCGGATTTACCGGCGCAGCATTCCAAACCTCGTCGGCACGCCGCTTGTCTGAAGCGGCCGTCTGAAATTCCGCATTCTTTTGTGATTACAATATTAAGGAGCACAGAACCATGAAACTTCAGCGAATGATCACCCTTCTTTTGGCCGCCGCCCTGCTGCTGAGCCTGTTTGCAGGCTGCGCACCGGCTGACAGCAACAGCGACAGCGCCGGAACCATCACCGTCACCGACCACGCAGGCGAAACCGTCACGCTCCCCGCAGACATTGACCGCGTGGCCATTGTGGGCATCTGGCCGCTGGCCAGCGTCCTGTCCGTGTTTTTCAACTCCGCTGAAAAGCTGGTGGGAATCCCCGAAGCCAGCATGACTGCCGCCAAAAACGGCCTGCTCGGCCAGCTCTACCCGGAAATTCTGGAAGCCGACACCTCCTTTATTTCCGGCGATGTGCTGAACACGGAGGAGCTGCTGAAGCTGGATCCCCAGGTTGTCTTCTATAACGCCGCCAGCGCCCAGACCGGTGAGCAGCTGCGTACCGCCGGCTTCAACGCCGTGGCCGTGGGCGTCAACCAGTGGGATTACGACTGCATCGAGACGCTGAACCAGTGGATCTCCCTGCTCAGCGAGATTTTCCCGGAAAACGACAAGTCCGCGCTTGTCCGGCAGCGCAGCGAGGAGGCCTATAACCTGGTTCAGTCCCGGGTCGGCGAACTGAGCGACACGGAAAAGGCGCGCGTGTTTTTCCTTTTCCAGTACTCGGACACCAATCTTGTGACCTCCGGCAGCAGCTTTTTCGGCCAGTGGTGGTGCGACGCCATCGGCGCGCTGAATGTGGCCAACGAAATCAGCACCGACAACTCCGTGCAGGTGAACATGGAGCAGGTCTACACCTGGAATCCGGACACCATTCTCATCACCAACTTCACTGCTGCTTATCCTGAGGACCTTTACACCAACGCCATCGGCGCCAACGACTGGAGCGGCATCGACGCCGTGGTCAACCGGAACGTTTACAAAATGCCGCTGGGCATATACCGCAGCTACACACCCGGCGCGGACACGCCGGTCACGCTCCTGTGGATGGCCAAGACCGTCTATCCCGCGCTTTTTGAAGACGTGGACGTCGTTCAGGAGGCAAAGGATTATTACCAGGAAGTCTTTGACGTGCAGCTGACAGACAAGCAGATCGAATCCATCTTTACACCTTCCGCGGCCGCCGCTGAAGGCGCAGGTTAAGGAGGCGCTTTTATGGGACTGAACGACACACCGTCAGGCGAACGCGTACACATCGGCTTTTTCGGCCGCAGAAACGCCGGTAAATCCAGCGTGGTCAACGCCGTCACCGGCCAGGAGCTGGCCGTTGTCTCCAGCACAAAGGGAACCACCACCGACCCTGTGCGCAAGGCCATGGAGCTTCTGCCGCTGGGCCCTGTGCTGATCATCGACACGCCGGGCTTTGACGACGAGGGCGCTCTGGGTGAAAAACGCGTGCAGAAAACACGGCAGATCCTGAACAAGACGGACATCGCCGTTCTGGTTGTGGACGCGCTGGAGGGGTACACCGCCTGTGACCGGGACCTGATCCGCCTTTTTGAGTCCAAAAACATTCCGTATATTGCCGCGCTGAACAAATCCGACCTGCTGCACAGTCTGCCGCAGGCCGGAGACAATGAGATTTACGTCAGCGCCATGACCGGCGCGGGCATCCACGAGCTGAAAGAGCGCATGGCCCGTCTGTCCCGGACGGAGGACGACGGCCGCCGGCTGGTGGGCGATCTGCTGCAGCCGGGCGACGTGGCCGTTCTGGTCACGCCCATTGACTCCGCCGCGCCCAAGGGCCGGATGATCCTGCCGCAGCAGCAGATGATCCGCGACGTGCTGGACGCCGGTGCCGTCAACATCGTCGTCAAGGAGGACGGTCTTGCCCAGGCGCTGCGCGTTCTGAACAAAAAGCCGGCCATGGTGATCACGGACAGCCAGGCGTTCCAGCAGGTGGCCGCCATTGTGCCGGAGGACATTCCGCTCACCAGTTTTTCCATTCTCATGGCCCGGTACAAAGGCGTTCTGGCCTCTGCTGTGGCCGGCGCCGCCGCCATGAAAACCATCAGGGACGGCGACACCGTTCTGATCTCCGAGGGCTGCACCCATCACCGTCAGTGCGGCGACATCGGCACAGTGAAGCTGCCGGCCTGGCTGCGGGCCTACACCGGCGCCGACTTCAAATTCGTCACCACCTCCGGCACCGAGTTTCCGGAGGATCTGTCTCCCTACGTGCTGATTCTGCACTGCGGCGCGTGCATGCTCAACCCGCGCGAGATGCTCTACCGCACAAAATGCGCCATGGACCAGGGCGTGCCCATGACCAATTACGGCGTGGCCATCGCGCAGATGAAGGGCATTTTGAAGCGCAGCCTCAGCCTTTTCCCGGACCTGGCCGCACTTGTATAAGGCGGCGCACAACACAGACAAAGCCTCCCGTCCTTTGGGACAGGAGGCTTTCTGCATCCTGTCCGGGGCCGCGCCCGGCGCCGATTGACGAAATCCGGACGGCGCGTATAATAAAAACAGGACAATGTGAAATGATGCAGGTTGGGAGTGAACAGCATGGCCATCTTGAACTTTCTGCGCCGGCACAGCCGGGCGCGCCGCGACGGCGCCGGGCAGCCGGACAGCGGCGTCGAAATCCGCGTGCTTCCGCCCGAAGAGCGGCAGCCTGCGCTGGATCTGGCGCTGCGGGTGTTTATGGAATTCAACGCGCCGGAATACACGCAGGAAGGCGTGGAGAGCTTCCGCAGCACGCTGACGGACAGAGTCTATCTGCGCATGCTGAAAACCTACGGCGCATTTGAAAACGGAACGCTGGCCGGCATGCTGGCCACGCGCGACAGCGGCAGCCACATCGCCCTGTTTTTCGTGGACGGCCGGTATCACCGCCGCGGCATCGGCCGGCGCCTGTTTGAAGCTGCGCTCCGCGAAAACCGCAGAAAGGCCATGACAGTCAACGCGTCATCCTACGCGCTGGAGTTTTACCGGCGGCTGGGTTTTGTTCCTGCGGACACGCAGCAGCTCACGGACGGAATCACCTATACGCCCATGATCCTGCGCCCCGGCGCTTCCGGCCGGAACGACGCGTGACCTGCGCGGCCGCCTTTTCTGTGCGGCGGCAGGAAGCTTCGCAAAAAATGTCGGGAAACCGCTCTGCCTTTTCCGGTACAATCAGCAGCAGGTGGTGATCAAAAGATGCGGGAACAGATTCTGGCCGTCCAGCGGATGCAGGACTACATCCAGGCGCATATTGACGAAGAAATCACAGCAGCGGCCCTTGCGCGGGCATCGTTTTTTTCCCCCTGGTACGCCTTCCGGCTTTTCAGGCAGTATACAGGCTTCACGCCGGCGGACTATATCCGCCGCCTGCGGCTTTCCATGTCCGCGCTGCTGCTGAAAAACGGCGGCTGCAAAGTGATTGACGCCGCATACGCCCTCGGCTTCGGCAGCGTGGACGGCTACCAGCGGGCATTTCTGCGGCAGTTCGGCTGCAATCCCGGCGCGTATGCAAAAGCACCTGTTCCCATCCCTCTTTTCATCCCCTACGGTGTCAAATTCAGAGCACTGAGAAAGGATGCGGTTTCCGTGGAAAATGTACAAAGTGTATTCGTTCAGCTCATCAGCAAAGAACCGCGCAGGGCAATGATCCGGCGCGGCATTCAGGCAGAGGATTATTATTCCTACTGCGGGGAGGTCGGCTGCGATGTCTGGGGCCTTCTGACCAGCATGGACTCGCTCTGCCTCGAGCCCGTGTGCATGTGGCTGCCCGCGCAGTACAAAAAGCCGGGCACTTCCACCTATGTTCAGGGCGTTGAGGCCGCCGCAGATTACAGCGGTCCGGTTCCCGAAGGCTTTGACATCATTGACCTTCCCGCGGCACAGTATCTGAGCTTTCAGGGCGAGCCGTTCGCCGAGGAGGACTATTGCCGGGCCATTGCCGCCGTGCAGCAGGCCATGGACAGGTACGACCCGTCTGTCATCGGCTATCGGTGGGACGACACACAGCCCCGGATCCAGCTGGAGCCTGTCGGTACGCGCGGGTATATCGAGCTGCGGGCTGTCGCGCCCACCGGCCGGTAACCGCCGTGCAAACGAAAAAGAGGCCGGGATTCCGAATCCCGGCCTCCGCCGGCGGCAAACGATGAAAGCGTGTTGCGGGTCTGAGCAGCGGGGAATGTGTGCAAGGGGTTAAGGCCCCTTGCACGTTCAATCAAACAGGTTTTTCGAACTTCCTGAAGTTCAAAAAACCGCACGCAGCGTGTCGAAAATACTTTTTCGGCACGCTGAGGCCGGGATGCAGAATCCCGGCCTTTTCCTTTTATAAAAGCCGGCGGATACCCGGCTTTGCTCAAATGCCGTCCGCTCCCGCAGCGTCTGCAATGCGGCGTCCCGCGCAGAATATGTCCCGCCCGCAGAGCCGGAAATGACGCTTGACTGTGACGCGCCGCAGGAATATGGACAAATCGCCCGTTTATATACTGAAACAGGGCGGTTTTTCCGTCCAGAAAAAAACGGGATGGTGTGCACATGCTGTCTGCCGCATTTGCGGCGCTGTTGTCCTATCCGTTTCTGATGCTGCGGATCGGCAACACCGCCGGATCGTTTCCAAAGCCGCTTTCTGCCGCCGAGGAACGCCATTACATTGAGCTTTGCACAGCAGGCGATGAACACGCACGGAATGTGCTGATCGAGCGCAACCTGCGGCTTGTCGCCCATATCATCAAGAAGTATTACACTCAGGCGGACGATCAGGACGATCTGATCTCCATCGGCACCATTGGCCTGATCAAGGGCGTCTCCACTTACCGTCCGGACAGGGGCGTGCGTCTGGCCACCTACGTCAGCCGCTGTATTGAAAATGAAATCCTGATGTATTTCCGCAGCATGCGCAAATCCGCAGGCGATGTCTCTCTGTCGGACTCCATAGATACGGACCGCGAAGGAAATTCCCTGTCACTGATCGATGTGATCAGCATGAGCGAGGATCTGCTGGACAACATCAGCACCGCCGAAACATATGCCAGCCTGCGCCGCTACATCCGTGAAAGCCTGACGCCGCGCGAGCGCGAGATTATTTCCATGCGCTACGGTCTGGACGGAAAACCGCCGCGGACCCAGCGGGAAATCGCCGCACTGTGCGGCATCAGCCGCAGCTATGTATCCCGCATTGAGAAAAAGGCCGTGGATACGCTGCGTGCCTGCTTTGCGCAGGACGGAGGCGGATAAACAGGAAGAGGGCAGGGCGCACGCCCTGCCCTCTTCCTGTTTAAGAGAGTGAAATCTATGTTTAACGGAGGCTGTCAGAATGAAGAGGCAAGCCCGCGGAGCTGTTCCGTCCGGCCGGAGCCGGAGGCGCAGATATATGTGCGCCTGACACTGCTGTCAATCCACAGCGGATTCACCGGCAAATCAGCACTGTCGCCCGGCCGGCAGTCCGCCGCCGTGACATCCACAACGCAGGAAGTAAACCCCACGCCGCCCAGAACAGGGCACTGCGTACCGCCGATCCGGACCGTCAGCGGCTGCGTACGCTGCCGGAACATGCGCCGCAGCTGACAGACAGCGCCGGCAAAGCCTCCGCTGCGGTTTTCCCGCGAAAGGCCGAACCCGCAGCCGTACCCCGCGGAGAGCACGGCTGTTCTGGTTTCCCCGGCTGTCACAAAGCCGTGTCCGTAGCCGACATTCTGCCCGGCGGCACGGGTATACACGGCTTCCACCCGGCTTCTGAGATAGCCGACAGGCTGAAATCCCCATATATTTTTCAAAGGCACACGACCCAGAAACGCCGAACCCACGCGCACGGCATCCAGCCGTGTCTGCGGAAAGCGCAGCAGCGCGCAGGAGGCGGCAATGTGGCGCATGCCCACGCGGATCCCGTTTTCTTCCAGAAAGGCGCAGGCGTTCAGAAACAGCGCCAGCTGCTTTTGCGTGAACGACAGCCTTTTTCCGGCCGCGTCTGCAAAATGGGAAAAGATGCCCTCAATACGCGCCCCGCGCAGCTCCCGGGCAGCGGCCAGGAGCAAGTCCTGCCGCGCGGCGGCAAAACCGTGACGGCCGAGCCCCGTATCCACGCACAGATGGACCCTTGGGGAGAGCCCGACGGCGGCTGACACGGCATTGACGCTGCGCACATTCTCCAGTCTGGCCGCAGTCAGAATTACATTCTGCAAAACGGCTGTGCGGATCTCCCGCTCGTCTGCCAGCGGCGTCATCAGAAGAATCTCAGCGTCAACGCCCGCGCTGCGCAGGGCAAGCGCCTCATCCAGCGCCGCCACCGCCAGCATATCCACGCCGCAGCCGATCAGCGTGCGGGCATAGGGTACAAGCTCCAGGCCATAACCGTTTCCTTTTACAACGCCGATCACCCGCGCGCCGCCTGCCTGTTCAAACACAATCTGCGCATTATGTCTGATGCGCGCCGTATCCACAATGAGTTCCGGCATCCGATTCATCTCCCGTCCTTCCTGTCTGTCCGAAGGATAGGCGTTCACTGCATCTGCTGCGCATATAAAAAGCATCAAAACAGCAAAATTATCCGGCTCCCGCAAAAAAATGCGGCGGACAGTCTGTCCGCCGCACGGCTTTTCAGTTGGCCGGCGCATCTCCGATCCGCCGCGCAATATAATCAACCACCTGTTCCCGGGGGATTTCCAGCACGGCGGCCAGTTCGCCGAAAAGCATTTCCTCCGCCCGCTTCATATAACGCTCGTCAATGGCGCCCAGCTTTTTGTTGCACGCCTGCGCCTTCCGTCTTTTTGCATAAATTGACTTGGTCAGCTTCACAAGATCCGCGCAGTCATGGCTTTTCAGGCCCGCCTCATAATAGTCGGCCAGCTCCCGCGTAACGTGGCTGTTGAACGTCTCGCTCTGAATAGATGGAATCTGATCGATCAGCGCCTCCGCCTCCGCCCGGGAGATCACCGGGCGCATAAACACTTTCGGGTTGTCTGCCGGGATGGAAATGGTACAGTCCTGATAGAGCGGCCTGAGAATATAATACAGCCGGTTTCTGTCCAGCCCCGGAATGTCCTGTGCGCGGATGTCTGCCACACGGCACACGCCGGTTCCGCCATACACGATCAAATCGCCGATTTTAAACATGTTTCCTCCGTTTCACATCCTGACGCGGCGCAGGCAGGCCTCCGCCGGTCCCCCTCGCCGGACGCGAACCTGCAGCCGCCCTCCCGCACATCCGGGCGGGCGCCGCAAACACACAGCGCGCCGGACAGCTTCTTTCCAGCGCGCATACAGCTCGATTTCGGAATAATTATAGCACAATTTGTATTCCCATGTAAGTCTTTTTTTAAAAACTGCAATTTTTACTTACATTTCATTTTTAAATGATGTATAATATAATTGCTGAAGGAATCATAACAAAAACAATTTGCCGTGTTGCACCAGGTGCGTAAATCCAGGTTTTTGGGTTTACGCACCTTTTTTGTGCTGCGCCGATCCGCGCGCCGACGGCAAAAAACTTTTTCAATCAGGAGGAACAATCCATGAACACTGAAGCACCCGCATCTGAACAGAAAAACGCTTATCTCGGCACGGAAAACGTCGGCAGGCTCCTGCTGAAGTTCTCCGTGCCCTGTGTCACATCCATGCTGGTCAGCGCGCTTTACAACATCGTCGACCAGATTTTCATCGGTCAGGGCGTCGGCTATCTGGGCAACGCCGCCACCACTGTCGTCTATCCCTTCACCGTCATCGCACTGGCGCTGGCACTGCTGATCGGCGACGGCAGCGCGGCGCTGCTGAGCCTGTCGCTGGGCCGCGGCGAGCGGAAAACCGGCAGCCGCTGCATCGGCAACGGCATCGTGCTCACCGTAGCCGTCAGCCTTGTTCTGACAGTTCTGGGCTTTGTCTTTGAAGACGCGATCCTGACGCTTTTCGGCGTGACGGAAGGCTGCTACCAGTACGCACGGGATTACATGACCATCATTCTGTTCGGCATTCCGTTTTATGTATTTACTTCCAGTGCCAACGGCCAGATCCGCGCTGACGGCGCGCCGAAATACGCCATGATCTCCACCGCGGTCGGTGCGGTGATCAACCTCATCGGCGACCCGCTGGCCATTTTCGTCTTCAACCAGGGCGTCAGAGGCGCCGCCATTGCCACCATCGCCGGCCAGATTATCTCGGCCATCATCTCTGCGCTGTATTTCCGCCGCCCCTGCTCCTTCACGCTGGATCAAAGCAGCTTCCGCCTGAACGGGCACATCGTCAGGCAAATCTGCCAGCTCGGCATTTCCAGCTTCATCATTCAGGTGGCAATTGTGATCATCATGACCGTCGCCAACAACTCCATCGGCCGTTACGGCCCACTGAGCGAATACGGCGCAGACATCCCGCTTTCCGCCATTGGGATCGTCATGAAGGTCTTTGCCATCGCGATCTCCTTCGCCGTGGGCATCGCCGTCGGCGGGCAGCCGATTGTGGGCTTCAACTACGGCGCACGCCGGCATGGCCGCGTGCGAAAGACTTTCAAATACATCATTCTCTCCAACATTGTGGTGGGTCTGATCGCAACGGCGCTTTTCGAGCTGTGCCCGCAGGCTATTGTCAGCCTGTTCGGCAACGAGAGCGCGCTGTATAACGAATACGCCTGCATGTGCTTCCGCATTTTCCTCTGCGCCATCATCTTCACCTGCCTGAGCAAGGCCTGCAGCATCTTCCTGCAGTCCATCGGCAGGCCCGTGGGCTCCACCATTCTGGCCGTAGCCAGGGATGTGGTTTTCTTCGTCCCGGGCGTTCTTCTGCTGTCGGCCTCTGCCGGCGTGACCGGTATGCTCTGGGCCGCGCCCATCTCCGACGTGCTGTCCATTCTTCTGGCAGTGCTCCTGATCGCGCTGGAATTCCGCTCCATGCGCCGGCTGGAGGCCGCAGGCCGCTGACAGGCGTGCGGCGTCTGCCCAATCCGTACAGGTTTTTCCGCCCTTCAGAGCGGCAGAGCCATCCAAAAGGCGGATAAATGTTGACAAACCCTCAAGTTAGAATATAATTATGAAGATACTATTCATAATTTAATTTCTCCGGAGGTTCCTATGCAGAATACAGAAAAAACCATGGATAAAGTCGTCGCCCTGTGCAAGGGCCGCGGCTTCGTTTACCCCGGCAGCGATATTTACGGCGGTCTGGCCAACTCCTGGGACTACGGTCCTCTGGGCGTGGAGCTGAAAAACAACGTCAAGCGGGCATGGTGGAAGAAATTCGTTCAGGAAAACCCCTACAACGTGGGACTGGATGCCGCAATCCTCATGAATCCGCAGGTATGGGTGGCTTCCGGCCATGTGACCACCTTCAACGACCCGCTGATCGACTGCAAGGCGTGCAAAATGCGCCATCGTGCCGACAAGCTCATCGAGGACTGGTGCCATGAAAACGGCATTGAGGATGTCACGCCGGACGCCATGTCCAATGAGGAAATGGTCGCCTATATCCGGGAGCACAACATCGTCTGCCCCGGCTGCGGCAAGTGCGATTTTACCGACATCCGCAAGTTCAACCTGATGTACAAAACCCACCAGGGCGTTACGGAGGATTCCTCCACGGAGGTTTATCTGCGTCCGGAAACCGCCCAGGGTATTTTTGTCAACTTCCCCAACATCCAGCGCACCACCCGGCGCAAGGTGCCCTTCGGCGTGTGCCAGATCGGCAAGTCCTTCCGCAATGAGATCACGCCGGGCAACTTCATCTTCCGCATCCGCGAATTTGAACAGATGGAGCTGGAGTTCTTCTGCAAACCGGGCACGGATCTTGAGTGGTTCCAGTACTGGCGCAGCTACTGCCACGACTGGCTGCTGAGTCTGAACATCCGGGATGAAAACCTGCGTCTGCGTGACCACTCCAAGGAGGAGCTGAGTTTCTACTCCAAGGCCACAACCGACTTTGAGTATCTGTTCCCCTTCGGCTGGGGCGAGCTGTGGGGCGTCGCCGACCGCACGGACTACGACCTGACCCAGCATCAGAACACATCCGGCAAGGATCTGACCTATTTCGATCCGGAAACCAACGAGCACTATATCCCCTATGTGGTCGAGCCGTCCCTGGGCGCCGACCGCGTCACGCTGGCCTTCCTTGTTGAAGCTTACGACGAAGAGGTTGTGGACGCTGAGAAAAACGACACCCGCGTGGTCATGCGCTTCCACCCGGCGCTGGCGCCCTTCAAGTGCGCGGTGCTGCCCCTGTCCAAAAAGCTGGCGGCAGAGGCTCAGGAAATCCGCGACGCGCTGGCTGCCGACTTCATGGTGGACTATGACGACGCCGGTTCCATCGGCAAGCGGTACCGCCGTCAGGACGAGATCGGCACGCCGTTTTGCATCACCTATGATTTTGACTCCAAGGAAGACGGCTGCGTCACCGTACGCGACCGGGACACCATGGAGCAGGTCCGCATCAAAATTGAAGAGCTGAGCGCCTACATCGCACAGCGCGTCAAATTCTGAGCACACAGTCGGGGCGGCGGGAACGCCGCCCCGTTTATCTTCCGTCCTGTCTGAAGGAGTGATTTCCATGGACGACAACCGTCTGTCCGCACCCGGGTCCGACCGGCCAAAGGAGACGGCCGGCCAGTCATTTGTCAAAAAAATCCGGCCTGTCGGCTGCGTCGTATTCCTGGCGGCGTTTGTCCTGCTGCTGATCTACTGTCTGGCGCCTCCGGGCAACGCCGCAGAAGGCTATGTTCCGCCGCATGACAGCACATACTACGCCCAAAACAGCGAAACGCTTCTGGAGCTGAAGGCCGAGCTGGAGGACAATCTCTTCCCGATGCTGGATTGTGACGCCGGCTGTGCGCCGGGGGACGGTGTGCTGGTCATCACCGTCAGCCGCAGCGATTATGCGGCGGTGCGCGACGCCGTCCTGGCCTATTATGACCGTTCTCTGTTTGCATTTACAGCCGAATAGGTATTGATTTCGGTGCTCAGCACATATTTTTTCTAAATAAACGCAGAATATTTTGTGCGTTTTTACTGTTGACTGCAATCAAAAAACAACGTAAGATAAAACCATCAAGGAATAAGGAGTGCCGGATTTCATGCGGAACTTTTTTGCAAGCGCATATCTCTACTTTTACTTTACCAACAAAAGTAAGAGCGATTTGTGCTGCAAATGATGAACCGGCAATCCCTGAAAAGCAGGAAATGAACGCCGTGCAGTGTGAATCGCTGCACGGCGTTTTTCTTGCCGCGCAGCTGCCGACCGGCGAAACAGAAAGAGGGAATCCATATGATCGCAGTACTCAAACCCAATGCAACCCAGCAGCAGATTGACAGCATCACCGCCTGGCTGCGCAGCCAGGGACTGGATGTTCACATCTCCACAGGCACGCAGCACACCGTCCTGGGTGTGATCGGCGACACGCGCAACGTGGACACGGAGCTGCTTGAATCCCTGGAGGTTGTGGAGCGTGTCACCCGCATCACCGAGCCGTTCAAAAGCGCCAACCGCAAATTCCATCCCGACGACACGGTTGTGGATGTCGGCGGCGTCAAAATCGGCGGCGGCAATTTCCAGTTCATCGCCGGTCCCTGCTCTGTTGAAACGCCGGAGCAGATTATGACGGTGGCCCAGCGGGTGAAGGCCGCCGGCGCGACCATGCTGCGCGGCGGCGCATTCAAGCCCAGAACCTCTCCCTATGATTTTCAGGGACTGAAGGCGCACGGCATTGAGCTTCTCTGCGAGGCGAAAAAGGCCACGGGCATGGCCATTGTCACAGAGATCATGAGCATTGACCGTCTGCCGCTTTTTGCAGACGTGGATGTGATTCAGGTGGGCGCCCGGAACATGCAGAACTTTGAGCTTCTGCGGGAGCTCGGCAAAACGCAGAAGCCCATCCTGCTCAAGCGCGGTCTGGCCAACACTCTGAAAGAGCTTCTGATGAGCGCGGAATACATCATGGCCTCCGGCAACAGCAACGTCATTCTGTGCGAGAGAGGCATCCGCACCTTTGAAACCAGCACACGCAACACGCTGGACCTTTCCGCTGTTCCCATGCTGCATGAAATGACGCATCTTCCCGTTGTGGTGGATCCCAGTCACGGAACCGGTCACGCCTCTCTGGTGCCGGCCATGGCGCTGGCCGCCACGGCAGCAGGCGCAGACGGTCTGATTATCGAGGTGCACAACGATCCGCCCCACGCCCTGTGCGACGGCGCGCAGTCGCTGACGCCGGACCAGTTTGACAAGCTGGCCGCCGACGTCCGCCGGATCCGGGAGGTGCTGTGAACATGAGAGTGGGCATTGCCGGACTTGGCCTGATGGGCGGTTCCTTTGCCAGAGCTTATGCTGCGGCCGGTCACACGGTTCTGGCCTATGACCGGGACTCCGGCGTAACCGAGCTAGCCATGGCAGACGGCTGCGTACACGGAATTCTGAGCGGCGGCACCGCGGGAAGCTGTGATCTGATTCTGCTGGCACTGTATCCGGCCGCCGCGGTGGAGTACCTGACGCAGCTGGCCCCGTATGTCTCCAAATCCACGGTTGTGATTGACACCTGCGGCATCAAGCGCGTCATTTTCAACGCCTGCTGCCAGCTGGCGGCGACGCACGGCTTTACCTATGTGGGCGGACACCCCATGGCCGGCACGGAAAACTCCGGCTTCAAGCACAGCCGGGCCGACATGTTCCGCGGCGCGTCCATGATCATCGTTCCGACTGAAACCAATGATCTGGCTTTGATTGAACGCGTGCGGGCGCTGCTGGCCCCCGCCGGGTTCGGCCGTCTGACTGTAACCACGGCCGAAAAGCACGACGAGATGATCGCATTCACCTCGCAGCTGGCACATGTGGTCTCCAATGCATACATCAAAAGCCCCACTGCCGGCCTGCACAAGGGCTTTTCAGCCGGAAGCTACAAGGACCTGACCCGGGTCGCCTGGCTGAACGAAACCATGTGGACGGAGCTTTTCCTGGACAACCGCGACTATCTGATCCATGAGCTGGATCTTTTGACTGCAGAGCTGCAGAAATACAGGCAGGCCCTGGCAGACGGCGACGGCCAGACGCTGAAGACCCTTCTTGCGGAGGGACGGCGGCGCAAGGAAGAGGTGGACAGAAGATGAAAACAGTACACGTATCCGCATCAAAAAGCTACGACGTTCTGATCGGCAGTGGCCTTCTGGAGCAGGCGGGCAGCCTGATCCGTGCGGCGGCGCCTGCCGGCCGCGCCATGCTCGTTGCGGACGACACGGTTTTTTCCCTCTACGGCGCCGCGCTGATCCGGGCGCTGAACGCGGCGGATTACGCCGTTGAAACCTTTGTTTTCCCCCACGGCGAAGCCTCCAAGAACGGGAACACCTATCTGTCCCTGCTGAACGCCATGGCGGAAAAGGGCATCACCCGCAGCGACATCACCGTGGCTCTGGGCGGCGGTGTGACCGGCGATATGGCCGGCTTCGCGGCGGCCACCTATATGCGCGGCATGCGCTGGGTGCAGGTTCCCACCACGCTTCTCTCGGCGGTGGACGCCTCCGTCGGCGGCAAAACGGCCATTGATCTGCCCTCCGGCAAGAATCTGGCCGGCGCTTTCTGGCAACCGTCCCTTGTTCTGTGCGACTGCAGCACGCTCGCCACGCTGCCTGAAGCCGTTTTTACGGACGGCTGCGCCGAAGTCATCAAATACGGCGTGATTGCCGACGCGGCGCTTTTTGAACAGCTGAAAAATCCCATTCAGCCGCAGCTTGAAGACATCATTGCCGTCTGCGTCTCCATCAAAAGCGACGTGGTGCAGAGCGACGAATTTGACACCGGACGCCGCAAAATTCTGAACTTCGGCCATACAGTGGGTCACGCGGTGGAGAAGTGCTCCGGTTTTTCCGTGTCCCACGGCAGAGCCGTGGCCATCGGCATGGCCGTGGCCAGCCGGGCGGCCAGCAGCCGCGGCCTGTGCCCCGCCGCCTGCGCGGAAGAAATCCAGGCGCTCCTGACCGCCTACAGCCTTCCTGTCACAACAGAATACGGCGCTGAGGCGCTCGTGCCTGCCATGCTGTCGGACAAGAAACGGGCCGGCGGCACCATTGATATGATCCTGCCCCGGAAAACCGGCGAATGCGGCATTTTCCCCACGCCGGTGGATGCGCTGGACGGCCTGCTGCGCGCCGGCCTTGAGGTGCTGTGATGCTGGCCCGGATCGAACCCCGGCCGCTTGCGGGCACAATTCCGGCCATTCCGTCCAAATCCCACGTACACCGGCTGCTGCTGGCCGCAGCCGCGGCGGACCGGCCCACGCTGATCCGCTGCGCCGCATTTTCCGCCGATATGGACGCCACCGCCCGCTGCCTTCCGGCACTTGGCGCCAGCGCGCTGCGGACGGCGGAGGGCTATCTGGTTACGCCCGGCGCCGCCGGGACGGCAGATCCCACCGTAGACTGCGGCGAGTCCGGCACCACCTTCCGTCTTCTTCTGCCCATGACCTGCGCGCTGGGCAAGTCCGTGCAGTTTCTGCGTACCGGACGGCTGCCGTCCCGCCCGCTCTCTCCGCTGTATGAAGAACTGACCGCCCACGGCTGCACGCTTTCCGCCCAAAGCGCTGACCCCTTTTCCTGCGCCGGACAGCTGCGGGGCGGTGCGTACACGCTGGCCGGGAACGTCTCTTCCCAGTTCATCAGCGGGCTGCTCTTTGCCCTTCCTCTGGCTGCGGAGGACAGCGTTCTTCATCTGACCGGCACGGTCAGCTCCGCATCCTATATCGAATTGACGCTGCAGGTCCTGCGTCTTTTCGGTATTGAAATTCACGCCGTTCCCGGCGGCTACGCGATTCCCGGCGGACAGCGCTTCCGCTCTCCCGGCACCGTCACGGCCGAGGGCGACTGGTCAAACGCCGCCTTCTGGCTCTGCGCCGGAGCGCTGGCCGGCAGCGGCGTCACCGTCACCGGGCTGCGGATGGATACGGTTCAGGGCGACAGCGCCTGCGCGGCGCTTCTGCAGCGCTTCGGCGCGCACATAACCGTTTCCGGCGACGCCGTCACAGCCGCGCCGGGACCGCTGCGCGCCGTGGACATCGACGCGGACGCCATTCCGGATCTTGCGCCCGTGCTCTCCCTGGTGGCCGCGGCGGCCGCAGGCGAAAGCCGTATTTACAACGCGGGCAGACTGCGTTATAAAGAGAGTGACCGGCTGGCCACAACCGCCGCACTGCTGACCGCCCTGGGCGGCCGGGTGCGCGAGGAAGCGGATGCTCTCGTCATCTCCGGCAAACCCGGACTTGCCGGCGGCATCTGCAGTGCCGCGGGCGACCACCGCATCGCCATGACCGCCGCCGTGGCAGCCGCTGTCTGCGCCGGTCCTGTAACCATTCAGGGCGCGCAGGCCGTGAACAAATCCTATCCCACATTTTTTGACGACTTTGATCGGCTCGGCGGCAAAGCCGGGCTCCAGTAAGGGAGTGTGGCTTATGTCATCCATCTTCGGAACAAATCTGAAAATTTCCATCTTCGGCCAATCTCACGCGCCTGCCGTCGGCGTGACCATTGACGGACTTCCGGTCGGCGAGCCCATTGATATGGACAGGCTGCGGGCATTTATGGCCCGGCGCGCACCGGGCGGCAAAACCTGGAGCACACAGCGCAGAGAGGCGGATGAACCGGAGATTGTCTGCGGCATTGCCGGCGGACGGACCTGCGGCGCGCCGCTGACCGTCCTGATCCGCAACACAGACGTGCGCCCCGGCGATTACAGCGCCTTTTCGGATACGCCGCGCCCGGCCCACGCGGACTACACCGGCCGCATCCGCTACAGCGGCTGGAATGATTTCAGCGGCGGCGGCCACTTTTCCGGCCGGCTGACAGCGCCGCTCTGTGCGGCCGGCGGCATCTGCGCGCAGATTCTCAGCCGCCGCGGCATTGAGATCGGCGCCCACCTGCTCCGTGCCGGCGGCGCGGAGGACGCGCCCTTTGATCCTGCCGGCGTAACGGCCGCGCAGCTGCAGCAGGTGCGCAGCGCAGCGTTTCCGACGCTGCTTGAATCCGCCGGCATTCAGATGCAGGCAGCGATCGAGCAGGCGCGCCAGGACGGCGACAGCATCGGCGGCGTGATTGAATGCGCGGCCGTCGGCGTTCCCGCCGGCTTCGGCTCCCCGATTTTTGACGGCGTTGAAAACCGCATTGCACAGGCCGTGTTCGGCATTCCCGGCGTCAAGGGCCTTGAATTCGGCAGCGGCTTTGCCGGAAGCGGCCGGCGCGGCAGCCAGAACAACGACGCCTTTACCGTTTCCGACGGAGAGGTACGCACGGTTACCAACAACCACGGCGGCCTTCTGGGCGGCATCACCTCCGGTATGCCGATCCTGTTCCGGATCGCCATGAAGCCCACACCCTCAATCTATAAGCCCCAGCAAAGCGTGGATCTGCAAAGCATGACGGCGGCAGAACTGACCATCAAAGGACGGCACGACCCCTGTATCGCCGTGCGCGCCGTGCCCTGCGCGGAGTCTGCAGCCGCCGTGGCCCTCACTGATATTTTAATGGATGGAGCGTATGCACAATGGAACTGAAAGAACTGAGACAGGAAATTGACACTCTGGACACCCAGCTTGTGGAGCTTTTCAAAAAGCGGATGCAGGTCTGCGGTAAGATCGGCCGCTGCAAGCAGGAAAGCGGCCTGCCCGTCCTGGATTCCGGCCGCGAACGCGACAAGCTGGCCCAGATCTCTGCGCTGGCCGGAGACGAAATGGGCAGCTATGCCCGCGCGCTCTGGTCCACAATGTTTGAGCTCAGCCGGGCTTATCAGGGCGCCGCGTCGGGGCAGACCTCCGCGCTGGCCGAAAAAGTCCGTGCCGCCATTGAAAACACCCCGCGTCTTTTCCCGTCCTGCGCGGCCGTGGCTTGTCAGGGCGTGGAGGGCTCCTACTCGCAGCAGGCCTGTGAAAAACTGTTCACCGCGCCCAACATCCTGTACTTCGGGAATTTCGACAGCGTCTTCTCCGCCATTGAGAGCGGACTGTGCCAGTACGGCATACTGCCCATTGAAAACAGCACCGCCGGCTCCGTCAACAAGGTTTATGACCTGATGATGCAGCACAAATTCTACATCGTGCGCAGCATGCGCCTGAAGGTTGATCACTGCCTGCTGGCCAATCCCGGCGTGCAGCTGAAGGATCTGAAGGAAGTCTATTCCCACGAGCAGGCGCTGAGCCAGTGCGCGGGCTATCTGAAATCCCTGGGCGTCAAGGCCATCGCCTGCGAAAACACTGCGGAGGCCGCCCGCCGTGTGGCGGAGTCCGGCCGGACCGACGCGGCCGCCATTGCCAGCCGCAGCTGCGCCGCGATTTACGGCCTGACTGCCCTGGCGGACGCCATTCAGGATCAGGACAGCAATTACACCCGCTTCATCTGCATCTCCCGGCGGCTGGAGATCTATCCCGGCGCTGACCGCACCAGCGTCATGCTTGTCACGGCGCACAAGCCGGGCGCACTGTATAAAATCCTGTCCCGCTGCAACGCGCTGGGCATCAACCTTGTCAAGCTGGAAAGCCGGCCTCTGCCCGGCCGTCAGTTTGAATTCATGTTCTACTTCGACCTGGAGACCTCTGTCTATGCGGAGCAGTTCACGCAGCTCCTCGGCGAGCTGGAAGAGCTCTGCGAACGCTTTGAGTACCTGGGCAGTTATACGGAGGCTGTGTAATGGGTACCTATGGCCTTCTGGGTGAAAAGCTGGGCCACAGCTTTTCACCGCAGATTCACCGGCTCCTGGGCGGCTACGACTACCGCCTGATCGAGGTTGCGCCGGACGCGCTGGACGGCTTCATGCGCAGCGCGGATTTTGACGGACTGAACGTCACCATCCCCTACAAAAAAGCCGTGGTGCCCTACTGTGCCGAGCTGTCGCCGCGGGCGGCGGCACTGGGCAACGTCAACACCATCGTCCGCCGGCCGGACGGCAGCCTGTACGGCGACAACACGGATTACTGCGGCTTTGAAACGCTGGTCCGCGCCAGCGGCATATCGGTTGCCGGCGCAAAATGCGCGGTGCTGGGCTCCGGCGGCGCCTCCTGCACGGCGCAGGCCGTTCTGCGGGATCTGGGCGCGGCGCAGGTGCTGTGCATCTCCCGCAGCGGCGTTTACAATTACACGGACATCTCTCCCTGGCAGGATGCGGACATTCTCGTCAACGCAACGCCGGTGGGCATGTATCCCGGAAACGGCAGCGCGCCGGTCGACATCGCACAGTTTCCCGGCTGCCGGGCCGTTTTTGACCTGATTTACAATCCTGCCCGCACCAGGCTGATGCTGGACGCCGAGGCCCGGAACATCCCTGCCTTCGGCGGTCTGCTGATGCTGGTGGCACAGGCCAGAGCGGCAGCCGAGCTTTTCACCGGCCGCTCCATTGGGGACGACTGTGTCCGCCGGATTGCCGGCCAGCTCGCCGTGCAGACCGGAAACATCATTCTCATCGGAATGGCCGGCTGCGGCAAAACCAGCGTCGGCAAAGCGCTTGCCCGGCGCACCGGCCGGGAATTTGTGGACACGGACGCGCTCTTTGAGGAAAAGGCCGGCATTTCCATCCCCCGTTATTTCAGTCTCTACGGTGAAGCCGCCTTCCGCCGTCTGGAAACCCGTGTGCTGACCGACGTCACCAGGCGCAGCGGACTGATTATCGCAACCGGCGGCGGCGTTGTCACCCAGCCGGAAAATCTGCCGCTGCTGAAGCAGAACGGCGTTGTCGTCTGGCTGCGGCGGCCTGTGGCCGACCTTCCTTCCGACGGACGGCCCATGTCGCAGATGCACACACCCGCCGCGCTTTACGAAGCCCGCAAGGATCTGTACGCGGCCTGGAGCGACTTTGTATTTGACAACGATGCTGTCACCGAGACAGCAGAAAACATACAAAAGGAGCTGAGACTTTGAAAATCCTGATCATCAACGGGCCGAACCTGAACATGCTCGGCATCCGTGAGCCGGACATTTACGGCGCGCAGACATACGGGGCTCTGCTGCAGTATGTGGCGGACGCCTGCGCCGAACTGGGCGCAGAGGCGGAGTTTTTCCAGTCCAACCACGAGGGTGCCATTGTGGACGCCATTCAGGGCGCCTACCGCCGGGTGGACGGCATTATCATCAACCCGGCCGCATACACGCATACCAGCGTGGCCATTCTGGACGCACTGAAGGCCGTGGCCATTCCGGCGGTGGAGGTCCACCTGTCTGACGTCCGCCAGAGGGAAAGCTTCCGGCATGTCTCTTATCCCGGCATGGCCTGCGAGAAAACCATCATCGGCAAAGGCTTCGCCGGTTATAAGGAAGCCGCAGCCTATCTGGTTGAAAAGTACGGCGGCTGACGCTGGCGCAGCGCAAAGCTCTCTGTCATAGACATATGACAGAGAGCTTTTTTGTTTTGTCCGCGTCCCTTCCCGGCCTGTCCGGAAGGCTCGCGTCCGCTGCCGTTTCCCAGCTCCGCAATGCTGCGCCGGAGGCAGGCAGTAACGCGTTCTTAACGGGAAACGCGCGTTGTTTTACGGAAATTTAGCGGTTTCAAATGCTATACTTTTCAAAAATGGCCTGCGGCAGACAGCCGCGCGTCCTGCTGCGGATTGGAGGATCAGCTATGCACAGTCAAAAGTATCTTGAAGCAAGAAAAGAATTCATCAACTGCATCATTATGTCGCCGGTGGGCCTTTTCGTCCCGCTGTTCATCGCGTTCCGGGAGTGGTATCCCATTATGCAGGAAGAACGCGCAAAGGAAACGGCCGGCGCCGAATAACGGGCCGCCGGCACAGATCGATATCCGGGAAACAGAAAGAGACAGGCAGATGCTGCCTGTCTCTTTCTCTATACAGGAACGGATATGTTCAGTCCCGGACCTGTGCCCTCAGAATTTCGTGAAATGCCGGGTTCTCCCGTTTCAGGGATACGATGCGCCCGGCCTTCAAAAAACAGTGTCTGGACGACGCAGACGCCACGACGGCGCCGTCCGCCGCATTTTTCATGGTATAGCTGACCGACAGCTGCACACCGGTGTATTTTTCAACCGCGACCTCAATCTCCACCGTGTCCCCGAACGTACAGGGCGTGCGGTAATCAATGGACAGTCCGGCCACGGGCGAGGCAATCCCCGCCGCCTCAATTTCCTGAAACGGCAGACCGATCTGCTCCAGAAAGTCAACGCGCGCTTCCTCCATCCATTTGATGTAATTCGCGTGATGCACAATTCCCATCTTATCCGTTTCATGATACTGGGCTTTTCGCAAGTATGTGTACATTTCATCACCTTTTCTTTACCGCCGTAAAGGGCAGACACGCCGGAGCCCCGCAGAGCAGGCTCAGGGAGGAGCGACGGAACGAGCGAGAGGCGGCGCTTGCCTTGAAAAGGAAACGCCGCCGCGAGCGATATGCAGTCCG
>JAEDDG010000025.1 GCA_016293865.1 Oscillospiraceae bacterium | reverse complement strand
AGCTGCCTGAGGCCCAGTTTGAGGGCCAGACCAAGCAGAAGCTGGGCAACGCCTACATCCGCACGCTGGTGGACGGCATCGTCACCGACCAGCTGGGCACGTATTTTGAGGAGCATCCGGCCGCCGCCAAGGCGATTCTGGAAAAGGCCATGATGGCCAACCGGGCCAGAGAGGCTGCCCGGAAGGCCAAGGAATCCGTGCGCCGGAAGACCGGGCTGGAATCCGGCCAGATGCCGGACAAGCTCCAGGACTGCAACGAGCGGGACCCGTCTCTGTGCGAGATCTACATCGTCGAGGGCGACAGCGCCGCCGGCTCCGCCATTCAGGGCCGTGACAGCCGGTTCCAGGCCATTCTGGCCATGTGGGGCAAGATGCTGAACGTGGAAAAGGCCAGGGCCGACAAGATTTACGGCAATGACAAGCTGTATCCGCTGATTATGGCGCTGGGCGCCGGCATCGGGGATGAGTTCAATATTGAAAAGCTCCGGTACCACAAGATCATCATCATGGCCGATGCGGACGTGGACGGCAGCCATATCCGCACGCTGCTGCTGACCTTCTTCTTCCGCTACATGCGCCCGCTGATTGAAAAGGGCTATGTCTATTCCGCCGTGCCGCCGCTTTACAAGCTCAACCGCGGCAAAACCCAGCGGGTGGCCTATTCCGACGAGGAGCGCGACAGAATCAGCGCCGAGATGCGTGCGGACAGCCCCAGCGCGAAGGTGGAGATCTCCCGGTTCAAGGGTCTGGGCGAAATGGATCCCCATGAGCTCTGGGAGACCACCATGGATCCGGAGAAGCGCACCCTGCGCCGGATCACGCTGGGCGACGCCCTGCGGGCGGACGAGGTGTTCACCGTCCTGATGGGCGAAGAAGTGGAGCCCCGCCGGGACTGGATTGAGACCAACGCCAGATATGTGGTCAATCTGGACATTTAAGGAGGTGAGACCGCTTGGCACATAAGAGAGATTACAGGCCTGAGGACATTGCCTTTCCCAATCAGGCCATAACGGAATCCGAGCTTGTGGAGGAAATGCAGACAAGCTACATCGATTATGCCATGAGCGTTATCGTGGGCCGCGCCCTGCCTGACGTGCGGGACGGCCTGAAGCCGGTCCACCGCCGCATCCTGTATACCATGTATGAGGGCGGCCTGACCTCCGACAAGCCCTTCAAGAAGTCCGCCACCTGCGTGGGCGACGTGCTGGGTCATTATCACCCCCATGGCGACGCGTCCGTGTACGACGCCATGGTCCGTCTGGCCCAGGACTTCTCCATGCGCTATACTCTGGTTGACGGCCACGGCAACTTCGGCAGCGTGGACGGCGACCCGCCGGCCGCCTACCGGTATACCGAAGCGCGGCTGAGTAAAATATCCAATGAAATGCTCCGGGACATCGACAAGGAGACGGTGGACTGGGATCCCAACTTTGACGAGAGCCGGAAGGAGCCCCGAGTGCTGCCCAGCCGGTTCCCGAACCTTCTGGTCAACGGCTCCAGCGGCATCGCCGTGGGCATGGCCACCAACATCCCGCCCCACAACCTGCGGGAGGTCATTGACGCCTGCATCTGCGTGCTGGACAATCCGGAGGCCACGCTGTCCGACCTGATGGAACACATCACCGGCCCGGATTTCCCCACGAAGGGCATCATTATGGGCCGCAGCGGCATCCGCTCCGCCTATGCCACAGGCCGCGGCCGGGTGGTTGTCCGGGCCAGAACGGAGTTTGAGGAGTTCGGCAAGGACCGCGTGCGCATCATCGTCACGGAGCTGCCGTATCAGGTCAACAAGCGGCAGCTGATCCGGACCATTGCCGACCAGGTCCACGACAAGCGGCTGGAGGGCATCTCCGACCTGCGGGACGAGACGGACCGCAACGGCATGCGCATTGTCATCGAGCTGAAGCGGGACGCCAATCCCCAGGTGGTGCTCAACCGCCTGTTTGCCCAGACGGCGCTGCAGTCCAGCTTTTCCATCAATATGCTGGCGCTGGTCAGCAACCAGACACAGCCGCGAATCCTGTCTCTGCGGCACATTCTGGACGAATACCTGACCTTCCAGGAGCAGATTATCGTCCGCCGCACGAAGTATGACCTGAAAAAGGCCCAGGAGCGCGCCCATCTGCTGGAAGGGCTGCTCATCGCCCAGGACAATATCGACGAAGTGATCCGCATCATCCGGTCCAGCTATGACGACGCCAGGGAGAACCTGATGTCCCGCTTCGGACTGGACGAGGTTCAGGCCCAGGCCATTCTGGACATGCGTCTGAAGGCGCTGCAGGGTCTGGACCGGGAAAAGCTCCAGGCGGAGTATGACGAGCTGGAAAAGAAAATCGCGTACTTCCAGGCGCTTCTCGGCAGCGACGCCATGATCCGGGACGTGCTGAAATCGGAGCTGACTGCCATCCGCGACAAGTACGGAGACGAGCGGAAGACCGAGATTCAGGACGTGGAGGACGAAATCGACATCGAGGATCTGATTGAGGAGGAGCAGTGCGTCTACACGCTGACAGACGCGGGCTACATCAAGCGTCTGCCGGCCAGCGCCTACCGCAGCCAGCGGCGCGGCGGCCGGGGCGTCACCGCCCAGAGCCTGAAGCAGGAGGACAATGTGGACACGCTGTTCACCGCCTCCAGCCACGACTTCATCATCTTCTTTACGAATGCCGGCCGCTGCTACCGGTGCAAAGGCTACCGGATTCCGGAGGCCGGACGCACCGCCAGGGGCACAAACATTGTCAATATCCTGCCGCTGGAGGCCGGCGAGAAGGTCAGCGCCATGCTGCATATGCGGGAGTTTTCCGAGGACAAGTATCTTGTGTTTGTCACCCGCTGGGGCACGGTCAAGCGCATGGCCATGTCGGAGCTGAAGAACATCCGCTCCACCGGCATCCGCGCCCTGACGCTGGACGAGGGCGACGAGCTGATCGCCGTCCGGGAGACGGACGGGGACCAGAACATCCTGATCGCCACCCATGACGGCATGGCCCTGTGCTTCAGCGAAAAGGACGTGCGGCCCATGGGCCGCACCGCCGCCGGCGTGCGCGGCATCCGCCTGCGCGGGGGCGACTGGTGCGTGGGCGCGGCCCGGACGCGGCCCGGCGCCTGCCTGCTGACGGTGACGGAAAACGGCTACGGCAAACGCACCCGACTGACCGATTATCTGCGCGGCGGCGAGGGCGCCCAGGCCGGCCAGACCTATTCCAGAGGCGGCATGGGCATGAAAAACTACAACATCACCGCCAAGACCGGCAAGATCGCCGGGGCCAAGGTGGTGGATGAGACGGACGACGTGCTTCTGATCGCCGACGACGGCACCATGATCCGCATGCCCGCCTCCGACATCAGCATCTATGAGCGCGCCACCCAGGGCGTGCGCCTGATGCGCGTCAACGAAGGGGCCAGGGTGATCTCCATCGCCCGCACCGATCGGGAGGAGACCGGGGAGACGGAGCAGACGGCTGCGCCGGATGTGGAAAACGCAGCGGCCGGCGCCGGAGATTCCGGACAGGACGCATAAATTCAAAGAGAAAAAAGGCGCTTCGGAGATGTTCCGGAGCGCCTTTTCCACGTTTTCCGGCCCGGTGTGGAAGATCCGGCCGGCGGGGGGCCGCCGCACCGCAGCCGGTACGGCAGGGAAAACCGCCGTCCGGAGAAAAGCATTCCGGGCGGCGGCCTTTTGTATCAGCTGTTCAGTTTGCGCTGCGCTCAGTTGCACTCGGCAACCAGGGGACCGGCCAGCTCCTTCAGATAGAACAGTCTGCCGGGCAGCGTGGGGATAAAGGTGGAGGTGATCCACTTGTCCGGGCCGTAGTGCAGGGTGGTCAGGAAGCTCATGCCCTGCCAACCCATGCCGCGGTTCAGGGCGCCGTCCGCGCCGCCGATGGCGTAATCCGCCTGCAGGAACAGGCCGGGGCCGATGGTGTTGGCGGTGCAGGGCACCAGCGTGGTGCGGCTCTTGAAGCTGGTGATGGCGTTCTGCTCGATGGTCAGGGGATGCAGCTTCATGCCCAGGCGGTACGGCTGCTTCTTCCACTCTTCCACGGTGTCATACTCGCCGCCGCACATGGGCTCCCAGAAGGCGATGTGGCACATACGGCCGATGCCGTAAACCAGCACGAGCTTCGCGCCCTCGGCCTTCAGCGCGGCGATCTTGCCGGGATAGGTGGGCAGGTTGGTTTTGGTGGCGAAGTTTCTCTGCTCAGGCGGCACGGTCAGCGCGCCCAGCTTGTCAAAGAACGCCTCTTTCATGCTGTACTCGAAGGAAGCGGGATTGGTGTTGGGCAGGGTGTTGCCCTCGGCGTCGGCCCACTCGTCCATGTTGAAGGTGTACACGTGTTTGCAGTCCACATTCCACTCTTTCAGGAAATAGACCGCCCATTTGTACATGCCCATGGGGCCCACAGGCAGGATGATGGCCAGCTTCCGGCCGGCGTCCCGCGTCTCCTTGATCTGCAGGGCAATCTCATGGCCCATGAAGGTGTCGAACTCGGCCAGGCTGTCGCAGGCGACGGGATTGAAGCCCTCGTTCCAGAAATCCTCGCGGGCGACGCCCTTTTCGCAGCAGGCGTCAATCTTGGCCATATCCCAGCCGGCGGGATAGAAGCCGTCCAGCAGGGAGCCTTTAACGGTAGACATGAAATCCATAACAGTTCCTCCTTCAGTTGTTGTACAGATTGATTACGGCAGCATCCGTTTGGCCACAACCTTGGGCCAGACGTACGCCTGGGTAAACGCCTCGGCGTACTCGGCGTTGCACTGATAGCCGCGGGCCTTGGAGCAGGTGCGCACGAAATCGGCAAAGTCGATGTGGTCATGGTCGCGCATCCACTTCATCTGGCTGACGTGGCACTCCAGCATTTCCAGCTTGGTGTCGATCACGTCGGAGATGTCCACATATTCCGTGGGATTGAAGTTCATACCGGCCAGGTTGTCCATGTAGTAGAGGGGCGTCAGCTTGCCGGGCCGGCCGGAGCCGTAGTGCGGCAGCGTGGCGCCGAAGGTGGCGTCAAACACCAGGCGGGAGACAGCCAGATGGTCCGGCATGTAATCCGTGGGGCTGTGGGTGATGATCAGATCCGGATCGTAGTCCCGGATGACCTCAATGATCTTGTCTCTGTGGGAGAAGTCGCAGGCGTTGGGCATGTAATCGCCCACGTCACAGGTGACGACTTCGATACCGGCGATGGCGCCGGCGTTTTTCGCTTCCTGGATGCGCATTTCACGCAGCTCGTCCGGCTGAATGATCACATGTCCCAGATTTCCGTTGGCCACATGGCACACGGCGACTTTGTCGCCCCGCTGCCTGCATTTGAGCAGTGTGCCGGCGCAGGAAATTTCAACATCGTCCGGATGGCAGCCGATGGCAAGAACAACCATTGCAGAAAACCTCCTGTATCTTTTAATCTGCCGGCGGCGGAAATCGCGGCCGGTTTTATTTCACCGTCATTATACACCAATCAAACCGGCTTGACTACTCCATTTCTATCATCTTTCATCATTTTTGCCGCAGAATGCGGCCGGGCGCATGCAGATTGTGCCGGCGTGCGTGCAAATCATGCAAAGGCCCTTGCGCCGGACCCGGCCGCTGTGGCAGAATGAATCCGTGAAGCGCGGAAAAGGGGGAGAGCCTGTGAAAATCAGGGTGATTGCAGACGCGGCGCAGCGGGCGGAGATCGAAGCCTGGCTGCGGGAAAAGGGCGTCGATACGGGAGACGACGGGGAGCTGCTCCTCACCTGTCCCGGCGCCTGGGCGGACCGGCTGATGGGCCGGGACGGCGGGAATCTTGTGCCCATACCCACGGCGGCGCTGATCGGCGTTGAAAGCTGCGGACATGAGGTGACGGCGCGGACGGCGGACGGGGTGTTCCGCCTGCAGGAACGGCTGGTGCAGCTGGAGCGGATGCTGGACCCGGAAAAGTTCATGCGGGTGTCCAGCTCGGCGATCATTGCCCGGGACAGGGTGCGCCGGATCACGCCCACGCTGTTTCAGAAATTCATTCTCACCATGGAAGGCGGCTGGACGGTGGATGTGACCCGCAGCTATTACCAGATCTTCCGGGACGCGTTCGGCATATAAACGAAGGAGGGAATTCCGATGGCCGGTATTCTTTTGATTTGTCTGGCAGGCGCGGCGGTTCTGGCCGCCCTGTATTTTCTGATTTACAAAACGGTGATCAACCGCAGGCTGGCCCGGGGCGCGCGCAGCGGCCGGCGTCTGCCGGGTCCGGCGGCGGCGCTGCTTGTGTTTCTGGCGGCGGCGCTGCTTGTGTGGGGCGCGCTGGCGGCGGCGGGCCGGGCTGTAAATCCGGGGCTGGACGCCCGGTACGCGGACGCGGACTACGACCTGCAGGTCTGGACGGCGCAGCAGATGCGGGAGACGTACAGGGCCGCCTATTCCGCGGATGAAAATCCCGGCTATGAGAAAACCGTGGTGACGGACGGGGACGTGACCTTCACCGTTTTTGAAAGCGACGCCGGCTACGACCGGCTGCACCCCATGTATGTGATCTATGCCGCCTACACCGGCGGCGGCGCGGTGGACAGCACCGGCTATGCCGGCCGGTATCTGACGGCGGACGGCCGGGAAATCTGCGGCATATTCGCAGCCGGCGGCGGGGAGCCGGACGAATACATGTGCTTTTTCGCCTCCGCGGAGACGGACTGCGTGCTGCGCGCCGAGGTTTTCTATTATGACCGGGCGGGGGCGGCAGAGCTTAAAGGCCGCGGCGGCGAAGAGGGCGCCACGGATGAGCTGCTGCGCAGCTGCGCCATGGCCGCGGGCACGCTGGAGCTGGCGGTGAATCCGTAGGCCGGAGCGGCAGCCGCGGAAAAACCGGCGCCCGGCCGCTTGACATCGGTTCGGTCCGGAACTATACTGTTTTCCGGCAGGCATGCGCAGCGCACCTGACCGGAAAGGATGTATGAACAATGGATGCAAAAGTGTCGAAGCTGATCAACGAGCAGATCAATAAAGAGCTGTATTCCGCGTACCTCTATCTTGATTTTGCCAATTATTATGCACAGGCCGGTCTGGACGGTTTTGAAAACTGGTACCGCGTGCAGGCGCAGGAGGAGCGGGACCATGCGCTGCTTTTCTATCAGTATCTGCAGAACAACAGCGAAAAGGTGACCTTTGAGGCGGTGGACAAGCCGGAGTGGACCCGGTCTGACAACATGGCGCCGCTGAAGAAAGGTCTGGAGCATGAGCAGTATGTGACCAGCCTGATCAACACCATTTACGCCGCGGCCTATGAGGTGCATGATTTCAGAACCATGCAGCTGCTGGACTGGTTCGTGAAGGAGCAGGGCGAGGAAGAGAAGAACGCCACTGACATGATCACGAAGATGGAGCTTTTCGGAAGCGATGCCAAGGGCCTGTACATGCTCAACAGCGAGCTGAAGGCCCGCGTTTACACGGCGCCCTCCCTGGTGCTGTAAGCGCGGCGGACCGAACGTCAAAAAAAGAGGCATGACCCGCGGGTCGTGCCTCTTTTTCCGTTTTTGCTTTTCCGGCCGGCGCCGGGCGGGGATCAGTGCTTGTTCAGGCGCTCGCCCACGGCTCCGCCGGGATGAATCAGGGCAAACTGCTCATTTTTGAAGCCGGTGACCTCAATCAGCGCGGCCTGCAGCGCGTGGAAAATCACGCACAGGGCCGTGGTGCTGGTGGTGCCCTGGCTGTTGTACTTGTCCGTCTCGCGGTTCACGTGCATTTTCAGAACGATGTCCGCGCCCTGCGCCAGGGGAGACTCCATATTCTCGGTGATGGAGATGATCGTGGCGCCCTTTTCCCTGCAGATGCGCATGATGGGCAGCAGCTCCGCCGTCTTGCCGCCGCGGGAGGCCAGAATCATCACGTCGCCGGCCTGGATGAAGCCGGTGGCGCCGTGGACAGCCTCTGCCGGCGAGATAAAGCGCGCCGGCCGCTCAATGCAGCACATCAGATGGGCCATATGCTGGCAGATGATGCCGGAATGGCCGCAGCCCGCGGTGCCGATGCGCGGCGCCTTGGCCAGCGCGTCCACCGCCTTCATAAACTGTTCGTCGTCCAGATATGCAAGCTCTTCCAGAATGCAGTCCGCCTCAATTTGATACGCTGCCTTGGCGGCAGCCAGTGCTTCAGCGTTCATAGCTTTTCCTCCTCAGATTTCCGGGCTGCGCCCGTTGCTGTTTTCAAGGGCATTATATACCATCTGCCGCGGAAGGGCAAGAGTTCCGGATGTTCACAGTATGTTCATATTTAACGTGTATACTGATAACCTGAATTTCATTTTCCGGCTTCTGCCGGGGACGGAGGAAAACCATGAGCTATAAAATTATTGTGGACAGCTGCTGCGATCTCACAGATGAAATGCGTGCGTCAGGGGTTTTCATCTCTGTCCCGCTGTCTCTGCGGATTGACGACGCTGAGGTGATTGATGACGAAAATCTGAATCAGGCGGAGCTTCTGCGGGCGATTGCCGGCGCTGCCGGATGTCCCGGCTCGGCCTGTCCGTCGCCGGGCGATTATCTGGCGCGCTATGACTGCGGCGCGGACCGGGTCTATGTGGTGACGCTGACGTCCAAGCTCAGCGGCTCCTATGCCAGCGCCATGACCGCGGCGGACCTTTACATGCAGGAGCATCCCGACGCGCAGCTGCGGGTATTTGACAGCCGCAGCGCCTCCGCGGGCGAGACGCTGATCGCCATGAAAATTATGGAGCTGGAGGCCCAGGGCATGGAATTTGAAGCCCTGTGCAAGGCCGTTTACCGGATGATTGCCCTGCAGGAGACGGTTTTTGTGCTGGAGGACCTGTCCTTCCTGCAGAAAAACGGCCGGCTCACCGGTCTGAAGGCCGTGCTGGCCAAGGCGCTGCACGTCTACCCCATCCTGGGGGCCACGCCGGAGGGCACCATCCAGCAGGTGGGGATGGCCCGGGGCTACAAGGCCGCCATGACCGCCTTCTGCGAGCAGATTGTGCGCCGCTGCCAGGAGCTGAACGCCGGCCGGCTTGTGATGGCCCAGTGCAACTGCGCCGACCGGGCGGAGGCGCTGGCCGCCCGGATTCTGGAGAAGCTGCCGGAGCTGGAGATCCACACCGTGTGCACAGGCGGCATCAGCACGCTGTACGCAGGCAACAAGGGGCTGATCGTCTCGCTGTGAGGCAGGCAGATTCTGCCGGGATCCGCGGTTTTTCGGCCTGCCGCACTTGACAGAAAGCGAAATTGGGCTATAATCATGGTAAGCATAAATTTGCACAAACCGATGAGGCGAAGATCAAACCGGAATGGGCGTCTACAGAGAGCGGGGGCGGCTGAGAGCCCCGTGTCAGGCCGGCCGGCAAATGGTTCGCTGAGGGAAGGGTGAACGGCGTCAGCGCCCAGTATCCTGACCGTGTGCCCGCGTTAAGGGCGGGGAATGTACAGGCATTCCCGCGAGCGGGCCGCGCAGGCGGCTCAATAAAGGTGGCACCATGGGTATTGCGCCCGTCCTTTGCAGAGGACGGGCGTTTTTTGTTCTCCGGGGCCGCCGGAACAGGAAACAGGTGATTCAATGAGAGAGTTGTTAATGGGAAACGAGGCCATCGCCCTGGGCGCAATGGCCGCCGGCGTGCAGGTGGTCTGCGGCTATCCGGGCACGCCCTCCACGGAGGTTCTGGAGACGGCTGCAAAGCGGAATCCGGGACACATCTATGTGGAGTGGTCCGTCAATGAGAAAACGGCCATGGAGGTGGCCGCCGGCGCGGCCTATGCCGGCGCGCGCGTGCTGGTGACCATGAAGCAGGTGGGCCTGAATGTGGCCAGCGATCCGCTGATGTGCGTCAACTATGTGGGCGTCAAAGGCGGGCTTGTGGTGCTTGTGGCTGACGATCCCGGCCCCATCTCCAGCCAGACGGAGCAGGATACCCGGCATTTTGCGGAATATGCCCGGATCCCGGTGCTGGATCCCGCCACGCCGGAGCAGGCCTACGAGATGGCCGGCGCGGCCTTCGCGCTTTCGGAACAGCTGGGCACGCCGGTGATCCTGCGGCCCACAACCAGGGTCTGCCACGCCTGCGCGTCCATCGACGCGGCGCCCATTCCCGTGCCGGAGCGGCCGGCGGGCTTCAAAAAGAATCCGGACTGGGTGATTTTCCCCCGGCTGAGCCACGCGGCCAAGAAAAAGCTCTTTGCCCGGGAGGAATCCCTGAGCCGGGCGCTGAGCGGCTCCCCCTTCAACACGGTCCGGCCCGGCAGGGGCCGGCTGGGCGTGGTCTGCGGCGGCGTCAGCGCGGCATATGTACAGGACGCCATGGCCATTCTGAACGCGGACTGCCCCGTGTTCACCGTGGGCACGCCGTACCCCTTCCCGGCGGAGCTGGCGGAAGAGTTTTTGGAGACGGTGGACGCTGTTCTTGTGTTTGAGGAACTGGATCCCGTGCTGGAGGACGCGCTGGTGTACCTGTGCGGCCGGCGCGGCCTGCATACGGAAATTCTCGGAAAGCGCACCGGCCATACAATCACCGCCGGTGAAAACAGCGCGAATCTGATCGCCGTTCAGCTGGCGGCCTTTCTGGGCCTGCCCGCGCCGGAGGTGCCGGAGCCGGGCGCGGATGCGCCGGCGCTGCCGGTGCGCCCGCCGATTCTCTGCGCCGGCTGTCCCCACCGGGCGTCCTTCTACGCGGTGAAGCAGGCAACCAAAGGCATGAACGCCGTTTACTCCGGCGATATCGGCTGCTATACCCTGGGCAACGCCGCCCCGCTGAACACCACGGACACGTGCCTGTGCATGGGCGCGGGCATTTCAATCCCCCAGGGACTGGAGCGGGCCGGGGACGACGCGGTCCACATCGGTTTTGTGGGCGACTCCACCTTCTTCCACAGCGGCGTGACCAATGTGATCAACGCCGTGTACAATAAAACGCCGGTGGTGATCTGCATTCTGGACAACTCCACCACCGCCATGACCGGCCACCAGCCCCACCCCGGCATCGGCCGCACGGTGATGGGCGAGGTGACGGCGAAAATCTCCATCGAAAAGATTCTTGAGGCCATCGGCGTGGATTTCCTGCGGGTTGTGGATCCGCTGGACCAGCCGGCGGCTGTGGCGGCCGTGCGCGCGGCAGTTGAGGCCGGCGGCGTGCGCTGCGTGATTTTCCGCTCCCCCTGCGTGGCCATTGTGAAAAGCCATGGGCGCATGCAGGTGCGTGCGGACTGCCGCCGCTGCGGACGGTGCATCCGGGAGCTGGGCTGCCCGGCCCTGTCGCTGGAGGACGGGCGCGCGGTGATTGAGCCGTCGCTGTGTACCGGCTGCGGCCTGTGCGCCGGCGTGTGTCCCTTCGGCTGTATTCAGGAGGTGGAAAAATGATGAATTGTCTTCTCTGCGGCGTGGGCGGGCAGGGAACCGTGCTGGCTTCCCGCGTCATCGCCCAGACCGCCATGGAGGCGGGCGAGTTCGCCCGCACGGCGGAGACCATCGGCATGGCGCAGCGCGGCGGCTGTGTGGTCAGCCATGTGCGCGTGGGCGGCGGCTGCGCCAGCGCGCTGATCCCCCTGGGCCAGGCGGATGTGCTGATCGCCTTTGAGCCGGGCGAGGCTGTCCGGTGCCTGCCGTATCTGAAGGCCGGCGGCACGGTGATCGTCAATCCGGCGGCTGTCCAGCCGGTGACCGCCGCTTTGTCCGGCGGCCGGGAGGACGGCGCCGCCATGGTGGACTATCTGAAGAAAAAAGCCGGGCGCGTGATTGTGGTGGACGGCGCCGCCGTCTGTGCCGCATGCGGCTCGCCGAAGGTTCTGAATACGGCGCTGCTGGGCGCTGCCGCTGCCAGCGGCGCGCTGGGGCTGACGCTGGAGCAGACGGAGAAAACGCTCCGGGCCCGCCTGCCGGAAAAAGTACATGAAATGAATGTGCGCGCGCTGCGCCTGGGTGCGGCCGCCGCCGGGAAAGAGTGATTGCCATGAAAATGAAACAGCAGCAGTTTGACTGCATCCGGGAGCAGGCCATGCGGCTTGCCGCCATGGACACCAGCCTTTACCATGCCAAATTTGCCGGACTTGATCTGGCCGGCATGAAGAATCAGGAGGATTTCGAGACTCTGCCCTTTACGGACAAGGCCGACCTGCGCCAGGCGTACCCCCTGGGGCTGGCCGCCGTCCCCATGGAGCAGGTGGTGCGCATCCACTCCTCCTCAGGCACCACGGGCACGCCGGTCATCATCCCCTACACGAAAAAGGACGTGGAGGACTGGGCCGTCCAGTTCGCCCGCTGCTATGAAATCGCCGGCTGCACGCCGGAGGACCGGATCCAGATTACTCCGGGCTACGGCCTGTGGACGGCGGGCATCGGATTTCAGGCCGGCGCGGAGCTGCTGGGCGCCATGGCCATCCCCATGGGCCCCGGCAATACGGAAAAGCAGCTGACCTTCATGCGGGACATGGGCGCCACGGTGCTGTGCGCCACGTCGTCCTACGCCCTGCTTCTGACGGAGGAGATCGAAAAGCGCGGCATGCGCAGCCAGCTGAAGCTGAAAAAGGGCGTCATCGGCTCCGAGCGCTGGGGTGAAAAGACCCGCCGCCGGATCCGCGAGGGGCTGGGCATCGAGCTGTATGACATTTACGGCCTGACGGAGATTTACGGCCCGGGCATCGGCATCAACTGCGCGTACGACTGCGGCATGCACGTGTTCGACGATTTCTGCTACTACGAGATCATCGACCCGGATACGGGCAAAACCGTGCCGGACGGCCAGATGGGCGAGCTGGTCATCACCACCCTGCGCAAGGAGGGCGCGCCGCTGATCCGCTTCCGCACCCATGACATTACCCGCTTCATCCCCGGCAAATGCCCATGCGGCCGGGATTATCCGCGGATTGACGTGATTATGGGCCGTTCGGACGACCTGTTCAAGGTCAAGGGCGTGAATATGTATCCCGCCCAGGTGGAGGAAATCCTGCGGGCCGTGCCCGGCACCAGCAGCGAGTATCAGGTGGAGATCTGCCATGTTGACGGCAAGGACCGGATGACGGTGTCCTTTGAGACGGCGGAGCCGGAGAGCCGGTACGGCGATCTGGAGGCCCAGGTGCGCACGCTGTTCAAAAGCCGGCTGGGCATGACGCCGGAGGCCAGGGCTGTGGGCATGGGCGTGCTGCCCCGCAGCGAGAAAAAAACAAAGCGCGTGTACGACCTGCGCGGCTGAGCGCAGAACGGCGCAGAAAAGGGGCGCGGAGTCCGGACTCCGCGCCCCTTTTGCGTGTTTTTCCATACGGAAAAGGCGGAAGGCAGAAAAAAGCGGCGGCCCGGCCCTGAAAAAGGCTGTGCCGCCGCTGTTTGCCGGTTGATTTACAGACCCAGGTTCATGCCGCCGGTGATTTTTGACATGCCCTCGCTCATGGAGGTTTCCGCCTTGCGCAGCGCTTCGTTGACTGCGGCCACAATGGTGTCCTCCAGCATTTCCACATCCTCCGGGTCCACCGCGTCCGGCTCGATCTTCAGGGTGACAAGCTCCCGCTTGCCGCTGACCGTGGCCGTGACCACGCCGCCGCCGGCTGTGGCGGTGTACTGTTTTTCCTCAAGCTCGGCCTGCATTTTCAGCATGTCCTGCTGCATCTTCTGGGCCTGCTTGATCATGTTCATATTGACGCCGCCTCCGCCGAAGCCGCCGCCGTATCCGCCTCTGAATCCGCCCTTTGCCATGGGTATCTCTCCTTACTTAAATGTGATGTTGCTGAACCGGCTCAGCGCGTCCAGCTTGTCTTCTGCCGCTTTGGGGGCGGCCGTCCAGGGGGCAACGCGTACAGTGACCGGCCGGCCGAGGATTGCCTCCGCCGCCTGCTTGACCGCAGTGGTCACCGGCGCCTTGTCCGCCATAAGCCGCGCAAAGTCGTTTTTTGTGCCGATGGTCAGAACGCCGCCCTCCAGGGCGGGCGCCACATGTTCCCGTCCGGCCAGAACGGCCCTTGTGCCGCCGTCAATGGCGCCGGTATCTGCGCAGCGTGCGAGAACTGCGTCCCACAGTGCGCCGGCGTCTTCCGGCGCGGGCCGTGCCGGCTTCTGAGGCACGGCCGGTTCCGCCGGTGCGGGCGGGACTTCCCGGGATTTCTGCGTTTCGGGCAAGGGGGGCTCTTCCGGCAGAGGCGGCTCATCCCATGGCGGCCGGTCTGCCGGCGCCGCCGCAGGCCCGCGGGCCGTGGGCGCGGCAGCTTCCCGGTCCGGCGCCGCCGCAGGGAACGCGCCGGCGCTGAGCTTCTGCTCCAGCTCCGCCACGCGGGCGGTCAGCGCCCGGACGTCCGGGGCCAGGGCGGGGTCGCACATGCGGATCAGGCACAGCTCCGCCGTCATCCGCCGGTCATGGCTGCGGCCCATGTCGCCCATTGCAGTCTGGATCAGCTCCAGCTGCCAGGTAAGCCGCGCAGCGGCTGCGCGGCCGGAAAATTCATTGATCAGCGCAGGGGAGAACCGGCCGGACTGCAGCGCGGCCGCGCTCTTGCCCGCCACCTGCTGCAGCAGGACGTCCCGGCAGAGGACGCCGGTCTCGTCCAGAATGGAGCCGGGCTCCCGGCCGCTGAAATACAGCCGGTCGAATATGCTTAACGCGCCGGGAATGTCCCCGTCCAGAGCGGCGCGCAGCAGCGCGGCCGCCTCCTGAGAGCCCACCAGGCCCACGGCCTCCATAATCCGGCGCTCGTCCACCGTGCCGGCGCCGGCGCACTGGTCCAGCAGACTCAATGCGTCGCGCATGGCGCCGTCCGACAGGCGGGCCAGCAGCGCGGCGCCCTCCGGCGTCAGGTCGATCTGCTCCTGCCCGGCCACATACGTCAGCCGGGCGGCGATGTCCTCCGCCGTCAGCCGGCGGAAGGAGAACCGCTGGCACCGGGACAGAATGGTCGCCGGGACCTTATGCAGCTCCGTTGTGGCCAGAATGAACATCAGGTGCTCCGGCGGCTCCTCCAGAATCTTCAGAAGGGCGTTGAACGCCGCGCCGGAGAGCATATGCACCTCGTCCACAATATAGACGCGCCGGCGGACGGCCGCCGGGGTGAAGACCGCGTCGTCCCGCAGCGCGCGGATGTTTTCCACGCCGTTGTTGGAGGCTGCGTCCAGCTCCTCCACGTCCAGAATGGAGCCGTTTTCAATTCCCAGGCAGGCGGCGCACCGGTTGCAGGGGTTGCCGTTGACCGGGTGCTCGCAGTTGACCGCACGGGCCAGGATCTTGGCGCAGGTGGTCTTGCCGGTGCCGCGGGTGCCCACGAACAGATAGGCGTGGGAGGTGCGGCCGGTTTCAATCTGGCGCTTGAGCGTTTCTGTGATGTGCTTTTGTCCGGAGACGTCGTCAAAAGTGCGCGGCCGCCATTTGCGGTACAGGGCCTGATACAATTCAAAACGCCTCCTTTTTGCAAAAAACGGCGCAGTGCGCCGCTTTTCAGATCATCCGTTCCGCCGCCGCTGAATGCGGCGCGCGGCAGGACCGCACACCCGCCTTTGGAAGTTACGGTATGCCCGGTACTTGCAGGTCCGGCTCAGGACCGGCGCCCTCGCGGCACACGCAGGATTCTGCTTAATGCTGCTCGGTTCCCCGCCTGACATGGTTCACAGGCCCGCGTTGCGCGAGACCGGCCCGTCGGCGCCTTTGCTGCAAGGCTGCGGCACATCGTAAAACCGGGGGCGGGAATTCATCCCCGCTGTAGCGGATTGCGGGTACAGGGCACCGCTGACTCCCCGATTAGTGCGGCCCTGCCCCATGCCGCACAGGCGGCGGAGACAGGACAAAGATACAACCGCGCCGGCGCGCCGCAGTCTGCTGCACGCAGAAAGGCGGCCGGACGCTGTGGAATACTGATTTATTATACCCCAATTCCATGCCGGAAGCAATAGTCTTCTTGTCCGCTTTCCCAACCGGCGGCAGGGGACGGCGCCGGAGACTGAAGAGAACTGCTCTTCGGCGGCGGACGGAAGCAAAAAGCCGGAGGGCGTCCCTCCGGCTTGGCGTGTCGTTAAAATCAGTCGGCCATGGCGTTGAGCTTCGCGCTCATGCCGCTTTTCTTGTTGGCCGCATTGTTCTTATGAATGGTACCCTTGACAGCGGCCTTGTCAAAAGATTTGACAGCAACTTTATAGGCGCTTTCGGCTGCTTCCCGGTTGCCCTCGGCCACCGCTGCTTCAAACTTCTTGACGTTGGTCTTGAGAACGGACTTTGCAATTCTGTTGCGGGCATTCTCTTCCTTGGAAACGAGGACACGCTTAGCTGCGGACTTGATGTTGGGCATAAAATAGCCACCTCCTCCTATAAAGTCACGGAACTGAATCAAAGAGCCGTGCGGTTAATTATTGTAGCAGTTCTCTTGTCAAATTGCAAGTGTTTTTTTAATTTTTTTGTTTTCTGTCTCATATTTTTTTCCGCAGGACGCATAATGGAAGTGAGGTGATGGCTGTTGTTCGGAAAAAGAACGGATCTTGCCGTGGAAGCCCGGGAGCTTTGGGCGGAGTCCGCGCCGGAAACCGGCGAGCTTCCCGGCGTCCGGGCGGAGGAGGAAACCGTGTCCGGATTTTCCGTGACCACGGTGGAGATCACGGACGCCCGCGGAGAAAAGGAATTATGTAAACCGATGGGGACGTATATCACCGTCGGCACGGAGCCATACCTCCGCCGGGAGGACAATGCATTTTCCGCCGGCGCACAGGTGCTGGCCCGCCTGCTGCGCGGTCTGCTTCGTCTGAAGCCGGGCGACACGGTGCTTGTGGCCGGCCTGGGCAATCCGGCGGTGACGCCGGACGCGGTGGGTCCGCTGACAGCCCGGCATACCCTGGCGACACGCCATCTGACTGCGTCCATGCCGGAGCATTTTGCCTCCTTCCGGCCGGTAAGCGTGATTGAAACCGGCGTTCTCGGGACGACCGGCGTGGAGAGCGCGGAGCTGCTGAAGGCAATCTGCGGCGGCGTCGCGCCCGACTGCGTGATCGCTGTGGACGCGCTGGCCAGCCGCAGCCTGGAGCGGGTCTGCCGCACGGTCCAGCTGACGGACACGGGCATCGTGCCCGGCTCCGGCGTTGGCAACAGCCGGTCTGCCCTGAACAGGACGAGCCTGGGCGTTCCCGTTGTGGCGCTGGGCGTACCCACGGTGGTGGACGCCGCCACCCTGGCGGCAGATCTGACCGGCATGCCAGGCAGAAAGGACGGGCCGGCGGCGTCCATGATCGTCACGCCCCGGGACATCGACGCCTCTGTAAAGGACATGAGCCGCCTGCTGGGCTACGCCGTGAATCTTGCACTGCATGACGGCCTGACCATTGCTGACGTGGACATGCTTGTCTCATAAAGCGTTTTCGGATGTTTCACGTGAAACATCCGGCACGCGGCGGACGCACAACAGGGAATGTTTCACGTGAAACATTCCCTGTTTGTCTTGCAAAGGCGCGGGGCTGTGATATAATACAACTACTGAAAATGAAAACACAGCATGGAAAGCCGCGCGGCACAGGGCCGCGCTTCAGACAGAAAGGGGGCGGAGCTGTGGGCAAAATCATTGCAGTGGCCAACCAGAAGGGCGGCGTGGGCAAGACAACCACAAGCGTCAACCTGGCCTGTGCGCTGCATGAGGCCGGCTGCCGGGTGCTCCTGTGCGATATTGATCCGCAGGGCAATGCCACATCGTCTTTCGGCAAGGACAAAAAGAAGCTGGACACCAGCGTGTACGACGTGCTGATCTCCGGCTTTTCCCCGCTGCAGGCCACAGTGACCACAAAGTTCGGCGATCTGCTGCCGTCCAATACGGAGCTGTCCGGCGCGGGGATCCGGCTTGTGGATATGAAAAACCGGGAATACATATTAAAGAATGCGCTGGAGCAGGTGCGCTGCAAATATGAGTTTATCATCATCGACTGCCCGCCGTCTCTTGAGATGCTGACGCTCAACGGCCTGTGCGCGGCCGACTCGGTGCTGATCCCCGTGCAGTGCGAGTACTTCGCGCTGGAGGGGCTGACGGATCTCATGACCACCATCCGGCTGACAAAGCGCAGCTTCAATCCGGGCCTGGAGATTGAGGGCGTCCTGCTGACCATGTTCGACGGGCGCACGAATCTCAGCTATCAGGTCGCGGAGGAAGTCAAGAAGTATTTTAAGGAGAAGCTTTACAGCGTGGCCATTCCCCGCAACGTGCGCTTGAGCGAGGCGCCCAGCCACGGCAGGCCGGTGCTGGCCTATGACGGCGGCTCAAAGGGCGCGCTGGCCTACAAGCGGCTGGCCAGAGAGGTTATGGCAAAAAATGATATCCAGGGAGGGAGACGCTGATGGCAAGAGGACTGGGCACCGGTCTCGGAGCCCTTTTCGGAGAGGACGCGGTGCAGGAGGAAAAGTCGTCCGCCCGCCTTGTGCCGATTTCAAAGGTGGAGCCCCGGGCCGGGCAGCCCCGGACGCGCTTTGATCCGGAGCAGCTGGAAGCCCTGGCGGATTCCATCCGGGCCCACGGCGTGATCCAGCCCATCACCGTCCGGGCGCTGGACGCCGGCTTTTATCAGATCATCGCCGGCGAGCGCCGGTGGCGGGCCGCGCGCCTGGCGGGACTCAGCGAGGTGCCGGTGAATATCATCGAGGCGGACGACCGCACGGCCATGGAGCTGGCGCTGGTGGAAAATCTGCAGCGGGAGGATCTGAACCCCGTGGAGGAGGCCGCCGGCTACAAAACGCTGATTGAGGAATACGGACTGACACAGGAGGAGGCCGCCCGGCGGGTGGGCAAATCCCGTCCGGTGGTGACCAATGCCCTGCGGCTTCTGACGCTGCCGGAGGAAGTGCAGCAGATGCTGGAGCAGGGGAAGCTGAGCATGAGCCACGCCAGAGCCCTGCTGGAGCTGGAAGGCGACCGGCTGCGGACCGAAGCCGCCCGGCAGATGCGGGGCCGGCAGATGAGCGTGCGGGAGGCCACCGCGCTGATCAAGCGCATGGCCCGGCCGGCCAAAGAGGACAAGCCCGCGGCATCCGGCGACGGCGTGGATTACGTGGCGGAGGCGGAGCTGCGGCTGACCCGGGCCATCGGCCACAAGGTCAGAATCGTCGAGGGACGGAAAAAAGGCCGGCTCGAGATCGAGTACTACGGCAGCGAGGATTTCGAACGGATTTATGAGGCGCTTCTGTCTCTGGACGGAAATGAGGAGGATTGACAGTGGCAGAGGATAAAAAAGAGGAAAGCCTGCAGGAAAAGCAGGCGACTGCGGAAACGCCGCCGGACGTCAGCGGCGAAAAGGCCAGGAAAAAAAGCAAAATGACGGAGACGTATTCCGTGCCGATGTATGTGACGGTGATGTTCGCTGTGTTCATCGTTCTGATCCTGCTGTCCTATTTCATTTCCCAGCGCAACTCCAACCAGACCATTTCCAGCATGAGCACGGAGCACAGCAAGGTCCAGGCCCAGGCGCTGGAGAATATCGAGGAGCTGCAGGAGACCAATCTGGCGCTGACGGAGAAGGTCGGCGAGTACGAGGAACGCATCAGCCAGCTGGAAAAGGACATGGAGGACCTGCAGGAAGAGCTGGAGGGCGCGCAGGCGGACCAGAAAAAATACCAGGCCGTCCAGGAGAGCCTGACCCAGCAGGAGAAGAAATACGCGGCGCTGCACGCGCTGTTTGAATACGCGCAGGCCATTGAAAGCGGCACGGATACGGAGATCACATCCACAAGCATGAAGGTTGAGGCGCAGAAGGACGCGCTGGACGCGGAAATGCGCAGTTACTACGAAGCGCTGAAGACCGCCCGGCAGGCCGGCTGAAGCGGACAGGAAAAGAATACCATTCAGGAAGAGGAGTAAATATATGATTGACATTCGGTTTTTGCGGGAGAATCCCGAAATTGTCCGGGAAAATATCCGAAAAAAGTTTCAGGATGAAAAGCTGCCCCTGGTGGACGAAGTCATCCGGCTGGACGCGGAAAAGCGCGCCACCCAGCAGGAGGCTGAGGCCATCAAGGCCAACCGCAACAAGCTCAGCAAGGCCAACGGACCGCTGTTCGGCCAGATGAAAAAGTGCGCGGATCCGGAGAAAAAGGCCGCGCTTCAGGCGCAGATTGACGCAAACAACGCGGCGGTCAAGGCGGATGACGAGCGCCGCGCAGCGCTGGACGCCCGGCAGAGCCAGCTGGAAGAGCAGATCCGCGACATCATGTATACAATCCCCAATATCATCGACCCGTCCGTGCCCATCGGTCCGGACGATTCCTGCAACGTGGAGGTCCAGCGCTTCGGCGAGGCCGTTGTTCCGGACTTTGAAATTCCCCACCATGTGGACATCATGGCGTCCTTCCACGGCATCGACAAGGATGCCGCCGGACGTGTGGCCGGCATGGGCTTCTACTATCTGCTGGGGGACATTGCCCGGCTGCATGAGGCGGTGCTTGCCTATGCGCGGGACTTCATGATCGATGAAAAGGGCTTTACCTATGTGATCCCGCCGTTTATGATGCACGGCGACGTGGTCAAGGGCGTCATGAGCTTCCCGGAGATGGAGGCCATGATGTATAAAATCGAGGGCGAGGACCTGTATCTGATCGGCACAAGCGAGCACACCATGATCGGCCGGTTCATCGACCAGATCCTGCCGGAAGCCCAGCTGCCCCTGACGCTGACCAGCTATTCCCCCTGCTTCCGCAAAGAAGTGGGCAGCCACGGCCTGGAGGAGCGCGGCGTGTACCGCATTCACCAGTTTGAAAAGCAGGAGATGATTGTCGTCTGCCGTCCTGAGGAGTCCATGGACTGGTATGAGAAGCTCTGGCGCTACTCCGTGGAGCTGTTCCGGAACCTGGAGATCCCCGTCCGTCAGCTGGAGTGCTGCTCCGGCGACCTGGCCGACCTGAAGGTCAAGTCCTGCGACATCGAGGCCTGGAGCCCCCGTCAGCAGAAGTACTTTGAGGTCTGCTCCTGCTCCAACCTGGGCGACGCCCAGGCCCGCAGACTGAATATCCGGGTCAAGGGCGCCGACGGAAAGAGCTACCTTGCCCATACATTGAATAATACCTGCATTGCGCCGCCGCGGATGCTCATCGCTTTCCTGGAAAACCACCTGCAGGCGGACGGCACAGTAACCATTCCGGCATGCCTGCAGCCGTACATGGGCGGCAAGGCGGTCCTGACGCCGGACAAATAATAGAATAAATACATGGGAGGCAGGAAAATGAAGAAAATCGCAAAGGAATTCCGGGATTTCATTACCCGCGGCAATGTGCTGGACATGGCCGTCGGCGTCATCATCGGCGGCGCGTTCGGCAAGATCACCACGTCCCTGGTCAACGACGTATTCATGCCGTTCATCGGCTGGATCTTCGGCGACATTGATCTCAGCCAGCTGAACATCATCCTCAGCCCCGCCGTGACGGAAAACGGCGAGGTGGTCAAAGAGGCCGTGACCCTGGGCATCGGGACCTTCATCGCCACAATCATTGATTTCCTGCTGGTGGCCCTGTGCATCTTCCTGGTGGTCAAGGCATTCAACAAGGCCCGCGCACTGTCCGAAAAGCGGAAGAAGGAAGCCGAGGCCGAGGCCGAAGCTGCGCCGGCAGAGCCGGAACCCACCAAGGAGGAGCTGCTCCTGGCCGAGATCCGCGATCTTCTGAAGGAGAAGAAATAAGCACACATGCTTGAACACATACTGACCGCTGAAGCGGCCGGTCTGGGGATTGCCCTGCCGGATACGGCGCCGGCGGCATTCCGGGCATATTATACATTGCTGGCGGAGCGAAACGCGGTGATGGATCTGACCGCCGTGACCGGCGAGGAGCAGGTGGCCCGCCGCCATTTTCTGGACAGCCTGATGCTGACGCACTGCGCAGATCTGGCCGGAAAGCGCGTCATCGACGTGGGCACAGGCGCGGGCTTTCCCGGTCTGCCGCTGAAAATCGCAGTGCCGTCCATGGAACTGACGCTGCTGGATGCCCAGCAGAAGCGGGTGGACTTTCTGCAGGAGGCCTGCGCCGCCAGCGGCGTGCAGGCCCGGTGCATCCACGCCCGGGCGGAGGAAGCGGCCGCAGAGCTGCGGGAGCAGTTTGACGCGGCGGTCAGCCGCGCGGTAGCCAGGCTGAACATCCTCTGCGAGCTGTGCCTGCCTTTTGTGCGGCCCGGCGGCCTGTTTCTGGCCATGAAGGGGTCTGCGGCACAGGAGGAAGCGGATGAGGCGCGCAGCGCCGCCGCCGTCCTCGGCGGAAAGATCGTGCGTCTGGAAACCTATACCCTGCCGGGCGAGGACATCCGGCGCGCGGTGGTGGTTATCCGCAAAGAGCGGGCCACGCCGCCGCAATATCCGCGCCGGTTCGCGCGGATTCAGAAAAAACCCCTCTGACTGCCGGAAAGAACCGCAGAAGATGGAAAAAACTGGAAATTTATGCAATACCCCCGGCGCAGCCGCCGGGGGCGTTGCCCTGTCTGTAAATACAGGGAGAATCTATGAAAACGCTTTTAAACGCACTCCAAAATGAAAAAGGCTTTGCCGCCGTGCTCTCCGCGCTGGAAGCGGGACGCTGTCCGGCGGTGCTCAGCGGCCTGGGACCGGTGCACAGGAGCTATGCCGCGGCGGCGCTGCAGATGCTGTCCGGCCGGCCGGTGGCAGCGGTCTGCGCCGGCGAGGCCGAGGCGGCGCGCATGGCGGCGGATATGGCCGCCCTTCTGGGGACAGAGGTGCCGGTGGTGCCGGGGCGGGAGCTGACCCTTCACGACGCCCAGACGGCCTCCCGGGAGACGGAGCACCGGCGGCTGCAGGGTCTCAGCGCGCTGGCGGCCGGAAAGTGCGGCGCCGCGGTGCTGACCGCGGACGCACTGATGCAGGTGACCATCCCGGCCAGGGCGCTGCGCGCGGCCTGTTTCACGCTGGAATACGGCGGCAGCTATGATCTTGACGAGCTGGCCGCCCGCTTTGCCGCCGTGGGCTATACCCGCTGCCAGCAGGTGGAGGGCATGGGCCAGTTTGCGGTGCGCGGCGGCATTCTTGATTTCTATTCGCCGGCACAGAAAAGTCCCGTGCGCTGTGAGTTTTTCGGCGACGAGCTGGACTCCATGGGCATATTTGACGTGGGCACCCAGCGCCGGACGGAGAATATCCGCACGGCGGCGGTGATTCCCGCCGCGGAGGCGAATCCGGAGCTGGCCGCCGGCGGCCGGGCCGGGCTGCTGGAACGGCTGGACGCGCTGCGCATGCGCGTGCGGCGGCGCAAAAACGCCGTGCCTGAACTGGAGAAAACGCTGATGCGGGACTATGAGCGCATTGCCGCCCGGCAGGCGTTTCCTGCGCTGGACCGCTATCTTGCCTATATGTACGGTCATTCCGGCGTGCTGGACTGTCTGCCGGAGGACGCGGTGGTGGTGCTTTGCGAGCCGCGGCGCATTGCGGAGGCGGTCCGGAACCGGGCCGCGGAGGAGGCGGAGGACCTGACCGCCCTGATTGAGCGGGGAGAAATCGACCCGTCCGCCTTCTATTCCCTGAGCTGGGAGGAGGTCCTCTCCAGGCTGGAAGACTTTGCCGTGGTCATGGCGGACAATTTTGCCGCCAGCGACTACCCGCTGCAGCCGCGCACGCTGGAGAGCGTGACGGCCAAGCAGCTGCCCAATTACGGCGGCAGCCTGGATACGGCTGCCGGCGACGCGGCCCATTATCTGCGCACGGGCTTCCGCACGGTGGTGCTCTGCCGGGACAGAAAGCGCGCCGGCGTCGTGGGCGACTGTCTGGCCCGGGCGGGCGTCCCCTTCGGCTATGATTATGCGCTGAAGGCGCTGCCGGAAAAGGGCACCTGCATCATTGCGGAGGGCGGTCTCAGCGCCGGCATGGAGTTTCCGGCCAGCGGCCTTGCCGTAATCACCGAGGGACAGGCGGGCGCCGGCGGGGAAGTCCGCCGGCCGAAGCGGAAAAAGGTGTCCAACCGCGAGCGGATCGACAGCTACACGGACCTCTCGCCCGGCGACTATGTGGTGCATGAAAGCCACGGCATCGGCCGGTTTGTCGGCATCGAAAAGATCCAGACCGACAAGGTCTGGCGGGATTATATAAAAATTGCATACGCGGGCACAGACGTGCTGTATATCCCGGTCACCCAGCTGGACATGATCACGAAATACATCGGCGGCGGCGGAGAAGACCACGCCGTGAAGCTGTCCAAAATGGGCGGCACGGACTGGAGCCGGGCCAAGGCAAAGGCCAAGGGCGCGGCCAAAGAGCTGGCCAAGGGCCTGATTGCCGTGCAGGCGGCCAGGATGCGGGAGAAGGGCCACGCCTTCCCGCAGGACGACGAGTGGCAGACGGAATTTGAAGAGGCGTTTGAGTATACGGAGACGGACGACCAGCTGCGCTGCATCCGGGAGGTCAAGGGCGATATGGAAAAGCCCGTGCCCATGGACCGGCTTTTGTGCGGCGATGTGGGCTACGGAAAAACGGAGGTGGCTCTGCGGGCCGTGATGAAGTGCGTGCTGGACGGCATGCAGGCCGCGATCCTTGTGCCCACCACGGTACTGGCCCAGCAGCATTACTCCACCATTCTCAAACGGTTTGAGGGCTACCCGGTGAAGACGGAGGTGCTCAGCCGCTTCCGCACCCCGGCCCAGCTGAAAAAGGCCCTGCGGGAGATTGCCTCCGGCGGCGCGGACATTGTGGTGGGCACCCACAAGCTGCTGCAGAAGGATGTGACGTTCAAGAAGCTGGGCCTTCTGGTGGTGGATGAGGAACAGCGCTTCGGCGTGGCTCACAAGGAGCGGCTGAAGGAGCTGAGCCGGAATGTGGACGTACTGACCCTGACGGCCACGCCCATTCCGCGCACGCTGAACATGGCGCTGTCAGGGCTGCGGGACATGTCCACCTTGGAGGAGCCGCCCATGGACCGGCGGCCGGTGCAGACCTATGTGATGGAGCACGACTGGGGAGTTCTGTGCCAGGCCATTGAGCGGGAGACGGCCAGAGGCGGGCAGGTGTATTATCTGCACAACCGCATCGACAATATCGAGCGGACCGCCGCCCGGCTCAGCCAGATGCTGCCGGAGGTCACCGTCGCGGCCGCACATGGCCGCATGGATGAGGAACAGCTGGGATCCATCATGGAAAAAATGGCCGCAGGAGAGATTCAGGTGCTTGTTTGCACCACAATTATTGAAACAGGTATTGACATTCCCAATGTAAACACGCTTATAATAGAAGATGCAGACAAACTGGGGCTTGCACAGCTGCACCAGCTCCGGGGACGGGTGGGCCGCTCTAACCGGCGGGCCTATGCCTATCTCACATTCCGGCAGGGAAAGGCCCTGTCGGAAATCGCGGAAAAGCGGCTGGCAGCCATCCGGGAGTTTGCGGAGTTCAATTCCGGCTTTAAGATCGCCATGCGTGATCTGGAGATCCGCGGCGCGGGCAATCTTCTGGGCGCGGAGCAGTCCGGCCATATGATGAGCGTCGGCTACGACATGTATCTGAAGCTGCTGGAGGAGGCCGTGCTGGAGGAAAAGGGCGAGAAGCCGCCGGTGAAAACCGAGTGCGCGGCGGATATCGCCGTGGACGCCGGCATTCCGGAGCAGTATATTCCCTCGGCCGAGCAGCGGCTGGATCTGTACCGCCGGATTGCGCGGGTGCGCTGCCCGGAGGACGCGGAGGATATCTGCGACGAGCTGACGGACCGGTTCGGCGACATCCCGCGGCAGGTGAATACGCTTGTGCGGATTGCACTTCTGCGGGCGCAGGCCGCGGCCATCGGCATCACGGAGATCACCCAGAAGGGCGACCGGCTGCGCCTGCGGATGGACGGGTTCGATCTGAACCGCATCAGCGCGCTTTACAGCCGCAGCGCCTTCAAGGGCCGCGTGAAGATCGACGCCGGGACAGTCCCCGCCATTACGCTGAAGCTCCGGCCGGGTGCGGATCCGGTGGACGAGGCGGATGCTTTTATCCGGGCCTATAACGACGCGGCCACGCAGAAATGAAAGCAAATGCGGCGCACTGCGCCGGAAAAGTGGAGGTTATCCATGAAATACAGAAAAATCACAGCGCTGCTATTGGCGGCTATACTGATGCTGGGCGCATTTTCCGCCTGCAGCAATTCTGAAGAAGAGGAAAACAGCGGCGATGTCAGCGTACAGCAGCCGGCGATCTCCGCGGAGACGGTTGTGGCCACTGCGGCCGGCAAGGACATCACCTGGGGGCAGGTCTGCTACTGGATGTTCTACCAGATGAGCGAGTATTACAATCAGTACAGCACCACGCCCAACCTGAGTGTGGAGATCTCCGAAGGCTATACATACGGCGACTATATGCTGGAAATGGCGGTTGACCGGATGGTCCGGTTCCGGGCCATTGAGAAATATGCCGAGGATAACGGCATTGATCTTGTGACGGCCGACACCGCGGGCGTGGACGAGTATGTCAAAAACATGATTGAGCGCTACGGCAGCGAAGAGGCATATGAGCAGGCGGCCGCAAGGATGAATACCACCACGGCGGACGTGCGCCTGATTCAGGAGCTGAATGTTCTGAGTCAGCGTGTGTACAAGACGCTTTACGGGCCGGAGGGCGACAAGCTCTCGGAGGACGCGCTGGCTGACTACGCCGGAACGAACGGCTTTGTGATGGCCAAAATCATCCTGTTTTTGAAAATTGACGAAACGGGCGCGGCGCTGGCGGAGGACGCAATCGCCGGCGCAAAGGCCGGCGCGGAGAGCGTTGTGGAAGAGCTGACCGCATGGGAAAACGGCGCGACCGGCGATTATGCGACGGAGGAAGAGCTTTTCACCGCGCTGATGAACGATCTGAGCGAGGACGCGGGGCTGGAGTATTTCCCGGACGGCTATATCATCGGGCCGGAGGATCTGAGTCCGGATCTGTATGACGCCGTTGCCGCCCTTGAGGAAGGCCAGGTCTCCGGCGTTGTGGAGACGGACACCTGCTTTGCCGTTGCCATGCGCATTCCGTTTGATTATGACATCACGCCGTACTGCTACAAGAGCTATGCGTCCTACGGCTACGATTATTCCTTCCGCCAGCTGGCGGCCAGCTCGCTTTATGAGGAGCAGGTGCAGGGCTGGATCGACGATGCGGCAGTGGAAAAGCTGCCTGTACTGGCCGAGGTGGATGCGGCCGCCTACTTCTCCAACTGAATGGCAGCTGAAGAATAACTGAATGATAAATTGATTATAAAGCGCGCATAATAAGCCGGGACGGTCAGTCCCGGCTTATTTTTTTGCCGGATGCGGAAAGACCGGAACGCCTGCGTCCCGGGATATGGAGCTGAACCAATGAAGCTTTCAGAAGCGATAAATCTCCTGTTTGGAAAGGGAGGCCCGGGCGCCGGCCCGGGGAAAATTGACAAAACGGTCAGCGCGGCGGCCGCGCAGGCGGTCTTTCAGGACTGCTGCGATTTTGTGTGCCGGCCGGTGACCACCGGCGGCGGTGTGCGCGCGGACCTGGTGTTTATCGACGGGCTGATTTCCGCCAAGGCCATCGCGGCCGAGGTGCTGCGCCCGCTGACGGATACCGGGCGGTTTGCCGGCGTGCAGAGCGGGAAAAAGACGGTGGAGCAGATGCTCTCCGGCAGCATGTACGGGCCGGCAGCCCGGCGCCGCGACGATATGAACGACGTGGTCGGCGATCTGCTCAACGGCTGGTGCGCCGTGATTTTCGACAGCTGTGCCGCCGCCGTGACGGTTGAGGTCAAAAGCGAGGACAAACGCAGCATTGACGCGCCCAAAGAGGAAAAGGTGGTCAAGGGCGCGAAGGATGCGTTTATTGAGGATCTGCGCACAAACACCGGCCTTGTGCGGCGCAAGCTGCGCAATCACGACATGAAAATCCGGGAGGTCACACTGGGGACGGAGTCGGACACCCGGGTGAACGTGATCTACATCGACGGCCTGACCAACGGCGGGATTGCGGCCGAGGTGATGCGCCGCCTGAACGCCATTCATGTGGACGGCGTTCTGACGCCGTCCGATCTGGAAGAGACGCTGGCGGACAATCCGGTCACGCCGTTTCCGCAGATGATCAGCACCGAACGGCCGGACAAATTTGCCATCAACCTGCTGGAGGGACGTGTGGGGATTCTTGTGGACGGCCTGCCCCTGGGCTATCTGACGCCGGGCACCTTCGCCCAGTTCATGAAGGTGCCGGAGGATCTGGGCAACCATTTTCTTGTGGCGTCCATGCTGACGCTGCTGCGGTATACGGGCATGCTGCTGACGCTGCTGCTGCCGGGCTTTTTTGTGGCGGTGGCCATGTATCACCAGGAGATGATCCCCATCAAGCTGCTGCAGTCCATGATTGACGCCAAGCAGGCCGTGCCTTTTCCCATGGCTGTGGAGGTCATCGGCATGCTGGTAGCCTTTGAGCTGCTGCAGGAGGCCGGACTGCGGCTGCCGAGCCCGGTGGGCGACACGGTGTCCATCATCGGCGCGCTGATTGTGGGCCAGTCGGCGGTGGAGGCCAAGGTGGTGTCGCCGGTGGTGGTCATCGTCATCGCCACGGCAGGAATTGCCGGCTATACCATGCCCAGCCAGGACATGGGCTCCGCCCTGCGGCTGTGCCGGTTCCTGCTGGTGCTGGCCGCGCTGGTCGCCGGCGTGTTCGGCCTGATGCTGGGCGTGATCCTGCTTCTGTACCATCTCTGCTCCCTGGAAAGCTGCGGCGTGGCGTATATGACGCCCTTTGCCTCCAGCAGCCGGGGAATCCTGCAGGCGCTGACCAGGCCGCCGGCAGCAAAGAAGAGCCGCCGGGAGCCGGCGCTGAAAACAGGGCGGAGGTGAGCGTATGCCGGGCCTGAAGAGAATATGCGCCGCTGTCTGCTGTGCGGTCCAGCTGCTGTGCCTGTCCGGCTGCGCGGGAACCACGATTTTTTCCGATTTCCACGAGATTGAAAAAATAGAGATCATCCGCACACTGGGCATCGACGTCGGGGAAGAGGGCGTGTGCCTGACGGCCGACTCCGGCGTGGGACTCAACGGCACGCCGCCGCGGCTGTACCACCAGCAGGCGCCCACGCTGGCCGCCGCGGTGTCCATCCTGGAAAACACCTATCCGGACCGGCAGCCGTTTTTCACCCATGCGGAAAACCTGCTCATCGGCGAGGAGGCGGCCCGCACGGACATTTCCGGCTGGCTGGATTATGTGGCGCGGTCGCCGAAAATGCGGCTGATGATCGGGCTGGTCGTGGTGCGCGGCGATGCGGCCGGCGCGGTGATGGAGGCGGTCATGAGCGAGAAGACGTCCGCCTCCGATATGCTGACGGACATCACGGCCGATGTTGAGCGGCTGGGCGCAGGCAGTGAAACGACGTGCGGGCAGGCGCTGGCGCAGATGCTGGAGGGGCGCTGCACAATGGCCCAGGCGGTGAAGGCGGCGGAAGCCACCGGCACCGGCGGCGCCGGACAAATGCTTGTGCCGTGCGGCTTTGCGCTTTTGAAGGACGGACGCCTGTGCGGCTATCTGGAGCCGGAGCAGGCAGCGGCCGCCAATATCCTGACCGGCAGATTTGAGGCCCTGAACCTGGCCGTGGGTGAAGCGGGCGGGGACGCCGTGACGCTGCATGTGACGCAGGCGGACGCGGCGTTTGAGCCGGTGTACAGGAACGGGCACCTGGTCAGGGTGGACATCCGGATTTCTGCCGGCGCGGACGTATCGGAAATCTACGGCGGCAGCGTCCTGGAGGACGACCGGATCCGCGCTGCACTGGAGCAGGCCGCTGCCCGGCAGCTTGAGCTGCGGGCCGCGCAGGCCATCGCCGTCACCCAGGAGCTGGACGGGGACTTCATGGGCATCGGCAGCCGCGTGGAGCTGGCCGCGCCTGCGGAATCCCGGAAGATGGAGCCGTCCTGGGAGGAACGCTATCAAGATCTGGAGCTGCGCGTCTGTGCGCAGGTCACGCTGCGCAGAAGCTATGATATGGACCAGCCGGCGTCCGCAGGAGGGAAGAACAATGGGAAATGAGACAGTCAGCCGCCGTCAGCTGCTGACCATGGCTTATATCAGCCTGCTTTCACCGGCCATCCGCGTCATTCCCCGGCTGCCGGCGGAGCTGGCGGGGAAAGCGGCCTGGCTCTCTCCGGCGGCAGCGGTGCTGGCGGCCGCGGGCATCGGCTGGGTGTTTCATCTCTGCCTGAAAGCTGCGGGTCCGCAGCGGGGGTTGGCCGAGCTGATGCTGGACACGTTCGGGCCGGCGGCGGGGCGGATTCTGCTTGGGGTTTATGTCCTGTGGTTCGTGTTCGACGCGGGCTTTGTCCTGCGCACCGCGGCGGAGCGGCTGATTTCCGCCGTGTACAGCCAGGGCCATCTGTCAGTGTTTCTGGGCCTGACGCTGCTTGTGTCGCTGGTGGCCGCGTGCGGCCGGCTGGGAACGCTGGGACGTACGGCGGAGGTGTTTGCGCCGGTGATCCTTCTGGTGCTGGCCGGCATTTTTGCGGCCTCCCTGTTCAATATGGAAAAGAGCAGCCTTCTGCCGGTGCTGCCTGCGGATATCCCGCAGATTTTTCTGGGTGCCGCGCCCATGGCGGAGGTCATGGGCGTCGTGATTCCCTTTGCGTTTTTCGCCGACCGCCGCATCTGCGGCAGGGACAGGGGCTCCGTTGCCGCCTGGATGGGCGCGACGGCGCTCAGCATGGCCGTGCTGACTGTGCCGGTGATCGGCTGCCTGTCGGCGGAGGTGACCCGCCGGCTGCAGAATCCGTTTTTCATCATGCTGCGCAACATTACCGTGCTGGAGTCGGTGGACCGGATCGAGCCGCTGGTCATCGGCCTGTGGATCATCACAGACTTTGTGTTCATCTCGTCGCTGCTGCTGCTCTGCGGCCATCTGTCGGTCAGGGTGACCGGCGCGCGCGGAAGAAAGCCGTTTGTCCTGGCTGCTGCGGCGCTGGCACTGGCGGTTTCGCTGCTCTGCGGGAAATCGGCGTTTGACATGCGCGCGCTCTCGGACCTGGTGATTCCGGTGGCCAACAGCGTCTTCAGCGTGGCTGTTCCGGCGCTGACACTGCTGGCGGCGGCGATAAAAAGCGCGGTGAAAAAGCACAGGGAAAAACGCAGAATACAAGATTTGGGGTCGAAATCGGGACAGGATAACGAGATGTGCGGTTAAAGAAAAAACATGAAAAAAATAAAGAAAATTCCTGAAAAAACTATTGACAAACGGCAATTCGCATGGTATTCTAATCAAGCTCGACGCGAGGGGAACAGAAAAAGCGAAGAGCGGTGTA
>JAEDDG010000054.1 GCA_016293865.1 Oscillospiraceae bacterium | reverse complement strand
CGCGCAGACGTCCGCCGCCGGGGCTTTGCCGGAATTGCGCGCTCCGTCCGCGCAGAGCGCCGCACCGGACCGCAAGGGGCTGCAGGCGGGTTTCTCCCTGCGTCCGGATTTTCGCCCGCTGCGGGCCTGTGGCGCGCCTGCGCGCGCTTTTGCTCCGGCTGCCGTCCGGACGCAGGCATACTCCGGAACGGGCCGCCCGTCGTTTTTCCGTGGGTTTCTGAAACGTGCCTGAAATTTTGAATTCTTTCTGAACAATTGCCGGAAAACTTGCAAAAGTTCATAAAAGATGATAAAATTCAGATAATTGAGGGCCTCTGTGCCCTCTATTTTTCCGGCGCGGCGCGCCGGTACAGGAGGAATTTCAATGGCAAAAAGACAGTTCAAGACGGAGTCCAGGCGTATTCTTGATCTGATGATCAATTCCATCTATACCCACAAGGAAATTTTCCTGCGTGAGCTGATCTCCAACGCGTCGGACGCCATCGATAAGCTCTGCTACCGTTCCCTGACGGATGAATCCGTGGGCATGAGCCGGGACGACTTCAAAATCACCGTCCAGACGGATGAGGAAAAGCGCCTGATCACCATCAGCGACAACGGCATCGGCATGACCGCCGAAGAGATGAACGACAATCTGGGCGTCATCGCCCGCAGCGGTTCTCTGCAGTTCAAGCAGGAGATGGAAAAGGATCAGGAGAGCGCCCAGGACATCGACATCATCGGCCAGTTCGGCGTGGGCTTTTACTCCGCGTTCATGGTGGCGGACCAGGTCACCGTGATCTCCAGATCCTTCGGCACCCAGGAAGCCAGCAAGTGGGTTTCCGACGGTGCGGACGGCTACACCATCACACCCTGCGAAAAGGACGCGGCCGGCACCGACATCATTCTGCACGTGCGTCCGGACGGCGAGGATGAAAATTACAGCGATTATCTGAAGCCGGACACCCTTAAGCGCATCATCAAAAAGTACTCGGACTATGTCCGCTGGCCCATCGTCATGGACGGCGAGACGGTCAACAGCCGCATCCCCATCTGGCAGCGCGCCAAGAGCGAGGTCAGCGACGAGGACTGCAAAAAATTCTACCGTTCCCACTTCATGGATTACACCGACCCCGCGGCGGTGATCCGCGTCAGCGCCGAGGGCGCCGTCAGCTACAAGGCCATGCTCTTTATCCCCACGGAAGCGCCCTTTGATTTCTACACGGCCAATTTCCAGCCCGGCATGGAGCTCTACTCCAACGGCGTGATGATCATGGACAAGTGCGCCCAGCTGGTGCCGGAATATTTCCGGTTTGTCCGCGGCGTGGTGGACTCGCCCGACCTGTCCCTGAACATCTCCAGGGAGCTTCTGCAGCATGACCGGCAGCTGAAGATCATTGAGACGAACCTTGAAAAGAAAATCAAGGCAGAGCTGAAAAAGCTCATGGAAAATGACCCCGAAAAGTACCAGAGCTTCTGGAAATCTTTCGGTCTGCAAATAAAATATGGCGTTGTTGCACAATATGGTGCAAAAAAGGACTTCCTCGCGGATATTATTGAGTTCTATTCGGCCCGGGAAAAGAAATTCATCTCCCTGGACGCCTATGTGGCGGCCATGCCGGAGGGACAAAAGCATATTTACTACGCCTGCGGGGAAAACGTGCAGCTGGCCGACGGCCTGCCCCAGACGGAGCCTGTCAAGGACAAGGGCTACGACATTCTCTATCTCACGGAGAACGTGGACGAATTTGCCGTACAGGTTCTGGCTTCCTACAAGGACAAGACCTTCAAGAGCGTGAACGACGACGATCTTGACCTTGGCGACGATCAGGCGGAGAAGAAGGAGGCTGATGCCGCGCAGACCGAGAACAGCGGTTTGATGGAGTTTATCAAAGAAAGCCTGGACGGCAAAATTGCCGCCGCCAAAATTTCCAGTAAACTCAAATCCCATCCCGTCTGCCTGACCACCCAGGGCCCCATTTCCCTGGATATGGAGCGCTACTTCCAGTCCCTGCCGGCCGGCGCCGGCGGCGACGTGAAGGCAGAGCGCGTACTGGAGCTGAACGCCGCGCACCCCGTGTTTGAAGCGCTGCGCAAGGCCTATGAAAACGACAGGCCCAAGGCCGAAAAATATGCAAAGCTCCTGTACAATCAGGCGCTTCTCATCGCCGGCCTCCCGGTGGAGGATGCGACGGCATTTTCCGACCTGGTCTGCTCTCTGATGGATTGAGTTCTTTCCGGCCGTCCGGTCCGGAAAACGGAAAAGCGCGCGGCAGCGTTTGCCGCGCGCTTTTTCTGCTTTTCTCCCGCGTCACGCACTGCGGCAGACCGTGTGCCGCACCGGCTCCGGGCGCTCTGCCCCGGGGCGGAAATGCGTGCGTTTTCACACCGTCCGTTTCCATTGACGTCTGCTGATTGAAAGCAATTCCTTTTTTTATATGTGTACCGTGCGTTTTTCTTGCAATTCCGACTCCGGGTTGATATAATGTCAGAATAGTGGAGGATTATACGCCTTCGGGAGTCGGCCTACAAAAATTGAAGGAGATTTTTCAAATTATGAACTCAATTACTGACGTCTGGAACAGCGTTCTTGAACTCCTTTCACAGGAGCTGACGCCCGTGGCAATGGAAACCTGGTTTAAAGACTGCAGCGCCGTTGAGCTGCGCGACAGCAGCATTGTCCTGTGTACGCCCACCGCCTTCAGAAAGCAGATCATTGAAGACCGCTTTGCGGACAGCATCAAAAAGGCGCTGCACGACCTGTTCGCCTGCGACTTTGAAATCAGCGTCGTCACCAAGGAGGAGCTGGAAGCCGAAAGCAAGCCCCGCAGCGACAGCGGCATGAAGGATATCTCAAACTACACGTTTGAACGCTTTGTGGTGGGCAGCTCCAACAAATTCGCCCACGCCGCCGCCCTGGCCGTGGCGGAGGGCAACGCCAAGGAATATTCCAACCCGCTTTTCATTTACGGCGAATCCGGCCTGGGCAAGACCCATCTGCTGTACGCCATTTACAACGAGGTCAAGCGCCGCCACCCGGAATACAACATCGTCTATGTCAAGGGTGAAAAATTCACAAACGACCTGATTCAGGCCATTCAGACCGGCCGCAACATCGAGTTCCGGGAGAAATACCGGTACGCCGACCTGTTTCTGATGGACGATATCCAGTTTATCGCCGGCAAAACCTCCACCCAGGAGGAATTTTTCCACACTTTCAACTCCCTGTTTGAAGCAAACAAACAGATTGTCCTGACCTCCGACCGGCCGCCCATTGAAATCAATCTTCTGTCCGACCGGCTTGTGAGCCGCTTTTCCTCCGGCCTTCTGGCGGACATCAATCCGCCGGACTACGAAACCCGCATGGCCATCATCCGCAACAAGGCCAGCCGCCTGGGTCTTGTTCTGCCGGACGACGTGATGGACTACATCGCCAGAAACTTCACGGCCAATATCCGGCAGATCGAAGGCGCCGTCAAAAAGGTTATGGCCTACCAGGAGCTGATTGACAGCCCGATCACCCTTCAGGTGGCCAAGCAGGCGCTGGCCGGCCTGTTCAAGGGCGAAAACGAATTCATTCCCACCGCGGACGACATCATCGAGGAGACCGGCAAGTTCTTCTCCATTCCGGCGGAGGACATCAAGGGCAAGCGCCAGACCCGCAACGTCTCCCTGGCCAGACAGATTTCCATGTTCCTGATCAAAAAGCTCACCAATCTGACCCAGGTGGGCATCGGCGAGGTTTTCGGCGGCCGGGATCACTCCACCGTCATCAGCGCCGTGCGCCGGATTGAGGACCTGATCAAAACCGATCCGGAGCTGGCAAAGACCATCAAGGACATCGAATCCAACATCAATTCCCGCAAATAAAGTCTCCGGACTTTTCCACTTCCCGCTGTGAATTCCACATGGAAAAATTGTGAAAGACAAAGCCCGTCCTTTTCCGCGTGGAAAACTGTTGAGAAACATAAAAATCAGCCGGCGTCCGTTTTTGCGGCAGCTGCCGCGTTTTTCCGGCTTTTCCACATAATTTCCTACTACGACTGCTTCTCCTACATAATATCCATTCTTCTTTTAGAGAAAGAGAGAGAAGCGCAACGAAAGGAGAACCCACCATGAAATTTTCATGCGAAAAAGTCTTTCTTCAGAATGCAGTCAATATCTCCTCACGGGCCGCCGCCCAGAAAAGCTCCATCCCCTCTCTGGAGGGACTTCTGGTGGAGGCCGGAAGCTCCGTCACCGTCTCCGGGTATGATCTGAAAACAGGCATCGTCACCAACTTTGAGGCGGACGTCACCGAGCAGGGCGCTGTGATTCTCAACGCCCGCCTTTTCGGCGACATCATCCGCAAGCTCCCGGACGACGTGGTCACCATCGACGCCGATGAAAAGAACATGGTCCGGATCACCTGCGGCATGAGCGATTTCAGCATCATGGGCATTCCCAGCGACGAATACCCGGAGCTGCCGACCTTTGAGGTCACGGGGAATATTTCCATTGCCCAGAGGACCATGAAGTCGATGATTCACGAGACGAGCTTTGCCATCAGCGACAATGAGGCCAGACCCATTCACACCGGCGCTCTGCTGGAAACACAGAGCGGCAGTCTGACCATGGTGGCGGTGGACGGCTACCGGCTGGCCCTGCGCCGGGAAAAGCTGATGCCCGGACAGCCGGAGGGCCTGAAGTTTGTGGTTCCCGGCGCGGCGCTGGCGGAAGTGGAAAAAATTGCTTCAGACACGGACGATCCGGTTAAAATAGCATTGGGTGACAAGCATATTCTGTTTACCATCGGCTCCACGCTGCTGATTTCCCGCCGGCTTGAAGGCGAATTTCTGAACTACCGCAACGCCATCTCCGCCGCGTCGAAATACCGCATTGAGTGCAGCCGCCGGGAGCTGATCTCCGCTGTGGAGCGCGTATCCCTGATCATCAGCGACAAGCAGAAGAGCCCCGTCCGCTTCATTTTCTCAGACGGCCGGGTCCGGCTTCTGACCTCCACGCCGCTGGGCAAGGCCGCCGACGAGTGCGCCGTCCGGGGCGACGGAGAGGGACTGGAAATCGGCTTCAACAACGCCTATATTCTGGACGCGCTGAAGGCGGCGCCGGCGGACAGCCTGCTGCTTCTGCTGACCAGCGGCGTATCCCCGTGCATGATAATTCCGGCAGACGGAGGCGACAGCTTCCTGTACATGGTTCTGCCTGTGAGGCTGAGAGCAAATGAAGGTTAAGCTGAAAAGAGTCAAAACGGACGGCCGGGAGCCGGTGGAAATTCACACGGACTTCATCCGGCTGGACGCGCTGCTCAAATTCTCCATGGCCGCCGAAACAGGCGGGGACGCCAAGCTGATGATCCAGGACGGCGGCGTGACAGTCAACGGCGAAACATGCACGCAGCGGGGCCGCAAGCTGCGCCCCGGAGACGTGGTGGACGCCGGCGGCCGGAGACTCAGGGTGATAAGGAAAGCCGTTTATGAGGATTGATTCGATAGCGCTCAGCGGCTTTCGGAATTTTAAAGAGATAAACTGCACGTTCATTCCGGACGTGAATGTGATCACCGGACAGAACGCCCAGGGAAAGACAAACCTTCTGGAATCTGTCTATCTTCTGGCCGCGGGCCGCTCCTTCCGGGCCAGGTCTGACCGGGAGCTGATCGGGTTTGACGCGCAGAGCGCGGCGGTCAGGGCCTGCGTGTATACCGACGGCCGGGATCAGACCATTGCGCTGGATCTGAACCGGGGCCGCGCGAAGCGCTTTTCCGTCAACGGCGTGCGGCAGAAGAGCTTTTCACAGATGGCCGGCCGGTTTACCGCCGTGCTGTTTTGTCCGGACGATCTGAGCATCATCCGGGAGGGGGCGGCCGCCCGCCGCCGTCTGCTGGACGGGTGCATCTGCCAGCTGCGGCCGCGGTATGCCGCGGCGCTCAGCGGCTTTAACCGGACGTATGAACAGAAAACCCGCATTCTGCGGGACTGGCGCGAAAAGCCGGATCTTCTGGCCGCGCTGGACGCTTACAGCGAGCAGCTGGCCCGGTTCAGCGCGGAGCTGATCTATTACCGGGCGCATTTTGTCCGCCGTCTCAGCGAGGAGGCGGGCAAAATTCACCAGGCGTTTTCCGGCGGACGGGAGGCGCTGGCCGTCCGGTATCTGACGGTAAAAACGGTGGAGGACCCGATGCAGCCGCCCCGGACGCTGTATCCCCAGCTTCTGGCGCACTGGCAGAACCACCGCCAGGCGGAGATTGACGCGGGCCAGTGCCTGTCCGGCGCACACAAGGACGACCTGGATATTCAGATCAACGGCCTGTCCGCCAAAAGCTATGCGAGCCAGGGCCAGACGCGGACGGCGGCGCTGAGTCTGAAGCTGGGCGAGCGGGAGATCATGTTCCGGGAAAAGGGCGAGTATCCCGTGCTTCTGCTGGACGATGTGCTCAGCGAGCTGGACGCGGACCGGCAGAGCTTTGTACTCAACCGGATCGCCGGCGGCCAGGTGCTGATCACCTGCTGCGACGAAGCGGGGATTTTTGAAAAAACCGGCGGAAAGATCATCCGCGTGGAGAAAGGAACGATTCTCTGATGTATCTGCATCTGGGACAGAGCGTCATGGTGCCGAAAAAAGACGTGGTCGCCGTGCTTGATCTGGACAACACCTCACAGTCGTATCTGACGCGGGAATTTCTGTCCGCGGCGGAAAAGGCCGGCCGTGTGGTCAATGTCAGCGACGACTTGCCGAAATCCTTTGTGGTCTGTCAGAGCGGAGACAAGGTGACGGTTTACCTGTCCCAGCTGAATTCCGCCACGCTGCGCGGCCGCAGTGAAGGACCGTTCTGACCGGGAACGGCCGCAGCTTGATGAAAACAGGCTTTCAAACAGCTTTGATTGAGATTGGAGAACAGATTCATGTCTGATGAACTGGAAAACGTAACGCAGCAGCAGGAGTACGATGCCAGCCAGATCCAGGTTCTGGAGGGACTGGAGGCCGTGCGCAAACGTCCCGGTATGTACATCGGCTCCACCTCCGCATCCGGACTGCACCATCTGGTGTATGAGATTGTGGACAACGCCATTGACGAGGCGCTGGCAGGCTACTGCGATCATATCACCGTCACCATCAACGCGGGCGACACCGTGACCGTCACCGATAACGGCCGCGGCATCCCTGTGGATATTCAGGCCCAGACCGGCCGTCCGGCGCTGGAGGTTGTGTACACGGTACTGCACGCCGGCGGCAAATTCGGCGGCGGCGGCTACAAGGTCTCCGGCGGCCTGCATGGCGTGGGCGCC
>JAEDDG010000024.1 GCA_016293865.1 Oscillospiraceae bacterium | reverse complement strand
GCTGCCGCTGCCCCAACGCACGGTTTCAGTATACTTTTTGTCAGACAGGCTGTTGCAGGAATCTGCCGCCATCACCACCGTGTTGGTCATTGCGGCCTGCGCATCAAGCACCGCGCTCCGGCCAGCTGCAGACACGCTGACCGTCACAGGCACCTTCTGTCCAAATTCCGACACAGCAACGCCGGAAGACGCAAACGGCAGGCGGAATTCAACACAAGCCGTTCCCGCCGCAGATGCACCGAGACCGTTTGCCGTGAAAGCGCCGGAAACCGTGTTGTATACAGCGGTTTTTCCGTTCAGCGTCAAAGCAATTTCTTCAGCGCCGCTGTGGCGCACTGCAATATACATGGCATCCGAATCCCAGAGAAATCCGGCATATGCCGCAGGCGCCCCTGCCTCCCCTGTCAGTCTGTATTCATCATACCAGACATTCTCGCTGAGCGCGCCGTCAATCACAGGCGCAGTCTCACAGATCAATACATCAACCGGAGTTGCTGCAGCCAGTACCGCCGCCGGCAGCAAGCCGACGAGAAGCAGCAGGCACAGCAAAGCAGAAATTACCCGTTTCATTTCAGATCCTCCTTATCGTTATTCGGGACTGCTCATTGACATTTTAAACAAAGCAACTATAATTGTAAAGGAAAGAAATCGTGTATTTTTCCAAAAACTCATTCCGAATAATGCACAGGAGTCTGCACATGCCTTACCACAGATCACACAATCTGCGTGAAATTTTCATTGACCTGGACATTCCTGGCTTCAGAATCATTCTGAGCCGGAATATGCTGACCAGTGGGCGCGGTTGTTTTTCCCTGCCCAATGAACACCGTTACTTTGAGTTTTATATTGCCGCAGCCGGAACGCACTTCTTCTGCATTCAGGAGCATCTGTACAAAGCAGATCCCCTGGAGCTGTATGTCATCCGGCCCGGTGAAATTCACTATGAACTTTCCCAGTCTGCGGCTGACATGACAGACTTTTCAAAATACGCTGTAAGCATCGCCTTCGACATGCAGAGTCTGCAGGCCGACAGGCACTGTACCCAGCCTGCCGGGGCCCAGGCTGCGCTTTTCTCCCTGCTCCGGCAGCGCAGGGTCTCTCTGCCGTCAGACATTCTCTATGTTCTCGAACGTATGAACAGTGAACTGACATGCAGCGCACTGGGTTCGGAACAGGCGCTTCAGGCGCTGGGCACACTCTTTATGACACAGCTTCTGCGTTCCGCCGTCTCTGAAAAGCCCGCGCCGTCCGTCTTATACAGCACGCCGGGAAAATATCTGCTTGAAGAGTATTTCTACTTCAATTTTTCCAGACCGGTCACCGCGGACGACATGGCGCGGCATTTTCACATTTCCACGCGGTACCTGAACACCCTTCTGCAGGAGACCTACGGGCTTTCCTTTACAAAAAAGCTTCTGCAGCTGCGTCTTGAAACCGCAAAAGCCTATCTTTCCTACTCCGATAAATCCGTGCAGGAAATCATCACGCTCTGCGGTTTTTCAAACCCGAACTATTTCTATTCCAAATTCAAGGCCGCCGCAGGCGTTTCTCCCCTGACCTACCGCCAGCTGCACCGCTGCTCCGGCAGCATGTTTTTCGACATTCAGAACATCAACCCTCCCGGAGACAGCTTCACAGAATAAAAAGCACGCCGCCTGTACAGACAGGCGGCGCGCTTTTTCCTTTTCGGTTTTGTGCGGCGGCCGGAACTCAGTCCTCCATGGTCATGTAATCTGTCAGCATCCAGCCATACTGGTTGCTGTACTTGACAAAAATCCAGCTGCCGTCTTTAGCCAGCGCCTCCAGCGCCGTACTGTTGGCAATGGTGGCCAGCGTGTCATACTCTGTCCCGGGGCCTGCCCGCATGCGCAGTCCGTCGCTGCTGTTCACGCGGTAAGTGACAATCTCGCTTTCCGGGAAAAAGGTCTGCGGCTTCACAGTCAGATAATCGCAGCCGCTGAGGTCATATACCGGCACCTGCGGCTCCGTCCCGCCGCCATTGCCGTTATCTCCGCTGTTGTCCGCGCTGTTATCCGGATCCGAATCGCCGACGACAGGCGGCTGCGCATCTCCGCTGGTTTCGCCGCTTGTCTCTCCGCTTGTCTCACCGCTGGTTTCTCCGGAGTTGTCCGCATCCACATCCCCGGGTCTGGAGCTGTTTGCAAACAGCTTAACAACCTGAACGATTCCGAAGATGAGAAGCGCAATGCACAGAATACCCGCAACAACAACGACAATTCTGGACTCCTTCGTCCGCTTTTTCTGCGGCTTTGCAGCGCCGCGGGGAATGTACGGCTTCGTATCCTCAATATCCGTGCTGATGCCCGCGCTTTTGAAAAATTCCTCTTCTTCCGCATCCGGCACCCAGGCGCGCGGCTGCCGGGGCACGTCTGCGCGCACGCGCTGTACAGGCGGTTCCCGCCGGGACGCAGCCGCTTCAACCGGAAGGTCCGGCAGCGGCAGAGTATCCTCCGCCGGTTCTTCCGGCTCTTCCTCCGCGTCAGGCAGAGCCTCATCCGGCTCATCCCAGTCCTGCTCCGGCGCAAACACGTCGCTTTCCTGCTCAGGCGGCTCATCTTCCGGTTCAGACGCCCCCTGATCATCCAGCCCGTATTTCTTCCGGATTCCGTCCAGCGCCTGCTTCGCCGGCTCATATCCCTGCCCTGCAGATTTTTCAAGCCAGATCAGAACCTGATCCAGACAATAATCAACTTTTTCCCGCTCCGTGAACTTGCGGGACATCTCGGCAAAATAGCCGGCAAGCTCATACTGCGCTGTTTTGCTGCCGTCCTCCGCCTGCTTATAAATCTCTTCTATTCTGCTCATACCCTATCTCCGTTCACCCAATTCGCCCTCAGACCTCTGATGACTTTATTCTACACTATTCGCCACGCAATAACAACAGATATTTTCCCGGACCCACGTGTTTTTCATTATAAACGGTGCCGGCATCAAAACGGCAATTATCCTGTTTTCAGCAGCAGACAACGTTTTTTTGCCATGGCCGAAAAATTTTCGTCCGGTTTCCTTATGGACACACCGGATGGTTTTCGCTATGATGAATACATCAGCAAAAAGCACAAACTTGCTTTACAGGAGGTTTTCATATGTCCAAGTCACAGGATCTTTACAAGCACGCCAAACAGCGCATTCCCGCCGGAACGCAGCTGCTCAGCAAGCGCCCGGAGATGTTTGCACCCGGCCAGTGGCCCAACTATGCCGTTAAAGCCAAAGGCTGCGAGGTTTGGGATCTGGACGGCAACCATTATTATGACATGACCACCAACGGCATCGGCGCATGCCTTCTGGGCTATGCCGACCCGGACGTCAGCGCAGCTGCCGTCAGCCGCATCGAAAACGGCTGTATGTCCAGCCTGAATCCTCCTGAAGAGGTCTATCTGGCCGACAAGCTGTGTGAAATCCACCCCTGGGCGGAAAATGTGCGGTTTGCCCGGACCGGCGGCGAAATCTGCGCCGTAGCCGTGCGTATCGCCCGCGCCACAACCAAGCGGGACGTGGTGGCCATCTGCGGCTATCACGGCTGGAGCGACTGGTATCTGGCCGCAAACCTCGGCGACAGCCATCAGCTGGACGGCGTTCACCTGCCGGGCCTGCAGCCGGACGGTGTGCCGAGAGTTCTGAAGGGCACTTCGCTCACTTTCAACTACAACGACCGGGATGCGTTCGACCAGATCATCCGCAATTACGGCGACCGTCTCGCCTGCGTGATTATGGAACCGGTGCGCAATCACATGCCGCCGGAAGGCTTCCTTGAATACGTGCGTGACGAGGTTCACCGCGTCGGCGGTCTGCTGATTTTCGACGAAATCACCATCGGCTGGCGGCTGACCTTCGGCGGCAGCCACAAGCTGTTCGGTCTGCACCCGGATATGGCCGTGTTTGCAAAGGCCATGGGCAACGGCCACCCCATTGCCGCTGTGATCGGCACAAAGGAAGCTATGGAAGGCGCGCACACCTCCTTTATCAGCAGCACCTACTGGACCGAAGGCGTCGGCCCTGCCGCGGCGCTGGCCACCATTGACAAAATGGAGAAAACCAAAGCCTGGGAGCATGCCAGAATGGTCGGCGAGATCGTCCAGCGCGACTGGAAAGACGCCGCAGAACGCCATGGTCTCAGAATCAGCTGCTCCGGCTTCCCCTGCCTGGCCCACTTCGGCTTCGAGGAATATCCCCTGGAGCTGAAAACGCTCTATACCGTGCTGATGCTGAAGGAAGGCTTCCTGGCCGGCACCGGTCTGTATCCCACGCTGGCGCACAACGAAGAAATCCTGGCCATTCACCGTGAGGCCATGGACCGCACGTTTGCAAAGATGGCCGCGATTGTGAAAAAGGGCGGAAAAGAAGCCGTTCTCGAAGCCATCGGCGGGCCCGTCTGCCAGACTGGCTTCAAACGGCTGATCGACTGATCCGGTTTTTCCCTCCAGCCCCTGCAGTTTTACAGAAATTATACAGACAGCAGCCGGGAGTGTCCTGCACACATCCCGGCTGCTGTTGATTTTTTGCAATTATCCGCAGTATAATCTGAAAGAAAGGAGATGTTTCTATGCCGCAACTCATTGCCATCGGCGAGACAATGGCCGCCTTTACCCCTGGCACATCCGGGCCGCTGCGTTATGTGCAGAACTTCGGCATACGCGCTGCCGGAGCGGAGAGCAATGTCGCGGTCGGCATGGCCAAGCTCGGTGCAGACGCCGCGTGGGTCAGCCGCCTGGGCGCGGACGAATTCGGCTTTTTTATCCGCAACCAGCTGCGGGCGGAAGGTGTGGACTGCAGCCGGGTGAAGTTTGACGACGCGCACCGTACCGGCGTGATGTTCAAGGAAACCGGCGCAGGAGAAACCAGGGTTTTCTACTACCGTGAGAACAGCGCAGCCAGCCATCTCTGTCCGGAGGATCTTTCCCCGGAGCTGTTCTCGGGCGTGAAAATCGTGCATTTGAGCGGCATTACACCGGTTCTGAGCGACAGCTGCCGCGCCATGACGCTGGAAGCGTTCCGTCTGGCCAGACAGCAGGGCGCCGCAGTCAGTTTTGATCCGAATATCCGCAGGAAGCTCTGGGGCAATCACGATTATGCGCCGCTGATCCGGGATCTGACGCTGCAAAGCGAGATTGTCCTGCTGGGCCTGGATGAGGCAGACACACTGTTCGGCACCACAGATCCGGACAGGATTTTTGATCTGCTGTTTGAAAAAGGCGCAGCCCGATATGCGGCCATCAAGGACGGCGGAAACGGCGCCTGGGCCGCAGACAGAACCGTCCGGGAAAAAATCCCCCCCTATCCCTGCCGGCCGGTGGAACCCATCGGCGCCGGGGACGGCTTCAACGCCGGATTCCTGACGGGAATTCTGCAGGGGAAGGATGTCGCGGCAGCAGGCCGCATGGGCGCCGTCTGCGGTGCGCTCGCCACCCAGACTCCCGGCGACGTAGAGGGTTACCCGGATGCGGCACAGATGCATTCCGCCCTGACCGGCGGCAAAATCACATTCCGCTGATTCCCCATATTGCCCTGCTGAAAAGCGCGCGGCATTTCCGCTCAGCCGCAGGTCAAATCAACAGATCAGGAGAGAGACGCTATGGATACATATTCGCTCGTTTCCCAACATCCGCTGCTGGCCATTCTGCGCAACGTGCCATTGGAAAAAACAGTCGACTATGCCGAGGCAGCCGTACAGGGCGGCGTGTCTTTCTTTGAAGTGGCACTGAACAGCCCTCACGCGCCGGAGCAGATTACCATGCTCCGCACACACTTCGGGGACCGCTGCGCCGTCGGCGCAGGCACAGCCATTACCACAGAGCTCTGCCGGACAGCTCTCGACGCCGGCGCACAGTTTCTGCTCACCCCCGGCACGCCCCTGGACGTGTTCGCCTACTGTGCCGAACGGGACGTCCCCCTGCTGCCCGGAGTGCTGACTCCCGCCGATGTGGCGACCAGCCTGCAGTTCGGATTCAGCACCATGAAGCTGTTTCCTGCAGGAAGCATGCCCCGCCGCTATGTGAAGGATCTGCAGGGGCCTTTTGACGGAACCAGCTATGTGGCCATCGGCGGCGTCACTCCAGCCAATATCCGGGAGTTTTTTGACGCAGGATACATCAGCGTCGGCCTTGCCAGCAGCCTGATGCCCAAAGACGCCGTGGCAAAAAACGACTGGGAAGCCTGCGCGGCTTATGTGCGCGGCATGACCGGACAGATCAAACGGTAAATCACAGTTCTGCAGCGGTGTTCAGTCCGCTGCGGTCCGGTTCCGGCATACATCAAGAAACTGGCATGAAAGGTATGATTTTATGAAGATAACCGAAGTCAGCACCTATACCGTGCGGCCCCGCTGGGGATTTGTGGAGATCGTCACCGACGAGGGACTGACAGGCTGGGGCGAGCCGGTGCTGGAAGGGCATTGCGCCGCAGTTCTGGCCTGCGTGCAGGAGATGAAGCCCTATCTGATCGGCAAGGATCCCATGCGGATTGAGGACTTTTCCGCCGTCCTTTACCGTGCCGGGTTCTACCGGGGCGGCGGCGTGCTGATGAGCGCCATCGCCGGAATCGATCAGGCCCTGTGGGACATCAAGGGCAAGTTTTTCAACGCGCCGGTATACCAGCTCATGGGCGGCGCCTGCCGGGACAATATGCGGGTGTACAGCTGGATCGGCGGCGACCGTCCCAGCGACGTCGGCGCCGCGGCCCTGGCCAAAAAGCAGGCCGGTTTTACCGCCGTCAAAATGAACGCCACCGAAGAGCTGCAGATGATCGACAGCTATGAGAAAATTGACGCCGTGCTGGAACGTGTGGACGCCATCCGGAAAAGCTGCGGCAAATATTTCGGAATCGCCATTGATTTTCACGGCCGCGTGCACAAGCCGATGGCGAAAATGCTGGCAAAAAAGCTGGAGGAATTTGACCCCATGTTCATTGAAGAGCCTGTGCTCTGCGAAAACATGGAAGTATTCAGGGAAATCGCCGATTGCTGCAACATTCCCATCGCCACCGGCGAGCGTCTGTTCACAAAATACGACTTCAAGCGCCTGCTTCAGGCCGGCGGCGTTGATATCATCCAACCGGACCTGAGCCATGCAGGCGGCCTGACCGAGGTGAAAAAAATCGCGTCCATGGCAGAAGCCTATGATGTGGCGCTGGCGCCCCACTGTCCGCTCGGCCCCATTGCTCTGGCAAGCTGCCTGAATGTGGACGCGACCTGCTACAACGCCGTGATTCAGGAGCAGAGCATCGGAATCCACTACAATGTCGGCAAGAGTGTTCTGGATTATGTAAACAACCAGGAGGATTTCCGTTTTGTGGATGGCCGCGTGGCCCTGCCGGTGCGTCCCGGTCTCGGCGTGGATGTGAACAAAGAGCTGGTGCTGGAGGAGAACAAAACACCGCACGAATGGAAAAACCCGGTCTGGCGTCACCAGGACGGCAGCGTTGCCGAATGGTGACAGCCGACGCGCCCGTCCGGGGAGAACGCGCGCCGTATTGTGCTGCACGCCGCAGCCGCGCCGCGCGCCGAAGGCCGTTCCCGCTGCGCCGGGCACACGGCAGTCTGCCCCCAGGCTCTGTGTCAGGATCTTAAAAAAGCGGCTGTGTCCGGTTCATGGACACAGCCGCTTCAATTTGTTTTTCTCCCGCAGCAGCAGAGCGCGGGCGCACGAACCGCGCCTGATCAGCCTGTCCGCCGGCCCGGAGTTACATCAGCTTTCCGTTCTGCTCAACATCCTTGGCAAACGCGGCGTTGAGCTTTTTCTGAACGGCAACATAGATTTCCAGTTCAGCATCGGTAAAGCCGTCCAGCCCGGCGCAGGTGCGCTGAAGGCATTTTTCATCAAACACTTCGTGCAGCCGGTAGATTTCCCATCCTTTTTCTGTCAGGCTCAGCTTATACTCCCTGTTGTTCTGCGCATTCCGTTCCTGGTTGACAAATCCTCTTTTTTTCAGCTTATGTACCATCTGGGAAAATGCGCTCGTCGTCTTGGATGAGGCAGCGGCAATCTCAGTAATCGTTACGTTCGGCGTCCTGCCAATCGCCTGGATCAGGTGCATTTCCGATTGATATAAGGTTTCATCGCCGTACTGGTGCGGCATGGTGTCATATTTGGCCGCCAGATCAAATCCTTCGTCAAATGCGGAAATCACAGTTTCGAAAAGTTCAAATCGAGTGTCCATCTGCCAATTCTCCACAGTTAAATTATTAAGCACATTAAGCCCGTTTTTAATTATACACCGAATTTTTCGGACTGTCCAGTATTTGCTAGCCTGAAACATGGAAATTCTCAGGCAAAAGTACTGAAAGAAACGGTAAACCGCTGCCCGGAATTCACTGCGGCAGAGTCAGATTTCATTTTCTGTCCGGCAGGCCGCGTCCGCAGCCGGCCCGGAAACAGAACCTGCAGATCAGACTGTTTCAGGCTCCCGCGTTTTTTTACCGTCCGTAAGCTTTCTCTGCGGCGTAAACAATTCAATAAAGCGCTCTTTCCCAGCAAACACACCCACCAGAAAGACGATTGTACCGCCGAAGCAGGCCAGCATATCCGTCATGGTATCAATAAAGCCCATATCCAGATAGCCGTTGATCTCATAGGTTTTGCCATCCGCCACAAGCGTCATGGATGTGACATTTTCAAAAATGTCGCTGACGCCGTCCTTGTTTGTAAAGTACGAGGTGCACAGCCTGTTCAGTACGGAATCGTGCTGCATATCCATATCAAACAGCGAGAAAACAAAATACTCCCAGAACTCCCAGAGCACAGCCACTGCCAGAGACGCGCAGAAGGCCGTCACGCAACGGTAAGCCAGGCTGGGCGTTTCAAGACTATGCCGGTTCATGATGCTGTGCAGCTGAAAACCAATGGCAGCAACCAGGAAGCCGCTGAACGCATGGACCACAAGATCCAGCCAGTTTGTGAGATAATACACATCCAGAACCGTACCCACAATAATGGCCAGAATGGTAAAAATCATCAGAAATATTTCAAAAACCGCAGATATTTGCAGATCCAGCCACCGCTGCAGAAGCTGCGGCGTCACAACAAGAACTGCATTTGCCAGACACATCAGCGCATACAGCCACTGACCGGTAATCAGCGAATGCAGAAGCATCGCAAAGCAGAACAGCTCCAACAGACCCATGACAACATAAACAACAGGGGCCGAATGATTTTTTCTCTTGAGCATCAATGTGCGCACTCTCCTCAATTCTGTTTTCTCTGTATTCATTGACCGGATCCGCACTGCAGATTCCGGATTGTTTATCCCGCCTGTCCGGGCCACTCCTGCGTTAGCATTGCCGGCGCAGGCGGCAATGTCTCTGGAAACTTCCGCTATGTATCTGCGTATTCCCTGCGTCCATGTACAACGGCAGAAAAATACTTGAATATTATACCATAAAGATCACAAAATCAATTGTTCGTAACAAAACTTTTATAACTGCCCGCGGCTCTGATGTTTCGCAGCCGTCCGGACTTTTTGTCAGCCGTCTCCGCTTTCTCTTGACGGATCGCGGAAATTGACGCATACTGGATACACAATAAACCTGATCCGGATATTTTTTGCCTTTTCCCATGCGGAATACAGAATTCCGGGTCTCATTGAACTTCATGAAGCGAACAGAACAAACAGACACGGAAGAACGGAGGGCATAAAAATGAAGCTTGTCTTTGCAATCTTCAGCAGCGATTCATATGAAGCCGTCGCCTCAGCGCTCAGCGGCGCAGGCTACCAGTCCACCAAGCTGGCCTCCACCGGCAACTTTCTCCGGCGCGGAAATACAACACTGATGATCGGTGTTGACGACGAAAAAGTGGCGAATGTTGCTGATCTGATCAAAAAGGCCTGCGGTGAACGCCGTACTGTAACGATGAATATGCCCTGCATGCCGTCGATGCTTCCCGGCAACCAGGCGATGATGATGGCCAACACTGTGCCAGTCCCGGTGGAAACCGGCGGTGCCGTCCTCTTTGTGGTCAATGTGGACCAGTTTGAGCGGATCTGAAGCCGCTTTGTTCATCCGGCGTGCGCAATAGGGAGGGCATTTGATGAAAACCGCCATTGTTTATTACTCCAGGCATCACGGAAATACAAAGAAGCTTCTGGATGCAATCGCGCAGAAAAACGACGTCGCTTTGTTTGATGTAACGGAAAACCCCCCGGACGACTTATCCGCATATGACCGGATCGGGTTCGCGTCAGGCATTTATTATTCCGGATTTCAAAAATCCCTGCTGGAATACGCACAGGCGCACATGCCGCAGAATAAGCAGACCTTTTTTATTTACACCTGCGGTTCAGGTTCTGGCAGCAAGCGCTATACGAATGCCATCACTGCGGCAGTCGGGAAGCATAATGCCGCAGTTCTCGGGACCTTCGGCTGCCGCGGTTTCGATACCTTCGGCCCGTTCAGACTGGTCGGCGGAATTGCCAAAGGGCATCCGGATGAATGCGAACTGAAAAGCGTCTGTACATTCTACGAGGGACTGTAACGAAATACCGCAGCCGGCGGCAGGGAGAGTCTGAATCCCTGCCGCTTTTTGCGTGCCCTGTATTTTCCGGCGGCGGCATGCTGAGAAATTAAAAAGAATCCTTTACTGCCGCGTAAAAAAGGATTATAATATTTTGATGTAATTTTGTCTCAAAGAGAGCAGGAAAATCTATATTGGAGGACAGAACTGTGAAACAGCTACTCACCGGCAACGAAGCCGTTGCCCGCGCCGTGTGGGAATCCGGTGTCCGTTTTGCCGCCGCTTATCCCGGCACGCCCAGCACTGAAATTCTTGAAAATCTCTCCCGGTATAAGGAAATCCATGCAGAATGGGCGCCGAATGAGAAGGTCGCCGTGGAAGCCGCCATCGGTGCATCCATCGCCGGCGGCCGCGCCTTTGCCTCCATGAAGCATGTGGGCGTGAATGTCGCCGCCGACCCCATATTCACCTTTGCTTATACCGGCGTTAACGGCGGCACCCTGATCGTCACAGCAGACGAGCCCGGCATGTACAGCTCCCAGAACGAGCAGGACAACCGCAACTACGCCAAAGCTGCGAAAATCCCCATGCTTGAGCCTTCCGACAGCCAGGAATGCTACGACATGGTCAGGCTCGCTTATGAAATCAGCGAGCAGTTTGATACGCCGGTTCTGATGCGCATGACCACCCGCGTGTGCCACAGCAAATCCATTACCGAAGTGGGCGAAGGCCGCACCGAGGTCCCCGTCAAGCCGTACACCCGCCAGATCGGCAAATATGTCAGCGTGCCCGCGGTCGCCCGCAAACTGCGTGTCAATCTCGAGCAGCGTCTGGGAAAACTGAAGGCATACAGCGAAGCTTCTCCCCTGAACCGCGCGGAATACCATGACACTTCCGTCGGCGTCATCTGCTCCGGCATATGCTATTTCTATGCACAGGAGGTTTTCGGCGGCTCCGCATCCTATCTGAAGCTGGGCATGACCAATCCGATGCCTGAAGCGCTGATCCGTGAATTCTGCGAAAAATGCGAAAAAATCTATATTATCGAGGAAAACGATCCTTACATAGAGGATTATGTCAAATCTCTGGGCTTCGCCGTCACCGGCAAATCTCTCTTCCCCGCCTGGGGTGAGATGACGCCGGACACGCTGCGCCGCAGTCTTTACGGACAGGCAAAACTCTATCCGGAGCACGACGCTTCGCTGACGGTCAACCGTCCGCCCACGCTCTGCGCCGGCTGCCCGCACAGAGGTTTCTTCTATGAGATCGGGCGCCGCAAAAATGTGGTCATTACCGGCGACATCGGCTGCTACACGCTGGGCAGCGCCAGCCCCTTCAATGCGCTGGACGCCTGCATCTGCATGGGCGCATCCATGAGCATGGGACATGGCGCAGAAAATATTTTCAAACAGGCCGGTGAGGACAAGAAGGTGGTCACCGTTTTGGGCGACAGCACATTCTTCCACAGCGGCATGACCAGCCTGCTGAACACGGCATACAACGGCGGCAGCACGGTCAATGTCATTCTCGACAACCGCATCACCGGCATGACCGGTCATCAGGAAAACCCGGGCACCGGTTATACGGCCGCCGGCGATCCGACCTACGCGGTCAGAATTGAGGACATTGTCAAAGCCTTCGGCTTCCGTCACATCCGCACCATTGATCCGAACGATGTTGCTTCCGTGCGCGAGACTCTGGATGAATTCCTCGCGCTGGATGAACCCAGCGTCATCATTACCCGCTGGCCCTGCGCACTCAAGCGTTTCTCCAAAGAGGACAAAAATGAATTTACCGGCGCATACACGGACAAAATGATCGTGGACCAGTCCAGGTGCATCGGCTGCAAGCTCTGCATGCGCGCCGGATGTCCTGCGCTTTCCATCGACAAAACGGCGAACAAGGCCGTTGTTGACCGCATGCAGTGCCTCGGCTGCACCGTATGCGCGCAGATTTGCCCGAAGCATGCAATCGTGAAGGAGGAAAGATAACATGGAAACCAAAAGTATTCTTCTGGTCGGCGTAGGCGGTCAGGGCACCATTCTTGCCTCCAAACTTCTGACGCTGGGCCTGATGAAGGCCGGCTATGACGTGAAAATGAGTGAAATCCACGGCATGAGCCAGCGCGGCGGTTCTGTCTCCTCCCAGGTGCGCTACGGCGACCGGGTCCTGTCCCCCGTTATTGAACAGGGCAGCGCCGATATGATTGTCAGCTTTGAGCTGATGGAAGCTTTGCGCAGCATTCCGTTCCTGAAACCGGACGGCCGCGTTGTTGTCAACAACTACCGCATGAATCCCATGCCGGTCATCAACGGCGACGCCGTTTACCCGGACAACATCGCTGAGGAACTGGAAAAAGCGGCGAAAACCAGCTTTGTCGACGCCGCACAGGCTGCGCAGGAGCTGGGCAATCCCCGTGTCATGAACATTGTCCTGCTCGGCACAATCATTAAAACCATGGAGCTCACACAGATCGACTGGGATACGATCATCCGCGAAAACGTCAAGCCCGCTTTTGTGGATGTGAATATCGCCGCCATCCATCGCGGCATGTCCATGGTCTGATTCGGTACCAATTTTCCGGAAGGTGATTCTGTATGGATATCAATTACAAGCAGCTCGCAGCAGACGCTGCGCGTGAGCTGTGCGAAACGGCGCATCTTTCAAAGGGCAGCATTATGGTCGTCGGCTGTTCCACCAGTGAAATTCTCGGGTTCCATATCGGCAAAAATTCCGTTCCCGAGGTTGCCCAGGCTGTCTTCTCCGGCATTTACGGCGTGCTGCAGGAGCGTGGAATCTGGCTGGCTGCGCAGTGCTGCGAGCATCTGAACCGCTCCATCATCATTGAGCGCGCTGCGGTGCCCGGCGCTGACATTGTCAACGTTGTTCCTCAGCCGAAGGCTGGCGGCTCTTTTGCCACCGCCGCCTATCACGGTTTTTCAGATCCCGTCGCAGTCGAGGAGATCCGGGCGGATGCCGGTCTGGACATCGGTGGGACGCTGATCGGCATGCACCTGAAAAAAGTTGCCGTGCCTGTCCGCCTGAAGCTGGACCACATCGGCAGCGCCATTCTGCTGGCCGCACGGGTGCGTCCGAAATTTGTCGGCGGATGCCGTGCCGTTTACGACGAGCGTCTTTACTGAAGCTGAAAGCCTCCGGCATCAAGGCCGGAGGCTTTTTCCCGCTGCGGACGGCTGTGTCCCCGCAGTCCGGCGCCGCATAAACAGCAGAAAAACAAACCACAGGGAGAAAAACGGATGGACACCTTAAATGTTCTTGAAAAAAATGTGCTGTTTTCCGGAATCGGCCAGGATGAGATCAAAAACCTTCTGAAATGCCTTTCCCCGGCAATCCGCCGGTTCGAGCGCGGCGCCTATATCCTGTGCAACGGAGACAGCACGGACAGCATCGGGCTTTTACTGGAAGGCAGCGCGCATATAATCCGCGAGGACATCTGGGGACGGCGGAATATTCTCGCTGTCAAGCCCGCAGGAAGTCTGTTTGCCGAGGTTTATGCGGCCTCTTCCCTGCCGCTGGATGTCAGCATAATTGCTGTTGAGCGCTGCACGGTCATGCTGATCCCCATTGACAAAATCTCAGCTCCCTGCACAAAATCCTGCCAGCGTCACTCCAAAATGATTGAAAATCTCCTGCTCAGCATTTCTACACAGTCGCTGCAGCTGAACCGGAAGCTGATGCACATGTCCTGCCGCACCACACGTGAAAAGCTGATGTCCTATCTGTCCGAGCAGGCGCATCTGGCCGGAAGCGACAGCTTTGAGATTCCATTCAACCGGCAGCAGCTGGCGGACTTCCTCGCAGTTGACCGCAGCGCCATGTGCGCCGAGCTTTCCAAAATGCAACAAAGTGGAATCATTTCATTTACAAAAAATAAATTTTTGATACATCGATAAACTTTCCGGAACTTTCGCACCGCATTGCCCGTCGTTAAACCGAAGAGCACAGAGCAGTACGGTACGAAAGGAGCGCGTGATGAAAAAACAAATTTTTTGCCTCACACTGGCGCTGTCGACGCTGCTGTTCGGCTGCGGCATGGCCTTCACGCTGGCCGGCATGCCTCCTTCAGACAGCGGCGCCGCCGATGTATACCCGGCTGCCGGCAACGATATCCCCGGTGACGATACAGCCGAACCGGAACCTCCTGCCGCATCGGCGCCTGCGGAAGACAGCTCCGTTCTGATGACGGAGCAGCTTGAAAACTGCACGGCAGTCAGCCTGCGCACAGGCGGCAGCGGGCAGGCCGAAAAAATCCGCATCATGGACAGCAAAGAGTCGCTTGACGCATATTATGAGGCCAACCGGATCAGCTGCAGTCTTGACAAGCGCTGCGGCACCCTGAGTTTTGAAGAAGCCATGCGTCCGTATTCCAGCAGTTTTTTTAACGAAAATGTCCTTTTGATTCTTCAGCTGAGCGAAGAAGATGTTTCAACAATCCCCGTAGTCAGCGGTCTCGGCAGCGACGGCTCAATTTATATTGAACGCACAACGGACAGCACCGTGACTGCCGGCAGCCGGCAATGGCACATTCTCATCAGCGTACCCGCAGAACACAGCGCCCTGAATAACGGCAGTTTCCGCATTATTGAGTACTGATACAGGGAATACCGGCCGAAAAGTGAACAAACGCAAAAAGAGAGGATGAAATCTGGTTTCATCCTCTCTTTATATTAACTGATGATGTACTTTTTCGGCCATTCATACCGTAAACGGCATGAATACCGTTTCCGCACAAATCCACCGTACCGCAGATCAGTTGCGCAGGCTGTGCAGCGGCGCCGGAATACGTCCGCCGCGGGCGATAAAGGCCGCGCTGCTCTCCGGATGCAGCGGCATAACGGGCGCACTGCCCAGAAGTCCGCCGAACTCCACGTTGTCCCCCACGGTTTTCCCCGGCACGGGAATCACACGCACTGCCGTGGTCTTGTTGTTCACCATTCCGATTGCCGCTTCGTCCGCGATGATGGCGGAAATGGTTTCCGCCGGCGTATCGCCGGGAACGGCAATCATGTCAAGACCCACAGAGCACACGCAGGTCATGGCCTCCAGCTTATCCAGACAGAGCGTTCCGCCGGCAGCGGCTTCTATCATTCCCTCGTCCTCGCTGACGGGGATAAATGCGCCGGAAAGGCCGCCCACGTGGCTGGACGCCATCACGCCGCCTTTTTTGACCGCATCGTTCAGCAGCGCCAGCGCAGCGGTGGTTCCATGCGTCCCGCAGGTTTCCAGCCCCATTTCCTCCAGAATGCGGGCCACGCTGTCCCCCTTTGCCGGCGTCGGTGCCAGGGACAGATCCACTACGCCAAAGGGAACACCCAGCCGCCGGGACGCCTCCTGCGCCACAAGCTCACCCATCCGCGTAATCTGGAAGGCCGTCTTTTTAACCGTTTCGGCTACGACATCAAAGGAAGCGCCGCGTACGCCTTTCAGCGCATGATACACAACGCCCGGGCCGGATACTCCCACATTGATCACGCACTCCGGCTCTCCCACGCCGTGAAATGCGCCGGCCATAAACGGGTTATCCTCCACCGCGTTGGAAAAAACCACCAGTTTGGCACAGCCGAGGCCGCCGCTTTCCGCCGTCAGCTCCGCCGTGCGCTTAATCACGCGGCCCATCTGCGCCACAGCGTCCATATTGATTCCCGCGCGGGTCGTGGCCACATTGACGCTGGAGCAAACCCGCTCCGTAACGGCAAGCGCCTCTGGAATAGACCCGATCAGGCGCCGGTCTCCCACTGTACAGCCTTTGTGGACAAGCGCAGAGAATCCGCCGATAAAATTGACGCCGCAGGCCTTGGCTGCATCGTCCATTGCCCGGGCAATGGGCACGTAGTCCTCCGTCTGACAGGCCTCGGCAACCAATGCCGCAGGCGTAACGGAAATGCGCTTATGGACAATCGGAATGCCCAGTTCATTTTCAATCTGGCACCCGGTCTCCACCAGTTTGTCGGCGCAGCGGGTGATTTTATCATAAATTTTTTCCGCACAGCGGCGCACGTCAGGATCCGCACAGTCGCGCAGTGATATGCCCATGGTAATGGTGCGGATATCCAGATGCTGGTGATCAATCATTTCCAGCGTGCGGATAATATCAGAATGGCTGATCATACTTTATACCTCATATTCTGTACATGGCGTTAAAAATGTCTTCCTGCTGGATGCGGATGGAAAGCGCCATCGCCTCGCCTTTGTCGGCCAGCGCCTTTTTGATCCGTTCAAAGCTTCCGGATGCGGCGCTTGTATCCACCAGCATGGTCATCGTGAAAAACTCCTGCATGACCGTTTGGTTGATATCCAGAATATTGACATTCAGAGAGGCAAGCAGCGAGCACACCTCAGCGATAATTCCCACCCGGTCATGCCCGGCGACAGTGACGATTGCACGCATGAAAAAAACCTCCATATCTTTTGTATCTGTCGGTTAAACTGCTTATGGATTATATACTTACCCCGTCGCAATGACAAGAGTATTTTTGAATCCGCCGTAAAAAAAGACGCCGCATATGCCCGGGCCGGCATCTGCGCAGAAGCCAGCCCGGCGCGGCTGTTTCATACTATGCCATGCCGCACAGAAGCGCGCTTCTGTGCGGCATGAATTCCGTATTCAGTCAAACAGCGGCGTGGAAAAATAGCGCTCCGCCGTGTCCGGCAGAATGGTCACAACTGTTTTTCCCTTCCCCAGCTTCTCCGCAAGCTTCAGCGCCGCGGCCACATTTGTGCCGCTGGAAATGCCGCACATCAGACCCTCGTACCGCGCCAGATCCTTGGCTGTTCCGATGGCCTCATCATCACTGACAATGTAGATATCGTCGTAAATCTTCGTGTTCAGATTTTCCGGAATCAGGCCGTCTCCGATTCCCATCTGAAGATGGGAGCCGACCGTTCCTCCGGCCAGAATCGCCGCGTTCTCCGGCTCAACAGCCCAGATGGTCATATCCGGATAAACGCTTTTCAGCGTCTCGCCGATGCCGGAAATTGTGCCGCCCGTACCGATTCCGGAGCAGAAGCCGTGAATGGGCCCTGCAACCTGCTGGAGAATCTCCAGCGCCGTGAAATGCTTATGCACCAGTGGATTGTTCGGATTGGAAAACTGCTGTGGAATATAAACGCGGCTGTCCGCTTTCGCCATGTCATTTGCCGTCTGAATACACTTTTCAATGCAGTCGCCGATGTTGCCCTCGTCCCGGATCAGCACAAGCTGCGCGCCGTAATGCTCAATCAGTTTGCGCCGCTCCACACTGACCGAATCGGGCATGATAATCACAGTTTTATAGCCGCGGACAGCACCGACCAGTGCCAGACCGATGCCCTGGTTTCCGCTGGTCGGCTCCACAATAATCGTATCCGGACGGATAATCCCGGCACGCTCGGCCGCGTTGATCATATTCAGCGCAGTCCGCGTTTTGATCGAACCGCCCACGTTCAGCCCTTCATATTTGACAAGAACCTGGGCATGATTGGGATTGCTCATGCGCATCAGCCGAATGACGGGCGTCTGTCCGACCGCCTCCAGCACATTATTATAAACCAAAGGGTGCACCTCTCATTATTTCTTTTTTACAGTATATGCCGCCACAACACACGCAGTGCCCGGACAGCGCGCAGCGCCGCCCGGGCATGGTTTATTTCCGATTATTCGCCGACTTTTACACGCCAGCCGTGCGTGTCCGGCAGCTTGCCCAGCTGAATGCCGGTAATGGTATCATAGAGACGGTGGCTCAGTTCGCCGGTCCTGCCGTCCTGGATCGTCATCACATCGTCCTTATAGCGCAGCTTGCCGACAGGAGAAATGACGGCTGCAGTACCGGTGCCGAAAACCTCTTCCAGCGTGCCGTCTGCATGCGCCTGAATCAGCTCTTCAGCAGAAACCTTCCGTTCCTCAACCTCATAGCCCCACTCTTTGCACAGGGTAATGACAGAGTTGCGGGTAATGCCCGGCAGGATGCTGCCGTTGAGCATGGGCGTAACCACTTTGCCGGCAATTTTGAAGAAAATATTCATGGAGCCGACTTCCTCAACGTACTTGCGCTCCACACCGTCCAGCCACAGAACCTGGGAATAACCGTCGTTGTGCGCCTTCACCTGGCCGATCAGGCTGGCCGCATAGTTGCCGCCGGTTTTGGCAAAGCCCATGCCGCCGCGGACCGCACGGACATACTCATCCTCAATCCAGATGCCCACAGGCTCCAGTCCGCTTTCATAATAAGCGCCGCTGGGTGACAGAATGACCATGAACAGATACGTCTTGGACGGCGCAACACCCAGGAACTCATCCGTTGCGATGATGAACGGACGGATATACAGGGACGTGCCGGGATCCGTCGGGACCCAGTCGCGGTCCACATCCACAACCGTTCTGACAGCCTGGACAAAATCCTCTTCCGGCAGCTGCGGGATACACAGACGCTCATTGGAAGAATTGGTGCGCTTGGCGTTCATATCCGGGCGGAAAAGGAAAACTTCGCCGTCGGAATTCTTATAGGCCTTCAGGCCTTCGAACATTTCCTGACCGTAGTGAAAAACCATCGCCGCGGGAGACAGGCTCAGATTCTGGAACGGAACGATCCGCGGATCATGCCAGCCTTTTCCTTCCGTATAGTTCATGATGAACATATGGTCGGTGAAAATATGGCCGAAGCCGAGTTTCTGACCCGGCGCGGGCTTTTGCTTGGGCTGTGTGGTTTTGGTGATCTTAATGTCAAGCATGGTAATACATCCTTTCCTTTAATAATCATACCCGGTCTGCAGGGCCTGGCAGTTGATCTCAATCAGATTTGCTTTCTTTGCCGGAATGAACTTTTCAAAAGTCTCTTTGTTATTTTCAAAAGAAACAACGCCGGATTCCTTGATCAGTTTGCCCACAAGAACCATGTTCGCAAGCGTCGCGAAGCCCGCGTCATTTGCCATTTTGGTTGCCGGAATATAGAAGGTGCGGACATCCGTGCGTTCGACCTCGACGCTGATCAGGGACGAATCCACAAGGATCATGCCGCCGGGCGCCACTGCGTCCACATATTTGTCAAGAGACGGCCGGTTCATGGCAATCAGGCAGTCCGGCGTGGTAATGATGGGAGAACCAACCGGATCGTCGCTGATAATCACGCTGCAGTTGGCCGTGCCGCCGCGCATTTCCGGGCCGTAGGACGGCAGCCAGCTCAGCTGCTTATTCTCAGTCAGGGCCTTGTAGGCCAAAAACTTCCCGGCGAAAAGGACGCCCTGTCCGCCGAAACCCGCAATCAGAATCTGTGAAGTGGCCATTATTTCCCCTCCTCTGCTTTTTCCGCGCTTCTGTCTTTGTAAACGCCCAGCGGGTAATAGGGAATCATTTTTTCATCCACCCACTTCATCGCGTCCTGCGGCGTCATACCCCAGTTGGTGGGACAGGTGGAGACAACTTCAATCAGCGAGAAGCCCTTGTTCTCCGTCTGGTTCTTAAAAGCTTTCAGAATGGCTTTGCCGGCTTTTTTGATGTTCTTGACGTTGTTGACCGCCACGCGCTCAATATACTCCGGACCTTCCAGCTGAGAAAGCATTTCGCAGATTTTAACCGGGAAACCGCACAGCTGCGGATCGCGGCCGTACGGCGAAGTCTGCGTCACCTGGCCGGGCAGCGACGTGGGCGCCATCTGGCCGCCGGTCATGCCGTAAATGGCGTTGTTGATGAAGATAATCGTAATGTTCTCGTTTCTCGCTGCAGCGTGAACGGTCTCCGCCGTGCCGATGGACGCCAGATCGCCGTCGCCCTGATATGTAAAGACAATGTTGTCCGGCAGCGCCCGCTTTACGCCGGTTGCCACAGCCGGTGCGCGGCCGTGCGCCGCTTCAATCATATCGCATGAAAAATAATTATAGGCCATGACGGAGCAGCCGACCGGCGCCACGCCGATGGTCTTCCCCTCAATTCCGAGGGCGTCGATGGCTTCCGCCACAAGGCGGTGAACAATGCCGTGCGTGCAGCCGGGGCAGTAATGCAGCGGTGCATCGGTGAGGGCATGAGGTTTCTCAAAAACGACCATAATCAGTTACCTCCCTTGTTGGCTTCCCGAATGGATGCAAGGACATGATCCGGCGTGGGGATCATACCGCCGGCTCTGTTGCACAGGGAAACAGGCCGCGCGCAGCCGGTAGCCAGCCGGACATCTTCAATCATCTGGCCCATGTTGAGTTCAACAGAGACAAACGCCCTGCACTTCTGCGCCGCTTCTGCCAGCGCCTTTGTGGGGAACGGCCAGAGCGTGATGGGCCGGATCATGCCCACCTTGATGCCCTCAGCCCTTGCGGCCATAATTGCATTCTTGGACACGCGGGAGGCAATACCGAAGGCGACGACACAGATTTCCGCGTCATCCATCATGTACGATTCGTACATGGGCTCCTTTTCCTCGATTTCCGCGTATTTCTTATACCGGTCAAAATTCATCTTTTCCAGCACATCCGGTACGAGCGCCAGAGAATTGATGATGTTGTGGGGGCGCTTCATCTGCGTGCCGGTGACGGCCCAGGGCTTGTCAAATGTCCTGACCTCAGTCTCCGGGAACGTGATGGCCTCCATCATCTGACCCAGAGTTCCGTCAGCCAGCAGCATGGCGGTCATTCTGTACTGATCGGCCAGTTCAAAAGCCTTGAAGGTCAGGCCGGCCATTTCCTGAACAGAAGCAGGCGCCAGAACGATCATGCGGAAATCGCCGTGTCCGCCGCCCTTGGTGGCCATAAAATAATCGGACTGGGAGGGCTGAATGCCGCCGAGGCCGGGGCCGCCGCGCTGGACATTGACCACAAGCGCCGGCAGGTCGCAGCCCGCCAGATAGGACAGGCCCTCGCTCTTCAGGCTGACACCGGGGCTGGATGACGAGGTCATGACCCGGAAGCCGGCAGAGGATACGCCGTAGACCATATTAATGGCGGCAATTTCACTTTCCGCCTGGAGAAATGTTCCGCCGATTTTCGGCATTTTCTTGGCCATATATGCCGCGATTTCTGTCTGCGGCGTGATGGGATATCCGAAATAGTGACGGCAGCCGGCGCGGATGGCTGCCTCGGCAATGGCTTCATTGCCCTTCATCAATACTTTTTCTGCCATAATCGGCACCTCACTTTTCTACTGTAATAATGCAGTCGGGACACATGGTTGCGCAGAATGCACAACCGATGCATTTATCCATATCCCTGGCAACCACGGGAGAATACCCCTTGAGGTTGATTTTGTCGCGCGCAATTTCAAGCACGCCCTTCGGACATGCGTTGACGCACAGTCCGCATCCCTTGCACAGGTCGGTTTTAAATGTCAGCTTCGCCATTTTAGATCCCTCCATTTACAATGTCAAAATATTTTTCCTGAAGATGCAGCGGAACAAGATCCGGTATCTGATCCTTCAGGCTTTCGAAAAGCCTCTGCTCCACACAGGTGGCGCGTATGGGCAGCCCCGTTATCCGGGACAGTTCCCGCGCCTTCCCCACAGTGTCTGTCACTGTGTCTGCCTGTGTGTCGCCGGCAAGGTTCGAGTTGTTGATGATTGCCGTAAACGGCAGGCCGGAAGCCGTTTCAATCTCACGCATGATCTGGATCATTTCTTCCGGCGTACGGGTCAGCGGCCGGTAAAAATTGGCCACAAAAAACATGTCGTAATCGTTTTCTTCCAGAATCATCGGCGTATAGCGGCCCAGCGCCACGGCGCCGCGGTCATCGCCGCCGATATCCATTATAACCGCTGAATCCCTGCGTGCCAATATGGCATACAGTTCCTTGGGCAGTGCCGGGATATCCAGATTTGTATTGGCATATTCGGAGCAGACAAGGCCGATCCCATGACGCTTCAAAAGCGCCTCGCTGTCCTTTGTCCGGAAATACGGGTTGACAATATCCAGGTCGGCAATGGTCACGTTCTGCCCCGCTTCCCTGGCGCACAGCGCGCAGTTCACGGCGATATTCGTCTTTCCGCTGCCGTAATGGCCGGCAAACAGGGAAATGCGTTTTGTAAGCATAAGTTCTCCTTACAGCTTGTTGCGCTGGATCTTGCCGCTGGTGGTCTTGGGCAGGGAGTCCAGGAACACAACAATGCGCGGATATTTATACGGAGCCGTATGCTCCTTGACATAAGCCTGAATCTCTTTTTTCAGCTCTTCGGTTCCCTCGGTTCCCTTTGTAAGGACGATGGACGCCTTGACCACCTGGCCGCGGACCGGATCCGGCGCCGCGGACACGCCGCACTCCAGAACGTACGGCAGCTCCATGATCACGCTCTCGATTTCGAACGGGCCGATACGGTAGCCGGAAGATTTGATCACATCGTCAATCCGGCCCACATACCAGAAATAACCGTCCTCATCGCGCCAGGCCACGTCGCCTGTGTGATACATGCCGTCATGCCAGGTCTCCAGCGTTTTGTCCGGCGCCTTGTAGTATTCCTTCAGCAGGCCGCAGGGCGCGCCCTTGTCTGTGCGGATCACGATCTCGCCGTTTTCGCCCACGGGCACGCTGTTCCCCTGGGGATCGACGATGTCCACATCATACTGGGGATTCGCCTTGCCCATGGACCCGATACGGACCTTCGTGCCCTCCAGATTGCCGACGATCACCGTCGTCTCCGTCTGGCCGAAGCCCTCCATAATGTTCAGGCCCGTTGCCGCCTTGAACTGGCGGAAGACCTCCGGATTCAGCGCCTCGCCGGCCGTCGTCATGTGCTCGATCGAGCTCAGATCGTACTTGCTGATATCCTCTTTGACCATCAGGCGCAGCATGGTGGGCGGCGCGCAGAAGGTTGTAATGTGATACTGGGCAAACATGGGCAGGATATCATGGGCGTCGAACCGGTCGAAGTCATAGACAAACAGACCGCCTTCGCACAGCCACTGGCCGTAAATCTTGCCCCAGCCGGCCTTGGCCCAGCCGGTATCGGAAATGGTCAGATGCAGTCCTTCGGGATTCACGCACTGCCAGTATTTCGCCGTTACAAAATGGCCCAGCGGATACTTGTAGCTGTGCGCCGCCATTTTCGGGTAGCCGGTCGTGCCGGAAGTGAAGTACATAAGCATCAGGTCGTCGCCGCAGGGCGTATCCGCCGTGCGGGGGAACCGGCCGGAAAACAGCTGGTATTCCTCGTCATAATCACGCCAGCCTTCCCGCTTTCCGCCCACAAGGATCTTATTGACAACCTGCGGGCAGCGGGCACACGCCAGTTCCACCTGATGCGCGGTATCGCCGTCCGCCGTGCAGATAATGGTGGACACGCCGGCGGCATTGAACCGGTATTCAATGTCATGGTCCAGCAGCTGGCACATGGCCGGAATCGCAATGGCGCCGATTTTGTGCAGGGCGTTGACGCAGAACCAGTACTGATAATGACGCTTGAGAATCAGCATGACCCGGTCGCCTTTTTTGATGCCCAGGGACTTGAAATAGTTGGCCGTCTGGGCGCTGGCGCGCTTCATCTCGCCGAAGGTAATGCGTCGTGCCGTATGATCCCTGCTCACATGCAGGATGGCCGTCTTGTCCGGTTTTTCCTGTCCCAGCCTGTCGACCACGTCAAAGGCAAAATTGAAGCGGTCCGTGTTCTTGAAGGAAATGCTTTTCAAGCAGCCCTTCTCATCCTCAACAGGCTCCACAAACTCGTTCCAGACGCGAATGGTGTTGTCCTTCTCCGTGGATCTTGTTTCCACGTCGGCGCTTTTGCTCTCCTCGTCCTTGTTCGGCGTCAGAACAATTGCGTAAAAAACGCAGTCCTTGCCGCCGACTGCAATCATGCCGTGCGGCGTGGAGCTGTCATAATAGGCGCAGTCGCCCTCGTGCAGGATTTCCACATGCTCGCCGACCTGCAGCTTCATTGTGCCCTTGAGCACAATGTCGCACTCCTGGCCCTCATGGGTGGTCACTTCAATGGGACGGCGCTCGGCGCCTTCCACATAGGTGATGTTGACATACAGAGGATCCGCAATTCTCTTGCGGAAAGAGCCGGCCAGGTTGAAATATTCCATATCATGGGCGCGGTTGATCAGCTGTCCCTCGCCCGCGCGGGTGATGGAATAGCTTTTCAGTTTGGGGCTCTGGCCCTGAATGATGTCCGTCACGTCCACGCGGAACGCCTGGGCGCAAAGGTACAGAAATGCAAAGCTCAGATCACGCTGGCCGCTTTCACAGGCCGCATACTCTTCCTCGGAGATCCCGGTCAGAGCTGCCATATCGCCCACCGTATGACCCATAACCTCCCGCAGCTCGCGGATACGGCCGGCAATTTCCTGAATTTTTGTGTTCACAGCAACCATAATTTTCCTCCGTTTTCCGGGGCGGTAAAACAAAAACCCGCCCCAAAGATGTTGTAATCTTTGAGACGAGTTTTATACGTTCATATAAAGACCCGCGGTACCACTCAAATTGCGCCGGAAACCAGCGCCACTCTCAGACTCTGTCAAGCCCTATGCCTTTACGCAGCAGTCACGGGAAGGTTCTACTCACGCACGCGCTTTCTTCCTTCCAGCTCGGGAGCTACAAACCGCTGGCTGCGTATTATTGGCTCGCACCAGACGCCAATTCTCTGAAACACGGCCTGCCAGGGCACTCTCCGTCAAAGCTTTTCTGAATTGAGTAAAGATTACCACACCGAAAAAAGGTTGTCAATGGGTATATTGGCGAAATCCCTCCGGATTCTGCTGAAATTCCCGGCAAATTGTCCGGTATTGCCGCAGGCGTTTTACAGCTTGTTGCGCTGGATCTTGCCGCTGATGGACTTGGGCAGACTGTCACGGAAGACCACAATACGCGGATATTTGTACGGTGCGGTATGCTTTTTCACATAATCCTGGATCTCTTTTTTCAGCTCCTCGGTCCCCTCGGTTCCCTTAGTCAGAACGATGGACGCCTTGACCACCTGGCCGCGCACCGGATCCGGAGCCGCAGAAACGCCGCACTCCAGAACATACGGAAGCTCCATGATCACGCTCTCAATCTCAAACGGCCCGATGCGGTAGCCGGAGGATTTGATCACGTCGTCGATGCGGCTGACGTACCACAGATAGCCGTCCTCATCCTTCCAGGCCACGTCGCCGGTGTGGTACAGGCCGTCGTGCCAGACCTCGGCCGTTTTATCCGGCGCGTTGTAATAGCCCTTGAACAGGCCGCAGGGCACGCCCTTGTCTGTACGCACGCAGATTTCGCCGTTTTCACCGACCGGGACTTCCTTGCCCTGTGCGTCCACAATCACCACGTCATACTGGGGCGAGGGCTTGCCCATGGATCCCAGCTTGGGTGTATCGCCGATCAGGTTGCCGATCAGGAGCGTCGTCTCCGTCTGGCCGAAACCTTCCATGATCTGCAGGCCGGTGGCCGCCTCGAACTGGCGGAAGACCTCGGGATTCAGCGCCTCGCCTGCCGTCGTCATATGGGTGACGGAGCTCAGATCGTACTGTGACAGATCCTCCTTGACCATCATGCGCAGCATGGTGGGCGGCGCACAGAAGGTTGTAATGTTGTATTTTGCAAACATGGGCAGAATCTTATGGGCATCGAACCGGTCAAAGTCATAGACGAATACGGCGCCTTCTGCCAGCCACTGGCCGTAAAGCTTGCCCCACAGCGCCTTGCCCCAGCCGGTATCGGAAATGGTCAGGTGCAGGCCGCCCCGCTCCACACAGTGCCAGTACTTGGCGGTCACATAGTGGCCGAGCGGATACTTGTAGCTGTGCTCCGCAATTTTCGGGTACCCTGTGGTGCCGGAAGTAAAGAGCATGAACATGATGTCGTCGCCGCAGGGCGTCTCTTCCGTACGCGGATAAGAGCCGGAGAAAAGCTTGTACTCGCTGTCAAAATCGTGCCAGCCTTCCCGCTTCCCGCCTACGAGCACGCGGACAGTCACCTGCGGGCATTTTTCCATGGCCAGCTCCGCCTGGTGCGCAGCGTCTCCGTCAGCCGTGCAGACGATTGCCGAGATGCCGGCCGCATCGAAACGGTACTCAAAATCGTGCTCCAGAAGCTGGTTTGTGGCCGGGATCGGGATGGCGCCCATCTTATGCAGCGCCAGCATGGAGAACCAGAACTGATAGTGCCGCTTGAGCACCAGCATGACCCGGTCGCCCTTTTTGATGCCCAGTGAAGTGAAATAGTTGGCCGTCTGGGCGCTGGCGCGCTTCATGTCCGCAAAGCTGAAGCGGCGCTCGGTCATATCCTCTGCAATGTGCAGCATGGCAAGCTTATCGGGATACTTATCCGCCAGCGCATCCACCACGTCGAAGCCGAAGTTGAACTGATCCTCATTCGTAAACTCGATCTTCTGCAGATGGCCTTCCTCATCCTCTGTGCAGCGCACAAACTTGTCGCAGATCATGGGCTCCGCCGTCCGGGGATGGATGATGCTGTTTTTGTGCTCGCTCTCCGCCGCATCCTCGCCCGGCAGAACAACCGCGCAGAATACGCAGGGCTCACCGTTGACGGCAATCATGCCGTGCGGCGTGGAGCTGTTGTAGTAAATCGAATCGCCCTCATTGAGAACTTCGATGTGATTGCCGACCTGAACCTTCAGGCGGCCCTTGATGATATAGTCAAACTCCTGGCCGGAGTGTGTGGTCAGATGAATGGGCTTTGTCTGCAGCTCTTCAGAATACTCATAGCGGACCCAGTACGGCTCTGCAATTTTTTTGCGGAACTGCGGCGCAAGGTCAAGGATTTCAATCCCGTCCTCCTGGGCTGTCACACGTCCCTCACCTTTGCGGGTCACTGTATAGCTGGTAAGCTTGGCGCTTTTGCCTTCAATCAGGTCGGTAATCTCAATGCCGAAGGCCAGCGCGCACTTGTGGATAAATGTGAACGGAAGGTCCGTCCCGCCTGCCTCCAGCGTCCGGTACATATCAGCCGTCACATTGGTCTGGGCGGCCATCTCTTCCACGGAAAAGCCCGCGATCTCGCGCATTTCACGAATGCGGTGCGCCACCTCAAGGATGCTGTTGTCAACGTAGCTGCTCATCATCTTTTACCTCCTTAAAAACAAAAAACTCGTCTCAAAGATACGGAAATCCTTGAGACGAGTTTACAAACAAGATAAACCCGCGGTACCACTCAAATTGCGCCGGTTATCCGGCACCGCTCTCAGGCTCAGTCAAGCCCTATGCATTCACGCAGCAATCACGGAAGGCGTCTACTCATCCGGAACGGACTTTGGGGCCAACAGCTCGGAAGGGATGGGAATATGAGGATCTGCACCGCCGGGCTCACACCGTCCCCGGCTCTCTGGATGTGAAATCGCTCTTCCGTCTTCGTCACAGCCTTTAACAATGATTCAATTGATGTCATTTTACTCTTATTTTTTCGTCCGTGTCAACAGTCAGACCTGACACATTCTCAAAAATTTTCCCCGCGGATTTGGGCGTTTTGCCCCAGCGATCCGGACCGTCAGGCCGTCACAACCGACGCCGCCTTCTTCAGGCCCAGCTTGTCCACCGCCTGTTCGCGCATTTTGTATTTGAGGATCTTTCCGGCCGCATTCATGGGGAAGGAATCCACAAAATCGAAGTAGCGCGGGACCTTATGCTTGGCAATGCGCGTGCGGCAATATTCCCGCAGCTCGCTTTCGGTCAGCGTTTCCCCTTCCTTCACAATCACGCAGGCCATGATTTCCTCGCCGTACTGCTCATCCGGCACGCCGATGACCTGAACGTCCGAAACCTTGGGATGGGTGTAGAGGAAGTCCTCGATCTCCTTGGGGTAGATGTTCTCGCCGCCGCGGATAATCATATCCTTCAGGCGGCCGGTAACCTTGAACGTGCCGTCCGGCAGGCGGCGCAGCAGATCTCCGGAGTGGAGCCAGCCGTCCTTGTCAATGGCTTCCGCCGTGGCGATGGGCATCTTGTAATATCCCTTCATGATGTTGTAGCCCCGGGCGCAGAACTCGCCGTCCACGTTGTCCGGCACTTCCTCGCCTGTCTCCGGATTGATAATTTTGCACTCGACGCCGAAGATGGGGCTGCCCACGGTATTGACACGGGTTTCGATGGAGTCTGTGGTCTTGCTCATGGTCGTGGCGGGCGATGCCTCCGTCTGCCCGTACGTAATGCAGATTTCCGGCATGTGCATCTTTTCCACAACGTCCTCCATCACCTTGATGGGACAGGGGGAACCGGCCATAATACCCGTACGCATGTAGGAAAAATCAGTCTTTTCAAAATCTTCATGCTCGAGCATGGCAATAAACATGGTCGGCACGCCGTGGAAGGCCGTCACATGCTCGTTGTTGATGCAGGCCAGCGAAGATTTCGGTGAGAAATACGGAATCGGATGCAGCGTCGCCCCGTGCGTCATGGATGCCGTCATGGCCAGCACCATGCCGAAGCAGTGGAACATGGGCACCTGGATCATCATCCGGTCTGCCGTGGACAGATCCATGCAGTCGCCGATGGCCTTGCCGTTGTTGACGACGTTGTAATGGGTCAGCATAACACCCTTGGGGAAGCCCGTGGTACCCGACGTATACTGCATGTTGCACACGTCGTGAATGTCCACCGCAGCCGCCCTGCGATCCACCTCTTCCTGGGGCACGCGGTTTGCCAGCAGCAGGGATTCCTCCCAGGTCAGGCAGCCCTTCTGTCTGAACCCGACGGTGATCACGTTGCGCAGGAACGGCAGGCGCTTTGCATGCAACGGCTGGCCGGGCACGGTATTCTCCAGCTCCGGGCACAGCTCCGCGATGATTTCAGAGTAGTTGGAATCCCTGTAGCCGTCAATCATCACGATTGTATGGGTGTCGGACTGACGGAACAGATATTCGGCCTCATGCACCTTGTACGCCGTATTGACAGTCACCAGGATCGCGCCGATCTTCGTTGTCGCCCAGAAGGTGATATACCACTGGGGAATGTTGGTCGCCCAGATGGACACCTTGTCGCCGGGCTTGACGCCCAGCGCGATCAGCGTGCGGGCAAACTCGTCCACATCGTCCCTGAACTCGGCATAGGTCCGGGTGTAATCCAGCGTCGTATATTTGAAGGCGTACTGATCCGGGAATTCCTCCACCATTCTGTCCAGTACCTGAGAGAATGTCTTCTCGATGATCAGTTCCTTTTTCCAGACATATTTGCCTGTATGCGTATGGTTGTCATACAGAACGGAGCGCGACCGGGAGGGATCGCTGAACCGGTTCATGTAATTCACGAAATGCGGCAGGATAACCTCAATATCGTCGATTTCAGGCATCCAGGCGGGATCCCATTCCAGGGAAATGAAGCCGTTGTAGTTCACGCTGCGCAGGGCGTTCATCATATCCTGCATAGGCAGCGTGCCCTCGCCCATCAGGCGGTATTCCACCTGGCCGTCCACAACTTCAGAGTCCTTCACATGCACATGGCGGACATAGGCACCCAGATTCTGGATTGTCGTGTCCGGCTTTTCGCCGCAGATGCGGTAGGGATGCTGCATATCCCACAGCGCGCCGAGATTGTCGCAGGCAAAATCATTCAGGACATTTCTCAGCCGGCCGGTGTCGGCAAAGAGCCCCACCGTTTCAATCAGCACAGTGACACCCGCCGCTTCCGCGGCTGCAACAGCCCTGCGCAGGCAGTTCATCACGGTTTCCGTCACATCGTCGCCGCCGGTGGCGTGTACGCGGACATAGGGAACTTTAAAGCTCGCCGCCGTTTTGATACAGGCGTCAATTTCCGTGCAGTTGTGTTCATACTGCGCAGCGTCGGCGATGTCGCAGACAGAATCGATGCACGGGATCTGCAGATTGTGCGCATGCATTTCCCGCAGAGTGGCCGCCGCCGTATGCTCGTCAAAGGGGCCGCCCTTCTCTGTAAACGCAGTATTGTGAATATTGTAAAGCTCAATGCCCTGAATATCCATATCCTTTGCCAGGGCGCAGAACTCATCCCAGCTGTATCCGTTCCAGCCTTTAATGGAAAATGAAAGTTTCATGGTCAGTTCTCCTCATAAACGATCTTGTTCAGGGCGTTGATGTACGCGCGGATGGACGCGCCGATGATATCCGTGGAAATTCCGCGGCCGGAATAAAGCTTTCCGGTTGACGACCGCAGCTTGACAACAGCGGAGCCCACGGCCTCGCGCCCCTCGGTAACGGCCTGGATCTGGAAATCGTCCAGGTCATAATGGGTTCCGATAATTTTTTCAATGGCAAGGAACGCCGCGTCAATAGGACCGTCGCCGACGCTGACGCCCTGCATCATCCGGTCGCCCTTGTCAAGGGAAATATTGGCTGTGGCGGAAATCAGGTTGCCGCTGTTGATGACAAAGCTCTTCAGCCGGTACGTGGGCGGAACCTGCAGCGCAACGCTGGCCACAATTGCCTCAAGCTCCTTTGAGGAAACCGCTTTCTTGGACGCAATGTGGGAAAAAGACTCATAAACCTTGGCAATATCATCCTCGGTCAGGTCATAGCCCAGCTGCGCCACAGCCTTGGCCACCTCGTCCAGGCTGTCATTGCTGCTGAGCGAAAACTCCGCGCCGCTGCCGGCGCTGATGCCGGTGTCAAACGGCGTGGTGGCCGACTTTTTCGCCCGGGTAATCCACTCAATCTGCTTGGTCAGGCGCTGGATCTCCATGGAATTCAGATTGCAGCAGACGCCCACAGAATCGCCCCGCAGGCGGAAAATCCGGCTCAGAGCCGAGAGCGTCGGCAGCGTATCCCCGGAAGCGCATGCCTTGATCTCGCAGGCGCCGGCTTTGACGGCAGTCATGGCGCAAGCCACGGACATTTTCAGCTCATTGGCGCACTTGACCGCCAGTGATACATTTTCCAGCTCAGGAACTGTAGCGCGCAGATCGGAAATGAACTGTGCAAATTCCTCCGGCATCATAATGCCCGCCGTGTCACTGACAGTCACTGTTGTCGCGCCGGCCTTCACCGCCGCTTCAATCGCCGCTTTCAGGAATTCCGGCTCGGCGCGTGTTGCGTCCTCCGCGGTAAAATCCACATCCGCGCACAGGGAGACGCATTTTTTCACCATAACGGAAATCAGTTCCAGCATGGCCGCGGGCTTTTTGTGGCACAGATATTCCATCTGCACCGTGCTCACCGGCAGGGCCACACGCAGCCGCGGCCGGCGCGCCTTCATCACGGCGGCCCAGGCGTTGTCAGCGCCTGCTTCAGTCATACCCACCTGAATGGATACGGCGCAGTTCTGCACAGTGGTGGCAATGGTCCGCACCAGAAGCGCATCTGTCTTCAAATTCTCCAGCTGCGGCAGTTCCAGCACGTCCACCCGCATTTTATCAAGATGCTTGGCAATCTCCAGCTTTTCCTTGAAGCTGAGAGTCAGATCCTTGCCGGCAGCGGATTCGCTGAGCGTAATGTCTGCAATGTTAATCTTTCTCATCTTGTTTTCCTCCGTTTTCTTTGAGATTGGACGGCCGTTCACCGCTTAAAAAAATCCCAGAGGCCACATAGCCTCTGGGACGATAATCATTTACCGCGGTACCACCCGGATTGCTGCAAAAGCAGCCGCTCATTCAGACTCCTTCAAGTCCTCAGCCATGGTAACGGGGCGTCCGGAGTTTCTTACCGCATCTGTTTCAGAAACCCTGCTCAGGTGTGAGACTGCCTGTAAACCTGTCCTCCGGCTCGCACCGCCCGCCGGCTCTCTGCAGGACTGAAATCTACTGGCTTAGCACCTTCAGCGCATTTCAATTATTGAATGTGTATTTAACTTACCATATTCCGACGCCGCGTGTCAATGGACGTTCAGCATAAAAAACCTCACTTTTTTTGCGTCCAAATATCAAAAATGTACATTGACACGCTCTTTTTCAGTCGTGTATAATAGAGCCGATATTTCCATAACAGGAGGATCCGCATGAACCGCGTCCGTTTTTCGCACAATATGATGATGCGCCAGTCAGCCTTCGGAAAATGCCAGCGTGCAGGACAGTAAGTCCGGCGAACCGGTATATTTCTGGGGGCAAAGCTGCTGTACGCGGTTTTGTCCTTTAATTATTTTGTGGAGGAATGACGATGAAAGATTACAGGATTGGCACCCGATGCGTACATGCCGGTTATGAACCGGGAAACGGTGAACCCCGCCAGATTCCCATTGTCCAAAGCACAACCTTCAAGTATGCCACCAGCGAGGCCATGGGCAGACTGTTCGATCTGGAGGACAGCGGCTATTTCTACACACGGCTTCAGAACCCCACCAATGATATGGTAGCCGCCCGCATTGCCGCGCTTGAAGGCGGCACCGCCGGGATGCTGACATCCTCTGGCCAGGCAGCTACATTTTACAGCGTGTTCAATATCGCCTCCTGCGGCGATCATGTGATTTGCTCCTCCACCGTTTACGGCGGCACATTCAATCTGTTCTCCGTCACCATGCGCCGCATGGGCATTGACTTCACTTTCGTTTCTCCGGACTGCACGGATGATGAGCTTGAGGCGGCCTTCCGTCCCAACACCAGGGCGGTCTTCGGCGAGACCATCGCCAATC
>JAEDDG010000053.1 GCA_016293865.1 Oscillospiraceae bacterium | reverse complement strand
CGGAAAATCCGTCAACATTCGGACACAGGAGGCTGCTATGTCAAACTTTTTCAGTGTCAAAGCCATCGATTCGCACGTACATATGACAACCTGGCCGGACATGGAATACATGCTGAATTACCGCCGGCGCTTCGGTTATGAAAATGTCAACATCGCCTGTACAAACGAGCGCGCAATGGATCCGGTCTGCAACATTCTCGGCGCCATCATCAAGCTGGAGGATCCGCATTTCTACGCGCACAGTGCGATTATTTACCCTGAGTTCCCGGTCAAAGCGCCGGTACCTGACGGGTGGGATTTTGCCGCGCAGGCAGCCGAGCTGGATCAGATCGGATTTGACGGCATGAAAATGCTGGAGACGAAGCCGACCTACCAGAAAAACACCTGCATGCCCATGGATGACCCGATTTATGAGCCGTACTTCGCCTATCTTGAGTCCCACGGCAAGCACATCGTCTGGCATTCCTGCGACCCGGAGGAATTCTGGGACAAGGACCGCGCACCTGCCTTTGCCTTTGAAAACGGCTGGTTCTACGGCGATGGCTCCTATGTAACCAATGACGAGCTCTACCGCCAGGTATACGCCGTGCTGCAGCGCCATCCGAAGCTGCGCGTCTCCTTCGCCCATTTCTTTTTCCTGTCCGATTTCCCGGAAAGAGCCGCAGAGCTTCTGGACACCTATGAGAATGTGACGCTGGACATTACGCCCGGCCGGGAAATGTACGGCAACTTCACAAAGCATTATGACGCCTACCACGCCTTTTTCCGCAAGTATGCCGACCGGATCGTATTCGGCTCCGATATGACGCGGGATGAATTCCAGGGTGCTGCGCCCGATCTTCTGGGCGCCGTGTACCGCTTCCTGACCACCGGGGACCGGTTCCGGTACTGGGATCTGGATATCCGCGGCATCGGTCTTTGCCCGGATGACGCAGAAAAAATCATGAGCGGCAATTTCCGCCGTTTCTGCCCCGCTCCCCGTCCCATAAACAAAGCGGCGCTGCGCGCCTATATTGACCGCAATCTTGAATATGTTCAGGATGCGCCCACCCGCGCAGCCATTCTGGACTATGCGCAGAAGAACCTGTAAGCCAGTCATAAACTTAAAAAGCCGCCGTCCGGCCGGACGGCGGCTTTTCTGTTTTTCCCCGCACCGGCTGCACGCAGCCCCTTTCGGCGGCTCCCCGGCGCGCGGTGCCCAACGCCGGACACATGGCTGTCTGATCTTTGACACAATCCACCCGGTCAGAAATCCGGCAAGCCGTCAGGAAACCAGCCGCCGCTTCCCATTGCATAACAGAATAAAATATGTTACCATGGCACATGTTTGTAATTCATAATAAAAAAGGATGAAAAAATTGGAAAGCACACAGCTGCGCGAAAACAAAATGGGCATCATGCCTGTCAACAGGCTGCTGTTCCGTATGGCGGCGCCCATGATCATCTCCATGCTCCTGCAGGCGCTGTACAACACAGTGGACAGTATCTTTGTCAGTTACATCTCCGAGCAGGCGCTGACCGCCGTCTCCCTGGCGTTTCCGGTGCAGACGCTTCTGATTGCCACCGGCACAGGCACCGGCGTGGGCATCAATGCCATTTTGTCCAAGGCGCTGGGTGAAAAGGACCAGATCACCGCTAACCGCGCCGCCCGCAACGGCCTTTTTCTTGCGGTGTGCAGCTATATTCTCTTTCTGATTATCGGGCTGACCTGCAGCAAGGCCTTTTTCTCTGTGCAGACCGATGATCCTGTGATTGCTGAATACGGCCGCCAGTACATGACCATCGTCACCACTTTTTCCTTCGGCCTGTATACGCAGATCGTCTTTGAGCGGCTGCTGCAGTCCACGGGTCACACGGTATACTCCATGTTCGTCCAGGGTCTGGGTGCCATTCTCAACATCATACTTGACCCGATCCTGATTTTCGGCCTTCTCGGCTTTCCGCGGCTGGAAGTGGCCGGCGCGGCCATCGCCACTGTCGCCGGACAGATTGCGGCCGGAATTTTTGCCATCTTCCTCAACCATGCAAAAAACAAGGAAATTGACTGTTCGCTGAAGGGCTTCCGGCCGCACGGTCCCACCATCCGGCGCATTTACAAGGTCGGCATCCCCAGCATCATCATGCAGGCGGTGGGGTCTGTCATGTACTTCGGCATGAATTCCATTATGCTGCGCTTCGCCACCAGTACATATTCCGCTGTTTTCGGCGTGTATTTCAAGCTGCAGAGCCTGTTTTTCATGCCGATCTTCGGCATCAATAACGGCATGGTCCCCATCATCGCCTACAACTACGGCGCGGGCAAGCGCAGCCGGATCATCGCCACAATAAAGCTCTGCATTCTCTATGCAACAGCGCTCATGTGGCTGGGGCTGATTCTGTTCCACGTTTTTCCGGTTCCGCTTCTCCGTCTGTTTGATGCTTCGGACAACATGCTCTCCATCGGCGTTCATGCGCTGCGCGTGGCCAGCATCAGCTACCTCTTTGCCGGCTTCTGCATCATCAGCGGCTCCGTCTTCCAGGCGATGGGCAACGGCGTATACAGCCTCTATGTATCCGTCATGCGTCAGCTGGTCGTTCTGCTGCCGGCCGCATACATTCTGGCTTCCTCATACGGGCCGGAGAGCATCTGGTGGTCATTCCCCATTGCCGAAATCATGAGTCTGACCGTTTCCGCGCTGCTTCTGACGCGGATTTACCGCAAGGTCATCCGGCATATACCGGACAATGTCTGATCCCGATCCCAATAAAAACAGCACGCCTTCACCCGAAGGCGTGCTGTTTTTGCTTTCAGGACGCCGGGACAAGTCTGCACGGCTCTTCCTCACGCACTTCGCCGCACTTCGTCGTGAACAGGCCGTCCCCGTCCGCGCTGGTGCATTTTGTGGCCGTGCGTCCGTTTGACAGCTGCACATTCTCAAACTCCACGCCGGTTCCGCAAAGCCCCACCGGCTCCGCGCTGTATTTCAGGGCAACTGCAAATTCCGGCTCGGCCTCCGGCCAGAAGGTCAGTCCGGTCCGCTCCCGCATCCCGGAAAGCGACGCTGCTCCGGCGTCTCCCGTCTCGTACGTCCGTCCCTCCGGCAGTCTGACGGTCATATTGGTGCAGCCGCTGCTGAAGGCCGCTGTCTGCACCGGCTTCTCCTCCGTTTTTTCCGGCTCTTTTCCCGGCTGCATGCTGCCGGAGGTCTCCGGCGCTCCGCTCTCCGGCTCCGCTTCGGGCAGTCCGCGTCCGGCCGGCGCGCAGGCGGTCATTGCCGCAAGCAGCGCAAACGCGCACACAAGGCAAAACAAACGTTTCACGCCGTTCCCTCCTTTGTTTTACCGGAAAGACGCACGCAGGCGGCGCAATGTTCCGCATTTCTGCGCCGCGGTTTTTTCACACATCCCAGCTCTGCAGCGCATCCCAGGTCTCCGGTCCGCTCTCCAGGGCGTTCCAGTCCGGAAACGCTGTCTCCAGCTCCGCCCAGGTCAGGAACACGTAGCTGTACTGAATGTTCAGGTGGCAGGGCAGGATGGCTTCTATCCGCTTTTTCAGCGCGTCAATATCGGGCGGCACACCGCGCGTCCCCGGAAATGTCACCGTCACTGTGTACCACTGCCCGCTCTCCTCCACCCGCGCGGCAATCCCGCAGCCGGAGAGCGCGGCGTTCAGCGCAGACGCGGTAAAAGATGTCTCATCAATCTGCAGAAGCGCCATTACGGCGTTTCTTCTGGCCTGAAGCGTCCTGGAAACCGGCTTTTCCGGCAGGATTTCCTCATAAGCCTCCAGTCCGTAATCCGCCGCACAGGGAATGACGCACTCTTCAGCCAGCTTGTCTGCGCCGGTGCATACGCTGTCCAGCGCGCCGCCCAGAGCCATCAGCTCGGCGTTGCTGCGCGTGCCCTCGGCGTCATAGACAAACAGGGGCTTCAAAAGCGCCTGAAGATAATTGTAATGCTCCATTGGCTCAGCTCCATGCACCGACAGACAGCGTGCCCAGAACCGCCAGTCTGTTTCCGCCCACCGCCACGTCTGCGGCAGGTGAGAAAACTGCACAGTTTTTCACACCCTGAACTGAAAAAATCACCGCGTTGAGTCTGGCTGCCAGCACATCCTCTCCCAGCAGCGCTCCGGTGAACAATCCGCGCACGGCCTTCTCCACTCTGTCCTTTACCTCAGAAAAGGCATATCCGTCCGCCACATCAATCGCTGCATTGACGTCAACCGTCACCGTTTCAGGCCCGGACACCTGAATGTCCACGCAGATTTCCCGCGTCTCGTCCAGCCGCGCCCTGACAGCGTCCAGCAGCGCCTGATCCGGCACGCCGCCGTCCGCGGCCACAATGATGTCCACCGTGCCCAGCCCCCTGTTTTTCGGCAGGACGCGAACGGCAGCCACACCGTCCATATCCAGCACTTCCTTTTCATAATAGGCTGCGTTGGCGCCGTTGGGCAGACGGCGGTACGATGCCAGAATCCGCGCGCGCAGGCTCTCATCACTCTCTGCATTCCCGCCGCCGGTAAACGCCGCCGGATTGGTACAGGCCGTGACGCCCACAGGCGCCGCTGTCATATATACAATGGTTCCCGCAGCCGCATTGCCGGAGCAGCCGGCCGTTCTGGCCCGGGCGGGCACATCACAGCTGAGACTCCCCGGCGGAATGATGCCGTCCTCCGTGGTGTCATAATAAACGCCGCCGGCAGTCATGCACGCCGTGTCCGCATACACGGTGACGGCGCTTTCCCGTACCTCCGGAATCGAAAAGCGCAGAACGCCCTGCGCCCGGCTGGCCGCAGTCCGGGTAATGCCCCGCATCTGACCGTGCCAGTCCAGATACTCACCCTCCGCAGTCTGCGGGAAACACTGCCTGCGGATCCAATCGTTGTAAACATACAGCGCATAAATTTCCGCCGCTGCCGCGTACATCCGAACGGCCATGTCGCCGCCCTCTGTCAGGACCGTACCGGTACTTTTCTCAAAAACGGCCTTCATGCCGCTGTAAATCTCCTGAACTGTCGTTTTTACACACCTCCAATTTCCACCGTCACCAGGGCGCTGTCTTCCGCACGGCGCAGTTCAACTGCAATCCGCATCACGCCTGCCTCTTCCTTTGCCGTCACCGCGCCGATCCGGATGTCCGTCTCGTCCGCCAGCGCCTCACGCACAAACTGCCTGGCCGCGCTCTGCCTCTGCTTTTCCGGAACGCGCGGCAGCGTATACAGGCGGCTGCCCACATCCGGCAGAAGAGGGAACCCGCCGCGTCTGGCCTTCAGCCTGTACACAACCCGCTGCAGGATCTCCTCCAGCCCCGTCACCGTGCGCAGCGTCCCGCCCGCTGCCTCATATTCCCCGTTATTCAATGCGATTTCCATTCAGAATAATTCCTCCCGTTACACTGAGCGTTCCGCTGATGCTCACATTCCCGCTCACGCGCAGGCCGCCGTCCACCGTCATGCTTCCGAGCACCTGGATGCTGCCGCCGTTCTGAATAAAAATGTGCGCGGCGTCCTGATCCGACATGATGAACACCTCTCCTGCCGTCAGCGCCCGCGGACAGTCTGTCTGCTCCGCGCCCGCAATGCAGCTCTCCCCGTCGGCTGCACGCACCAGAAGCATATTCTTTCCCTCTTTCGGCACCCAGAAATAACCGCCCGGCGCATAGGCGGCCACCTGCCGTTTTTCCAGATTCGTGTAGACGCCCGCGCCGCTGCCGCCGATGGTCACAAGTCCCACATCTGTCTGCCTGCCCCTGCGGCTCTGCGCCGTTCTTTTCCCAAGCCACATGCTCATCGCCTCCTCATCGTCAGCCGCGTGCCGCAGCTGTCCCCGTCTGCCCAGGACTCCGTTTCTGACACCAGCCAGTTTCTGCCCGTGCAGCCGGCAGGCAGCAGCAGCTTTGCCCCGTCACCCGGAAACGCGGCAAACGGCTCCGGCAGCGTCAGCGAGCAGGTCACGCTGTCCGTCTTTGACTCGCTGATCTGGTAGCGTCCGGTATAGCGGACGGCATCGTACCCCGGCGCTCTCGGCACGGTAACCACGCGCCGGCAGCAGATGCCCCGGTTTCTGCCCTGGGTGTCCTCCACCGTCTCCTGGCTGCAGTCTGCCGTATGGCGAACCAGAACAGACGAGACGACACCGTACCGCCGTTCGTAAAAAACCACTTCGTCCGCGCCGCTTGAAGCGTCAATCTGCACCATTCCTCCGGATTCGGGCGCAAGCACCAGTGTCCCGCTGCGGGAAAAGCGCGGCGTTATGCCGCAGACATATTTGCAGAAATTGTAAAGCGCCGTCCACTGACTGGAGCCGGACTCAACCGTATAACCGGCGGCGCTTCCGGCGCAGCCCACTTCGATATCCGTAATGCCGTACGGCCGCACATGATTATTCAGAATATCCTCCAGCGTACATGTCACGTACTGCACCGGTTCCGATTCATTATCCAGCAGCCGGGCCGCCATTCCGCGGCCGGTCACACGCACCAGCTGGCCGCCGCTGTCTGTTTTGATCTCGTATTCATCCACAACACCTGAAAAAACAGTTTCTCCCTGCCAGCTCCCGCGGAAGAAAACCGCGTCCTCCAGCATTTTTTCCATCCCGCTGTCATAGACAAACTGCACGTCAAAATCGTCTGCCGGGATTCCGAGCGTATGCCGGACATTCCACCGCACGAGCGGCGGCAGCCGGTATTCCGCGCCGTCGCAGCAGCTCAAACAGCCTGTCACCGGCTTTCCCCTCCTTGTCCGAGGAAAATCACGTCCCCCACATAGATGCGGTTCGGGTTTCTGATCTGTGGATTCAGCGCCACCAGTTCCTCCAGGGTCAGGCCGTTTCTCTGTGCGATCCCCCACATGGTATCCCCTGCCCGGACTGTGTATGTCTGCGGCGCTGCGGACGCTGCGGCGGCCACCTTCCGGCCGGCCGCGTATTTTTCAGCCTTGCCCGTGTACCCGTCATAAGTCTCCCAGAATTCAAAGGCGTATTTCACATAGTCCTCATAGGGCTCCATCTTCAGGCTCAGCGATGCAAAATAGGCGTTGGAAACCTGCCAGACCGGATGGACCAGAAGGCCCGGCTCCTCATCGTAAAAGACAGTGGCCAGCTTTTTGAACTCCTCATACGCGCCCGCGCCGACAAACTCGCCCTCGCCCCGCAGAATCCGCCGCGTCAGCCCCATATTCTGCAAAAAATACCGGCCGAACGGCACCTTATGTACGGCAATGTTCCGGTCATAAATGATCTCATATGTCCGCGGGTTGTGCGGCCAGACATAGTTTTTATACCGCATCGGTTCAAGATTCATCTGCTCACCTCTCAATAACAGGTAAAGCCGCCGTCATACCGCCGGCAGTCCCGCTCAAAATAGGACGACACGCGCTGCATATCCGGCCCGGTCCGGTCCGGTGTGCGCTTCGCCGCAAATTCCGCTTCATTCTCCTCCTGCCGGCGCGCGCCGCTGTCCAGCCGTATCTGCCGGCGTCCGCCGGCCGGCAGCGGCAGTGCGCTTCCGGT
>JAEDDG010000003.1 GCA_016293865.1 Oscillospiraceae bacterium | reverse complement strand
CAACAGCCTGTCTGACAAAAAGTATACTGAAACCGTGCGTTGGGGCAGCGGCAGCGCCATCAGCATCACACAGGCTGACGGGGCCTATTCTTTTACCGGCAGCAATGCAGACGCCATTAAAGGCATCCACAAAACGCTGGATTATGTCGGCGGCTCATTCGATTACGAGTACACGGTGAAAATCAATTCGCTGCCTGTGATTACCAGCGTAGAGCTGTCTGCCTGGCGCGGATTCGTAACGGAATGGCGCGGCGAAACCAATGAGGACATGCGCCGATTCTCCCTTGTAAAAGGGACGGACGGCGTGATTTATGTGTGCCTGCTCTGTGATTCAACAAGTCAGGCGACAATTAACGGCGTTTCGCGCCGGATTGCGACGACGCTTCATGAAGGCGATACAGCGCACATCCGTATGTCTTTTTATGATGATTCGGCCGATGCCTATGTAAATGGAACCAAAGTCGGCACATTCAGTAATATTCAGGCCCACTATAACAGCGCAGAGAAAAACTTTTTCGAACTTCAGGCCAGCCAGGCCGACCGGCAGAGCGGTACGGTCACCAATATAGAGCTGCAGAACGTACTGATTACCCGGAAGCTGGCAATTGATGTGGACGCGACAGCGGCGGCCATGCTGAACGAACTGACGTTTGAGGACTTCTGCGGCCTGAACGCGGCTCCGGAGCGGATCATTACGGATCTGGAGCTTCCGTCCGGACTTCCGACGCCCATCCTGGCCGGAACCGCGCCGCTGACATGGAAAAGCAGCGATACCGCTGCCCTGACGGATGACGGCAAGGTGGCTGGCGTCCGGAGCGGCAAGGTGACGCTGACTGCGACGCTTTCCTACGGCGGGAAAGCCTTTGAGAAAGCCTTTGAGCTGAATGTCCTGTATATTGATGCGAACGGCCGGGTGATGATTGCGGAGAACGACCGGAATCCGTATACCGGCGCTCTGACGGAAAAGGGCGCTGTGATGCCTTATACGCTGGATCAGAAACTGAACAGCATCGGTTATGATCTTGGCGAGGTTTCCACGGTGAACGAAGTACGGCTGTATGACAATGACGGAGTATCCCGGCTGCAGCGCTCGGCCCTTTCGCTCTATGTCAGCAATGACAATGTAAATTTCACCCGGATCAGTGACTGGGATCTGTTTGTATCCGACAGCACGCTGATTCTGACAAATTTTGAAGCGCAGTGCCGTTACATCAAGGTGCACTGCCATTATGAAAACAGCGAGGAAGCCGGGTTTACGAATGCGTCGCTTCAGGAGATGATGCAGGCCGGGAAAAACAGTGCGCTGCCCGGAGCCGGCGGCGGAGCGTTCGGGAAGATCTCCGCAGTGACGACGGAGCCTGCGGCTGAAAGCCGGGAGGATGCAGTTGTATATATTCCGGTCCATGACCTGGGCGCGCCAGCCGGCAGCTTTGCGGAAGACATGCGCGATATCCGGTTTGTGCTGGACGGAAAACTCCTGCACCACTATTATGACGGCGAGGGCTTTTATGTTCGCGTGCCCGCGGTTTCCGCCGGCCAGCCGGTAACTGTTGATGTTTACGGCGGCAACGAAAAAGCGGCGGATCTCAGCAGCATGGACTCTGTGTTTGAGGTGACCTACGGCAACCGGACCGTCATGGATCTGAGCACAGAAGACGAGTCCTTCGATCACAATATCGCAGTGACGACTGCGCCGAACGGGGATCTGATCGCCATCGGCGACGATACAACGGGATCCAGCAAACTGACCATGCGCCGGTCGAAGGACGGCGGCCGCACCTGGAGCGACGCGGAGCTGGTGCTGGACAACGGCCGCATGGCTGACGGCGGCGGATTCCTTGTGGATAACGGCACGATCTGGTATATTTTCCACCACAACAACGGCACCACACTGAAGGTGGCGGTCATCCGCAGTGAGGACAACGGCTACACCTGGAGCGCGCCTGTATTTGTGCAGACCAGTCACTATTACCATGTGACGTACTGCGACGGCGTAAAGACGGCGGCGTACGATGGGACAGGTCCGGCAGTGGACTATGTGGCGGCCTATCATTTCAGTGAAGACGGCGCCAACGATTTCAAGACCTCTGTGATTTATTCAACAGACGCAGGCGAAACGTGGCAGAGCAGCGCCAGCGTCATCAGCTACGGCGGCTCGTCTGCTTTCGAAAGCGGCGTGACGGAGGCGGCTATTGCCGTGCTTTCCAACGGCGATCTGCTGCTTTTGGCGCGCTGCCAGTACAACGGCGTGGACTATCTGGCAAAATCCATCTCCACTGACAACGGCAAGACCTGGAAGGAGAACGCGGAGCTGTCCAATGTTCCCTCGGTCAATACCATGCCGGCCATGAAGAATTACGGCGACGATATCATTCTGCTTTGGGCAGGCAACAACAATATGGGCGGCACGTCCTATATGCGCTTCCCGCTGACGCTGGCATATACGGATGACGATGCGGCCAGCTGGCAGCAGAAGCTGGATCTCTGGAGCGGGACATCCAAGGGGACATATTACCCGAATATCAAGGGCATCCAGCCCAGTATGGCATTGACAGACTATCAGAACGACGGGGAAGACCTTTTCGTGGCCTGGTGGGAAAACTGGGCGTCCAACAGCGGCATTCTGATTGAAGATATTGATGATTATCTTTACAGAACCAAAGGTGCCGCAGATGATTTTGAGACGACCAGTGCTAAATACAGCGGCTGGAATGTGCTGAACGGCTCTGCAGCTATCTCCACGGAAAAAGCTGCGGAGGGCAGCCGGTCCCTGAAAATCGCAGACACCGCTGGTACGATCACGCGGGTGAACCGCTCTGTACCCATGATGAATGCGGGTGAGATCAGCTTTGATCTGAACCTTGCAAATGCATCGACAAACTTCTATCTCGAACTGAAATCAACATTCAATGCTACCCACTATCTGTCGGATCTGATTATGGTGAACATTGATCCTTCCGGCAGTATCAAGGCGTTTGACACGGTTGAAAAGAAAGCAGTCGCTGTGCTGGGCACGCTCAGTCTGGACACATGGAACCGCATCACTGTGCGGTTTGACATTGACAAGGGCGAGGCGCAGCTGTATCTGAACGGTGAGCTTCTGGGCGATCTGCCTGTCAACCTGACCGGGACCGACGGCGGCGTCTGCTACGTCCAGATCTGTGACGGTTCCAGCGCGGCATCTCCCGGCCTGACCGCTTACATAGACAACTTTGTCGCCTTTGAAGGAATTGCCGCGACGGCGCTTCTGCTGTCGGATGACTGCAGTGTGACAGATATGTCACTGAGCGGAATTGACATGACCTTTGATGCCGCTCAGAAAATCTACCCGCTGACTGCGGCCAGCACTGATGCACAGACAAATCTGACGGTGCAGACGGCTGACGCCGGTGCATTGATCACGGTCAATGGAGAACCTTATTCTGACGGTATGGTGCTGAATCTTGCCAAGGGACAGAACCTCTTTACTGTGCGGGTGGAATCTGCGTCAAGAAACAGCAGTGTGGAATATGTCCTTGTCATTAACCGCGACAAGATTGACACGGCCGCCATGATCGGGGATATATGCTTCAGCTCAGTGGCCAATGCGGTCGAAGCGGCGGCAGACGGGGATGTCATTGTCCTGATGAAGGACTGCGCGGAAAACCTCGGTATCCGCAAAGCCCTGACGATTGATCTCAACGGATATGACTTTACCGGTAACCTGGTCCTGGGGGCAGATTACCGCCGCAGTGACGAGGATGGACGGATTGTGATTACCTATGAGCCTGATGACACACCGGGAGTGATTTACTGTACGGTGACTGCCATGGCCTGGGAGAATGGAACTGTCACGCCGGAGCGCACAACAGTGGTCAAGGGCGGCTCGGTCGAACTGATCCTGAAGCCGGACAGCGGCTATACGGTCAGCAGACTGATTGTGAATGGCGAAGATCAGCCGATCTCTGCGCTGACGAAGAACAAGAACGGCACATATACGCTCCGGCTGAGCGTGGACTGTGACGCACAGGTCCGGGTGAATTTTGAGAAAGCCGGCTCCATGGCGAATTTCACTGAGAAGAATCTGTATACCGGTTTTGACGATGTGGATGAGAATCAGTGGTTCGGTATAACCCAGACCGGCGTGATCCGGAAAGCCATGAATCTCGGCATCGTGGACGGCACGAGCGACACGACGTTTATGCCGTACGGGAATCTGAAAATCTCGGAAGCCATCAAAATCGCATGTGAAATCTATAAGATTTACTATGACACAGGCTATGTGTTCGATCAGTCCGCAGGAGAGCATTGGTACACATGCTATGTGGAGTATGCTCTGGAGAAGGGCATCATCAAGGCCGGAGATTTTGCCGACTACGGCCGGTATGCAACCCGGGCGGAGATGGCCTACATCTTTGCCAATATTATGGATGACGGCGGATATGCGGTGATCAACAATGTGACTTACAGCAAAATTCCGGATGTCAGCGGCAGAGGCAAATACGATGCGGAGATCCTCAAGCTTTACCGGGCGGGCATTGTTGAAGGCCGCGCGGACTATGCGTATGACGGCAGCACACAGATTACGCGTGCTGAGGTCTGCGCGATTATAACCCGGCTTTGCTGTGAAGCGGAGCGCATTCATTTCTGACAGGTCTGATGCAGAAGTCGGATACAGAAGAAGTCGGATACAGAGAATTAGAGAGACGGGCGGCAGTGCCGCCCGTCTCTTCAGACTGTCAATAAACTTTGAAAGAGTGCTGCGGGATTGAGCAGCGGGGAATGTGTGCAAGGGGGTAAGACCCCTTGCGCGTTCAATCAAACAGGTTTTTCGAACTTCCTGAAGTTCGGAAAACCGCATACAGCGTGTCGAAAATAGTTTTCGACACGCTGAGACGGGCGGCAGTGCCGCCCGTCGCTTTTTTGATCGGGAAATTATTCGAGATTCAGGTTTTTGCTGAGCAGCCGCTTGGTCACCAGGAAACAGACAACGCTGATCACGGCCATGTAAATCAGCTGGATGCCGATCAGACGGGTGAGGACCAGAAGCGGATCGCTGACATTATAGTTCTGGAAGTACAGCAGTGAAATTGCGGGAATTTCCAGAATATTCAGGATCAGGTTCAGCATAAAGTAGAAGGCCACAGCGGCGAGCAGCCTGTATTTGCGTGTGAATTTGCTGCCCAGGGTGATGGATGTATAAACTGTCAGAAGCGTCTGAACGATGCACACAAGGACTGTCATGACGGCAAGGACGAAGCACAGCGTGCAGCGGCCGTCCCAGCCGGAAGCAAGCTGTATGAACAGGGCGGACAGACCTTCACGGATTGCGGTGAAGAGCTCCGGAAGATCTGCGGTGCCAATGTACAGAAGCAGCAGAAGGGAGATCAGCGTGACGATCAGGCTGATCAGCACGGAGACAAAACCGGTGATCAGTTTGGAGGCGAGAACGCTTCCGGGCGTGACAGGCAGCGTAAAGGTCAGATATCCCTCGTCGCACGTCAGATCCCGGTAGTAGCGCAGCGCGGCGATCAGCAGGGTGATCAGTGTGCAGGACATCACCAGAATGGCGGCAATCATGACAAAAAAGGTTGCGACAAATGTAAAAACGGTGCCTGCGATGCTGCTGTCGGCAGCAGTCATGCCGGTTGTGATGCGCAGCGCGCCGGCCCCCAGAAGAGACAGAGCCAGAACACCGCCGAAAAGCGGCAGAAGAATGCGCATCAGCGCCCTGAAATCATACTTTATCTGTTTTCGTAACATCTGAATACCTCCCTGAAATGTTCGTCCAATGATTTTCCGGTTTCCTGGCGTACGGTGTCGCACATGCCCTGTTCCACTATGCGGCCGGCATTGACGAAAACATATGCGTCGAGGATTTTTTCAACATCGTAAATCAGGTGTGTGGAGATGATGATGCTGGACTCTTCGGAATAATTGGAAATGATTGTGTTCAGAATGTAATCCCGTGCGGCCGGATCAACGCCGCCGATGGGTTCGTCCAGCAGATAGAGCTTTGCGCGCCGCGCCATAACCAGCACCAGCTGTACCTTTTCCCGGCTGCCCTTTGAGAGCGCGTTCAGGCGTATCTGCGGCTGAACACCGAGTTTTTCCAGCATGTCTTCCGCCCGGGGCCGGTCAAAGTCTGCATAGAAATCCTGAAAATAATCCAGACAGCCGCGCACGGTCATCCATGAACCGAAATAGCATCGGTCCGGCAGGTAAGAGACAACGGCCTTTGTTTCTGTCCCGGGATGCTTTCCATCCACCAGCAGCTCACCGCCGGTGGGCGTCAGAAGACCGCTGGCCAGCTTGATCAGCGTGGTTTTTCCGCTGCCGTTTGGTCCGAGAAGGCCAAAAATCCTGCCGGGCTCGATGGAAAAGGACACGTCGTCCAGCGCTGTAAAGCTGCCGTAGCGCTTGGTCAGATTTTTACATTCCAATATTGCATTCATTGCGTTTTCCCTCCGTTGTAAATTTCTTCCAGAATGCTGCCGATTTCCTCCGCACCGATTCCAAGCGCCGTCATTCGCTGCAGGTATTCCTGCGAGAGCCGGACGGCCATAGTCCGCTGCGCTTCGGCGATGACAGCCGCATCGCCTGTCACACAGCGGCCTGCGCCGCGGGTTCCGACGGCAAGCCCGGCGTTTTCCAGCTCTGTCAGCGCGCGCTGCACCGTATTCGGATTGACCGCCGCTTCCGCAGCCAGTTCCCGTACGCTGGGGAGCCGGCTGCCCGGCGGATACCTGCCGCAGAGGATATCTTCTGTCAGCCGTTCGGTGATCTGTGTAAAAATCGGCCGGCTGGCGTCAAATGCCCAGGACATATTTAAACTCCTTTCAAATGTATTACTGTATTAAGCAACTAATACAGTAATACAAACAGAGCGCCTTGTCAAGAGGGAAAAACAGATTATTCCTGCCCGCATCAAAAAAAGGGCTGCAGGAATTTCTTCCTGCAGCCTGCAGACTGTCGATAAACTATGAAAAAATGCTGCGGGTCTGAGCAGCGGGGAATGTGTGCAAGGGGTTAAGACCCCTTGCACGTTCAATCAAACAGTTTTTTGAACTTCCTGAAGTTCGAAAAAACAGCCCTCAGCGTGTCGAAAAAACTTTTTCGACACGCTGAGGGCTGCAGGAATTTTTTCCTGCAGCCCGTGAATGGCCGGCCTGAAATGATGCGGGAAAACCTGTCCGGGAATGGGATCCGCCTGAACAGGCACGGCTGAACCGTGCTGCGGCAGACAGCCGGCCATCAGCGGCGGATCAGCAGAACCGACAGGTCGTTGACATTTGTGCCTGTGGGACCCGTCATGATCAGGCCGCCGCAGGCCTGCAGCGCATGATAGGCGTCGTTATTGTCCAGGACAGCCTGAATATCAAGGCCCTTTTCGCCGAGAACGGCAGCCGTCTGCCCGTCGCAGTAGCCGCCGGCGGCGTCAGTGGGGCCGTCGGTGCCGTCGGAACCGACAGAAAAAACAGCGGTGTTTTCAAGCCCGGCAATGCCTGCGGCGGCAGACAGGGCAAGCTCCTGATTGCGTCCGCCGAGACCTGTACCGGTCAGACGGACGACGGTCTCGCCGCCGGCGATATAGGCCAGGGACTCCTTTGCTTCGGCGTGGTCCCTGGCGATGGAGGCCAGAAAACTGCCTGCCTCCCGCGCCTGACAGCACAGGCTGGCAGTCAGTACGATGGGCGTATAGCCAAGCGCGCTGCAGGCTTTTTCCGCTGCGGCGCACAGCTGGCGTACGCTGCCGGTGATCCGGGTCTCGACATTTTCAAGCGCTTTCGGCGTCTCGATATCCAGACATGCCCGCGCTTCATCCGACAGGGAGAGCTGGTAACGGGCGGCAATTTCCCTGGCCTGGGCACAGGTGGAGGCGTCCGGGTATGCAGGGCCGGACGCGATCATATCCAGCGGATCGCCGATAATATCGGAAAGGACGATGGAGAATACTTTTGCCGGCGCGCAGAGCTGGGCGAATTTGCCGCCTTTGACGGCGGACAGGCGCTTGCGCACAGTGTTCATTTCCACAATGTCTGCACCGCTGGCAAGCAGCTGTTTTGTGATGGAGGCCAGCTCGTCCCCGGGAATCAGCGGCTTTTCGAACAGTGCGGAGCCGCCGCCGGAGATCAGAAGGATCACGGTATCCGCCGCAGTCAGGCCGGAGACTTTCCCGATGGCTTCCGCCGTGGCGGAAAAGGAGTTGGCGTCCGGTACGGGATGGCCGGCCTCTCGGATGACAACGTGGGGGAGCGGGCCTTTCGAATGGCCGTATTTGGTGATGACAATGCCGTCAGAGATCTGCTCGCCCAGAATTCCGCAGGCGGTTTTGGCCATTTGCCATGCTGCTTTTCCAAGAGCAACCAGAATAAGGCGGCCGCTGTCAAATGCCTGACCGTCCAGCGCCCTGCGCACCGCTGTGTCCGGCAGCGCGGCCTGCAGCGCGGCATTGATGATATAGTCGGCGTCCTGTCTCAGTTCCATACATGCCTCCTGAATGTGAATAATCTTGATTGCTTTATTATAATTGTGCTTTTCCCAAAATGCAAGGAGACCTTGACAGTTTGCGCCGCGCAGGAATATAATTGAAAAAACTTGCCCATAAACGGAAAGACAGGACAAAAGCCCTGTTTCCGGCTGAATTGCTGCATAATCTGGAGGAAACTGAATGCTCGATACTTCTTCAGCGGTTGCGCTTCTTCTGGCACTGGTTGCCGGCCTGGCCACCATCATCGGCGCGCTGATCGTTGTTTTTATACCCAAAAATACGGAGCGCCTCCTGGGTGCGGCGCTGGCCTTTGCTTCCGGTGTGATGCTCAGCGCGGCATTTACAGATCTTTTGCCGGAGGCTGAGGAATATTTCGGAGAGACTTTCCCGGCGGCGCACGGCCCAATGCTCTGGTGTCTTGTCTTTCTTGCGCTTGGTCTCGGGGCAGCCGCACTGATCGACCGGCTGATTCCGCACCACTGCGCCTGTCACGGCGATACGCATACCGATTGCCGCGAGAATGTGACCCGCATCGGCGTGGTGTCCATGATTGCCACCGGCCTGCACAATTTCCCGGAGGGCATCGCCCTTTTCCTGGCCGGTTATGAGGATATGGCGCTGGGCATTACGCTGGCGCTGGCGGTGGCCCTGCACAATATACCGGGCGGCATTGCGATTGCCATGCCTGTTTACTATTCTTCCGGCAGCCGCGGCAGGGCCATTCTGTACACGCTGATTCCCAGTCTGGTTCAGCCGCTTGGCGCGCTTCTGGCCTGTTTTGTCCTGCGCCAGGTGATGAGCGCGTTTGTGATGGGCGTACTGTTTTCAATGGTGGCCGGGTTCCTTCTGTACATTGCGCTGGTGGAACTTTATCCGGCTGCCCGGCAGTACGGACATAGCGGCGGCTGTACGGCGGCGCTGTTTGCCGGCGTGCTGCTCATGCCTCTGACGCATGTGCTGATCGGCTGAAACGCCGGAATAATGGACGGAGAGTGTGAGCCGGCGCGGCATCTGCTGCGCCGGTTTTGCGTATATGGCAGGCAGGCGCCCTGCTTTCGGTGAGAGCAATCGCAGACAGTGACCCGGAACTGATTGTCCGGCTGTCCGGAAAAGGTGAAGATAATGTCAGTATTGGATGAAAGTGTACGGTATGTGAAAGGCGTTGGCGAAGCAAAGGCAAAATCCCTGGAAAAGCTGGGAATCACGAGCCTTCGGTCACTCGTCACATACTTTCCGCGGTCTTATGAGGATCGGACGGCGTTCAAAAGAATCGGGGAACTGGAGCCGGGAGAAGATGTATGCGTGAAAGCCATGGTGGCGGCGCGGCCCGTGCTGAGCTTCGTGCGCAAGGGAATGGAACTGGTGCGCCTGCGGGCTGTCGATGAAACCGGGACGCTGAGCATTACCTACTTCAACCAGAAGTATGTGCGCGACCAGCTGGCGGCGGGGAGAACGTACGTCTTCTACGGCCGTATCGGCGGCACGCGGTCAAGGCCGGAGATGACCAATCCTGTATTTGAGCCGGATACCGGCAAACTTTCAGTAACCGGACGGATTATGCCGCTGTACCGGCTGACGGCAGGTGTTTCCCAGGGGCTGATGGCCAAAGTGATGGCCGCGGGACTGAAGCTCTGTGCAGATGCGCTGCCGGATGCCCTGCCGGAGGAGGTCCGCACGGAATATGAGCTGGCGCAGGCCCGCTTTGCCTATGAAAATATTCATTTTCCGGACAGTGCCGTGCATCTTGAAATTGCCCGGCGCAGGCTGGTGTTTGAGGAGCTGTATGTGCTCACCTGCGCGCTGGCGCGGCTGCGCGGCAGCCGCAGGAAGGAGAAAAGCGCGCCCATGGCGGCAGACGCACTCAGCGACTTTACACAGGCGCTGCCGTTTGCGCTGACCGGAGCGCAGAAGCGCGCCCTGTCCGAGTGCGCCGGCGATATGAGCGGCCGGACGCCGATGAGCCGCCTGGTTCAGGGCGACGTGGGCAGCGGCAAAACAGTGGTGGCTGCCGGCTGCTGCTGGCTTTGCGCAAAGGCTGGAAAGCAGGCGGCGGTCATGGCGCCGACTGAGATTCTGGCGCGGCAGCACTTTGCGACATTTTCAAAGCTGCTTGAACCGTTGGGCGTACATGTGGGCCTGCTTACCGGCGGCCAGACGGCCGCTGCACGCCGGGAGACACTGAAAAGGACAGAAGACGGCGAGGTGGATGTGCTTGTGGGTACGCATGCGCTGCTTTCGGAGGGGATGACGTTCCGGAACCTGGCTCTGGCGGTTGTGGATGAACAGCACCGCTTCGGTGTGCAGCAGCGCAGCCGGCTGACGGAAAAAGGGGAAAGCCCCCATGTGCTGGTTATGTCGGCGACGCCGATCCCGCGCACACTGGCGCTGATGATTTACGGAGATCTGGATGTGTCTGTGATTGACGAGCTGCCGCCAGGCCGAAAGCCCGTGAAGACTTTCGCAGTCAATGAAACCATGCACGAGCGGGTTTACGCGTTTATCCGCAGGCAGGTGGAGCAGGGAAGGCAGGCTTATATTGTCTGTCCGGCTGTCGGCGATGAGACGCTGGCGGATGACGGCCGGAAAGCCGCCGTCCGGTATGCGCAGACGCTTCAGGGGCAGCAATTCCCGGATCTGCGTGTGGCGCTCGTCCATGGCCGGATGAAGCCGAAGGAAAAAGAAAGCGTGATGGCGGCCTTTGCCGCCGGCGACATCCAGATTCTTGTGGCGACGACTGTAATTGAAGTGGGTGTGGACGTTCCCAACGCCTCTGTGATGGTGGTGGAGAACGCCGACCGTTTCGGACTGAGCCAGCTGCACCAGCTGCGCGGCCGCGTCGGACGCGGCAGCCATGAGTCCTTCTGCATCCTGTTTGAGGGCGCCGGCGGCGAAACGGCGAAGCAGCGGCTGGAGGCCCTGTGCAGGACGAATGACGGCTTTAAAATTGCGGAGGAGGATTTGAAGCTGCGGGGACCCGGCGACTTCTTCGGGGACAGACAGCATGGCCTCCCGGAATTGAAGATTGCCGATTTTGTGGAAAACATGGACATTCTGTACGTTGCGCAGGCGGCGGCGCAGAAGACGCTGGCTGCGGATCCGCAGCTGATTGCGCCGGAACACCGGCTGCTGGCCTGTGCGGTGGAAGAAATGCTGACGGTTTCCGGAGGCACAATGAATTGACGGCCTGTCTAATGATCGGGCACCTGCGCGCATATACTTTATTGTTCTGCAACTGCGGAACAGAGTCTGTGCGCGGAGGTGCTTTTTTCTGGGACGGAACAATTCCCTGCTGCTCAATACGCTGCTGTTAACCGCGTCGTCAATCGTCATGCGTCTGGTTGGGCTCGCATTTCAGGTGTATCTTTCCAACAGAATCGGCGCTGCGGGCATCGGACTGTTGTACCTGATTATGTCCGTCAGCGGATTTGCCGCCACGTTTGCCATTTCAGGCGCGCGGTTTGCGGCTATGCGTCTGGTTTCAGAGGAACTCGGCGCCGGGAACTCCGGCGGCGCCCGCGCCACGGTCCGCCGCAGTCTTGCCTATGCGGGCGCTTTCGGAACGGCCGCCGCGGTACTGCTTTTCACCTTTTCTGATTTTATCGGCTGCACGCTGATCGGCGACGGGCGGACGGTGCTGTCCCTGCGCCTGCTGGGACTGAGCCTGCCGTTTCTGTCGATGGGCGCGGTGCTTTCCGGGTATTTTATGGCAGTCTGCCGCGTGATCAAATCAGCTGCCGGACAAATGTTTGAACAGGCGGTGCGGATCGGCGTGATTGTCGCGCTTTTTGCAGTGGTGCCGCTGGACGATGTGGAAATTGCCTGCGCCGCAGTGATTCTGGGCAATGTGGCCGGAGAATTCTTCTCATTCTTTTTTGAGCTGATCCTCTACCTGTTTGACAGGAAAAAGTATCTGACCGGCCGCCGGTCCGGGCGGCGGATTACAAGCCGGCTGCTGAAAATTGCCATGCCGCTCGCTCTTTCCGCTTATGCGCGCACGGCCCTGAGCACGGCGGAGAATCTGCTTGTCCCAAAAGGGCTGAAGCGCGCCGGTGCGACCAGTGAGCAGGCGCTGGCCGATTACGGCCGCATTCAGGGCATGGTATTCCCGATTATCACATTCCCGGCAGCGTTTTTCGTCTCTCTGGCGGAGCTTCTGATTCCGCAGCTGACACATGCGCAGGTGGCCGGGCGGAAAAAGGAAATCTCCGTGTCAGTCAGCCGCATACTCCGTCTTTGCTTTATGTTCTCGCTGTTTGTGGCGGGTATCCTGGTACTGTGCGCGCAGGCGCTCGGGCAGACGATATATCATGACCTGGATGTAGGGCGCTATATCTGTGCGTTTGCATTTCTGATGCCGGTGACGTATCTGGATACGGTCACGGACGGCATGCTGAAAGGCCTGGGTGAGCAGATGTATTCCATGCGCGTCAACATTGCGGATTCAGTGCTGAGCGTTCTGCTTGTCTGGCTTCTGATCCCGCGGCTGGCGGTTCCGGGGTATATTATGATTCTGTACGCTGTGGAGCTTTTTAATTTTGCCCTGAGCATACGGCGGCTGACGAAAATCACCAGGGTGGATTTTCAGCCTGGACGCGCAATGCTGTCGCTGCTGTCCGTGACAGGGGCCGTCAGCGGCGCACAGCTTTTGCACAGGTTTTTCTGGCCCGGACTGACCGGAACCTGGGAGATTGTTTTTCATATTCTTTTCACAGGCCTGCTGTACATAACCCTGCTTTTTTCGACTGGCGCCCTGTCAGATGCGGATACAGCGTGGCTGTATGCGGCCGCGGGCAGAAAAGGCGGGCGCATATAGTAAAAAAGGGTTTATTTATGTGACAAAATACTGTAGAATAGAAACATGCAATGCCGGAAAGGAGCACGCTCCTTTCCGGCAGTCTGAAAAAACGGGCCGGCCGGCCCGCGGCGGTATTGAAGGAGGTACCAGTATGAACGAGCCTTACCTGGGCGCGTCAATTCCAAAACTCGGTTTCGGTTTTATGCGTCTGCCGAAGATGCAGGACGGCAGTATGGATATGGAGCAGATCCGGCGGATGGTTGACCTCTATATGCAGCGCGGATTTACTTATTTTGACACAGCTTATACCTATGACGGAGGCGCTTCCGAGACGGCACTGCGCGAAGCGCTGGTGGAGCGCTATCCCCGCAGCAGCTTTCAGGTGGCAACCAAACTGTCCCTGATGTCGCTTGAGCGGTCAGAAGACGGACCGTATATGTTCGAGACTTCTCTGAAGCGGCTTGGACTTGACCGGATCGACTTCTATCTGCTGCACAACATCAGCCGGGAACGGGACGCCAAAGCGGATCAATACGGCGTCTGGGATTATGTGAATACATTGAAGGCCAGCGGACGGATCAGTCATCTGGGCATTTCTTTCCACGACACGGCCGACGTGCTGGACGACGTGCTGACAAGGCATCCCGAGGTGGAATTTGTTCAGCTCCAGATCAACTATGCGGACTGGGAGAATCCGCGGATACAGTCCCGCCTGTGCTATGAGACGGCCCGGCGGCACAACAAGCCCGTGATTATTATGGAACCGGTCAAAGGCGGCGCGCTGGCTAAACTCAGCGGTGAGGCGGAGGCGGTTCTGAAAGCGGCCGATCCGGATGCGTCCGCCGCCAGCTGGGCCATTCGTTTTGCTGCGTCGCTGGACGGACTGATTACCGTCCTCAGCGGCATGTCCACCTATGAGCAGCTGGATGAAAACACGTCCTTTATGAGGGATATGAAGCCGCTGACGGATCAGGAGAGGGCCGCGGTGTTTTCTGCAGCCGATGCTCTGCTCAAATCTGCAGCCATTGCCTGTACCGCCTGCCGGTATTGTGTGGAGGGCTGTCCGGTCAACGTGAATATTCCGATGATTTTTGATCTGTACAACGATTATCTGACATACCATCAGCTGGCGCGGGTCAAAAATACCTATGCCCTTTACACGAAGAAAACAAGCGGAAAGGCCAGTGCCTGCCTGCGCTGCGGCGCCTGTGAGGAAATCTGTCCGCAGCACCTGCCGATCCGTACATATCTGGCTGAAATTGCGGGCGTTTTTGACGAATAATCCGGCAAGATGTAAATTTTTTGTCAGACTGGTTGAAATGAACCGGAGATGCGTGTATTATTAACATTTGGCGGAGACTGTCCGCCGGGCACATATTTACCGTGAAAAATTTTTTTCAGGAGGAATATAAGTTGGAAGCTACAATGAAGAAGGATTTGCAGAAGCTTGCGCTGCAGATCAGAATCGGTATCGTTGAGGCGATCAAATCCAGAGGATCCGGTCATATCGGCGGCTCTTTCAGCATTGCCGACGCGCTGGCGGTGCTTTACGGATCCGTTATGAAATATGATCCCAAGAACCCGAAGTGGGCGGATCGGGACAAGCTGGTCTGCTCCAAGGGTCATGCCGGCCCCGCGGTTTATGCCACGCTGGCCGTTAAGGGCTTTTTCCCCTATGAAGAGCTGAAAACCCTGAACCAGCCGCACACCAACCTGCCCAGCCACTGCGACCGCAATAAGACTGTCGGTGTCGATATGACCACCGGTTCTCTGGGCCAGGGCACCTCTCTTGCCACCGGCATGGCGCTGGGCGACAAGCTCAAGGGCAGAGACAGCCGGACGTTCCTGATCGTCGGCGACGGCGAAATCAACGAGGGCCAGGTTTGGGAAGCTGCCATGTTCTGCGCTGCCAAGAAGCTGAACAACATTGTGTGGATGATTGACAACAACAAGAAGCAGCTGGACGGCTATACAAAGGACATCCTGGATACCGGCGACTTGCATGCCAAGTTTGCCGCGTTCGGTTTTGATACCGTGACCATTGACGGCAATGATATTGAGCAGCTGTATGATGCCCTGACGAAGAAGTCTGAGGACAAGCCCATTGCCATCATTATGGACACTGTCAAGGGCAAGGGAATCAAGGAAGTCGAAGAGACCTTCGGCAACCACAGCATGACCGTCAAGCCTGAAACCGGCGACAAGTGGATCGCCCAGCTGAAGTCTGAGCTGGAAGCTCTGGCATAAGGGAGGAAACAGAAATGAAAATTGTTTATAACGGTGAAAATGACGCCCGTACCTTCAAGGACGTAATCCCGGCCACGATTGCTGCCATTGCTGAGAAAGATCCTGACTATATCTATTTGGATGCTGACCTGATGAACTGCATCGGCACTGTGAAGTTTGCCCAGGCCAACCCGGGCAAGGGAATTGACTGCGGCATCGCAGAGGCCAATATGGTCGGCATCGCCGGCGGTCTGGCTGCTGTCGGCTTCAAGCCCATTGTACACAGCTTTGGTACGTTCACTTCCAGACGCTGCTTTGACCAGGCGTTCCTGTCCGGCGGTTATGCGAAAAACCCCATTACGATCCTGGGCTCTGACCCCGGCGTGACGGCGGCGCTCAACGGCGGCACGCATATGCCGTTTGAAGATGTGGCGCTGTACCGCTCCATGCCTGAAGCAACGGTCATTGACATCACCGATCCCACGATGATGATCGATGTTCTGTGGAAAGCCAAGGATATGCCGGGCGTGAAGTATATCCGTTTCCCCAGAAAGAATGCTGTCAAGATCTACTCTGACGACTCGACCTTTACAATCGGCAAGGGCAACGTGATCCGTGAGGGCAAGGACGTGACGATCATTGCCTGCGGCATTATGGTCGGCAAGGCCATGGCTGCTGCTGAGCAGCTGGCAGCTGAAGGAATTGACGCTGCGGTGATCGATATGTTTACCATCAAGCCTCTGGATGAGGAGCTTGTGGCTGAATATGCAAAGAAGACCGGCGCTGTTGTCACTGCAGAAAACCACAACAAGATCGGCGGTCTGTATGAAGCCGTCAGCGCCACGCTGGCAGCCAAGTGCCCCACGCCGGTGGAATATGTGGCAGTGGAAGACGAGTTCGGCGAGGTCGGACCGCAGAGCTATCTGGAAGAGCGTTTCGCGCTGACTGCTGCGCACATTGCCGCACAGGCAAAGGCTGCTGTTGCCAGAAAGTAATCTGAGCTGAAAAGCTTTTGCATCAAAAAAACCGCCTGCAGAATGCAGGCGGTTTTTGTCTGTGTGCAGCTATGCAGCGCGCGTGCTTAAAACAGATTATCCAGCACCGAGAGGGAAGAACCCGTAGCCAGAAGAATAATCAGCACGAAAACGACGAGAATCAGGAGAATGAGAAAAGCACAGAAATAGCTGCGGGCATAGTTGCGCAGGTTGATGTTCTGTGCGCCGCCGCAGGCAAAAACGATCAGCATGATGAAGCCGACCAGGGGAATGCTGAACAAAAAAGAATAGCCGAAATAGGACCAGGCACCCAGCGGACGCAGATGATGCGGCAGATCGTTAGCGGTCAGCTCCTGGGGACGGGGGGCCTGTGCGGGTGTATAGCGGGGCTGCGGATTGCTGCCGGGATTTTCCTGTGCGTCAGTGCCGGCAGAAGCAAAAGGAAATTCGTAGTTGGAATTGCGGCTTTCATTTTCGTCCTGCATCAGATCATAGCCGCATTTTGTGCAGAATCTGACGCTGGAATCCTGCTGTGCGCCGCATTTGGGACAAAAAGCCATATAGCATAAACCTCCGTGCTTTTTTCTTCAATATACGACAGGATGGAAAATATTGCAAGTAATTTGTGCTTTCCTGGCGGATAAAAACGATGCCTGGATACAGACATTCGGAGCGGTTCTGCCGGCTGATTCTGAATAGGCATCGTGAAAGACACACAAAAAAAGACGGCGCGGAATCCGCGCCGTCTCTGTTTTTTATTTGTTTATGCCGCTGTATCGTCCGTGTGATAGATGGCGACTGCAGTGTGACCCTCGGCGTTGTCGTAAATGATCAGCATATCGCCGACGGCAATATCTTCAAACGCGGCGTCGGTCAGTTTGCCGTCCTGCGCCGCTTCAATGATGACGGAATCATCAATGGAGAGTGCCTGTGTCCGCTGTGCGTCCACAAAGTTGTCCAGTTCTGCGGCGGCATAGTCTGTAATGGTATAGCCTGCAGCAGATGCGCTCAGCTCATAAATCGCAAGCGTCAGCGTGCCGTCGTCAGCGATATCGGTCACCTTGACGACCAGATCACTGCTTGCGGTTGCGCTCTCACCGATATAGTCGAGAATGACGATCTGCTGGATGCCCGCATTGTCCGTGGCAGCGGCAATGATGCGCCCCTCTGTGATTTTATCCTGTGTGGTTTCGATCAGCTCACCGGAGACGGTGTAATAAATCTCTGCGTCTTCCGCGATGGTTACAGAAGAAGTTTCGTCTGTGACAGTGAGCGTGCTGACGTCCACAGTGGTGCAGTCGGTGACTTTCTTGTCGGTGGCTTTGCAGATGTTGATGGTGAGAACAGAGGCGTCAACGGCGGTAACTTCGCCGATTGTATACTCCAGAGTTTCCTCCTTCTTGTCTGTGCTGTCAGCGGAGGAACCGGAGCTTCCGGCGGTGCTGCCGTTCGTTGTATTTCCGGCGCTGCCCGTGTCCGTGCAGGCAGACAGCATGCCGGCGCACAGCACCAGGACCAGAATCAGGGATAAAATGCGGATTGTTTTTTTCATGGTAAACCTCCAGAATGCGATGGATTTCCGATTTGCACGGGTTGCCGGAGCCTTGGCGGCGATTGTATGGACTGCCCGGAAAAGCCGCAGACAGGTCTGTCTGCTTGTCCCTACGGAGAGAGCCTTGCTTCAGCAGCACCCGAAACGAAGCTGCTTTAAGATGCGCTTGCAAGTATATCATAAGCTGCGGAAAGTTGCACCTGTTTTCACATTTTTTTTACAGTTCTGCCCTTGAACATCGGAACGGCAGAAACTGGCCCTGAACAGAACGTGCGCCCGCCGGATTCAGTATGGCGGACGCACGGCTTCTGAAGTTTTAATAGCCGAAGCTGTAGCCCCAGGGGAAGACACCCTGGCTCTGTTGCTGCTGCTGGCTTTCGTCCTGTTCGGAACTGTTCTCAAGGGCGGACTGGATCTTTTCGCCGACGGTCAGCTCAAGCTCCAGAGTTTCACCCTGACGGTAAACAGAGAGCTTCAGCTTGTCACCGACTGACGATGCACTGACTGCAGAGACAACGTCGCTGCTGCCGGTGACCGACTCTCCGTTGATTTTGGTAATGATGTCGTTGGCTTTCAGGCCGGCCTGCGCAGCGGGACTGTTTTCAACAACGCTCTGCACGGCGGCGCCGCCCGGCAGGCCGTAGCCTTTTGCCTCGTCGCTGACGTTGGAAACGGTAACGCCGATGTACGGTTTGGCAATGTAACCGTTTTCTATGATGCTTTTGACGATGTCGCGCACGCTGTTGATGGGAATGGCGAAGCCGATGTTGTCAATGGACGCCTGAGAGCTGCTGCCGCTGCCGGAGTACTTGGCGTTTGTGATGCCGATCACTTCGCCGTACAGATTGAACAGCGCGCCGCCGGAGTTGCCGGAGTTAATGGCGCAGTCTGTCTGAATCAGATCCATGGTCACACCGCTGGAAAGCGTAACCTCGCGGTCAAGTGCGCTGACGGCACCGGCCGTCAGGGAGAAGGTCAGTTCACCCAGCGGATTGCCGATGGCGACAACGCTGTCGCCGACGTTGATGTTGTCAGAGTTGCCAAGGACCGCCGGTGTGAGGTTTTCCGCGTCGACCTTCAGAACGGCAACATCGTTGCTCTCATCGTAGCCGACCAGTGCGGCGTCATAAGAGGTGCCGTCATACAGGGAAACTTTGATGGAGTTTGAGTTCTCAATGACGTGATAGTTCGTCAGTATGTATCCGTCGGCAGTGAGAATGAAACCGGAGCCGGAAGCAGCGGCTGTTGTCTGATATCCCCAGAAGTTTGTGGTTACAGAGGTGGTGATACCGACTGTGGAGTTCACATTGGCTGCATACACTTCAGCGGCGGTCATCTCTTTGCTGGTGTCAATGTGCGTAACGTCAATGACAGAAGACGGACGCTGGCCTTCGAGAACGGTGGATGCGGAAGATCCTTTTTCGTCGCTGAAGAGCCTGCTGCCCACATACGAACCACCGACGCCCATTGCTCCGCCGATCAGGGCACAGCACAGGGCAAGCGCTACAATTTTTCCGCCGGTCCAGCCTTTTTTGGGCTTTTTCGGTTTCTGCGGCTCTTGCTGCAGAGAGGGGAATTCCGGCGCTGCCGTGAATTGCGGCTGAGTCTGATATGACGCAGTCCCTGTCTGCTGTTCGGTCTGGTTTTCATATTCGTTATACATACATATGACCTCCTTCGTCATAAGCTGTTCTTTTTGCTTACGGCCATATTGTAGCTGTAAATTCTGAAGAAAAGCTGAAGTATCGTTGAATAATCTGTAAATAAATTTTTACATAAAAATGACCCGCGGCAGAGAGGGCGCTGCTGCAGCGGCGATCAGCACGGGGAGCCGGAACGGCGCAGCGCAGCGTTTGACGGCCGCGGCAATCAGGCGCCGGCCCGCGGCGGACACGCGTCCATATGCGGGAGCCTGCGGTCCCGCCGCTTTTTAAGTATAAGAAAAGGCCCGGATGCGTTGAATATACGCATCCGGGCCTTTTTCAGATCAGATATGTACTATTTGGCCGTTTGTACTGCCTTTTCAGCCTTGAGCTTTTTCTGCAGCCAGTCTTTGCCGTCCACAAAGCGGGCGACGATAAAGGAAGTCACATAGTCGCCGGCAGCGTTGATCATCGTTGCGGGAGGATCCACCAGGTTGCCGATGGTGATGGCAATGGGATAAGCGATGGCCATCTGGTCGGGGAAGAAAATCGAGCAGATGATGTATTCGCCGATGTATCCGCCGCCGGGAATGCCGGACATGCCGACAGAGGAGAATACCGCCACAAGGATGACCAGCAGAAGCGTGCCGATACCGTCAAAGCTCTTGCCGAAGACGCCGAACAGGAAGGCAATTTTCAGAACACAGGAGAAGCAGGAGCCGTCCATATGCATGGTGGCGCCCAGAGGAATGACCATCTCCGAAACATCCCGCGGCACGCCGGTGTCTTCTGCTTCCTTCATGTTGGTGGGAATTGTCGCAACAGAGGAGCATGTACCCAGACTGGTGACTGCCGGACGGAGAATGTGTTTGAACATGACCTTGGCGCCGCCTTTGCCGCCGCCGAAACGGGCGAAAAGGGGGAATGCCGTGAAAACATACACCAGGCACAGGGGATAATAGACGAGCATTGCCCGGCCGTAGCCTTCGGCAATGACCTGCGGGCCGTAATTGGCCACCAGGGAAGCGAAGAAGCCGAAGAAGGCGATGGGCGCGTAGTAGGTCACAATCTTGACCACTTTCAGCATGCAGTTGGACAGGTCCTCCAGAACCTTGGCCGTCAGCGTATTGGGGCCGCCGTTCATCTGAACGCCGAAGCCGAAAATAATGGAGAAAACAATCAGGGGCAGCATGGCTCTGCGCGTCAGCAGGCCTACAAAGTCTTCAGCGGTGAAAAAGCTGACAATCAGCTGTGCAACGGTTTTCTGCTCGTCGACTTCGCCGACCTCAAAATCCTGCCAGGCCTGCAGGACAGGCGGGAAGACTTTCATCAGGACGATCATGATTGCCGCAGCAATGACGCCCGTGACCACGAAGGTGGCGATGGTGGTGCCCATGATTTTTCCGGCGCGCCGGGCGCTGCCCATGTTGGCGATGGCGCCGGCGATGGAAGCAAACACCAGCGGAACGACGATGCAGAACATCAGATTGATGAATACGGTACCCAGAGGTTCCAGTGCCGAGGCGCCCGGCCAGACCGCACCGACAATGCAGCCGGCGACGATGCCAAGCACCATGAAGGCCAGGAAAATATAATTTTTCCAGATGCTCTTTTTGGACATAGAGATGATGCCTCCCTTACATATTCTATCCGTATCATAAACACAATGTTTTGCAATGTAAATGGCGTATAGTGCTTGAATCAATGCAAAAAATGCTATATACTTGAATGAAAGGAGGCGAGCCGGATGAACGGTGACAGCGGACTGACAAAACTCGGCTATCTCAACGGAGATTTTCATTTTTTCCACCTGCGGGACACGGCCGGGCAGGAGCACGAAACGCATTATCACGAGTTTGCCAAGATCGTCATCTTCCTGTCAGGACGCGTCGATTACCTGGTGGAAGGCGTGTCATACCCGCTGCAGCCGTGGGACATTCTGCTGATCGGCGGCCATCTGGCGCATAAGGCGATCATAGATACCGGCGTGCCTTATGAGCGCGTGATTCTTTATATTGATCCGGCCGCTTTGGAAGCGGCTGGACAGGATGCGGATCTGATGCAGTGTTTCCGGACGGCAGAGGCCCGCGCGTTTTATCTGATGCGTCCTGCCGGCAGGGATCAGGCGAAGCTCAGCGGGATACTGCGCGAAATGGAGCGGGCGGGCGCGTCTGCGGATTTTGGGGCGCGGATTCTCGAACGGACATATTTCTATCAGCTGATGGTCCAGCTGAACCGGATCATGCTGACGGACCATACGGACGCGCACATCACAGATCTGGGATATGATCCGCGTATCGCAGATGTGATCGCCTACATCAATAAAAATCTTGATGCGGAGCTGACCGTGGATTTTCTGGCCCAGCGCTGTTATCTGAGCAAATACCATTTTATGCGCCTGTTTAAGCAGCTGACCGGCTACACTGTGCACAGCTATGTGCTGCAGAAGCGGCTTTTGCGGGCGACGGAGCTGCTGAAAAGCGGGGAGACCGCCGCCGATGCCGCGGAGCACTGCGGCTTCCGCGATTATTCCACTTTTCAGCGGGCGTTTAAGGCGGAGTTCGGCGTGACGCCCGGCGCGTTTGCTTGACGCTATGTATGCCGGGCGCAGCCGCGCCCGATGTGTGGTTATGTGCGCTCACCGGCGGTGTCGTGTTCGCGGAACAGCAGCGAAATGCACCACAGCGCGGCAAGACCCACCAGGGTGTAGATCACTCTGCTCACAGAGGCCGTCTGGCCGCCGAAAATGAATGCGACGATATCGAACCGGAAAATGCCGATGCTGCCCCAGTTGATGCCGCCGATAATCACAAGAATGAGCGCAATTCTATCCATAATCATGAGAATCAGCCTCCTTTTTGCTGTGCAGTTAATATACCCACGGCAGGATGGATTATGCGCTTTGCAAACCTGCCATCGATTGACAGCGCCGGTCTCCGCGCAGAGGTTTGAGATATGTATTTGCATTTTGTGACCGGCGGTGTATAATAAACCATTATAAATGAATGATTTTTTGAATTGGACGGTGATCAAATGAAGTATATTCTTGTGATCGGCGACGGAATGGCAGACAATCCCGTGCCTGAACTCGGGAACAAAACGCCGCTGCAGGCGGCGAATAAGCCTGTGATGGATATGCTGGCGGCCAAAGGCGAGCTGGGCAGCGTGCTGAATGTGCCGAAGGGCCTGCCTGCCGGCAGCGATACGGCAATTCTGTCAATTTTCGGGTGTGATCCCACCTGGTGTTATACGGGGCGCGCGCCGCTGGAGGTGGCTGCCGCCGGAACAAAGCTGGCGCCCGGCGACGCAGCATACCGCTGCAACATGGTAACGTTTGAGGACACGGATGTGCCGCTGGAGGAAAAACGCATTCTTTCGCACAGCGCAGGCTCCATTGACGGGGAGACGTCCATCGCGCTGATCTCAGCGCTGTTTGACGATCCGGAGTTTTCCGCTGCCGCGCAGGCAGCAGGCGTCAGCGTGCAGAAGTCGCCGTCCTTCCGGCATTTTGCCATTCAGAAACAGGCAGATCTGAAGGGCATCCGGCTGATTCCGCCGCACGACCATCTGGGGGAGAAAATCGGACCGCTGCTGCCCTCCGGCTGTGACAACGCGCAGACGCTGAAGGAACTGATGATCCTGGCACACCGGAAGCTGGACCATCACCCGCTCAACGAGGCGCGCAGGGCACAGGGGAAAATGCCCGCCAACGGGATCTGGTTCTGGGCAGAGGGAACCGCGGTTGCGCTGCCCAATTTTGTGGAAAACTACGGGAAAACAGGCGGCGTGATTTCGGCGGTGCCGCTGTGCCACGGCATTGCGTCCCTGGCCGGACTGGAAATGATCCATGTTCCGGGCGCAACCGGTGAAATCGAGACAAATTATGAAGGCAAGGTTGACGCGGCGATGGCGGTTCTGAAAGACCACGATTTTGCCGCCATTCATGTTGAAGCACCGGACGAGTGCACACATAACGGCGACACGCCGGGAAAAATCCGCGCAATTGAGCTGATTGACGCCCGCGTGCTGAAAAACCTTCTGCCGAAGCTTGACAGCGCCGGCTATGATTACCGGATGCTGATTCTCAGCGATCACAAAACACTGACGTCCACCCGCGGGCATGACGGCGATCCTGTGCCGTATATTCTCTATGACAGCCGGAAGAACGCCGGAAGCGGCCTGAGCTACTGTGAGGAAAACGGGCTGAAAGGTCCGTATGTGGATGCCGGCGTGAAGCTGATGGGGATGCTGTTCAGCGAATGAGAAAAATTCAGGAACATGCGTGGGCCAAGCTGAATCTTACGCTGGATGTGACCGGGCGGATGGACAGCGGTTATCACGCCATGGAAATGATCATGCAGACCTGTTCGCTGTGCGATGATGTGGTGCTCGCCGCACAGCCGGGCGCCGGTGCGGTCACTGTCCGGACAGACCGCAGCTTTCTGCCGCGGGATGAAGAGAATATCGCAGGAAAAGCTATCCGCGCTTTTCTGACGCAGACCGGCATTTCCGGCTGGGATGTGGATGTGGCGCTGACCAAACGCATTCCCGTCTGTGCGGGACTGGGCGGCGGCAGCGCGGATGCAGCAGCGGTCCTGAGAGGCCTGAATGCGCTGTTTGAAACGGGCCTTCCGGCCGGGACGCTTTGCGAAATCGGCGGGCAGGTCGGTTCGGACGTGCCGTTTTGTGTCGCCGGCGGGACAGCGCTGGCCTGCGGCCGCGGCGAAATTCTGACGATGCTTCCGCCGCTGCCGTCCTGTGCCTTTGTGGTGTGCAAGCCGGAAATGTCCATATCGACGCCGGAGCTTTTTGCGCGCATTGACTGCGGAAAAATCCGCTGCCGGCCGGATACGGCTGCGGCCGCGGCCGCTCTGGCGGCGGGAGACCTGCGCGGCATTGTCTGCCGGATGTACAATGTGTTTGAGGATGTGCTCGGCAAGCGTGCGGGGCCGATTGCGGAAATGAGAAATGCACTGTATGACTGTGGTGCGATTGGCACCGTCATGAGCGGTACGGGCAGCGCAGTTTTCGGCGTCTTTCCGGATATGCCTGCGGCGCAGGCGGCGGTGCGGCGGCTTGCGGGCCGGTTTGATTTCTGCACTGCTGCGGAGCCGGTGGGCGCACTGCAGATCTGAACTGTATATTTTTTGCCAAAATGGCCGATACTATGTATGACAAATACAGAGTACCGGCTTTTTTTGGAGGAAAAATGAAGATTAAAAAATGGGAAATTGCGCTGGCCGCCGTTTTTGTGCTGATGCTGGCGGGGTCCATGCGTGTCAGCGCTCAGCAGCGGGCGCTGTCAGACAAGCTGATCCGTCTGCATGTGGTGGCCAACTCCGACACGCAGGAGGATCAGACACTGAAGCTGCAGACACGTGACGCGGTGCTGGAGGTTCTGAGCGGGCTGCTGTCCGGCGCTTCGGACAGGGATGAGGCCCGGCAGCTGATTGAAGAAAACCTGCAGCTGATCGAAACGGCTGCGTGCGGCGCTGTACAGGCTGCCGGTTATGATTATCCGGTTGCCGCGCGCCTGGTGTTTGAGGACAGCCCCACGAAAGAATATGATACTTTTTCACTGCCGGCAGGCGGGTATCTTTCCCTGCGGGTTGTGATCGGCAGCGGCGAAGGACATAACTGGTGGTGCGTTCTGTACCCGCCGCTGTGTACGGCATCGGCGCTTGACAGCGACAGCGCCGCTGTATTGACTGACGATGAAATCAGCCTGATTACAGGCGGCGGCGGTGAATATGTCCTGCGTTTCAGGTGCATGGAGCTTCTGGCAAAAGTCAAAGGCCTGTTCAAATCGTAAATCAATCATGTTATAATGACCGTGTGAAATGATCACACGGTCTTTTTTTTCGTCAGGAGGCGGTAATATGCTCGAATTGATTCTTGGCCCGGCGGGCAGCGGCAAGACACAGCGGGTGTTCAGCGCGCTCAGAATCCGCGGCGCGGACGGGCAGAGGAGCATTCTGATTGTGCCTGAGCAGTTTTCGCACGATGCCGAGCGGCAGCTGTGCGCGGCATGCGGCGACGGCGTCAGCCTTTACGGCGAGGTGCTGAGCTTCACGCGGCTTGCCTCCAGAACACGCTGCCCGGCCTGCGGCAGAATGCTGGACAAGGGCGGACGGCTGCTGCTGATGGAACGCGCGCTGTCAGAGGTTATGACGCGGCTGAAGGTGTTTTCTTCCGGCAGACGCACGGATCTGCCCGGCGAGCTTGTCTGCACGTATGATCAGCTGCGCGCCGCCTGTGTGGATCCCGGCGAGGCGGCTGCGGCGCTGCGGGACATGCCGGGCCGTCTGGCGGACAAATTGGATGATCTGGCGCTGATCTTTGAAGCGTACAAGGCGCTGATGCCGGACGGAGTGTATGACCCGGCAGACCGGCTGGATCAGCTTGCGGAGGCTGTTGCCGGCGGCGGCCTGCCGGAAGGCGCGGCCGTGTATATCGACGGCTTTACGGATTTTACCGCCCAGGAGACAGCGGTTATCCGGGCGATGCTGGCACATCAGACCGATGTGACGGTCTGCCTGACGTGCGGAGACCCCGACAGCAGCGAGGAAGTCTTTGCGCTGCCGCGCGCCACAGCCGCGCAGCTTGCCCGGCTTGCGCGGGAGCGCGGATGCGCCTGCTCGGTGGTCCGCTGTTCGGCACAGGCGGAGCGAAGCCCGGTGCTTGCGGCAGCCTGTGCCGGTATATTTGATCCGGCGGCGCAGCCGGTCTGCGGCGCACAGGATGCCATTGCGCTTCTGAGCGCGCCCTCCCTGACGGCGGAATGTGAAACGGCGGCGGCCTGCGTGCGCGCATTGGCCCGGCGGCACGGATACCGGTGGAGAGAGTTTGCCGTGGTTGCCCGCGGGTGGGAGGATTACCGCAGTGCGGCGGAAAATATTTTCGAAAAATATGAAATCCCGGTGACCCGCACAGCAAAAACCGATATTACAGAAAATCCGGTCCTGGCCTTTGTCCTTGCGGCGCTGGACGCCGTGGCGGGGAACTGGGAATGCACGCCGGTTTTCCGTATGCTGAAGACCGGCCTGGCCGGTATAAGCGCGCAGCGGCGCGATCTGCTGGAAAACTATGTGCTGAAATGGAATCTGCGCGGCAGCACAGCATGGCGGAAAAGCGGCGGCTGGGACATGAATCCGGCGGGCTATGCACCGCGGATGTCGGCTGCCGACGCTGCCGTCCTGGAAGAAGTCAACGCTGCCCGGGCCGAAACAGCGGCGCTGCTTGAGCCGCTGGAGTCCGGACTGAAAAAGGCGCAGGACGCTGCCGGAAAGGCGGCGGCGCTGTATGCATTTATTGAGGCGGCCGCACTGCCGGAGCGGATTGTGGACAAGGCGCAGCGCCTGCGGCTGCGCGGGGACGGCCAGCTGGCCGATGAGTATGATCAGATCTGGGAAATTCTGGTGTCCGCGCTGGAGCAGTTCGCTGCGGTCCTGGGCGATATGCCTTTGACAGACGAGGAGTTTGCACGTCTTCTGCGGCTTCTCCTCAGTCAGTATGACGTGGGTACCATTCCGGCATCGGTGGACAGCGTGGGTATGGGCGATATGAGCCGTATGCGCCGCCGGGGCATCCGATGCCTGCTTGTCCTCGGCGCGGACGATGGCCATCTGCCGGCTGTCCCGGCGGGTGGGGGCCTTCTGACGGATACGGACTGCGCGGACCTGGCCGCCTGCGGCTTTGCGCTTGCAGATACGGCGGAAGCACGGCTGGACCGGGAAATGCACCTGATTTATACGTGCCTGTCCCTGCCGTCAGAGCGCCTGATTGTGATCCGGACGGACGATGCCGGCGGCAAACGCCCGTCGCTGATTACGGCGCGCCTGTCGGCACTGTTCGGCATTCAGGAAAAGGCGGCAGGCCTCATGCGCCTGGCGGAGGCGCCCATGCCCTGTTTCGAGCTGGCGGCGATGGACAGCGCTGATGCTGAGCCTGCGGCACGTGCGGCAGCGGAGTGCCTGATGACCATGGACGATTGGCGGGAGAAGCTTGCCGCGGCCAGACAGGCGGCAGAAACTGAGCGGGGCAGCCTCTCTGCTCAGGTAGCCGGCGCGCTGTACCCGGAAAAAATGCGTCTTTCCGCCACCTGCGTGGACCGGTATGAGGCTTGTAAATTTGCTTATTTTCTGCGTTATGCACTGAAGGCGGAGCCGCGCCGGCCCGCCGGATTCGATGCGCCGGAAAGCGGAACGTACATCCATTTTCTGATGGAAAACATCGCCAGGGAAGCGCAGGAGCATGGCGGCTTCAGCAAGCTGTCTGCGGAGGAATGCCGCGCGCTGACCCGGCGCTATTCGGAAGTGTATGCCGCGCAGTACATCGGACCGCTGGAACAGAAATCCCAGCGCTTTGTTTACCTCTTCCGCCGGCTGACGGAGGATGCGGCGCATATCGTGCAGGACATGGCGGAGGAACTGGCCGTGTCGGATTTTCAGCCGCTGGATTTTGAGCTGTCCTTCCAGCCGGGCGGCGATCTGCCGCCGGTGGATATCGGCGGCGGAACGGCTGTCGGCGGCAAGGTGGACCGGGTTGACGGCTGGCTGCGGGACGGACGGCTTTATCTGCGGGTGGTGGATTATAAAACAGGACGGAAGGACTTCAGCCTTTCCGACATCTGGTACGGCATGGGCATGCAGATGCTGATGTATCTTTTTGCGCTGGAAGCATCCGGAGCGGAGCGGTACGGATATGAAATCGTTCCTGCCGGCGTTCTGTATGCGCCGGCCCGTGATGTGATTGTGCAGGCCGGCCGCGGGGCGGACAGGGAACAGATCCGCGCCCTGCGCAGCAGGGAACTGGTGCGCAAAGGTTTGATCCTGGCGGATCCGGCTGTGCTCGACGCCATGGAACACGCGGAAGAGCACCGCTTTCTGCCGGTCAGATTTACGAAAGACGGCGTGCCGTCCCCTGAGAATCTGGCGACGCTGGAGCAGCTGGGGCTGCTGCGCAGTCATATTGAACGGACGCTGCGTGCGATGCGCCGGGAGATCCGCGCCGGCAGGATTACGGCAGACCCGTATTACCGCAGTGTACAGGATAATGCCTGCCTCTATTGCGAATACAGCGAGGCCTGTCACTTCGATGAGGAAAACAGCGGGGACAGACGCCGTTTTCTGACAAAGCTGAAAACGCCGGAGGTCTGGAGCAGAATGGAAGGAGAGAATGCGCATGGGTGACAAGATCGTCTTTACGCCGCAGCAGCAGGCTGCCATTGAGACCCGCGGCAGTGCGCTGCTTGTCTCCGCGGCCGCCGGTTCGGGAAAAACCAGAGTTCTGGTGGAACGGCTGATGGCCTATCTGACTGATCCCGCGCACCCGCGCGCCATTACGGACTTTCTCGTGATCACCTACACGAAGGCGGCCGCGGCTGAACTGCGCGGAAAAATCTCAGATGCAGTTGCCGGACGCCTGGCGCTGGATCCCATGAACCGGGCCCTGCGCCGGCAGCTGAACCTGTGCGCCTGCGCGGAAATCGGAACCATCCATGGCTTCTGTACCCACATTGTCCGGGAGAACGCACATCAGCTGGGTATTGCTCCGGACTTCCGTGTGGCGGAGGAGAGCGAATGCGCGCTGTTGAAAGACCGCGTACTGGAGGATGTGCTGGAAACGAGGTACGCACAGATTGAGGCTGTGCCGGATTTTGCCTGCCTGGCGGACACAATGGCCGCGGGGCGGGATGACCGCCGGCTGGCTGAGATTACGCTCGATATTCATGCGCGCCTGCAGAGCTTTCCGTATCCGGAAAAGTGGATCGAAAAGCAGCTCCGCCAGCTGGACTTCGACCCCGGGGCAGATGCCGGATCGACCGTCTGGGGAGCGTATCTGCTGGAGCGCGCAAAGCGGAATACCGCGTATTGGCAGGCGTATATGGATGCGCTTTTGCGCGACGCCCGGGAACAGCCGGCGTTTTACGAAAAATACGGCCCTGCGATGGAAGCCTGGCGCGGCTGCATCAGCGCGTTTTCAGCGGCGCTGGCACGCGGATGGGATGAAGCGGCGGCCTGTGTGTTTGACTGCCCGAAGGCAAAACCGGCAAAAGGTTTTGAGGATCTGAAGGAGCGTTTCAAAAAATGCAAGGCCGGCATGGCCAAAACGGCGGAGTGCTTCGATTGTACGTCTGCGCGGGCGCTGGGAGATCTGGCGTCGACGGTGCCGGCCATACGGGCGCTCATGCTGCTGGTGTCGGACTTTGACCGGGCGTATGCGGCGGAGAAAAAGCGGCGCGGACTTGTGGATTTTTCCGACCTGGAGCATTTTGCCGTGCGTCTTCTGACAGACCGGGAGACGGGCGCGCCCACTGCGCTTGCCCAGGAAATCTCCGGCAGGTACGCGGAGATCATGGTGGACGAGTATCAGGATGTCAATGAAGTCCAGGACACCGTGTTCCGCGCCGTCTCGAGAGAGGGCAGAAATATATTTATGGTCGGCGATGTAAAGCAGTCCATTTACCGCTTCCGGCTGGCCGACCCCACAATTTTCCTGGATAAATATGCCCGCTACAGCAAAACGCAGGACGAGGGGAAGTGCATTGTCCTGTCCCGGAACTTCCGGTCCCGGCCGGGAATCCTTGACGGCGTGAATTTCTTTTTCAGGAACGCCATGTCTGCGGCGTTCGGGGAGATGGATTATACAGAGCGGGAATATCTCTGCCCGGGTCTGTGCGCAGATGATCCGCCGGCTCCTGAGCCGGAAATTGAGCTGGATGTCCTTGACCTCGGCGCCGGTGACGGCGATGAGGAGACGCCGGATAAAATCCAGGCTGAGGCGGAATGGATCGCTGGGCGGATTCTGGAGCTGAAAAAAACGCTGCGCCTGCCTGACGGCAGCGGCGGTACGCGGGCGGCAGATTTCGGAGATTTTACCATCCTGATGCGTGCCGTCAGGGATAAGCTCCCGACTTATACGAAGGCGCTGACTGCACGGGGGATTCCCGTGTCTGCAGACAAGGGCAGCAGATTCTTTGAGACAGCGGAGATTTCCGGCATGATTTCACTGCTGACGGTTATTGACAATCCGCGGCAGGACATCCCTCTGATTTCCGTTTTGCGAAGCCCCCTGTTCGGCTTTACGGCTGACGAACTCGGCAGCGTCCGTCTCTGTGCGCCGGATGATGATTTTTATACCGCTCTGACGGCGGCGGGGCAGAGCAGCGAAAAGTGCCGTGTGTTCCTGGAGCGGCTGGCCGGTTTCCGGTCGGCGGCTGAGGATATGACGGCCGACCGGCTGATCTGGCATGTTTACAATACCACCGGCGCGCTGGGGATTTACGGCGCCATGGCCGGCGGCGGGACACGGCGGGAAAATCTGCTTCTGCTGGCGGAAACTGCCCGCACATATGAGCAGAGCGGCTATAAAGGGCTGTACCAGTTCATTACATACCTGCGCCAGCTGATGCAGCGCGGCGATGTGCCGGCTGACGTTCCGGCGCCGCAGCAGCCGAACGCCGTGCAGATCACCACCATACACCGGTCGAAAGGGCTTGAGTATCCGGTGGTATTCATTGCCGGAATGGCGCAGAAGTTCAACAAAATGGATTTGCGCAAGCCGCTTTTGTTCCATGCGCAGCTGGGTGTCGGCCCGAAGGCCATGGATCGGGCGCTTTCTGTTCAGACGCCGACCATTGCCCGGGATGCCGTGGCTGCCTGCGGCCAGAGCGAGATGCTTTCCGAGGAGCTGCGTGTGCTTTACGTCGCCATGACCCGGGCCAAGGAAAAGCTTGTCATGACCTGCGCATACAGGGAGGCGGAAAAAAAGCTTGAAAAGCTCCGGGCGGACGCGGCGCAGCCGCTGGCGCCGCAGGTGCTGGAGGGCGCGCAGTCCATGGCGGAATGGGTTCTGCTTGCGGCGCTGACCCGGCCGGAAGCCGGCAGGATGACGGATCCGGAAAATGCCGGACCGTTGACGCCGGGCTGCTGGGATATGCGCCTTGTCCGTCCGGAAAAGGCGGATGCGCCGGCCGATGCCGCGCCTGTACCCCGGAGCGCTTTGCCGGAAACGGCGGATGAGCTGCCGGCGGCAGCGGATATTGCACGCAGGCTTGCTTACAGGTACCCGCATGCCCGGGCTGTGGACATCCCGTCCAAGCTGACGGCAACGGAACTCAAGGGACGCGAGACGGACGAGGAGGCCGCGCAGCAGGCGCAGCCGGCGTTTGCGCCGGCGCGTGCCGCAGAGTACAGACGCCCGGATTTCGCCGCGGCGCGGAAGCTGACGCCGGCTGAGCGCGGCACAGCGGTTCATCTGGCGCTGCAGTTTATCCGTCCGGATCAGGCAGCTGCCTGCGGCGTGCGGCAGGAGCTTCAAAGGCTGCTGCAGGAAGGAATTCTGACCGGACGGCAGCTTGAGGCCATCGATCCGCTGATGCTTGAGCGCTTTTACCGCTCCGATCTGGGCCGCCGTGTGGCGCAGGCCGCTGATGTGCACAGGGAGTTCAAATTTTCGCTTTTGGTTGACGCCGGGCGTTTTCTCGCCGGCGGAGACGGCGAACAGGTGCTGCTGCAGGGCGTGGTGGACTGCTTTTTTGAAGAAGACGGACAGCTGGTGCTGCTGGATTTCAAAACAGACCGTGTGCGCGCAGGAGAGGAAGAGACGGCCGCGGCCGGTTACCGGGAGCAGCTGGAGGCGTACGCCTATGCGCTCCGGAGGATCACCGGCAAGCCGGTTCGTGAGAAAGCGGTGTTTTTCCTGCGCACGGGCTGCGCGGTGTACATGCAGGAATGAAATTTTTTTTGAAAGACTGTTGCATTTTGCGGCATCCTATGCTAAAATACACGATGCACTGTGTGTGATAATGACGATACGAAAGAGGTGAACAGCATGAAGGAAGGGATCCATCCTAATTATCAGCAGACGACTATCAAGTGCGCTTGCGGTGCAGTTTTTGAGACGGGAAGCACGAAGAAGGATATCAAGGTAGAAATCTGCTCCAAGTGTCACCCCTTTTATACCGGCAAGCAGAAGCTGGTAGATACAAGCGGACGCGTTGATAAGTTCAACAAAAAGTTCGGTCTTAAATAATCAAAGCTGCGATTCAAAAGCCGTTCCGCACTGCGGGGCGGCTTTTGCTTGCTTCTGCGTTGAAATCGCCGGTGCAGGTATTGTATAATTGTATAAACCGTAAAATGATTTGGAGGCGGGAACATGAGGGAAACTGCGTTTACGCACATCAGACCGGAGCAGCTGCAGGGGAATGTCTTTGACGACATTGGGAAAAAGTGGATGCTCATTGCTGCCGGCACACAGGATAAACTGAACATGATGACGGCCAGCTGGGGCGCAATGGGTGTAATGTGGAACAAGCCGGTTGCAATTTTGTTCGTGCGGCCGCAGCGCTACACGCGGGAATTCATCGACCGCGAGGAGATCTTTACCTGCAGCTTTTTCGGGGAAGAATACAGAGATGCGCTGAACTTCTGCGGAAAGCGCAGCGGCCGTGACTGCGATAAAGTCCGGGAAACCGGACTGACGCCTGTCTCCGGAGAAAAGGGCGGCGTCTATTTTGAACAGGCGCAGCAGGTGCTTGTCTGCCGGAAGCTTTATGCGGGCGCGATCCGTCCGGAGGAATTTGTGCTGCCGGAGCTTTTGTCCAACTATCCGGCGGAGGATTACCACTGCGTCTATTTCGGAGAGATGATTGACATTCTGAGAAAATGAGGCGATTTATATCGATACGAAGGTTACGTGTGAAAAGGATCTTGAGCGCGCCGTGATTGCCGGCCTGAGCGCCGACAGCATGGAGCGCAGCGAGCGCTCCACGGAAGAGAGTCTGGATGAGCTGGCTGCGCTTCTGGAAACGGCTGGCGGCGTCTGTGTCGGCCGTGCGCTGCAGTTCCGTCCTGCGCCGGATCCGCGCAGCTTCATCGGCGGCGGCAAGGTCCGCGAGCTGAAGGAGATTGTGGACAGGGAGGAATGCACGCTGGCTGTGCTGGACAACGAACTGTCTCCGTCTCAGATGCGGGCGCTTTCGGAGGACCTGGGCGTGCGGGTGATTGACCGCAGCGCGCTGATTCTGGATATTTTTGCGCAGCGTGCGCAGACCCGGGAAGGACGGCTTCAGGTGGAGCTGGCACAGTACAAATATCTGCTGCCCAGACTGACCGGCATGTGGTCCCACCTTGTGCGGCAGACGGCGTCGGGCGGCTCCAGCCCGATCGGGACCCGCGGTCCCGGCGAAACCCAGCTGGAGACCGACCGCCGGCACATCCGCCGGAAAATTGACAAGCTGGAGCAGGAACTGGAGGATGTGCGCAAAGTGCGCGGCACACAGCGGCGGCTCCGGGAAAAGAACGGAATGCCCGTGGTGGCGCTGGTCGGATACACGAACGCCGGCAAATCCACGCTTCTCAACAAACTGACGGATGCCGGCATACCGGCCAGAAACCGGCTGTTTGATACGCTGGACACCACCACCAGACGCCTGCAGATCAGCCCGACCATGGAGGTTCTGCTGTCAGACACGGTTGGCTTTATCCGCAAGCTGCCCCATCATCTGGTGGAGGCGTTCAAGGCAACGCTGGAGGAGCTGAAGTATGCCGATCTCCTGATCCATGTGATTGATGTGTCCAATCCGGAGTGGCAGCTTCAGGCCGGCGTGGTTGACCAGCTGATCTCGCAGCTGGGTGCGGACGCAACGCCGCGGATTGAGGCGTTCAACAAAGCGGATTTATGTCCGGCGGAAATCATCCCCCACGGTGAGAATATCGTTTCCATTTCGGCCAGAAGCGGCGAAGGCCTGGAAAAGCTTGTGGACATGGTTGAAAAATGCCTGGACAAAGGAAAGAGAAAAGTTGTGCTCCGCCTGCCGTATGCAAAGGGCGGGCTGCTGGATACGCTTCACAGTGAGGCACAGGTGCTGCGCGTGGATTACAGCAGCGAATGGATTGAGGTGGAGGCTGTGGTAAATCCCGATCTTTACGGCCGTGTCCGCGCGTATCTCGCGCCGGTGGAGATATGATCCGCTACCGGATACCTGCCGGCTTTGGCCAGGCTGAGCTGGTGGAGCGCCATTCCAGATTTATCAGCCGGGTCTGGCCGGTGGAGACAGAGGCGGAAGCGGTTGCCTGCATCCGGCAGATGCGTGAACAGCACTGGGACGCCACGCATAATGTATACGCCTATATTCTGCGCACGGGCGGGATCATGCGCTATTCGGATGACGGAGAGCCTCAGGGAACGTCCGGCATGCCGACGCTGAACGTTTTCCGCAGCGCCGGGATATTCAATGTCTGCTGTGTGGTCACACGGTATTTCGGCGGCATTCTGCTGGGTGCGGGCGGCCTTGTGCGGGCTTACGGCGCGGCGGCAAAGCTGGCGCTGGATGCGGCGGGCATATCCGTGATGGGGTTGTGGAAACGCTATCTGATCGGGTGCAGCTACGGACAGTTTGAACGCATCCGGCTGGAGCTTGAGTCCTTCGGAGCTGTAACGGAGGACACGGACTACGGCGCAGATATCGTGATTACTGCGCTTTTGCCGGAGGAAAGTGCCGATGCATTCTGTACAAGAGTGGTTGACATGACGGCAGGCACGGTCTGCCCGGATTATGTGGATGAAGAATACAGGGCCGTGCGTATTGGAGGCGGAAAAGATGACAGGAACTGACCGGCTGCGGGAATATGTCAGCCGCAGCAGCCGCATTGTGTTTTTCGGCGGCGCAGGCGTTTCAACGGAGAGCGGATTGCCGGATTTCCGGAGTGTGGACGGCCTGTACAGCCAGAAATACGATGTGCCGCCGGAGACAATCCTGAGCCATACATATTTTTACGCGCATACGGAGGCGTTTTTCAGGTTTTACCGGGAGAAAATGCTCTTTCCGGAGGCGAAACCCAATGCCGCGCATCTGACCCTGGCCCGCTGGGAGCAGGAGGGGAAGCTGTCTGCCGTTGTGACGCAGAATATTGACGGACTGCATCAGGCGGCCGGAAGCCGGCGCGTTTTTGAGCTGCACGGCAGCGTCCTGCGCAATCACTGTGTACACTGCGGACAGGCCTATCCTGTGCAGGCCATACTGAACAGTACGGGTGTGCCGCTGTGCGGCTGCGGCGGTGTGATCAAGCCGGATGTGGTGCTTTATGAAGAAGGGCTGGACGAGAAAGTCCTGAACGGCGCCGTCCGGGCCATTGAGCAGGCGGATCTGCTGCTGGTCGCCGGCACGTCGCTGACCGTATATCCGGCGGCGGGGCTGCTGCGCTTTTTCGACCGCAGACGGGGACCGCTGGTGCTGATCAACAGGGATGCAACGGGAATGGACGACAGCGCCGATCTTCTCCTGCGGGGAAAAGTGGGCGAGATTCTTGCCGCTCTTTGACTGAACGGCGGGTATATGCGGGCGCTTTGCGCGCCCGCGAAATTATTCCGTGAAAAAAGAGGGTTTCGGCGGTCTGCGGCGTATATACAAACAGTGCGGTCTGAAAACTGCGGGAAGGGGACGCGTTATGCTGAACATCCGGGAAAAACGCGAAAAACTGGAGGAATACATGATCTGCCCATACGGCAAGCTGGCCCGTGAATCTGCGGGGCGTGTCCGTCCGGAGCCGGCGTGCGAGGTGCGGACCTGTTTCCAAAGGGACATTGACCGCATTACGCACAGCAAGTCTTTCCGCCGGCTGAAGCACAAAACCCAGGTTTTCCTGCAGCCGGAAGGGGATCATTACCGGACGCGGCTGACCCATACGCTGGAGGTCACGCGGATTGCACGGACGATTTCACGGGCGCTGGAGCTCAATGAGGATCTGACGGAGGCCATTGCGCTGGGCCATGACTTGGGCCACACGCCCTTCGGCCATGCCGGCGAACGGGCGCTGAATATTCTGATGGAGGACAGTGGAGGATTCCGTCATTATGAGCAGAGCCTGCGCGTGGTGGACCGGCTGGAGAAGGACGGCCGCGGCCTGAATCTGACGGCCGAGGTGCGCAACGGCATTGTCCGCCATACGAACGACCCGCTGGCCGATACGCTGGAGGGGCAGGTTGTGCGTCTGGCAGACAGAATCGCATACATAAACCATGACGTGGACGACGCGGCGCGCGCCGGGATTCTGTCCGACCGGGACATACCGGAGGAGATCAGCGGCGTTCTGGGCGGCCGTTACAGTGTGCGGATTGATACGGCCATCCGTGATATCGTTGAGGCCAGTTACCACAGGGGCGTTGTGTGCATGGGTCCGCAGGTTGCCGCTGTGATGGATACGTTTCACGATTTCATGTACTGCAACGTTTATCTGAATATGAAATGCAAAAGCGAGGAATCCAAGGTTTACGGGATTCTCAGCGCCATTTTTGAGTACTATACCGCCCACCCGGAGAAGCTTCCGGAGGATTACCGGACCATTGCGGCGGACGACGGCCTTGCACGGGCCGTCTGCGACTACGTGTCCGGAATGACGGATCATTTTGCCGTCAGCAAATTCAGCGAAATTTTTATTCCGTCTTCCTGGTCTGTTTTGTGAGTTTTTGCTTTCTTTCAGTATCAGAAACGGCAATTTGGAAATAATGGGAGGAGGGAAGCCATGGCTTTTCCGGAGCGTTTTCTGGATGAGCTGATTGCCCGCAGCGATATCGTCGATGTGGTCGGCGGCTATGTGGCCCTGACGAAGCGCAGCGGAAGCAACCTGTTCGGCCTGTGTCCGTTTCACAGTGAAAAGACGCCGTCCTTTTCCGTGTCGCCGGACAAGCAGATCTATCACTGTTTCGGCTGCGGCAAAGGCGGCGGTGTGATCAATTTCATCATGGAAATTGAGAATCTTTCCTATCCGGATGCTGTCCGCTTCCTGGCCAGGCGCGCCAACCTGGACGTGCCGGAAGATGACGACGCTTCCGGCGGCCGCGGCCGCCGGTCCAGAATGCTGGAACTGAACCGGGATGCAGCCCGTTTTTTTTATGAGAACCTGTCAAAACCGGAAGGCCGCGCCGCTGTTGAGTACATCAACCGCCGCGGCATCACTGCCGCCATGGTCAGGCGTTTTGGCCTGGGCGCCGCGCCGGACGCATGGAACAGCCTGACGGATGCCATGACCAGAAAGGGCTATACCGCCTATGAACTGGTGGATGCGGGGCTGGCAAAGAAAAACAAGACCGGCGGGATTTACGATACGTTCCGCAACCGGCTGATGTTTCCGGTCATTGATATCCGCGGCAGTGTAATCGGGTTTTCAGGGCGCATTCTGGGGGACGGCGAGCCCAAATATCTGAACTCGCCGGACACGCTTGTTTTCAGCAAGAGCAGAAACCTGTTCGCCCTGAATCTGGCCAAGCGGACAAAACAGGGCATGCTGATTCTGGCTGAGGGAAATATCGATGTCGTCTCCCTGCATCAGGCGGGATTTGACTGTGCAGTTGCGTCGCTTGGAACGTCGCTGACGCCGGAGCAGGCGCGGCTGATGGCGCGCTATACGGAAAATGTTGTGATTTCCTATGATGCGGATGAGGCCGGCGTGAAGGCGGCCAAACGCGCCATCGGCATTCTGGAGAGCACGGGGATCAATGTGAAGGTTCTGCATGTGACCGGAGCCAAGGATCCGGATGAGTTTTTGCAGAAAAACGGGCCGGATGCATTCCGTGTCCTTCTGAATCAGAGCGAGAACAGCATTGATTATCAGATCCTGGCCATCAAAAGCAAATATGACCTTGAAAATGACGAGCAGCGCGTCCAGTTCCTGAAGGAGGCCACGCAGATGCTCTCAGGCCTGCCCAACGCGGTGGAGCGGGAGGTCTACGGCGGAAGGGTGGCGGCCATGGCCGGCGTGACGCCGGAGGCTGTGGCCAGCGAAGTGAACAGGGCGTTCAAAAGGCGGCTGGCGGAGGAAAAGAAAAAACGCGAACGCTATGAAATCCGCCCGTCGGTGACGGTTCAGCCCAGAGAGCGCTCCATCCGCTATGAGGATGTTTATTCAGCGGCGGCAGAGGAGGGCGTGATCCGGCTGCTTCTGGCAGACCCGGCTCTGCTTCCAGACGATGCGCGTCTTTGCGCGGAAGATTTTTCTTCGCCGTTTCTCGGGAAGGTCTTTGGGCTGATCAAATCCCGGGCGTCTGCCGGCCGGCAGACGGCCATTCCGTCGCTGTCCGGCGAGCTGGAGCCGGAGGAAATTTCGCGGCTGACGGAAATTTCGCAGAAGCCTGTCTCCATGGGCAATGCGGAGCAGGCCATGAGCGATTACATAGAAAAAATCAGGATGCAGCGGCTGAAAAAGACCGCGCCGGACGACCTGGCGGCTGCCGCCGAACTGATCAGACGAAAAAAAGGGTACGGAGGATAAAGGATAATGGAACAGAAAAAGAAAAAAACAGCGGCCGATACAGAGAAAAATCCGGCCAAGAATCCGGAACTGTCCAATCAGGAACGGCTGAACGCCCTGATTGAGGAGGGCAAGAAAAAAGGCATGCTCAGCGCCAAGGAATTGCTGGATGTGCTGGAGGAAATGAACCTGGACCAGGATCAGATTGATAAGTTCTACGATACCCTTGAAAACCTGGGCATTGACGCCACAGAGGAAGACAGCATGGTTGTCATGCCGGATGACGATGTGGCGCCGGATCTGGAAGAACTGGAAAACATTGAGGAAATCTCCAAGGAAGAACTGGCGGACACCGATGCGCTGATGGATTCATTCAGCATTGACGACCCGGTGCGCATGTATCTCAAGGAGATCGGCAAGGTCAGCCTGCTGACGCCGGAGGAGGAAATCGAACTGGCCAAGCGCATGGCTGAAGGCGACGAGCAGGCCAAGCAGCGTATGGCGGAGGCCAACCTGCGTCTGGTTGTCAGTATCGCCAAGCGTTACGTGGGCCGCGGCATGCTGTTTCTCGATCTGATCCAGGAAGGAAATCTGGGCCTGATCAAGGCGGTTGAAAAATTCAATTATACAAAAGGCTATAAATTCTCCACGTATGCCACCTGGTGGATCCGGCAGGCCATTACCCGGGCCATTGCCGACCAGGCCCGGACCATCCGCATCCCCGTGCATATGGTGGAGACCATCAACAAGGTCATCCGTGTTTCCCGCCAGCTTCTGCAGGAGCTCGGCCATGATCCCACGCCGGAAGAAATTGCCGAAGAAATGAATATGCCTGTGGACAAGGTCCGCGATATTCTGAAAATTGCACAGGAGCCCGTCTCTCTGGAAACGCCCATCGGCGAGGAGGAGGACAGCCATCTGGGCGACTTCATCCCCGATGAGGATGCGTCTGAACCGGCGGAGGCTGCGTCCTTTACACTGCTGAAGGAGCAGCTGATGGAAGTGCTGAGCACGCTGACGCCCCGCGAGGAGAAGGTCCTGCGTCTGCGCTTCGGCCTGGAGGACGGCCGTACGCGCACGCTGGAAGAAGTGGGCAAGGAATTCAATGTGACCCGTGAACGTATCCGTCAGATAGAGGCAAAGGCGCTGCGGAAGCTCCGTCATCCCAGCCGCAGCAAGAAACTGAAGGATTTCCTGAACTGAAAACAGCCGGTGAAAACGATGGAACAGGGCACCCTGCCGGGCGCCCTGTTCCGCTGTTCCGGGGACTGCGCATGCGAAGATTATGTTAACTTGAAAACCTGCCGGAGCTTTCTGCACAATACCGCGTTCCTGACGTGGAAAAGACTGGACGGATCCGGCCGGTCCGGTCAGCCGGACGGGCCGGATTGTCCGGGTTTCTGTACGGAAACGGCGGCACAGTCTCCGGCAGTCAGCCTCCTGCAGGTGCCGCCGGCACAAAAGTGCGCAGGCGGCGGATGTGCGGGAATTCCGCTTTTGAGTTGACAAAAGCGGGCAAAACGGATTTAATAGTTTAAAAGCAGGCGATTGCGGCAGGCGATGCGCCGGGCTGAAAGAGCCGCGTGACCGGGAAAGCGGAGACGTGCGGAACGGGAAATGCCCGGCCTGCGTCTGTTCGGGCTGAATATCTGGAGGCACAATCGTGGAAAAAAGTATAAAGCGTCAGTTTCTTCTGGTTGGGTTCGGCGTTGTGCTGTTTGCTGTACTGATGAACATGCAGGAGTTTTTTGCGTTCCTTGGAAAAGCCTGGGAACTGATTGCGCCTGTGCTGCTGGGTTTCTTTTTCGCGTTTCTTCTGAACGTGCCCATGCGCGGTTTTGAGAACCTGCTTGCCAAAGCAGCGCGCAGGACCAGACATCCGCCGAGAAGGAAGCTCCGGCGGCTGGTCAGTCTGATTCTGACGCTGCTGTGCATGCTTTTGGTGATCGCGCTGCTTTGTACGCTGATCATTCCGGATCTTGTTGCATCGGTCTCCAGCCTTTATACGCTGATTGCGGAAAAATGGCCGGAGTGGGCTGAAGCGCTGAAGGGATACAACATTGATTCGGCGATGCTTGTGCACTGGTTTGACACGTTTGATCTGAATCAGCTGATGGAGATTCTGTCTGGCGGCGCAGGTTCACTGATTTCCTCGGCGGTGGATTTTGTTTCAGGCGCCGTATCGAGAGTCATCTCTTTCGGAGTTGCTTTTATCATTGCGATTTATGTGCTTTTGTGTAAAAACGACCTGACCAGGCAGGTCAAAAAGCTTATGACCGCGCATTTGAAAGAGTCCACGGTCAGCAGCCTGCTCCACGTATGGGATCTGACCAATGAGACGTTTTCCAGATTCTTATCCGACACTGCGTTGAAGCCTGCATTCTCGGGGCTCTGATTACGATTTTCCTCGGCATTTTCGGCATCCCTTATGCGAGTCTGATCGGCGTGCTGACGGCGGCACTGGCCTTTATTCCCTATGTGGGGGCGATTACATCCTGCGTGATCGGCGCATTTCTCGTGTTTCTGGCGGATCCGTCGAAGGTTCTGCTTTGCCTGGCGATTTATCAGGCGGTGCAGCTGATTGAAAATCAGTTCATCTATCCCCATGTGGTGGGCGCCGCGGTGGATCTTCCGCCGCTGTGGACACTGATCGCCGTGTTTATCGGCGGAAAGCTGATGGGCCTTCTGGGGATGATTTTCTTTATTCCGCTGTTTGCCATTGCAATGATTCTGATCCGGGAGAACACGAACCGCACGCTGGCCCGCAGGGAAGCAGCGCAGTGTGCGGATGATGAACCGCAGTGTACGGATGAACCGCAGGATGACGGGAAAAACGGGCGGTAGAATTTTTGAAACAGGCGGGCGGTTCTTCCGGGGCGAAGAACCGCCCGATCTTTTTTAGGCAGGTCCGGCAGGAGACGGACACAAAAAGGTTCAAATTCCCGCGCAGCAGGCGAAATTCAGCCGAAATTCAGAGTGTAAATGCAAATAACGCTTGAAATCGGGAGAAAGTGACGTTTTGCACCCGGTTTGGGGTTGACATTCCATGATTTTGGCCTTAGAATTGCAAAGTGCCGGTTTATGAAACGGCGAAATTGAGATCATAATATTCTGGAGGTGAGAAAGTGGACGCCAGCGGTAGTACAGGCAGTAAGGTAGGGCGAAAAGGCGATGATGACTGGTTATGCCGTTTGTGCGTATCCGCTTTCTGAGTCTGTTTTCGCCTTGCCTCGATAAGGAGGTAAGTGTATGCGCGAAAACACTTTTGTCCTTGAGGATACGATTTCTGCACTCCTTGAGAACAAAAAATACGCCACCCTGCGTGACATTCTGATCACAATGAACCCGGCGGATGTCGCGATCCTTTTCGAAGAACTGCCGGAGGAAAAATTGCCTCTTCTTTTCCGTCTGCTTCCCAAAGAGCAGGCGGCAGAGACCTTTGTCGAAATGGAAAGCGATGTTCAGGAGATGCTGATCCGCGGCTTCTCCGACGCCGAACTGAAAGAAGTCGTCGACGAGCTGTATGTGGACGACGCAGCGGACCTTGTGGAAGAAATGCCGGCCAATGTGGTCAAGCGTATTCTCCGGCAGGCAGATCCGGAAATGCGCAAAATGATCAATGAAGTCCTCAAATATCCGGAGGATTCCGCCGGCAGCATCATGACAACGGAGTTTGTCAGTCTTCGTCCCGGCATGACGGCGGAGGAGGCCATTAAGCGCATCCGCCGGACGGGTGTGGACAAGGAGACGATCTACACCTGTTATGTAACCAGCACGTCAAATGTACTGGTGGGCTTTATCTCTCTCAAGCACCTGATTCTGGCGGAAGACGACGATCTGGTGGAAGATATCATGGATACGAACCTGATTTCCGTGAAGACGACGGACGATCAGGAAGATGTTGCCCAGATGTTCACCAGGTACAATTTTGTCGCTCTGCCGGTTGTGGACGGAGACAACCGCCTTGTGGGCATCATCACCGTCGACGACGCCATGGACGTTATCGAGGAAGAGACGACGGAAGACATTGAGATCATGGCCGGTATTACGCCGTCAGACAAGCCGTATCTCAAAATGAGCGTATTCAGCATCTGGAAAAGCCGGATCCCTTGGCTTCTGCTGCTGATGGTTTCCGCCACCTTTACCGGGATGATCATCACATCCTTTGAAAACGCGCTGGCCGCACAGGTGGCTCTGACCGCGTTTATCCCGATGCTGATGGATACCGGCGGCAATTCGGGAAGTCAGGCGTCTGTCACCATCATCCGCAGCCTGTCTCTGGGGGATATTGAGTTCAGCGATATTTTCCGTGTGATATGGAAAGAAATCCGCGTGTCGTTTTTCTGCGGCATTGTGCTGGCTGCGGCAAATTTCATCAAGATTGTTCTGGTGGACATGCTGCTGATGCATTCCTCCGGCGTGACGTATACGGTGGCGCTGGTTGTATGCCTGACGCTGGGCGTCACTGTCATATGCGCCAAGGTGGTGGGCTGTACGCTGCCCATGCTGGCCCAGAAGCTGGGCTTTGACCCGGCAGTGATGGCAAGCCCGTTTATCACGACGATTGTTGACGCACTGAGCCTGCTGATCTATTTCAGATGGGCATCCCTGCTGCTGAATCTTTAATCTGCTGCTTCTGCTGAAGAGAGACTGCGCCTGCAGTCTCTCTTTTTGCGGCATGCACCGGGCATAGAAGATCCTCTGCGCGCATATGCTTTCTGAAAGGAGGAATGTGTATGCGGTGCAGGATTGCAGATCTGCGGTGCAAGGAAGTGATCAACATCTGCAGCGGAATGCGCCTTGGTTTCGTGTGCGACGTGCTGATCAACGACACGACCGGGCAGCTGCTGGCGCTCATTGTTCCCGGCCCGTGCCGCTTTTTCGGGCTGCTGGGCAGGGAGGACGATTTTGTCATTCCGTGGGAATGTATCCGGAGAATCGGGGATGATATTATCATTGTTGAGATCAGCGGCGAATGCTGCCGGGAGAAACGGCCGAAGCGGCCGTGGTTTTAAAGAAAAAGGCGGAAGATTTCCTGAGAATGTAAAATAATGCTTGCTTTTGGAGATCCTTTTTGCTATAATATCCGCGATTACGCACGCGGACCGATCTTTACCCTTTGTGCCGCAAGGTGAGGGGAAGGCAGAAGGCCGCGGAGGTAAAAAACAATCACACAGGAGGAAAACAAATTATGGCAGTCGTATCTATGAAACAGCTTCTGGAGGCCGGTGTGCATTTCGGCCATCAGACCCGCCGCTGGAACCCGAAAATGGCGCCCTATATCTACATGGAGCGCAACGGCATTTACATCATTGACCTGCAGAAGACCGTGAAAAAGCTGGAAGAAGCGTACAATTTCGTGCGTGACACCACCGCCAACGGCGGCACGATCCTTTTCGTCGGCACCAAAAAGCAGGCGCAGGACGCTGTGAAGGAAGAAGCAGAGCGCGTCGGTATGTTCTATGTCAACGCAAGATGGCTGGGCGGCATGCTCACCAACTTCAAGACCATGCGTACCCGTATTGACAGACTGGCCCAGCTGCGCAAGATGCAGGAAGACGGCACGTTCGATCTGCTTCCGAAAAAGGAAGTTATCAAGCTCACCAACGAAATCGGCAAGCTGGAAAAATACCTGGGCGGCGTGAAGGAAATGAAGAAGCTGCCCTCTGCATTGTTCATCATTGACCCCCGCAAGGAGCGCAACGCCATCGCCGAGGCCAGAAAGCTCCGTATCCCCATCGTTGCGATCGTGGACACCAACTGCGATCCTGACGAGATCGATTATGTGATCCCCGGCAACGACGACGCAATCCGTGCAATCAAGCTGATCAGCCAGACCATGGCCAATGCCGTTGTGGAAGGCAGACAGGGTGAGGATGCTGCCGCGCCCGAGCAGGAAGCCGCTCCCGCCGCTGAAGAAGCGCCCGCTGCTGAGTAAGAGACAATCCACCGCCGGATGCCGGCGGCACCAATGATAACAGGAGGAAAAGAATATGGCATTTACTGCTGCTGATGTTAAATATCTGCGTGAGATTACCGGCGTTGGCATGATGGACTGCAAGAAAGCGCTTGCAACTGCTGACGGTGATATGGATAAGGCTGTTGAATGGCTCCGTGAAAAGGGTCTGGCTGCAGCTGAAAAGAAGGCCGGCCGCATTGCCGCGGAAGGCATGGCTTATGCCGCTGTGATTGACGGTGTCGGTGTTGTGGTCGAAGTGAACGCAGAGTCCGACTTCGTTGCCAAGAACGAGAAGTTCGTGAGCTACGTCAAGGGCATTGCTCAGGTTGTCGCAAAGGACAATCCTGCAGATCTGGATGCTCTGTATGCCTGCAAATATCCTGACAGCGATATGACTGTGCAGGAGATGCAGAATGACCGCGTTCTGGTTATCGGCGAGAACATTAAGGTCCGCCGTTTTGTCCGCTATGCAGACGGCTTCTCCGTTCCGTATATCCATGCAGGCGGCAAGATCGGCGTTCTGGTCAATCTTGAAGTTGAGGGCGGCATTGATGCGACTGAAATCGGCAAGGACATTGCCATGCAGATCGCCGCTCTGAATCCCCGTTACTGGGATAAGTCCCAGGTCACGCAGGATGTCCTGGACGAAGAGAAGAAGATCATGATGGCGCAGATGGCCAACGATCCCAAAATGGCCGGCAAGCCCGAGCAGGTCCGTGAAAAGATCGTTATGGGCAAGCTGAATAAGTTCTACGGCGAAAACTGCCTGCTGCAGCAGGAGTTCGTGAAGGACGGCTCCATGACCGTTGAGAAGTATATGGCCAGCGCTGCTAAGGCTCTGGGCGGCAAGGTGACCTTCAAGGCTGCCACCCGTTTCGAGAAGGGCGAAGGCCTGGAGAAGCGGCAGGACAATCTGGCAGAAGAAGTCGCCAACATGATTAAGTAAGCGCCCTGCGCTGAAAATGTTTGCGCGCCAGCCGCGCGCTGATGTTGAGAGTTTTGCCCAAACAGGGCGGACGGCACAAATTGTGCTGTCCGCCCTGTTTTTTTAGCGCATGGGGACGTCGGCAGAAAAAAAGAACCGGCGCAGACAGGCTGCGCCGGCTGGATTGCGGCTGCCGTTTTCGGTTCAGAACTGCCAGATGCAGTAGGCTGCATAGCCGGCCACAAGCAGCGCGCCCTGCAGGCGGCTGCCGCGTTTGCGGAGAATCATGGGAATTGCCAGGACTGCCATTACGCCGAGTGCGATGGGCAGATCCCGCGTAATGGAAATGGCAGAGGGCGTTACGCCGCACAGAACGGACGGAATGCCGATGACCAGCAGAAGGTTGAGCAGATTTGCACCGACAATGTTGCCGATGGAGACGGAGGCATGACCTTTTATAAGAGAGGTAATGGCAGTCACAAGCTCCGGCAGAGAGGTGCCCAGCGCAATGAATGTCACGCCGATGACGCGCTCCGGAATGCCGGCCAGTTCTGCCAGAATAATGCCTTTGTCCACCAGCAGCTTTGCGCCGACATACAGCATGGCGGCAGTGACAATGAGTATCAGGATATTCTGCCAGATGGGCTTTTGTTTCCCGCTGTCGTCATTTTCAGCCGGCTTGTCCTCTTCCGGACTGTCGCCCTTAATGGAAATGGTCAGCCAGGCGTAAAGCGCGAACATTGCAAGCAGAATCAGCCCGGCCGCGAGACCGAAGTGCTGCATGCCGAGGCCGAAAGCAAGGCAGACGGCGCCTGCGGCGTAAAAGAAAAGCACGCGCCATCTCAGAGAGCGGGCGTCAATGGCTGTGGTGGGCCGGATCAGCTGTGTCAGACCGGCGATAAAGGCAGTGTTGCAGATGATGGAGCCGAACGCATTGCCCGTGGCAATGTCCGCCGAGCCTTCCAGACCGGCCGTTGTGGAAACAAGAATTTCCGGCAGCGTCGTGCCCAGGCTGACGATGGTTGCGCCGATGATGATTTCGCTGATGCCCATCCGTTTGGCAATGGCCACGGCTGCATCGACAAATTTATCGCCGCCGATGATGATCAGAATCAGGCCGGCGATGAAAAGCAGAATGGTTAGTGGGAGAGCTTCGATCGTGAGTCATCCTTTCGTTGTTGAATCCAGAGACAGGTTGATTCTTTCGGCATGATCTCTGTCCGGCATGAGCACGACGGGCCGTTCAGGCTCACGCTGGAACGGATCATAAACAAATTTGCGGCATTTTCCGTCTGCCGGTACAATGCCGCGCCTGACACAGATTACATCATCATCGCTGATCCGGGTGCCGCGCTGACAATATGCACAGCATGGTTCAATCTGCTTGTCGAACAGCATAGCATCGCCTCCGTCATCAAATGCCTTATCCGGCGCGTGTCTGCAGGGGAGCGTGTCGGATGTGCCGCCATCAGGGCGGACTGACCGGCGCAGAGAAAATACCTGCGCTGATGCGATTATACATTCAGCGTTTTCTTTTTTCAACAATATTTTTTACAGACAGGAGAAGCTGTGCGGCCGCCCACAGAAAACCGGCGGAAAGCGCGGGCAGAAGCGGAGTGACGGCGTGCGCCTGGCAGATCCAGACGGGCAGCGCCGCCGTGTCCCTGGCAGGCTGGAGAAACGGCGCGAACAGAAGGGCGGCTGCGCCTGCAAAAAGGGCGGACAGCAGCCCGTGCAGCAGCTTTCCGCAGAAATAGCGGCGCATCCGCAGGCTGCGTCCGGCAGTCAGGGCAAGCGTCTGACAGTGAACGGACAGTCCGCCCCAGCCCAGCATCAGCGCGGCGGCGGCAGCCAGCAGCGGACTGCTGATGCTGGCGCCCTTCAGTGACCAGATGCCGCTGGAGAGCTCCATGGCGCCTGTGTACAGACGCAGGAGCCATGTGCACGCCGGACTGTCTGCCGGAAAGAAGAGCGTTGTCATTTTGACTGCGACGGCAAAAAACAAAATGAAGGCGCAGACATTCAGCACGGCAGTGAATGAACCGGTGACTGCGGCGACAAAGCGTTCGGAAAAGCTGCCTTGCACGCATGTCCGGGAAGGTACGGGCGCGGACAGCGTGCAATCTGCCCGCCGCCCGCGCAGAAGAAGCCCTGTACATACGGCGCCGGCGATGTGCGACAGATAAACAATCAGCGCCAGCCGTCCGCTTTCCAGCACGGCTGCGCCGGCCACTCCGAAAATAAAAGCCGGGCCGGAATTGTTGCAGAAGGCCAGAAGTTTTTCTGCCTCGGCTTTTGAGACGCTGCCGCTGTCATAAAGTTCCGCAACGGTCCGCGCGCCGACCGGATAACCGCCCACGAGGCCCAGGACCAGCGGAGCGGCGCCGGCGCCGCCGACCCCGAACAGAGGACCCATCACAGGACGCGCAAGTCTGCTCAGAACCTGCGGCAGCGCGCCGCGCGTCAGCATGCCGGTCAGAACAAAGTACGGGAAAAGAGAAGGAATGATGACGCGGCAGCAGAGCCCGAGTGCGTCTGCAGCTGCGGCGGTGGCCTGTGACGGATAAACCGCCAGAAGAACAACCGCGGCGGCCAGCCCCGTGCAGATCACAATGTCACGGAAATGGCCCTGCTGTCGGGTCTGATTCATAGCATTCACCCCTTCCGGAGAATTCTATGCATGCGCAGGGCTATTCTTGCCGCAAATCGCATAGGTATACTGTGGAACGGAGGGCAGTGAAAATGAGAAAAAAGACGGGCCGACGCTCCGCTGCAGAGCTTGCGGCGGAGTTTTTTGACATTCCCGGAGAGGCGGCCGGCGCCTCCAGAGTGACCATTACCGGCTGCAGCCGCGTGCAGATTGAAAATCACCGGGGAATTGCGGAGTACGGCCGCGAGCGCATCTGCGTGCGCTGCGGCAGGATGACTGTGCGCATAACCGGAAGCTGCCTTGAGCTGCGGGCCATGAACAGCGACGACCTTCTGATTACAGGTATGATCTGCGCTGTGGCTTATGAGGCATAGAACATGGAGAAAATTCTGGCTTTTTTTCTTGGGCTTGCATCTGTCAGGGTGGAGTGCGCCTGCCCGGAGGAAATTCTGAATGCCTGCGCCGGGGCGGGGATTGTGCTGCGGAAGGTACAGCTGTCTGAGGACGGACTGACGCTGTGCGTGCGCCGCAGGGATCTTGCTGCGCTGCGCTGCGTCTGTACCGGTCTGGACGCCAGGATAAGCGCCGTGCGGATCTACGGCGTTCTGCCGTTTACGGAAAGAATCAGGAAACGGTATGTGCTGCTTGCCGGCGTGGTCATCTGCATTCTGGCCGTGTGGCTTTCCTCTCTTTTTATCTGGCAGATTACAGTCAGCGGCAATACCGGCGTGCGTACGGATGAGATACTGTCCCAGCTGGAGGAGCTGGGCGTGCATATCGGTGCCTGCCGTCTGACCGTGAACCAGAGCCGTATTTCAAATGAGATGCTCCGGCGCCTGACAGACCTGAGCTGGATCGCCGTCAATATCTCCGGAAGCCGTGCGCAGGTTATGGTGCGCGAGGAGACGCCTGCGCCGGAAATTGCGGATGAAAGCACGCCGGCTGTCATCTGCGCCGGAAAATCCGGCGTCATCAGCAGCATGACCGTGCGCAGCGGTGCCGCTGCGGCCGCGGTGGGGGATACGGTGCAGGCGGGCGATATTCTGGTGACGGGACAGATGGACAGCATATCCTCCGGAACCCGTTATGTGCATGCACAGGCGCAGATCCGTGCGCGCACGTGGTATACAATGTCCGCTGTTATGCCGGTCAATGCACGCCTGCGGACGCCGGGCACAGAAGCGCGGTCAAAAAATGCCTTGATTTTCGGAAAAAACAGGCTGAATTTGTATTTTGACTCTGGTATTTTTACTGCGGAGTATGATAAAATTATAAATAGAAAAGATTTGTCTTTTTTAGGCAGCGTGCTGCCGGTCCGGACAGAGAAGACGGAAATTTTTGCGTCAGTTCTGGAGGAAACGCAGATACCGGAAGCGGATGCTGTCAGTCTCCTGCAGCGCCGTCTGACGCAGTGCCTTCAGACGGAAATCGGAGAAAACGGACAGATTGTATCCACAGATTTTTCAACACAAAGCGGAAACGGGACGGTCACAGTGATTCTGCGTGCCGAGTGTGAGGAGGAAATCGGACAGACGCGCGTGATGACGCAGGATGAGCTTGCCGCCCGGAGCCCGGAAGATAAAGAGGACGAAAACGAATGATCGAAAAAAGCATTAGCGTGGACCGCATGGAGCATATCATCAATGTGTTCGGATCCTTTGATGAAAACATGAAGCTGATCGAAAGCGAACTTGGTGTACGGATCACTGACCGGGATTCCGAACTGAAAATCGCCGGGGAAGCGGAGGATGTTCTCCATGCGGAAAAAACAGTGGAGGGGCTTTTGAATCTTGCCGCAAAGGGCGAGACAATAGACGCGCAGACAGTGCGCTATATTCTGGGCCTGGTACGTGACGGGCAGGAGGGCCGGATCGGCGAACTGACGCGGGATGTGATCTGCGTGACGGCCAAAGGCCGTCCGATCAAGGCCAAGACACTTGGTCAGAAAAAATATGTCGAGGCCATTATGAACAACACGGTTACACTGGGCATCGGACCGGCCGGCACGGGAAAAACATACCTTGCGGTGGCGGCGGCTGTGTGCGCGTTCCGGGAAAAGGCTGTGAACCGTATTATTCTGACCCGTCCGGCTGTTGAGGCGGGCGAGCGGCTCGGCTTCCTGCCGGGCGACCTGCAGAGCAAGGTTGACCCCTACCTGCGCCCGCTGTATGACGCGCTGTTTGATATGCTGGGCGCAGAGACATATAATAAGTATCTGGAGCGGGGGAATATTGAGGTGGCGCCGCTGGCCTATATGCGCGGACGCACACTGGACGACTCTTTCATCATTCTGGATGAGGCGCAGAATACCTCCCGCGAACAGATGAAAATGTTTCTGACCCGTTTGGGATTCGGCTCAAAAATTGTGATTACCGGCGACGTGACGCAGATTGACCTGCCGGCGGACAAGACCAGCGGGCTGAAGGAAGCCATGCGCGTTCTGGACGGGGTGGATGATGTGTCAATCTGTACGCTGACCGGCGCAGACGTTGTGCGCCATGTGCTGGTCCAGCGGATTATTGCAGCTTATGAAGCATATGAGGACAGGAAAAATGCCCAGACCGGGCAGAAAAACGCAGGAAGGAGACGCTGATCTATGGCAAAAAACAGAATTCTTATCCGGTGTGAAGACTGTAAATGCGGCTTTTGGATGCGCCGTACGCTGCGCCGTACGGTGAATACAGTCCTGGCGGCCGAGCGGATTCATGTTCCGTGTGAAGTGAACATTCTGGTGACGGACGATGTGCATATCCACGAATTGAACAGGCAGTTCCGGCAGGTGGACAAGCCGACGGATGTGCTGTCTTTCCCTGCGCAGGAGCTGGTTCCGGAGCATTTTGATCCGGATGCGGTTCAGGCGGATCCGGACAGCGGCTGCCTGCCGCTGGGCGATATGGTCCTTTCTCAGGAACGGGCGGCGGCGCAGGCGCAGGAATTCGGCCATTCCCTGAAGCACGAGATGGCGTATCTGACCGCCCATTCCGTACTGCACCTTCTGGGCTATGACCATATGGATGAGGGTCCGGAAAAGCGCCGGATGCGCGCCAAGGAAAAGGCCGTAATGGCTTTGATGAAAATGAACAGGAGATAATGATTCGTTTATGATCACCAAAACAGCGATGATCACCATCGCGGGAAAACCGAATGTCGGGAAATCCACACTGACCAATACACTGGTCGGCGAGAAAATTGCTATCGTTACCGATAAGCCCCAGACCACCCGCAATCGGATATTTGCGATTGTCAACCGGGGAGACACGCAGCTGGTTCTGCTGGATACGCCCGGCTTTCACAAAGCGCGCAACCGCCTGGGCGACTATATGGTCAAGGTGGTTGAGGAAAGCGTCGCAGATGTGGACGCCGTGGCTCTGCTTGTGGAGCCGGTGCCGGAAATCGGCACGCAGGAGCGCCTTCTGATCGAGCGGATCCAATCCGCCGGCGTGCCGGCTGTGCTGGTCATCAACAAAATCGACACAGTCAGAAAAGAACAGCTCCTTCAGGTAATCGCCTGCTATACGGCGGCACATGAGTTTGAGGCCGTTGTGCCCATCAGTGCAAAAACCGGCGAGGGGACACAGGAACTGCTGGACGAGTTTTCAAAGTTTGCGGCGGAAGGACCCGCCCTCTTCCCTGAGGATATGATCACCGACCAGCCGGAGCGGCAGATCGTGGCTGAAATTGTGCGCGAAAAGCTGCTGATTTGTCTGGAGCGCGAAATTCCGCACGGAACTGCGGTGGAAGTGACAAAGTTTTCCCAGCGGGAAAACGGGATGATTGATCTTGATGTCACAATTTTCTGCGAAAAGGAGAGCCATAAGGGGATTATCATCGGAAAACATGGGGATATGCTGCGCAAAGTCGGCGCACTGGCGCGCAGGGATATTGAGACGTTTATGGGTAGTCCGGTTTATCTGCAGACCTGGGTGAAGGTCAAGGAAAACTGGCGGGACAGCACCGCACAGCTGCGCAATTTCGGCTTTTCGGAATAAGGCTGGATTTACCGCTCATAGACAAGCGGCAGCGGCACAGAATAAGCACATCGGGGAGGATGAGCTTATGACTGCCGATGACGTATGGAATCTTTTTACGGAAACAGGCGATATTCTCTGTTACCTGCTTTTCTGCCGGCTCCGGCATGAAGAGCAGGAAACGACCAAAACGGCATGAGCTCCGCGGCTCATGCAGGAGGCGTCCATGTACATAACGACCACCGGCCTTGTGCTGCGTGAAGTAAAATATAAGGAATCCAGCCGGATCCTGACTGTTCTGACGCCTGGCGAGGGAAAGCTGACTGTAACCGCCCGGGGAGCCAGACGCCGGGGGAGCAAGGTTGCCGCGGCCACGGAATTTCTGGCATTTTCGGAAATGACGCTGCTGGAGACACACGGCCGCTGGATGCTGACAGAGGCCCGCAGCCTGGAGCTGTTTGAGGGCCTGCGGGACGGCGTCGAGCTTTTGGCGCTGGGTGCTTATTTTGCGGAAATGCTTGAGCTGCTGTGTGCGGAGAATCTGCCTGCACCGGAAGCGCTGGCGCTGTGCCTGAACAGCCTTTTTGCGCTCAGTGAAAAGCAGAAGGAACCGGCGCTTGTCAAGCCGGCGTTTGAGCTGCGCCTGATGGGAATCGCGGGGTATGCGCCGGCACTGGAGCGCTGCTGCATCTGCGGAAGGATGGACGTTCAGGAGCCTGTGCTGCATCTGTCTGCCGGTGAGATCTGCTGCGCTGCCTGCGCGCAGCCGGAGACGGAGCCGGACTGCGTGCATTTAACGCAGGGCGCGCTGGAAGCCATGCGGTATATCCTGACGGCGGAGGCAAAAAAGGTTTTCTCTTTCACGCTTGGGAACGCAGCGCTTGCCAATCTCGGCTGCGCCTGTGAAAAATATGCAGCCGCACAGCTGGATTACCGTTCAAAGGCGCTTGAATACTACAAACGGGTGTCCGGCATATAGGCGCCGGGATATTGTCCCGCTGCGAACTGAATGAAAATTTTAGGACTTTGAACATATGACAACATTATATGAAAAATCGCTGAATATTCTTCAGCTGCCGGCTGTACTGGATATGCTTGCCGCAGAAGCGGTGAGCCAGCCGGCGAAAGATGCCGCAAAAAAACTGACTCCGGCAGAAGATGTCTATGAAATCCGCCGCCGCCAGTCGGAGACAACCGCGGCGAAAGATATGATGGCGGTGAAGGGTGCGCCTTCTTTCTCGGGTGTGAAGGATGTATCCGCATCCCTGTCAAGGGCAAGAATCGGAGGCATGCTCAATACCCGGGAGCTGCTGGACATCGGCGGCCTGCTGGCCGCGGCCCGGGCCGTGTGCGCGTATGCTTCCGGTGACCGGCAGTACAGAAGCCCGATAGACTATCTCTTTTCTTCGGTCCGGCCGAACCGGGCGCTGGAAAGCCGGATTACGGAATCGATTATCGGCGAGGACGAGCTCGCCGATAATGCCAGCCGCGAGCTTGCGGCCATCCGCCGGCAGATGCGGATTGCGGGCGACAGGATCCGCCAGTCTCTGCAGAAGATCATCTCCTCAGCGACTTATGCAAAGGCCCTGCAGGAGCCGATCATCACCATGCGCAACGACCGCTATGTGGTTCCTGTGAAGGCGGAGTTCAAGTCGTCGGTTCCCGGCCTGGTGCACGACATCTCGTCATCCGGCGCCACGCTCTTTGTTGAACCGATGTCGGTCGTTGAGTCGAATAACGAAATCCGCGAGCTGCTGGCAAAAGAGAAAAATGAAATCGAGCGCATTTTGATGGAGCTTTCGGCTGAGGCCGCATCGTGTGAGGATGACATCACAAGCACGTTTATGGCACTGTCCGCGCTGGATCTGATTTTTGCCAAGGCCCGGCTTTCCTACAAGCTGGACTGCTGCGCGCCCGTGATTGCGGAGGACGGCGTTTTGAATCTTCGCAGGGCGCGGCATCCGCTGCTGCCGGTGAAAACAGCTGTGCCGATCGACGTGCGCCTGGGCGGCCAGTTTGATACGCTTGTAATCACCGGCCCCAATACCGGCGGCAAAACCGTCAGCATCAAAACCGTGGGCGTTTTGTGCGCAATGGCCCAGTGCGGCCTGCATATCCCTGCCGGTGACGGCAGTCAGACGCCTGTTTTCAGCAAAATCCTTGTGGATATCGGCGATGAGCAGTCCATTGAGCAGTCTCTGTCCACATTCTCCTCACATATGAAGAATATTACCGGGATTCTTCAGGAGTGCGGAACCGGCACACTGCTGCTGTTTGACGAGCTGGGTGCGGGGACGGATCCGGTGGAGGGCGCCGCGCTGGCCATCTCGATTATTGAGTATGCGAGAAAAGCCGGGGCCATGGTGGCGGCCACAACCCATTATGCGGAGCTGAAAATCTATGCCACGACACAGAGCGGCGTGCAGAATGCCGCCTGTGAATTTGACGTGGATACGCTGCAGCCCACCTACCGCCTGCTGATCGGCATCCCGGGAAAGAGCAATGCGTTTGCCATTTCCGCGCGGCTGGGTGTCCCGCAGGTCATCATTGATGACGCGCGCAGCCGGATTGACGCCGGCACGGCCAGCTTTGAAGAGGTGCTGGAAAATCTGGAACGTATCCGTCAGCAGACGGAGCATGAGCGGGAAGAGGCCGCCTGCGCGCTGCGCAGGGCGGAAGAGACACGCGCGGCTGCGGAGAAGGAAAAGCAGGAGGCAGACGCTGCGCTGGACAAGGCAGCTCAGACTGCCAGACGTGAGGCGAGGCGGATTCTGGATGAAGCCCGCGCCGCCGCAGACGATGTATTTGAAGAGCTGGGCCGTATGCGTAAAAACGCGGCGAAGGAGAACGACTGGCAGCGGGTAAATGATGCCCGGGCTGCTCTGCGCCGCAGCATCAATGAGACGGAGGAGCGGCTGGACGCCCTCCGCGATGAAGAGGCGGTGCCTCCGCCGGCAGAGCGGCCTGCACGGCAGGGCGACACGGTTCAGATCCTGGCGCTGGGCGTCAAGGCTGTGGTTACGGCGGTTCTCCCGGACGGCACGCTGCAGCTTCAGGCCGGGGCGATGAATATGACAGCCGGACAGGATGAGGTCCGCGTGACAAAGCCGGAGCGGCGCGCGAAGCAGAGCGCGTCATCAGTGGGCGTGTCATCCGGCGCACTGCGGGAGAGCGTGCGTCCGGAGCTGGATCTGCGCGGCATGAATGCCGAGGAGGCAGTTTCTGTGCTGGAACGCTATATTGACGGTGCGCAGATGGCCAGGCTGAATACGGTGACGGTGATTCACGGGAAGGGCACCGGCGTGCTGCGCGCCGCCGTGCAGCAGAGTCTGCGCAAAAACAGGCAGGTGAAGGCATTCCGGCTCGGCCGTTTTGGCGAAGGGGAGAACGGCGTTACCGTAGTCGAACTCAAATAGTGCTTTTTTGCTGGTATTCCTTCGGAAAACGCATGAAAGTTCGTACAAATTGTCATTGACGATTTTCTCTGCATTTGATAAAATATAAGAAGGGAATGTGAGCCCGGTTAAGCGTAACGCGCTTATTCCAAAGGAGGATAAAATATGTTCGTAAAAGAGACTGTCGTCGGCAATCAGGTCGGCCTTCATGCAAGACCCGCAACTTTTTTCACTCAGAAGGCAAATGAATTCAAATGTAGTATCTGGATCGAAAAGGAAGAGCGTAAGGTCAATGCGAAGAGTCTGCTGGGCGTACTCTCGCTTGGTGTTGTACAGGGCACAAAAATCAATATTATCGCTGACGGCGTCGACGAGGAAGCCGCAGTTGATACGCTTTGCAAGCTGATTTCCTCCGGGTTTGCAGAATAAAACAGGGTCATTCAGGGGAAAAACCTGATATAAGTATGAAATTGATGTCTCAGAGTGCCGGAGTTTTCCGGCATTTTGAGACACATTTTTTACCGGGAGATTGAAGAATGATCGAGAAACTGGCCGCAAAGGCGCATGCGCTCCCCATGAAACCCGGCGTATACCTGATGAAGGATGCAGCGGGGAAAATTATCTATGTGGGCAAGGCGAAGCTGCTGAAAAACCGTGTCAGCAGCTATTTCCGCGGCGCGCACAATGAAAAGACGCAGGCACTGGTTTCAAATATTGCGGATTTTGACGTCATTGTCGCCACATCGGAGTTTGAAGCGCTGGTGCTGGAAAACTCACTGATCAAGCACCATATGCCCAAATACAATATTCTGCTGAAGGATGACAAAGGTTACCCGTTTGTCCGGCTGGACAGAGCGGCGGATTATCCGGAACTGACCGTTGTCTCCCGGACGGCAGATGACGGTGCGCGTTATTTTGGACCATACGGCAGCCGGGGCTCCACCTTTGCAGCATTGGAGGCCATGAAAAAAGCGCTGAAACTGCCGCAGTGTGCACGGCGGTTTCCGCGGGATATCGGACGTGAGCGCCCATGTCTGAATTATCACATGGGCGCATGCCGGGCATACTGCCTGAGGGACACGCCGAGAAGCGAATATCTGCAGGCCATTGATCAGGCGGTCATGATTCTTGAGGGACGCAGCGCGGAGCTTCTGAAGCAGCTGAAGGAAGAGATGGCTGCCGCGGCGCAGGCGCTGCGCTTTGAGCGCGCGGCGGAGCTGCGCGACAGCATCAAGGCCATCTCGCTTCTGGAGACGAAGCAGCACGCATGGAGCGCCAACGGCACGGATGTGGACGCTGTCGGCTTCTGCCGGGGCGTCAAAAGCTGCTTTGTTGTGCTGCATTATGTGGACGGACAGCTTCTCGGCAAGGATTATGAGCTGATTGACGAGCCGGTCGAAGATGATGACGAAGCGGTTTCGGGCCTGGTGCGGCAATACTATACCATACGCGCCAGTGCGCCGAAGAGCGTACTGCTTCCGTTTGAACTGGCGGACGCCCAGTCCCTGCAGCAGCTGATCAGCCAGTGCGCCGGACGCAGCGTCACGGTTTCCGTGCCGCAGCGCGGAGAAAAAGCTGTTTATACAGCAACAGCAGTCCTGAATGCCAGAGAAGAAATTGAGCGGCATTCAACACGGGAGGAAAAAGCGTCCAGGACGGCGCAGTGGCTGGAAAAGGCGCTGGATCTGCCGGGACTGCCGGAACGGATCGAGGCGTTTGATATTTCAAATACAGGCAACGACAGCATTGTTGCCGGCATGGTTGTATTCAAAGACGGACGGCCGCTGAAGCGCGATTACCGGCATTTTAAAATCATGACGACAGACGGCCAGAACGACTATGGAAGCATGGCGGAAGCGGTGGGACGGCGGATGGCAAGGTATGCCGCCGGCGATGAAAAATTTGCTCCGCTGCCGGATCTTTTGCTGATTGACGGCGGCGCAGCCCATGCGGCGGCGGCGGTCCGCGCCTGTGTGGAAAACGGAGTCAATGTTCCGGTTTTCGGAATGGTCAAGGATGACCGGCACCGAACCCGGGCGCTGGTCACGCCGGAGGGGCATGAGATCGGCATTGCCGCCCAGCCCCATGTGTTTGCATTTATCGGAACAATTCAGGAGGAAACGCATCGGTTTGCCATTGAATATCACAGGAAGCTGCGCAGCAAAAGCGCAGTGGGATCCACGCTGGACGCCATTCCGGGCGTTGGACCTGCCCGGCGCACGGCTCTGCTTAAAAGCTTCGGGACAGTCAGTGCAGTCAGGGAGGCGGAACTTGAGCAGCTCACCAAAGTGGTTCCGAAAAACACGGCAAAAGCCGTTTATGATTATTTTCACGGTGAAAGTGGTGAATGAGTACACATGAGAGTCATAGCAGGGACGGCCAGAGGGCGGCGGCTGAAGGAGCCGGAGGGACGGCAGATCCGGCCGACAACTGACAAAGTGAAGGAAGCGGTATTCAGCGCCATCCAGTTTGAGATTGAAGGACGCCGCGTTCTGGATCTTTTTGCCGGAACGGGACAGCTGGGCATTGAGGCGCTCAGCCGCGGCGCGCGCCAGGCGGTGTTCACCGACGAATCTCCGGCGGCGCTGCGGATCGTACAGGAAAACGTGGAAAGCTGCGGCTTTTCAGACCGGGCGGTGATCCGGCGCGGTGACGGCGTGAGCTATCTGAAAAGCGGAGAAAAGTTTGATATTATCTTTCTTGATCCTCCATATGAGAGCGGACTTGCGGAAAAAGCGCTGGAAACCATAATACAGTTTGACATTCTGAACGAGAATGGTATAATAGTCTGCGAAAGCGGAACCGGTCAAAATGTGCCGGAATCTGACGGATTCTATTTCAAACGCAGGCAGTACCGCTATGGGAAGATTACTGTGGACATGTTTTCGCGGCGGGCCGGCGTCTGAACGCTGAAAGGCGGTTCATCCAATTCATGAGAATAGCCGTATATCCGGGCAGCTTTGATCCGATTACACTGGGCCATCTGAATCTGATCAAGCGCGCTGCCAGGATTTTTGATAAGGTCTATGTCTGTGTGATGGTCAATTCGGGTAAAAAGCCATGGTTTACTCTTGAAGAACGCATGGAATTTATCCAGCGCTGTATTGAACGCTTTGGAAATGTGGAAGTGGAATACTCCGACAAGCTTCTGGTGGAGTATGCAAAATCCAGAGGCGCCACAGTGATCGTCAAGGGATTGCGGGCAGTTACGGATTTTGAAATGGAATTTCAAATGGCGCTGACAAACAGCAAACTGGAGCCGGGTATTGAAACGGTATTTTTAACGGCCAGTGAAAAATATACGTATCTCAGTTCGACGATTGTCAGGGAAATGGCAAAATACAATGCCGATCTGAGCCAGTTTGTCCCGCGGGAAATTAAAGACGATCTGATTAACAAACTACAAAACAGGAGGTAGGGAGAATGGAAAACAGCGTACAGGAACTTCTGGATATGCTGTATACGATGATCACGGAGGCATGGGGCCTGCCGCTGGGCGCAGAAAAGTGCGTGATTGAGCGTGATAAGGTTCTGGACCTGCTGGACGAGATCAAAGCGCAATTCCCCACAGAGCTTGCAGAGGCCAAGCGGCTGGTTGCCGCCAGAAGCGAGTTTATTGCCAATGCAAAGCGGGAAGCGGAATCCATTCGCAAGGTCGCGGAGGAGCGCGCCCGCCAGATGATTGATGAGCAGGAGGTTGTCCGCAACGCCCGCGCCAAGAGCAATGAAATGATTTCCACGGCGGAAGCCAAGTCAAACGAACTGCGCCGCGTTGCCAACGACTATGCGGACGACGCACTGAAGCGTACAGAGGAGGCCATTGAGGAGGCGCTCAATGAGGTCCGCCGCTCCAGGGCCAATTTCCGCAGCGCGTCTTCCGGAATGAACCAGCAGCAGTAACCTGTTTTATTTTCCAATATTGCCTTGCATTTTGCGGTTTTTGGCGTCTTCACGCCGGAAGCCGCAAGAATTTTTTGATCCGGAGTGTTTATCAGCAAAGGAGTAAGTGCAATGAAAACGCTACGCTTTATCACGCCGGTGGATGGGGATATGCTCTCTGATGCAGCCGGAAACGTTCAGAACGGCGCACTGGAAATCGAAGTGCAGATTGCTGCTCCGCCGGACAGCGCCGTGACTGTCAACGGCATCTGCGCCCGATGGACCGGCAGCTGCTACGCTGCGGTTGTACCGCTGAAGGCTTACCGCAACGTGCTGACCGCAGTGTGCGGCTACGGGATATCGGAAAGCGCGGTGGTTTACCGGCTGAAGCATGCCGCCGGGAAATTTGCCCTGTCAGTGGACGATAACATCTGGGCCTTTGCGGACCTGACAAAGAACAAGGATGTCTATACGTCTATTTTTGAAAATCCCTATCTGCGCGTCTATCAGAAGGCCCATGAGAAATACGGAACAACTGTGCGCCTGAACATGTTTTATTCCAGCAACAATCCCTGCGGCCTGGAGATGTACGGCCCCTTTGATCTCTCGATGATGACGGACAAATTCAGAGACGAGTTCAGGGCGAATGCCGACTGGCTGCATCTGGCGTTTCATGCGCAGGCTGAATTCCCGGACCGGCCGTATGCCTGCGCCGACTATGCGCAGATGCAGCATGATTATAAAGCGGTGACCGCAGAAATCTGCCGCTTTGCCGGAGACGAGGCACTTGACACGGTGACGACAAATCATTGGGGCTCCGGAAGCCGGGAGGCCGTGCGGGCTGAGAAGGATCTGGGCCTGCGTGCGCTGATGGGATATCTTGAACTGGACCGGGACGGAAGACCGTATGTCAGCTATGAGCTCACGCCGGAACAGGTAAAGCATGCCAATGAGTACGGTTTCTGGAAAGATCATGAAACAGATATGATTTACGGAAAAATCGATCTGGTTTTGAATCTGTATGACGCAGAAACCGCTTGGCGGCTGCTGGATGCGGCAAAAGCAGCGCACCCCAAAAAAGGTTTCGTGGAAGTGATGATCCATGAACAGTATTTTTATCCGGCATACAAGGCGTATCTGCCGGATTATGCGCAGCGGATTTTTTCCGCATGCCGCTGGTGCCGTGAAAACGGATACACGCCTGCATTCACGAGCGGCGTGCTGTTTGAATAATATACAGGCTAAACAATGTGGGAATCCCCTGGCTTATGCCGGGGGATTTTTTTGACGGAAAAATAGAACATGCGTTCGATTATACCGAAAAAAGAGCTTTTCAAAGAAAAAAGCAGAAATTTTTGTTAAAAAAATCTGGATCTTTCCCTTGCAATTTAACGAGTGCTCCTCTATAATAAAAAACACAGTGGGGCGAAGTGGAGCGAAATGTATGAAAATCCCACAAAGAGAAGGGCAGGTGGAAAACAGATGACCGGAGTGTATCAGCATACGCTGGATACCAAGGGCAGACTGTTTATCCCTGCGCGCCTGCGTGAAGAGCTGGGCGATGTTTTCTTTGTGACGCTTTCCATGGAAAAATGCCTGACTGCATATTCCGCCGAAAGCTGGGAACGCTTTACAGAAAAGATCAAGGCGATGCCCAAAACAAAACAGATAAAAATGCGGCCGCTGTTTTCCCATGCGGCCAAATGCGAACTGGATGCACAGGGAAGAATTCTTCTGCCGCAGCCGCTGCGCGATTTCGCAGGTCTTGTGAAAAATGTGGCAGTGGTGGGCAGCGGCGAGTGCGCGGAGTTCTGGGATGCCGACGCATGGGCGGCTGTGGATGCTGCTGAGACCTCTCCCGACAACATTGCCGAAGTTTTTATGGAGCTTGATTTCTGATGGCGCAAACACATATTCCCGTGCTTTTGAATGCGTGCATTGAGGGACTGAATATCAGGCCTGACGGAATTTACGTCGACTGCACACTGGGCCGCGGCGGCCACTCCCTGGAAATCGTGAAACGGCTGACTGCCGGCCGGCTGATCGGGATTGACCGGGATGCAGCAGCGATTGAACAGGCGGGCGCACGCCTGGCACCCTATGCGGCGAAAACGACGCTTGTGCGCGGCAATTTTTCCGACCTGGATGAGATCCTTGCGTCTTTGCAGATCGGCGGCGTTCACGGTGTGCTGCTTGATCTGGGTGTGTCTTCGCCGCAGCTTGATGATGCAGGCCGCGGTTTTTCCTACATGCATGACGCGCCGCTGGATATGCGTATGGACGACCGGCAGACGCTGACTGCCCGGGAAATTGTCAACAACTGGCCGGAGGCGGAACTGAAACGGATCTTTTTAGAGTATGGCGAGGAGCGCTGGGCGCAGCGTATCGCTGCCGCAGTCGTATCAGCCAGAAGCAAAAAACCTGTTGAGACGACGTTTGAACTGACAGAGATTATCCGTTCTGCAATGCCGGCCTCGGCGCTGCGGGAAAAGCAGCACCCGGCCAAGCGCTGTTTTCAGGCGATCCGCATTGCTGTGAATGATGAACTGACTGCGGTGTCCGCCGTGATGGACAAGGCGATTGACGCGCTTTTGCCCGGCGGCAGACTTGCCGTGATCAGTTTCCACTCTCTTGAAGACAGGATTGTCAAGAATGCGCTGAAGGCGAGAACGAATGGCTGTACATGTCCGCCGGATCTGCCGGTCTGTGTGTGCGGCTTTAAACCGACATTGAAGATTGTGACCCGCAAGCCGATTGAGGCCGGGCGGGAAGAACTGCAGCTGAATCCCCGTTCGCGGAGTGCCAAGCTCAGAATCGCAGAGAAGATATAGATACAGAGGTGTATATGAGCATAACTGCACAGACGGGAACGCTGCGCTATGCGGCAAAGTCCACTTACGGAAGCGTAGCCTACGATCTGGGCGCTGTACCCGGATATTACGATATTCCCGATGAAAGAGAAGAAACGGCCGCACCTGCGCGGAAAAGAGTTCAGAAGCGCGCAAAGATTGTTGTGCGCGGCGAGCATGTGGCGCAGGACAGACAGTCGGTTTCCGTGATCGCTGTGGTTGGATACCTGTTCGCAGCGGCTCTGATGGTGTTTGTCCTTCTGGCCTATATTAACCTGACGGAAATCAACGCGCAGACTGTGGAGCTGCAGAACCAGCTCGGCACGCTGACCGACGAAGGGAAGAAACTGGAAGCGGAATACAAAGCGGCCTTCAACATGACACAGGTTGCCGACTACGCACAGAATGTGCTGGGCATGGTTCCGGCAGGTGAAGGGAATGCTGAGCACCTGGAAATCCAGGGTGAAGATATGGCGGTCATTCTGGACAGCAGCTCAGCAACTGCTAAAAATGACGGCAGTGTAATTGGCTTTTTGACATCGCTGATGTCATATTTCAGATAACTGAACAAATATATTTCTGTTGTGGGCCAGCGGTGCTGCCCTCAAATGAGCTTGTATTGCGGAGGGCAGCAGATGCATCTGTTTTGGAAAGATTCCGCCGCTGTTCGGCCTGACAGAATGATTTTGAGCCGTACACTATGCCTTCTGACAGTGTGCGGCGTAGTTGCCTTTGCCGCTTTGACGGCGCGGCTCTGGAATGTGCAGATCAAGGACCATGACCGCTATGAATCCATGGCCATTGAGCAGCAGACGAAGGAGACGCGGATACCGGCGAAGCGGGGGACTATATACGACCGGAACGGGAATGCAATGGCGGTCAGCGCCACGGCATATTCCGTTTATATCTGCCCGTTTGAGCTCAAACGGTACGGCGAGGACGCCCAGGCAGTTGCTGCGTATCTGGCAGAGACGCTGGAGCTTGACTATGATTCTGTGCTGAAAAAATGCGGCGATGCCTCAACCTGGTACAAAACGATCAAAACCAAAATCACACCCGAACTGGCAGATGAGCTGCGCGCTTATATCAGCGCCAACCAGCTGCACAGCCTGCATATTGAGGAAGACACCAAGCGCATATACCCCTACGGCACGGTGGCATGCCATCTGCTCGGTTTTACCGGTGTGGACGGCAACGGACTGGAGGGACTGGAAGCGCAGTATGACGGGCTTCTGGCCGGTGAAAACGGCAGCGTGTCGCGGCTTGCGGCCGGAGACGGATCCCAAATGCTTCTGCAGAGCTATGAAGCGTACAATCCGGGCAAAGACGGGTGCGATTTGAATCTGACTGTGGATCTCGACATTCAGTATATTGCCGAAAAATATCTGGATCAGGCGATTGCGGATTATGATGTTCAGAACGGCGGCTGCTGTATCGTTATGGATGTAAACACTGGCGGCATACTGGCCATGGCCAGCCGGGAAAACTATGATCCCAACGACTATCTTGCGGTTTCGGATGAGGTTCAGGCGCAGATCGGATCCATCACGGATGCGGATGCGCGCAAAGGTGCGCTGGCACAGGCGCGCCTTGCCCAGTGGCGCAACAGGGCCATCAGCGATACATATGAGCCCGGTTCGGTTTTCAAGGTCGTGACTCTGGCCATGGGTCTCGAGTCCGGGGCTGTAACGGAGGGGAGTTCCTTTTACTGCGGCGGAACAACGACAGTGCCTGGACGCGGGAAGCCGCTGCGCTGCTGGAAGAGCACAGGACACGGCAGCCAGAACCTGACAGAGGCCGTCCAGCATTCGTGCAACGTGGCATTCTGCCGGATTGGGCTTTCGGTCGGCGCGCCGCGGTTTTATGATTTTGTTGAACGCTTCGGCCTGTTCAGCAAAACAGGCATTGATCTGCCGGGAGAGGCGGGCAGCCAGTGGTGGACGTGGGATGTTTTCTGCAGTGAGACGAACCTTTCCCAGCTTGCTGCGGCGTCTTTCGGGCAAACCTTCAATATAACGCCGGTACAGCTTGCGGCGGCGATCTCTTCCATTGTCAACGGCGGGACCAGCGTTTCGGCACATACGGTGCAGTCTGTGACAGACTCTGATGGAGAAATCGTATATGAGGCGTCCGAAGAGGCAGGCGTACGGGTCGTCAGCAGCGAAACGTCGTCAAAAGTCTGCGGGATTCTGGAACAGGTTGTCAGCGGCAAGGGCGGCACTGGCCGCAATGCCTATGTGGCCGGATACCGCATCGGAGGGAAGACAGGCACGAGTGAAAAAGTCGCACAGGATGCGGCCGGCGGCGCAAAGGAGTATATTGTCTCTTTCTGCGGCGTGGCGCCGATCGACGATCCTGAGATCCTTGTGCTTTTCCTGCTGGATACGCCCGGTGCGCAGACCGGCATCTATATCAGCGGCGGCGTGATGGCTGCGCCGGCGGTCGGAAACATTCTCTCAGAGGTTTTGCCGTATCTGGGATACGAGGCTCAGTATACCGATACGGACAGCGCGGTTCTGGATGCTGTGGTGCCGGATCTGTCCGGCATGACGGCGCAGGAAGCGCAGCAGGCTGTCGGGGAAGCGGGTTTTGCCTGCCGGACAGTGGGCAGAGGCGGCACGGTCACCGGACAGCTGCCGGCGGCTGGCGCGGAGATTGCAGCCGGTTCGAAAATCCTTATATATTTGGATGCGGCTGGGTATGATTCTTCTGCGGCAGTGCCGGATCTGACAGGCATGACCTTCATACAGGCCCGCACGGCCCTGGAGACGGCGGGGCTTTACATGGATACGACCGGCGCGTGGCCGGGAAATGAAGATGCCGTTGTCACGGCTCAGTCGGAGGAAGAAGGCGCGCGCATTCCGTGCGGCGGTGTGATTCATGTGACTTTGACAGACTGTACGGATACCGGACAGTGACAGATTACATATGATTGTGAGGCGCGAATGATGAAACTGAAAGAGCTTCTGAAAGGCATTGAGATTCTTGAAAGTACGGCAGATCCTGAACTGGAGATTACCGGCATCTGCTGCGACTCCAGGTCGGTGCGCGAAGGAGACCTGTTTGTTGCGGTCCGGGGTTATGAGAGCGACGGCCACAGATTTATTCAGGCCGCAGCGGAAAAGGGTGCAGCCTGCGTTCTGTGCGAGAGCGTGCCGGCGTGCGGCGTTCCCTATGTGCGGATTGCGGATACCCGCCGCGCACAGGCGGTGGCTGCCGCGGAGTTTTACGGCCACCCCGCAGATCAGATGAAGCTGGTGGGCGTGACCGGAACCAACGGGAAAACCACCACGACGCATCTGATCAAGCAGATGATTGAGCAGGTGACCGGCGGGAAAGTCGGCCTGATCGGCACGATACACAATATGATCGGCAGCCAGATCCTGCCGACGGAACGCACGACGCCGGACGCTATTTCTCTGCAGAAGCTTTTCAGGGAGATGGCTGACGCCGGGTGCGCCTACGCGGTGATGGAGGTGTCCAGCCACGCGCTGGCTCTTGACCGCGTGTACGGCGTTACATTTGAGGTGGGCGTTTTCACGAATCTGACCAGAGATCATCTGGATTTTCATAAAACGATGGATGAATACTGCAGGGCCAAGGCTCTGCTCTTTGCGCAGAGCAGAAAGGGCGTTGTGAATCTGGATGACGCGTATGCGCAGCAGATTATTGCGTCGGCCGGATGTCCGGTGTACACCTACTCCGCGAATACCGATACGGCTGATCTCGCTGCCCGCAATGTCCGCCTGGACCATGAGGGCGTGCGCTTCTGCGTTCTGACAATCGGGCGGCTGGAAAAAACCAGCCTGCCGATTCCGGGAAGATTTTCCGTGTACAACGGCCTCGCGGCCATTGCCGTGGCCGTTCAGCTGGGTATGGATCTGGGTACGGCTGCGCAGGCGCTGGAGAAATGCAGCGGTGTGTGCGGCCGCGCGGAGATTGTGCCCACGGGAAGGGATTTTTCCGTCATCATTGATTACGCCCATACGCCGGACGCGCTGGAAAACATCCTGTCCACGCTGGACGACTTCGCAAAGGGCAGAGTTGTGGCGCTGGTGGGCTGCGGCGGAGACAGGGACAAAACAAAGCGGCCGATGATGGGAAAAATCGCCGCAGAAATGGCCGATTTTGTCATTGTAACATCAGATAACCCGCGGACTGAGGCGCCCATGGATATCATCAACGACATTCTGCCCGGCCTGAAAGATTCGAAAACGCCGTATATTGTGATTGAGAACCGGAAAGAGGCGATTTTCTGGGCGGTTCAGCACGCACGGCCGGGCGATATCATTCTCCTGGCCGGAAAGGGACATGAGACCTATCAGGTAATCGGACATGAAAAACGGCACTTCGACGAGAGGGAAATTGTCGCCGAAGCGCTTCAGAGCCGCTGAAGGCAATACTGCAAAAGAGAAAACGCTCCGTATCCTCCGGAGTACTACAGAATTAGGGGAAGAATATGATTTATGAACTTTTGGCCGCCTTTGCTGCGGCGCTGCTTGTCGCATGGATTGTGGGCAGAATCCTCGTGCCGAAACTCCGCGCCATCAAGGCGGGACAGATGATCCGCACCGACGGTCCGACCTGGCATATGTCCAAGCAGGGTACACCCACAATGGGCGGCCTGATTTTTGTGGCGGCGCTTGTGGTGGTCTGTCTGACTGTCGGGCTCCCCGCCATGCTCAGGGGCGATTTCAGCGCTCTTTTTGTTCTGGCTTTTTCGCTGGTGTTCGGCGCCATCGGTTTCCTGGACGATTATGAGAAGCTGAAGAAAAAGCAGAATCTCGGCCTGACTGCGCCGCAGAAATTCTTTATCCAGCTGGCGGCGGCCATTGCCTTTATCCTGCTGCTGCGCCTGACCGGACACCTTTCCCCGAATGTATATGTCCCGTTTTTTGACGTGTCCTTCAAGCTGCCGGAAGTCGTGTATTTTGTTTTCACCGCGTTTGTCATTGTCGGCTGCGTCAATTCCGTAAACATTACGGATGGCATTGACGGCCTGGCTGCAGGCGTGTCTGTGCCGGTGGCGATTTGCTACGCGGCAGTTGCCTTTGTGTGGGCAAAGGAATCCCTGGGCATTTTTGCCGCGGCGCTGGCAGGCGGCCTCTGCGGCTTCCTGATTTTCAATTTCCACCCGGCCAGGATTTTTATGGGGGACACTGGCTCGCTTTTCCTCGGCGGCGCGGTGTGCGCGCTGGCGCTGGCCATGGATATGCCGCTGATTCTGATTACGCTGGGCATTGTGTATATTATTGAGACGCTGTCCGACATTATTCAGGTCGCTTATTTCAAGCTGACCCACGGAAAGCGGATTTTCAAAATGGCGCCGCTTCATCATCACCTGGAAATGTGCGGCTGGAGTGAGTATAAAATTTTCTTTGTATTCACCGGCATCTCCGCTGTGTTTGCCGTCATTTCCTATCTCGGCGTATTTGAGCGCTATCTGATTTGAGCAATTCCACCCCGGAAGGTTGTGACCCTATTTGATCCGAAATCCTGAATACCCGGAAGGCTTCTCACTGGATTCCCAGTCGGCAATCCATGAGCGGGAGCTGCGGGATTACAGCAAAAAAAAGAAGAAAAGACGCGCGCCCTTTGACCTGCCGTTTTTTATTCTGACGCTGATTATTCTCTCCATCGGCGTTGTCATGGTGCTCTCCGCCAGCTTTGCAAGCGCCTATTATTCATCCGGAGATCCGACGGGATATTTCATCCGCCAGCTGGGCTTTGCGGTTCTCGGCATTGTGGCAATGCTCTGCATATCCCTGATTCCGGTGCAGCTGTACAGGCGTCTGTCTGTCTATATTATGGCGGGAACCCTGCTGCTTTTGCTGCTTGTGCCCTTCATCGGGACGGAGCGCGGCGGCGCAACCCGATGGATTGACCTCGGCTTCACAACGTTCCAGCCTTCGGAAATTGCAAAACTTGCAGTCATTATCTGTTTTTCCGCGATGATCTGCACATACGGCAAAAAAATGAAGACCTTCCGCTACGGAGTTCTGCCGTTTGCGCTGATTCTTGCTGCTGTTGTCGGCCTTCTGATTCTTGAACCGCATCTGTCGGCATCTGTGATCATCATTGCAGTGGGCGCAATCATGATGTTTGCCGGCGGTACGCGGATTTACTGGTTTCTGGGCGTCGGCGTTCTGGCCGGCGGAGCCGGTTATATCGCCGTGTCAAAGCTGGATTATGCCGCGCGCCGGATCGCTACCTGGCGCGATCCGCTTTCAGATCTGCAGGGGGACGGCTGGCAGATCATCCAGTCGCTGTATGCTGTGGGCTCCGGCGGTTTCCTGGGACTGGGGCTCGGGCAGGGAAGACAGAAGTACCTCTATCTCCCGGAAGAGCACAATGACTTTATTTTTGCCGTGGTCTGTGAAGAACTTGGTTTTGTGGGCGCCGCACTGATTCTGATTCTGTTTGCGCTTCTGATTATTCGCGGCTACTGGCTGGCCATGCATGCGCGTGACAAATTCAGCGCGCTGCTTGTAACGGGAATCACCAGCCTTCTGGCAATTCAGGTGTTCCTGAATGTGGCTGTTGTCACAAATCTGCTGCCGTGTACGGGAATTTCGCTTCCGTTTTTCAGCTATGGCGGTACGGCGCTGCTTTTGCAGATGGCGGAAATGGGGATTGTGCTTTCTGTTTCCCGCGATATTCCGCTGAAGCCTGAAAAAACAGAAACAGCAGCGGAAACTGAAAAGACGGAGGCGCACGAATGAGATTTCTTCTGACCTGTGCCGGTACAGCCGGCCATATCAACCCGGCCATTGCGGTGGCCGACCGGCTGAAGATGCTGATGCCCGACGCCGCATTTCTGTTTGTCGGTTCCGGAAGAACGCTTGAAAACCGGCTGATTCCCGCAGCTGGCTATGAGATTGAGAATATAACGATTTCCGGATTCAGCCGCGGTTTTTCTCCGAAGAAAATTGGTGAGAATCTGAAAACACTGCGGAATCTTGCGGTGTCGGCCAGACAGTGCCGCCGGATTATACAGAGCTTTAAGCCCGATATTGTCATCGGAACAGGCGGATACGTCTGCTACCCGGTCCTGAAAGCGGCGTCCGGACAGAAAATACCGACTGTGCTGCATGAATCCAACGCAGTTCCAGGCCTGACGACAAAAATGCTCAGCAGCATTGCGGACCGGATTATGGTGGCCTTCCCGGAGGTCAGCCAGTATTACCGCCATCCGGAGCGCGTTGTTGTCACCGGTACGCCGGTGCGCGGCGGATTCTGTACGCTGTCAAAAGAAGAGGCGCGCCGCAAGCTGGGAATTACGGATCCGCGGCCAATCGTCGTTTCCTTCTGGGGCTCTCTGGGGGCTTCTGCCATGAACGAAATGATGGCGGATTTTATTCAGCTGAACTGCGCAAGCGGCGCGTTCTGCCACATCCATGCGACCGGCGGCGGCGAAGACGGTCTTCTGGCCATGCAGGAACGGCTGCGGCTGCGCAATATCGTGGAGCTTCCGGCGTTTGAAGATCTGCGCGCTTATATTGACGATATGGATACGGTGATGGCGGCGGCAGATCTGGTGCTGTGCCGTGCCGGCGCATCGACAATGGCAGAACTGACCGCCATGGGTATGCCGGCAATTCTGGTGCCGTCGCCCAATGTGACGAATAATCATCAGGAAAAGAACGCACGGCAGCTTGGCAATGCCGGCGGCGCTGTGGTGCTGCTTGAGTCGGAGTGCAGCGGCAGAAAGCTGTATGACACGGCTGCGGGCTTGATCCGCGAGCCGGAAAAGCTTGAAAAAATGTCCGCGGCACAGAAAAAAATGGGAGTTCCGGATGCCTGCGGGAAAATTACCGATGTCATTCTGGGACTGATGAACGAAACCTAACGGGTGCACATAGTATGACCTGAGATGATCTTGTAATCGGGGGAATACTATGTGAACAAACTTCGGATCACAGGCGGCAGACCTCTTGACGGTTCCGTACACGTTCAGGGAGCAAAAAACAGTGTTCTGCCGATACTTGCCGCGTCAATCCTTGCCAAAGGGGAGACGGTCATACACAGCTGCCCGCAGCTGAGCGACGTTGATGCGGCTGTCAGAATTCTGCAGCATTTTGGCTGTACGGTTACACGCTTTGGACACACGCTTTACATAGATTCAAGGGAAATCACCTGCTGTGACATTCCGGAGAATCTGATGAAAGAGATGCGTTCCTCCGTCATTTTCCTTGGTGCGATTCTGGCAAGGACGGGCGAAGCGGTTTTGTCCAGACCGGGCGGGTGTGAGCTCGGCCCGCGGCCCATTGATCTGCACCTTTCGTCCCTGCGCGCTATGGGCGCACAGATCACCGACAACGGGAACAGCATTCTCTGCCGGGCGGAGCGCCTGCACGGCTGCACCATCTGTTTGCCGACGCCCAGCGTCGGCGCGACAGAAAACAGCATGCTGGCTGCCGCGTGCGCTGACGGAACTGTAACCATTGTCAACGCGGCCAGGGAGCCGGAAATCTGGGACCTGCAGGAATACCTGAAAAAGCTTGGCGCACGTATCTGCGGCGCGGGTACGAAAGAAATAACGGTTGAGGGCGCGCGGCTCGGCGGCTTTGCCGAACACACAGTGATTCCGGACCGGATTGCCGCCGTCACATATTTGTCTGCCGCTGCAGCGACAGGCGGCAGAGTGGAGGTCACGGGGATCAATCCCTGGTATATTTCCACTGTGGCAGACACGCTTTGCCAGCTGGGGTGTGCGTTTTCCAGCGGTTCGGATTTTGTCTGTGCAGACGCGCGCGGTGCGCTGCACGCGGCGGAACTGATCGAAACAAGGCCGTATCCGGGGTTCCCGACGGACGCGCAGCCGCCAGTTATGGCGGCCAGCCTGAAGGCGGCCGGGACAACGGTTTTTTCAGAAAATATTTTTACAAACAGGTACCGGCATGTGCCCGGTCTGGTGCGGCTGGGCGCGGATATCAAGGTATCCGGCCGGATTGCAGTGGTTAACGGCGTGCCGGAGCTGCATGCCGCCGGCCTGGCGGCGACTGATCTGCGCGGCGGCGCAGCGCTTGCGGTGGCGGCGCTCGGCGCACAGGGTGTATCGGTTCTATCCGATATACAGCATATCGACAGAGGCTATGATGATTTTGACGGCTGCCTGCGGGCATTGGGCGCGCAGATCCAGCGGATAGACTGAAGAAGGGGAGGGCGTCGGCCGTGGGGAAAAACAGATATAATCAGGGCAGGCGCCACCAGAGCTTTGTGCCGGCAGTTCTTCTTGTTTCGCTGGTGGCGATGCTTGTGGGCATGAGCGCGTTCTTCCGCGTGACAAGCATTTCAGTGCAGGGCGTGTCATATTATTCGGGCGAGCAGATTTCCGATGCTTCAGGGATCAGAACAGGCGCGAGCCTGCTGCTCCTGAATCCTTCCAAGGCGGCGCTGAATATCTGCAGTGAGCTGATGTTTGTGAAGGAAGTGCGCATCGACAAGCAGTATCCCGGCACCGTGCAGATCGTGGTCACAGAGAGCATGCCGGTGGCTTATATCCGCAGCGACACGGATTTCTGGACAATGGATTCAGACGGGCAGCTTCTTGAAAAAACAATGTCAGATGCCGTGAAGGGCCTGATCGGCGTGCGCGGCGTGTCACAGCCGGTACTTGAGGAGGGAAAGCTGATTTCTTCCGAGCGCAGCCCGAATACAGCGGGAACAGTGGCCGGCGTGCTGCAGGCGCTGACAGCGCGGGAGTACAGTTTTTCGGCGGCCTGGATAGATATTGCCGATCCGGGAAATATAACCATAAACTGCGGAGAGGATTATACAATCGCACTGGGAAGCGGGGACAAGCTTGAAGAGAAGCTGACGCTGGCCGATGCGGTCATTGCAAAGCAGGAGAGCGGCAGTAAAGGAACTGTGGATGTCTCCGCAGCAGACGCGGCACACTTTATTCCGGCATCCGCATCATAGGCATGGCAGGGAGCAGATGTGTAAAAATGCAATGTTTTTTCAATAAATATAATGAGAAGTATTGACCAGCGGAAAAAAAAGTAATAAAATAAATTGTAACTATAGAGATATAGAGGGAGCGGTCTGCAGCCTGACGGCCGGCCCCCGCTTCCCAATACAATACAGGAGGATTAGATATGTCGAATATGGTCGAAAGCGGTCCCGACAATGTGGTAACCATTAAGGTTGTCGGTGTAGGCGGCGCCGGAAACAATGTTGTCAACAGAATGGTGAGCGAGGGAACAGCCGGTGTTGAGTTTATTGCGGTCAATACGGACAAGCCCGCTCTTGCAATATCGAAAGCTGATCAGAAAATTCAGATTGGTGAGAAGCTGACACACGGTCAGGGCGCAGGATCTGATCCTGAGGTCGGCAAGAAGGCTGCTGAGGAAAGCAGAAACAATATTGCAAAGGCTCTGGAGAATGCCGATATGGTGTTTATCGCCGGCGGTATGGGCGGCGGTACTGGTACCGGCGCGTCTCCTGTCGTGGCGGATATTGCCCGTGAGTCCGGCATCCTGACTGTCGGCGTCGTGACGAAGCCCTTCAGCTTTGAGGGCAAGCGCAGAATGCAGCAGGCTGAATCCGGCATCCAGAACCTTCTCGGCAAGGTGGACTCTCTGCTGATTATCCCCAATGACCGGCTGAAGCATGCCACTGATCAGAAGCTGACCTTTGCCAACGCCTTCCAGATCGCGGACGACGTGCTCCTTCAGGCAGTGACCAGCATCTCTGAGCTGATTAAAAATACCGGCTTCATCAACCTGGACTTTGCAGACGTGACTTCGATCATGAAGGACGCCGGCTATGCCCATATGGGGGTCGGCCATGCGGCCGGCAAAGGCAAGGCGGAAGACGCCGCCCGCGCCGCTGTATCCAGCCCGCTGATGGAAACCTCCATCAATGGCGCAAAGGGCGTTCTGGTCAACATTACCGGCTCCCTGGATATCGGCCTGGAGGATATCGAGTCTGCCGCAAGTCTTGTGCAGGAGGCTGCGCATCCTGATGCGAACATCATCTTCGGCGCGACCTTTGATGAAAACATGGATGACGAAATCCGTGTAACCGTTATCGCAACCCGGTTTGACGATAAGCCCAACGGATCTCCCGTGACTTCCGTTGAGAAGAAGTCCGAACCTGAACGGAAATCCGCGCCTGCCGCGGCTCCGGCTTCTGAGAGTGCGGCTGTCCCTGCCCCTGAGGCAAAGACGGAGGAAAAGCCGGCGGCGCCGGAGGAAGATCCCTTCGATACGATTTTCAAGATTTTCAATTCCAAATAATTCCGGCTGTATACGGCACAGGCGATTCTGCCTGTGCCGTTTTTTTGCATATTTTGTGCCTATACTATGGACAGCCGCAGAAAAATGTGTTACCATCCTCACTGGCGGAAGGTTCCGCCGCCGGCATTGCCGGAGAAAAAAGGGCAGAGTAGAATGCTGTGCGTTAAGTGCCGCCGGGACGGGGAGTTGCCCGGGGGACGAAGAAGATGATTCGCGGTGCAGCATTCGCATCCCGCTGCTGCATACCGGAGTACCAGAAACAGCTGCCTCCTCTATGTAGCAAAAGAAAGAGGAGGTATTCTTATGTCAAAAAACAAAAAATTCCCAATTCGTACCCTGTGCCAGGCGGCGCTGCTCATTGCGCTGGAAGTTGTGCTCAACCGCTTCTGTTCGATCAACACCATGGCGCTGAAAATCGGTCTGAGCTTTTTGCCGATGGTGCTCTGTGCGCTGCTGTTCGGCCCGTGGTGGGCCGCGGGAAGCTATGCGCTGGCTGATTTCATCGGCGCAATGCTTTTCCCAATCGGGCCGTACCACCCCGGATTTACAGTTTGTGCCGGTTTGATGGGTATGGTGTATGGCCTGTTTCTGTATAAAAAACCGGAGTCCAAAAAGAAGGCTTTTCTGAATATTCTCTGCGCGACGCTGATCAATACGCTTGTTCTGGGCCTGTGCGTCAATACCGCCTGGGTGGCGCAGCTGTACGGAAGCAAGACATATGCCGGCTGGTTTGCATACAGACTGATGGAATACGCGGTGCTTGTGCCGCTTCACCTGATCCTTGTCCCTGTGATGCAGAAGCTGGCTGATTTGCTGCGCAGCGCAGGAATTGCCGGAAACGGAAGGAAAATCAAATGAGCTACGCATCCACGCTGGAGTATATCCACAGCGTTAAATGGCGCGGCAGCAAGCCGGGCCTTTCCAGAACCAGAGCGCTTCTGGCGTCCATCGGGAATCCCGAGAAAAAGCTGCGCTTTGTTCACATTGCCGGTACAAATGGAAAAGGGAGCACCGCCGCCTGCATCGCTTCCATTCTGCAGGCGGCAGGATACCGCACCGGGCTTTACACTTCGCCGTTCATTCTGCGCTTCAATGAAAGAATGCAGATCAACGGCAGGCAGATTTCCGATGAAGAACTGGAGACAATCACGGATTATATCCGGCCGCATGCAGAAGCCATGGCGGACGCCCCCACGGAATTTGAACTGATTACCGCGGTGGCCATGGAATACTTTGCCCGCAGCGCCTGCGATCTTGTTGTGCTGGAGGTGGGGCTGGGCGGCGGACTGGATTCCACCAATGTTATTGACACGCCGGAATGCGCGGTGATCACGGCCATGGGTTTGGACCATACCCGTGAGCTTGGCGCGACCATTGAGGAGATTGCCGCCGCCAAGGCGGGGATTATCAAACGCGGCGGCGATGTGGCCGTGTATGGAAACGAACCGGCGGCCAACCGTGTGTTTGAGCAGACGTGCGCGCAGCAGAGCGCACGTCTGAGATATGCTGATTTTTCGAAGGTGAACATCCGCAGCGTGGGTATGGACGGCTGCCGCTTTGATTACGGCGCGCTGCAGGAAATTGCGCTGCCGCTGGCAGGAACCTATCAGCCGTACAATGCAGCGCTTGCCATTGCGGCAGTTGAAATTCTGCGTGAAAAAGGCTGGAAAATTGCGGATGCGGATATCCGGACCGGCCTGCAGAACGTCAGCTGGCCGGGACGGTTTGAGGTCCTGCACAGGAATCCGGCCTTTATTCTGGACGGCGCGCATAATCCGCATGGGATCAGCGCCACGGCCCGGAGCCTGGCACAGGTTTTTCCCGGAAGGAAAATTGTGTTTCTGATGGGCGTTATGGCGGACAAGGCGCTGGATCAGATGCTGCCGTATCTGAAGCCGCTTGCGGATCAGTTCGTGTGCGTCACGCCGGCCAATCCCAGGGCACTGCCGGGAGAGCAGCTGGCCCGGAAGATCCGCGCCTTTGGCATGCAGGCCAGCTCCTGCGGGACAATTGAGGAGGGAACGCGCTGCGCCGTTTCCCTTGCAGGGAAGGACGGAATTGTCTGTGCGCTGGGATCACTTTATTTTTCAGCGGATGTGCGTCGGGCAGCCGGGGCCTGCTTTTGCACGAAATCTGTCAGCATTAACAAAACTTGATGACAAATGCCCGGTTAAACAGGTGGAATCCGACTGATTTGCCTGAAAAAGCAAATTATTTTCAATTTTTATATTGAAAAATCCGCGTATTGGATATACAATAATGCTTACGTCCGCCGGGAATACTCTGCCGTCATGGCTGAGAGCCTGGCTGCGGAGGAAAAACATGCTGAACATTGTCCTTGTAGAACCGGAAATCCCGATGAATACCGGCAATATCGCACGAACCTGTGCGGCCACAGGTTCCCGGCTGCATCTGGTGCGGCCGCTCGGATTCGATATTTCTGACCGCGCAGTCAAGCGCGCCGGTCTGGATTACTGGCATCTTGTGGACATCACCGTCTATGACGGGATCGAGGATTTTTTCCGGCGCAATCCCAACCCGGATCTCTGGCTGGCCACCACCAAAGCGCCGCGGTCATACGCACAGGCGCGTTTCAGCGACAACTGCTGGCTGATGTTCGGCAAGGAAACGGCGGGGCTTCCGCAGTGGCTGCGGGAGAAGTATTATGACCGCTGTATCCGTCTGCCGATGCGCACCGAAGCGCGCAGTCTGAATCTGGCCAACTCTGTGGCTGTTTTGTGCTATGAGGCGCTGCGCCAGCTGGATTTTCCCGGACTGAGCGGCGAGGGAGAAATGAAACAAAATCAGGAGGAGAACCATCATGATTCATGTGGGCTATTATAACGGCCGCATTGAGCCGCTGGAAACGCTGATGATTCCTGCCGGTGACCGCGCTGTTTATTTTGGGGACGGCGTTTATGAGGCGCTTCTGTTCCGCGGCAGGATTCTGTTTGGATTTGAAGAGCATCTGGACAGATTTGAAAACAGCTGCCGTATGCTGCGCCTGCCGCTTCCCATGAGCCGGGACCAGCTGAAGGCGGAGCTTATGAAATGTGTTGATGCGACGGACAGCCCGGACGGAATGCTTTACTGGCAGCTTTCACGTGGCACGGAGATGCGGCATCATGATTTTCCGGAGCCGGATGTCCGGCCGAATCTTCTGGCGTATACCAAACCGATGGCCATGCCCACTTTTGCAAAAAAGCGGCGGCTGAAGACAGTGGAGGATACCCGCTATCTGCACTGCAATATCAAAACACTGAATCTGATTCCCAGCGTGATGGCTGCGCAGGCTGCGAAAGAGGCCGGCTGCGATGAAGCGGTCTTTCACCGTGGGGAGACTGTGACAGAGTGCAGCCACAGCAATATTCTGATTTTCAAAAACGGCGTTCTTCGTACGCACCCTGCCGACAACCTGATCCTGCCGGGCATTACGAGAATGCATCTTCTGGCACTGGCCAGGGACCTGGGAATTCCCGTGGAAGAAACGGCTTTCACCCTGGCTGACCTTCGCGAAGCAGATGATGTTCTGGTGACAAGCTCCACCGTGCTTTTCTCCACGGCAGAGGAGATTGACGGTATTCCTGTCGGCGGCTGTGCCCGGGAGCTGTGCGGCCGGCTGCGCAGTGCCTATATGGAAAAGTTCAATACGTGCACAAGTTCCAAGTGAATTTTTGATAAAGGAGTATGGCAATGAATTACAACAAAAAATCTGTAAAAGACATTGACGTCAATGGGAAGAAGGTCCTGCTTCGCTGCGACTTTAACGTTCCTCAGGATAAGGCAACCCGCGCCATCACGGATGACAAGCGCATCCGCGCTGCTCTGCCGACCATTCAGTATCTGCTGGACAACGGCGCTGCGGTGATCTGCTGCTCTCACCTGGGCAAGCCCAAGAAGGTTGAAAACTTCCGTGAAGTGCTGACGCTGGCGCCTGTTGCGAAGCGTCTGGGCGAGCTGCTGAACATGGACGTGATTTTTGCGACGGACACCATCGGCGAGGATGCCAAGGCCAAGGCCGCGGCCCTGAAGCCGGGCCAGATTCTTCTGCTTGAGAACACCCGCTTTGATCCCAGAGAAGAGAAAAATGACCCTGAATTTGCAAAAGAACTGGCTTCCATGGCGGAAATCTTTGTCTCTGACGCTTTCGGCACCGTACACCGCGCACATGCGTCCACTGCCGGTGTGGCCGCTTATCTGCCCGCTGTGTCCGGCATGCTGATCCAGAAGGAGCTGGAGATCATGGGCGGCGCTCTGGCAAATCCCAAGCGTCCGTTTGTGGCCATTCTGGGCGGCGCCAAGGTCAGCGACAAGCTGGGCGTTATCAACAATCTGCTTGAAAAGGCCGACACCATCATCATCGGCGGCGGCATGGCATACACCTTCAAAAAGGCAATGGGCTACTCCATCGGTAAATCCCTCCTGGATGAGGAGAAGATTGATTACTGCCGCGACATGATGGCTAAGGCAAAGGAAAAGGGCGTCAATCTCCTGCTGCCTGTGGACAACATGACTGCGCCTGAGTTTGCCGACGTGGAGCCCCAGTATTCTGAAGACGGCAATATTCCCGACGATCAGATGGGCATGGACATTGGCCCGAAGTCCATCGCACTGTTCTCCGAGGCGGTCAAGGACGCGGGTACTGTGGTCTGGAACGGACCTATGGGCGTTTTTGAATTTGACCATTTCAATAAGGGAACCGTTGCCATGGCACAGGCGCTGGCTGATTCCAACGCCATCACCATCATCGGCGGCGGCGACAGTGCCGCTGCGGCCAAGAAGTTCGGCTTTGCCGATAAGATCACGCATATCTCCACCGGCGGCGGTGCCTCCCTTGAGTTCCTGGAAGGCAAGGAGCTTCCCGGCGTCGCATGCCTGCTGGATAAATAAAAACGGAACAATCTTTTTGGAGGAAGAAATACAATGAACAGAAAATACCGCAAGACGATTATTGCCGGCAACTGGAAGATGAATATGCTTGCTTCTCAGGTAAAGCCTTTTGCCGAGGAACTCAAAACGCTCAATCCCCGTGCCAAATGGTGTGAGACTGTGTTTTGCGTGCCTTATGTAATGATCCCTGCAGCATTGAAGGCGTTTAAGGATTCCAGAGTGGCCATCGGCGCAGAGAATCTGAACGAGAATCCCAAGGGTGCGTTTACCGGCGAGGTTTCTGCGGCCATGCTGGCTGACCTGGGCGTCAAATATGTGATCATCGGCCATTCCGAGCGCAGACAGTATTACGGCGAGACGGACATCAGCGTCAACAAGAAGGTTCATGCCGCTCTTGAAGCCGGCCTGAATCCCATTGTCTGTGTCGGCGAAAGCCTTGAGCAGAGAGAAATGGACATCACCCTGGAGCTGATCACCCTGCAGGTGAAGGCTGCGCTGGCCGGCGTGCCTGCGGAGAAGATGCGCCGCATCGTGATCGCTTATGAGCCCATCTGGGCCATCGGCACCGGCAAAACGGCCACTGCAGAACAGGCCAACGAGGTCTGCTGCGCCATCCGTACCGTGATCCGCAAGCTGTACGGCGCACGGATTGCCCGGGCCACCACCATCCAGTACGGCGGCTCCATGAATGAAAAGAACGCCCGCGAGCTGCTGGCACAGCCGGATATCGACGGCGGCCTGATCGGCGGCGCGTCTCTTGTCCCTGAAAAATTCTCTGCCATTATTGACGCTGCAAATCAGGAGTAAATATGAAAACACCGACGACACTTGTTATTATGGACGGTTTCGGACTGGCGCCTGCGGGTTCCACAAACGCTGTGTCCGTTGCGGCGACGCCCAATCTTGACCGTCTGTTTGCCGCGTGCCCCAATACGCGCCTGAGCGCCTCCGGTGAGGATGTGGGTCTGCCTGCCGGGCAGATCGGCAACAGCGAGGTTGGTCATACGAACATCGGCGCCGGCCGCGTTGTGTTTCAGGAGCTTCCGAAAATCACACATGCCATTGCAGACGGTTCGTTTTTTGAGAACAAAGCCTTCTGCGCGGCGATGGATGCCTGCAAGGCCAACGACGGCGCCCTGCATCTGATGGGCCTGATGTCTCCCGGCGGCGTGCACAGCCACTATACGCATACCTGGGGATTCCTGGAGATGGCCAAACGCCGCGGACTGAAAAAGGTCTATATCCACTGCTTTATGGACGGACGCGATGTGCCGCCGTCCTCCGGCCTGCAGTACATCAAAGACTGCCAGGAGAAGTGTGCGGAAATCGGCGTTGGCAAAATTGCCACTGTGATCGGCCGCTTCTATGCGATGGACCGAGACAACCGCTGGGAACGCGTGGAGAAGGCGTATGCCGCCATGGTTTACGGCGAAGGCGTACAGAATGCAGATCCGGTGGACGCCATGCAGAAATCGTATGACGAGGGCGTGACGGATGAATTCATCGCGCCGACCGTGTGCGATCCGGAGGGAATGGTCAGGGAAGGCGACTCCATTATCTTCACAAACTTCCGGCCGGACCGTGCCCGTGAGATTACACGCACCTTTGTGGATCCGGATTTCACCGGCTTTGAGCGCAAAAAGGGCTTTTTCCACGTCAATTATGTCTGCACCACGCAGTACGATGAAAAAATGCCCAATGTGACCGTTGCTTACCCGCCGGAAGCACCGAAGAATACCTTCGGCGAGCTGCTCAGCAATCTGGGCTACACGCAGCTGCGCATTGCCGAGACGGAAAAATATGCACATGTCACATTTTTCTTCAACGGCGGCATTGAGCAGGTGTTCCCGGGTGAGGACCGCGTCCTGATCCCGTCTCCCAAGGAGTTCCCGACGTATGACCTGATCCCGGAGATGAGCGCCAAGGCCGTCTGTGAAGAGGCGTGCAAGCGCATCCGCAGCGGGAAATACGACGTTGTGATCATCAACTTTGCCAACTGCGACATGGTCGGTCATACCGGCGTGTTTGACGCGGCTGTAAAAGCTGTTGAAACGGTTGATGCATGTGTGGGCCAGGTGGTTCAGGCAACTGCTGATATGGGCGGCATTACCCTGATTACGGCTGACCACGGCAACGCGGACAAGATGGTTGCAGACGACGGTCAGACGCCGCATACGGCGCATACAACGAATCCTGTTCCGCTGATCATCAGCGGCGCGGACGTCAGACTGCAGGAAGGCCGCCTGGCGGACATCGTTCCCACCATCCTGGATCTGATGGGACTGGAAAAACCGGCGGAAATGACCGGCAAGTCCCTGCTTTGCTGACAAAAGTTCTGAATAATATGGAATCGTTTCCGGGATAATAACCATATTATCCCGGAAACTTTTTTATTTGGAGGCAGTTATGATCAGCAAAACAGAGATCATTTCCGTTACGGCCCGCGAGATCCTGGATTCCCGGGGCAATCCCACAGTCGAAGCGCAGGTTTATACGGCAGGCGGATTCAGCGGCTGCGCATCGGTCCCTTCCGGCGCATCAACCGGAAAACACGAGGCCAGGGAACTGCGCGATGAAGACAATGGGCGCTATGGCGGTAAGGGCGTGCAGAAAGCAGTGCGCAACGTCTGCGGCGCGCTGAACCGGGCTCTGACCGGTATGGATGCAGCAGATCAGCAGGCGGTTGACCGGCGCATGCTGGAAACGGACGGGACGCCGGACAAATCGCATCTGGGCGCAAACGCAATTCTCTCTGTTTCACTGGCCTGTGCCAGAGCGGCGGCAGAGGCGGCAGGCCAGCCCCTTTACAGATATGTCGGTGGAATCAGCGGAAATACACTGCCTGTTCCGTATATGAATGTGCTCAACGGCGGCGCACACGCGGGGAACACAGTGGATATCCAGGAATTCATGCTTGTTCCGGAGACGGCACAGACCTTTGCCGAGGCCGTGCGCATGTGCGCGGAGGTTTACCATGTGCTGAAGAAAATTGTGCCGTCGGCCGGTGTGGGAGACGAGGGCGGCTATGCGCCGGATCTGGACAGCGACGAGGATGCGCTGCGGGCGCTGGCGTCTGCTGTGGAGCAGGCCGGCTATGTGCCGGGAAAGGATTTTACCTTTGCGCTGGATGCGGCGGCAACGGAGTGGTATGACGTCCGGACAGGCACTTACCGGATGCCCAAACGGGGAACAGTCCTGAACCGCGAGGAAATGACGGAGATGTGGGTGCGTCTGTGCAGTGCGTATCCGATTTCATCCCTGGAGGATCCCATGGCAGAGGACGACTGGACAGGCTGGGCAATGGTTACGCGCAGGCTGGGCAGGAGCATTCAGATTGTCGGAGACGATTTGTTTGTGACAAACCCCGGCCGGCTGCGCACCGGCGCACAGTCCGGAGCGGCGAACGCAATTCTCATCAAGCCGAATCAGGTCGGAACGCTCTCGGAGACAATTGAGACAGTACGGCTTGCAAAGCAGCTGGGCTATGCCGCCATGATGTCTCACCGCTCAGGTGAGACGGAAGACACATTTGCAGCTGACCTGGCTGTTGCCCTCAACTGCGGACGGATGAAATCCGGCGCGCCATGCCGGACCGACCGCACAGCCAAATACAACAGGCTGATGCGCATTGAAGAGGAAATCCTGCCGCGGGCGCAGGGGTAAAAAGGATGGAAAAGCCGCGCTGTTATGCGCGGCTTTTGTCCATATATACATTTTTTTAAATTATTTAAAAAATATATTGCATTTTTATGCATTTCGTTGTATGATCATTAGGCCTTAAATAAAGACAAAAACATTACATACAGGAGAGCGATTTGAAATGAAAAAGGCAACGAGAATCCTTGCGGTGCTGTGTCTGCTGGCGCTTTTTGTCTGCATGTTCAGCGCATGCGGCTCCAAGGTTCAGCTGAAGATTCTGGATACTGCGTATGCGGAAGAGGATTATGCAATCTGCTTTGCAAAGAACTCCGAGTGGACTGAGCCGGTGAACAGCGCCTTGGAAGAGCTGATTGCAGACGGCACGGTTAAGGCCATCATTGACAAGTACATCAACGGTGTTGAAAATGATCTGGTATTCCAGCAGGATGTGGCTGCGGATGCTGAAGAGCTGCACATGGCCACCAATGCGGAGTTCCCCCCTTATGAATATCACGAGGGCGACAGCATCGTCGGCATTGACGCTGAAATTGCTTCCGCAATCGCTGACAAGCTGGGCATGAAGCTTGTGATTGACGACATGGCGTTTGACTCTATTATTCCTGCCGTGACTTCCGGCAAGGCTGACTTCGGCATGGCCGGCATGACGGTCACCGAGGACCGTCTCCAGAGTGTTGATTTCTCCACCAGCTATGCAACCGGCGTACAGGTCGTTATCGTCACGGATGATTCCGAGATCACCAGTGTTGACGATCTGTTTGAGACCGGCGGATATACCATCGGCGTGCAGACCAACACCACCGGTGACCTGTACTCCACCTGGGATATCGAGGATGAGGGTCTCGGCACCGTGCAGCGCTACAACAAGGGCGCTGATGCCGTGCAGGCGCTTGTGACCGGCAAGGTCGACTGCGTTGTTATCGACAATGAGCCTGCCAAGGCTTTTGTCGAGGCCAACAATAAGTAATCAACAGGATATTTTCAGCCTGCGGCAAAAGGGCGGCAATGACCGCCCTTTTGCCTGTATCTATAATTGTACGAAAGGTGAATGCTGATGGCGGAATGGTTTGCTGGCGTCTCTGCCAGCGTCTCGCAGTGGTTTGCGGACGTCAAGGCGGATTTTATTCTGAATTTCATCAAGGAAGACCGCTGGAAGTATCTTCTGAACGGTCTGGGCGTCACGCTGAAGATCACGCTGGTGGCAGTCCTGCTGGGTATTGTGATCGGCGTTGTTGTCGCCATCGTCCGGTCTACATATGATAAAAACTATGACCGGATGCGCAAGGGACCGGGCCGCGGCTTCCTGCGCCTGTTCAATGCCATTGCCAAAATCTATCTGACAGTTGTGCGCGGCACGCCGGTTGTTGTGCAGCTGATGATCATTTATTACATCATCTTTGCCTCGTCCAACAATGGCGTGATGATTGCCATGCTGGCATTCGGCATCAACTCCGGCGCGTATGTTGCCGAAATCATCCGAAGCGGCATTATGTCCATCGACAACGGGCAGTTTGAGGCCGGACGCAGCATGGGCTTCAACTATGTGCAGACCATGCGGTATATCATTATTCCGCAGGCGCTGAAAAATGTTCTGCCTGCGCTGGCCAATGAGTTTATCGTTCTTCTGAAAGAGACGTCAGTCGCGGGCTATGTCTCCGTTGAGGATCTGACCAAGGGCGGCGATATCATCAGAGGCCGGACCTATTCCGCGTTTATGCCGCTGTTTGCCGTTGCGCTGATTTATCTGGTTCTGGTCATGTTCTTTACCTGGCTTGTGGGCAAGCTTGAAAGGAGGCTGCGCAGCAGTGATCACTGAGCCGTTGATTCAGGTGGAAGGCCTGCAGAAGCATTTTAACAGCGGTGATATCAAGGCTCTGGATGGGATTGATATGAAGATCTGCCGCGGCGACGTGACAGCCATTATCGGGCCGTCCGGTTCCGGTAAATCCACGTTTCTGCGCTGCCTGAATCTTCTTGAGATACCGACAGGCGGCCGGATTCTGTTTGAAGGCGTTGATATTACTGATCCCAAAGTGAACATTAATGTTCACCGTCAGAAAATGGGGATGGTTTTCCAGCATTTCAATCTTTTCCCGCATATGACCATTCTGAAAAACATGACGCTTGCGCCCATGAAGCTGCTGAAAAGATCCAAGGAAGAGGCGGAGCAGAAGGCCATGGAGCTGCTGAACCGCGTCGGACTGGCGGACCGTGCTGCGGCCTATCCCAACCAGCTGTCCGGCGGTCAGAAGCAGCGCATCGCCATCGTCCGTGCCCTTTGCATGGATCCGGATGTGATGCTTTTTGACGAACCGACCAGCGCACTGGATCCGGAAATGGTCGGCGAGGTGCTTGATGTTATGAAGCAGCTGGCCGCTCAGGGCACGACCATGGTCGTGGTTACGCATGAAATGGGCTTTGCACGCGAGGCGGCGTCGCACGTCGTTTTCATGGATTCCGGAAAAATTGTGGAGGAAGGCGATCCCGGATCACTTTTCGATCATCCGAAGAGCGAACGGCTGCAGGCTTTCCTGGCAAAAATCCTTTAATCAGCTTTATAAAAATGAAAGCATCCGTATGCCGCGGCATACGGATGCTTTTTTGCCGTTATCTGTATTGCCGCGGCCTGCGGATGGGAGGAAAGATTCAGCCTTTGATGCTGCCGGCTGTGATTCCCTTGATAAATGCCTTTTGGCAGGAGAAAAACAAAAGGAAAACAGGCAGCATGGAGAAAGTGGAAACGGCGAACTGCAGAGAGTACTTCCGGATATCCGAGCCGGATGTCAGCAGGGACTGAATACCCATGGCGAGCGTCATGTTGTCCTTGGAGGTCATCATTATGGACTGCCACAGGAAATCATTCCAGATACCGAGAAATGTGAAAATAAACAGCGAACCGAATGCTGGCCAGGAAAGGGGAACGGCAATCCGGAAGAACTTCGCAAGTTCTGAGCAGCCGTCCAGCTCTGCCGCTTCAAACAGCTCATTCGGCAGGGATATCATATACTGCCTGCACAGAAACACGCCGTAAGCCGGATTGACGCTTGTCAGCACCAGACCAATCATGGAATCGCGCAGATTCAGTTTTGTGGCCACAAGATAGTTGGGAATCAGCAGCATGGTCTGCGGCAGAATCATGGTTGCGATGACAACGGCGAACAGCGCCTTCAGCACAGGCGTGCGCCGGCGGGCAAAGATATAACCCGCCATTGCAGCCACAAAAACATTGATTACGCCTACGCTGACAGCTGCGGTGACGCTGTTGCTCATCCAGCGCCAGATCGGCCGCGTCGAAAACGCTTCAATGTAGCTGCGCAGACTGACATTTTTGAAAATATTGAAGTCCGGAGGTTTCAGCTCAAGGGCAGAATTGTTTTTCAGTGAACCGGTGAGCATGATGTAAAACGGAACGGTGAACAGAATCAGTACCAGAATCAGAATCAGGACTGAAACGGAGAATTTTCTCTTCTTTTTCATGGCAAAACCTCTGTACATTCAGTTGTCCGTGCGCGTCATTCTGAACTGAATTGCCGCCAGGAAACCGGTAAAGATGAACAACACAACGCCGATGGCAGCAGAATAGCCGAATGTACCGCTGTTGAATGCGCTGTTGTATAACAGAAGCATGGGCGTTGACGTGCTGAAGTAGGGGCCGCCCCCGGTAAACAGCATTGGATAGACAAAAAGCTGAAGTGAGTTGATTGTGGTTGTCACAAGGATCAGTGTCGTGGTGGGCTTCAGAAGTGGGAATGTCACTTTCCAGAAAATCTGCCGCTTGCCGGCACCGTCAATGGATGCCGCATCGTACAGCTCCTGCGGAATGCCGTCCATGGCTGCTGTATATAAAACCACCGGCTGGCCGATGCAGGTGAAAACAATCAGAACTGACATCAGCGGAATGGACAGGGCGGGATGATCAAAAACGGAAAACACCTTGACGCCGAGCTTTTCGCAGATCCATGGCAGAACGCCGATTGACGTGGAGAACAGGTATTTGACAATTACGACGATAACGACAGAACAGATCAGCCCCGGAAGGTAAATGATGCATTTGGAAAACGTGCTGAGAGAGGCTGTCCGCGGATAGATCAGGCGCGCCAGCATCAGCGCGGTGAAGATGGTTCCCGGAATGCAGATCAGTGCAAAAAAGAGCATGGAACGCACGCTGAGCCAGAATCTGGGATCCTGCAGAAGATTTCTGTAGTTATCCAGCCCGATGAATTCAGTGCTGCGCAGCGTGTAGTTCGTAAAGGAAATGACAATTCCATACAGAAATGGATACAGCTTGAACACAAGGAAGAAGAATGCCCACGGAGCCAGAAAAAGGAGGGCGATCAGAAACTGCCTGCGCCTGCGTTTCCGCAATCCGGGCCTTACTGCAATTTTTGTGTTGTTATTCATGTTTGTGCCTCCTAAAAGTGCGCATACCGCAGGAACGGGAAAGAATTTCAGAATCAGGGCCGGACGCTTGCAATAACGCCCGGCCCTTGTTGTGCAGGCATCCGCTTTTGAGCAGTGAAAGATTAAGCGGAACCAGAAGAAATGTGCGGTTTTCAGGCTGTTTGTCAGGAGTTGCTTTCAGCGTAGGCTGCAAGAACATCATTGCCGGCCTGCTCCAGAGCGGCGAGAGTCTCTTCAATTGTCGCACTGCCGGAATAGAAATTCTGCATCACAGGGTAATAGGCGTTGCGCCAGTCGCTCCACCAGCCCTCGAGAATGCCGAAGGAGTTTGTCATGTAAGTTGCGGTGAAGTTGTCGCCTTTTTCAACATATGCGGCATACTTTTCGTCAACGTCTGCCTGAACAGTCGTCAGAACAGGCGCAGTGCTGGTATGTGTGACGATGTTGGTCATATAGGACGGATCGTCATAAACGAGTTTCACAATGGCCTTTGCAGCCGCAATATTGTCTGCGTTTTCGTCATTTTTGAAAATGCAGAAGCCGTTGGTGCCGAAGCTTGCACTGACAGGCTCGGTTTTGCCGTCAGGCGAGGGGTACATGACGAAATCCATGTCAAAAATGGTGTCAATTTCGCCGGCTTCGTAGGAATTTTCACGCTGCATGATGATGTACGCACCGCCCTGCGGCAGGGAGAACAGGGACTGGCCGGCAAAGAAGGCCTCGTTGTAATCGAGCGTTGTGGCAGCGCCGGCAGGTACATATTCCTTGTCGATCAGTTCCTGAACCAGTTCCAGAGCTTTCCTGGTTCCGTCATTGTTGATTGTGCAGGCGGAGAAGTCATCGCTGAACATCTGGGAGCCTGCGGTCATGTACAGGGAAAACATGGCTGCATCTCCGGTGGGGCCGCCTGCCCAGAGCTGTGAACCGTAGTAGCCGCCTTCCTTGGCCAGTTCACAGCATTTCAGGAAATCTTCATACGACCAGTGTACGCTGTCCTCAGGCAGATAAGCGTCAGCGCCGACTTCGCGGGCAATGTCCATGTTGATTGCAATGGAGTAGCAGTTCATGGAGGTATAGGGCAGATACAGTGTTTCATTGCCGATTTTGCCGATTTCGGCATAATTCTCTGCCAGATCACTGATTCCGCCTGCCACATCGCTCAGATCCACGAGCAGACCGTTGTTGGCCGCAGGCGCAATTCTGGACTGCACGTCGTAGAAGATGTCAGGCGTGGTACCGGTCGCCATCGCGACGGTCAGCTTTTCCTGAATGGACGCCTGGACATATTCCTCAAACGTCACGTTGACGTCCGGATACTGCGCGGCAATGTCCGTTTTCCATGCATCCACAAAACCGGGGGCGTCAGATGACCATGTATCAGGGTACCATACGGTGATGTCGCCTGTGACTGCAGCCGTATTGTCAGTCTCATCAGACTGATCTGCGCTGTCTTCACCGGAGGATTCCTGACTGTCATCAGTGCTGTCCTCAGGCGGCTGACTGTTATCCGGAGCGGAACCGCATGCTGCCAGCATAGAGATCATGAAGAGAAGTGCGAGTAAAAGTGCGATTGCTTTTTTCATCTGGAAGCTCTCCTTTCATTTTATGGCATCAGTATATTCTGCAGGAAACCTGAATGAAACCACCGGATTTACTTTTTTCACCCTGAAAACAACATGAAATCTGTGGACAATTCTTAAATTACAGGATTTTTTCAAGAATACGCGCTGCTGGGAAAATGGCTTCTTCGCTTTTGCGGTTGAAAACAAAACGGCGCTGATACTATAATGGGGCAGATTTACTGCACCCTTGCGTGCGGAAGGAGAGTGGCTGCTTTGACATATGAATTCCATTCGGTGACAGATCCGGTCCTGCCGTTTATCTACCATGAAGATACCCTGCCGGTGGGGCCAAAGTGCTGGCGCAACTGGCATGAGAACATGGAGTTCCTGTTCTTTATTGATGGTTCGGCCTGTGAACTCTGTGACGGCGTCACATATGAAATGCACGCAGGAGAGCTGTTTATAGTGAATGCGAACTGTCTGCATGAGGTGCATCCGCATGAGACAACGAAAATTGCATGTCTGATTGTTGATCAGACCTTTTTTCGCCAGAATGGACTCATTGCAGCCGGTCTGCGCCTGAGGCCGCACCTGGATCAGGCAGCGCTTGGCTCGCGTTTTTTGCGGGTGATGGAAGCGTTTCACAACGAGGACGTTTGTTCTGCTGCCGAAACGCGGCTGGCGGTGCTGGAATTTCTGATCTGGCTGATCCGGAATTACCGTGAGGAGCAGGGGACTGCTGCCGGCCGCGGCAGCGGGAAAATGAGCGCCATGCTGCAGGCGGCACGTTACATTCATGCCATGGTGCCGGAGAAGATCACGGTTGAGGACATTGCGGCATCTTGCGCATTGAGCACTTCCTATCTGATGCACGCGTTTAAAAAAACATTCGGCTGTCAAGTGACGGCTTATGTTAACCGTGTGCGCTGTGAATATGCAAAGCCGCTGCTTGCGGTGGAAACTCTTTCTGTGCAGGAGTGCGGCTATCTGAGCGGCTTTTCCGATGCGGCATACTTTTCAAGAGTATTCAAAAGACACACCGGCCTTTCACCGGCCCAGTACAGGCGCGCTGTGCTGGCCGGGCTGCGGCGGTAAAAAAGCAGGATTGTACAAGCAATTGGCAGCATCGTTTGTTGTGCGGTATATATCCGGTTGATAGAATAGACATAACAAGACCCATATGACACTTTTGACTGGAGAAAATGTTATGTTTAAAGGCATGAACCGGGAGCCGGATTTTCATCAGCTGGAGGCGGTGCTGCACCATGAAAAGCCGGATCGTCCAACTCTGTTTGAATTTTTTCTGAATGAAAGGCTGTATCAGTATGCCAACGGCGGCGCGCCTTCACCGGCGGATCCAGTGGGCAGACAGCTGTATCTGGCGCGTGCGATGGCATTTTTCGGCTATGACCACTGTCAGGCAGTCGGCTGCCCGCTGCAGTTCATCAGCGGACCGCTGAATAAAAAGCAGACGCGTTCGCTGAATGAAAACCACCTGATCTGCGATTGGGAGAGTTTTGAGCATTACCCTTGGCCGGATCCGGAAGCGATTGACTATTCTGTGCTGGAGCATGTCAGCGGGCGGCTGCCCGGAGAAATGAAGCTGATGTTTTCCAGCGCGGGAATTCTGGAGACGGCCAGTGAGATGCTGGGCTATGAGAACATGTGCTATATGGTTTATGACGAGCCGGAGCTGGTTCAGGCGGTTTTTGACCGGATCGGTGCGCTGCATGTGGCCCATTACAGGCATGCACTTGCGTATGAGAGCGTTGGACTGATCATGGCCAACGACGACTGGGGCTTCAACACGCAGACTTTGCTGTCGCCCGACCTGCTGCGGAAGCTTGTTTTTCCATGGTACAGGGAGATCGTTGCGATGGCGCATGAAAGCGGGCGATGCGCTGTGCTTCATTCCTGCGGCTGCCTGGACAGCGTCATGGGGGATGTGATTTCCGATATGCGGTTCGACGGCAAGCATTCCTATCAGGACAGCATTGTACCGGTGGAAGAGGCCTATGCACGCTGGGGACATGATATTGCCATACTGGGCGGCATGGACATTGACTACATGGTCCGGCGTACTCCGGATGAGATCAGGCAGCGCAGCAGAGCCATGCTGGAGCGCACGCAGACGGTTGGCGGTTATGCGCTTGGAACAGGCAACAGCGTCGCAGAATACATACCGGACGCGCACTATTTTGCAATGCTTGAAGCGGCCGGCGGAAAAATGGAGGACTGAACAGAATGAAGGATTTTGACCGGTTTGGAATTATGCTGGATTGTTCCCGCAACGGCGTCCGTACGGTTTCGGCGCTGCGCAGACTGATCGGACTCATCAGCCGTATGGGATACAATACCCTGATGCTTTACATTGAGGACACCTATGAGGTCGACGGCCAGCCGTATTTCGGATATATGCGCGGCCGATATTCCACGGACGAGCTCCGGGAAATTGACAGCTTTGCCGCCGCACACGGTATTGAAGTGATTCCGTGTATCCAGACGCTTGCCCATCTCAACGGGATCGTCAACTGGCCTGTCTATACAGATTATGTGGACTGCAACGACATCCTCCTGGCCGGAGACGAGCGGACTTACAGGCTGATTGACGACATGTTCTCAGCGCTCGAACGGAGTTTTACATCCCGCATTGTCAACATCGGCCTGGATGAGGCGCATATGGTGGGTCTGGGACGGTATCTTGAAAAAAACGGCTATCAGAACAGACGTGAAATCTTCATGAGACATCTGGAGCGCGTCCGCGAAATTGCCGGAGTGCATGGATTCCGGATCCTGATGTGGAGCGATATGTTTTTCAGATTCCACAATCACGGCGGCTACCAGATGGAAAATCCTCTGGTGCCGGATGAGCTGCCAAAAACAGTGCCGCAGGATGTGGGCCTGATTTATTGGGATTATTATGATTGGGGGAGAAACGACGCCCATTACAACGACATGTTCCGCGCCCACAGCAAGTTCAGCAATGAAATCTGGTATGCGGGCGGCGCCTGGACCTGGTCAGGGTTTTCGCCGCGCAATTACCTGTCGGAAAAGGTCACTGGAATTGCATTGCCGCTTTGCCGGAAATACGGCGTGCGGAATGTCGTTATGACCATGTGGGGTGATGACGGCTGTACCTGTTCCGCTTTTGCGGCGCTGCCAGCCCTGTTTTATGCGGCGGAACTTGCACGGGGAAATACAGATATGGAACTGATCAAAAAGCGGTTTGAGGCGCTTTTTGATATCCCGTACGATGCGTTCAAGCTGCTGGATCTGCCGGGAACGGTGGGCGGAGACAACGGTTGGCTGAAAAATCCGGAAAAATATATGCTGTTTTCAGATCCCTTCCTGGGAATGTATGATTCCACCGTTGTGCCCGGAGACGGTACGCGTTATGCGGAGTTTTCAAAGGCCATGGAGCCCTGGACGGCGCATCCGGAATGGGGCCGCCTGTTTGCAGCGGAGAAAGCGCTCTGTGACGTCCTTGCACGGAAGTATGAACTCGGACTGAAGCTGCGCGGTGCATATTCCGGGAAAGACCGGGCGGGACTGGAGCGGTGCGCTGCGCTTTGCAGGGAGACGGCGGAGCTTGTTCTGCGGTTCTGCGAATGCTTCCGGACACAGTGGATGGAAGAGAATACGGCCTATGGTTTTGAAACGCAGGAGCTGCGCCTGGGCGGCCTTGCCCTGCGGCTTCAGAGCTGTGCACAGCGGGTTGATGCATATCTGAGCGGTGAGCTGACGCAGATTGAGGAATTGGAGGAACCTTTGCTGGATTATGAAGGCGGCGGCAGCGTGTTCGCGCAGAAACCGGTGTACCAGTTGCTCTGGAGGCAGATTGCGACGCCGAATCTGCTTTGATCCGGCAGCATGCGGAAATCCGGGGGAGGAGAAGACAATGCAGAAAAAAGTCAGACAGCGCTGGGCGGCGCGGCCGGCCGGCATGAAAGTGAAAATGACGCTTCTTCTCTTCGCTATTGTAATTCTCGGTTTTTTTCTGGCGATTTTTACCATCTATATCCGGACGGCAGACAGGCTTGCACAGGAAAATGAACGCCTTCTGCTGCAGGAAATGGAGAACAGAAGGGATACATTCAGCGCGACTGTGCTGAACCTGCAGAACAACATTCTGTCGCTGTTTTATGACGGCAGCATACGGTCGCAGCTGCTGTCGGAACCGACCGGACTGAACGATGCGGAAATATACAATGCACTCAGAGCGTACGGCGACAGGTTCTGCGCGGCGCTGCCAGGGCTGGAGGGGTTTGCGATTTACAAGACGAACGGCACATCCTTTCAGTATTTCAAGAGCTATTTTTACACCGGCAGCAATGATGTGGAGGCATTGCCTGTCCGGGATTATGAAGGTTTGCTTGATGCCTATGCCGGAAAGGGAATTGATCTGATCAGTGCGTGCGCATCGCCGGTATGGTTTATGCCGGATCATTCACTGCAGCCGCTGAAAAACACGCCGTGCTTTTCAAATGTCTATATCATGCGTGATGAGCGCTCATATAAGGAGACGGGCGTAGTCAACGTTTTTGTAAATGCCGCTTGGCTTGAAGCCCTTTGCGGTGACGACCGGGGTGAATTTGCGCTGATTTCGACGGCCGGGGAAGTCCTTTATTCCACAAAGGAAAGGCTGCTGGACGGGGCACTGTCTGACAGGGGAACGCTGGAGAGAATCTGCGAAAGCCGTACCACTGCTGCGGTTTTCAGATTTCAGACAAACCGCCGGCCGGAGCTGGCGGCATCGGTATATCTGGCGGAATTGCGGGCTTACCTGGTTTTTGTGCCTGAATTCAATGTTCTGGAATCCACGCAGCATTCTCTGGCTGTGACTGTTGTTCTGCTGGCTGTGCTGGCGTTTTGCTATTCTGTTTTTGCAGCTTTTCTGTTTACGGGCTGGCTGATCAGGCCGATTTCCAGACTGAAAGAGACCATCATGCAGGCGCGCGGCGGAGACCTGTCTGTGCGGTATGTTGTTGAGGCGCAGGATGAAATCGGATTTCTCGGCAGCAGTTTCAACCAGCTTCTGGATGAAGTGCAGACGCTGATGCGCAACGAACGGAAGCTGGAGGAAGAAAAGCGCACGCGCGAGCTGCGTTTTCTTCAGGAACAGATCAATCCGCATCTTTTGTATAACACGCTGGACTCCGTGCTGTATTTTGCCGGGCACGGCGATCTGGAGATGGTGCGGCGGATTATTGAGGACTGCAGTAGCTTCTTCAGGCTTTCGCTGAGCAAAGGTGAGGCCTGCGTGCCGCTGAAGCAGGAACTGGAACATGTGACCTATTACATTGACCTGCAGCGGCTTTGCCGGCAGAAAGAGGTCAGTGTGGAAATCAGCAGTGCGCCGGAGCTTCTTGAGCGGCCGGTGCTGCGGCTGATTCTGCAGCCAATTGTGGAAAACGTCTTTCTGCATGCGTTTGAGGGAATTTCGCACAACTGCAGAATCCTGGTGGAGATCGCGCAGACGGATGAAAGCGGCCTTCGCATCACTGTGCATGATAATGGAATCGGCATGGATGAAACAGAACTGGAGAAAATGCGCAGGCGGATTGCCGAGGAGCGTATTCCGCAGAACCACTTCGGACTCTGGAACGTCAGAAAGCGGCTCCAGGCTTATTATGGATCCGGGAGCCGCCTTGAAGTGGAGAGTGAATTCGGTGAATATACGCGTGTAACCGTTTATGTGGCAGGGAAGGAGGAAACGTGTGAACGGCCTGAAGCTGATGATTGTGGATGACGATCAGCTGATCCGTGACCGCCTGCTGGAAATGATCCCGCTGCAGGAGCTGGGCCTGGAGTGCTGCTGTGAAGCCGATAATGGCGTTGACGCTTTTTCGCTGTATCTGCAGCACAGGCCCCAGATTATCCTGATGGACATCAATATTCCGCTGCTCAACGGGCTGGAGCTTGCCAGAATGATCGGCAATGAGGAAAAGAATGTGCGCATCATTGTTATCACAGGATATGCAACGTTGGATTCAGCGCGTGAGGCCATACGCGCAAATGCGTTTGACTTTCTGACGAAGCCGGTCCGTCAGGACGAACTGCTTGTTGTCCTCCGGCGCGCAATCGATTCTTATGTGCGTATGGTGTCTGCTGCCTGTGACGCGCAGCAGATTGAAAAACTGCTGCAGGAGAGTCTGCCGCTGCTGCGCGAACGTTACCTGCTCCAGCTGCTGAGCAACGGAACGCAGGAGAGTGAGGATGCCTGCCGCCGGCATCTCTCACGCATTGGCGTTCCGACTGCTTATCCGTACCTCTGCGTGGCTGCAGTTGTGCCGGACTATGCGGAAAGTCAGGAGTCCGACCGGGAAGTTATGCAGATCGTGATTCAGAATATGACGGAAGAAATCTGCCGTACGCGTGAAATGGCGTGCGTAGTGTTTTTTGATCCCATGCAGCGGGGAATCCTGCTGGTGCAGGGAGCAGAGCAGCAGCTGACCAAACGGCTGGAGGAGCTGCTGATCCTGCTTCAGGAAAAGATGATGCTTGTTTTTCACAGCCGCCTTTCGGCCGGAATCGGGAGCACTGTCAGCGCATTCAAGGCGCTTTCCCAGAGCATGCGCGATGCGCTGGATGCGCTGAACTATAAAAACACGTTCGGACAAAACGGCATCTGCAGCATGGAAAATGTTTTCCGGTATGAGACAATGCAGCCGGTGTCGCTGTATCCGCAGATGGAGGACGTGCTTTCAAAGCTGCAGGCCGGGAATCAGGAGGCGGCGCTGGCTAGCCTGAAATGTCTTTTTGGAGAAGCCGTGCGGATGGCGGGTGGTTCGGAGGATTTTATCCGTTGGATTTTCGTGGAGCTTGTTGTCCGGCTGAATGTTTATCTGTACAGCAGGGGCATGTCAAATGATCTGCCGTGCCTTGCAGACCGCAGCCTGTACACACAGATCCTTCTGTCGGCGAACCCATTTCTGCTGCAGCGGCAGATTTATGACCTGTTTGTCCAGTGCCTGTCGGTGCAAAAGCGGCAGCGCCGTTCACGTTCGGCGCAGCTGATTGAGCGGGCATGTACATATATTCGGGAACACTGCGGCGATCCTGAACTGGATCTGTCAGAGGCCAGCGCCGCCGTTGAACTGAGCAGCGTGTATTTCAGTACGCTGTTTAAAAGGGAAACAGGGATGACTTTTACGGATTATCTGAACAGTGTGCGCGTTGAGAGAGCAAAAAAACTGCTGCAGGACCAGAAAACGCCGATGAAAATGTATGAGATTTCAGAACAGGTCGGCTATTCCAATCCGAAATATTTCTACCAGATGTTCAGGCGCCTGACAGGCCAGAGTCCGAAACAGTATGCGCAGTCCTGCGCGCCGCCTGCAGATTCTGGTGTGAACCGGCAGCAGTCGTAAAAACGCAGAATAAACCGCAGAGCCGCGGGCCGCCAACCTTTGTGCAGGCGACCCGCGGTTTTGTGTGACCGCCTTGCCTTTCGGCGCGTATACTGGAGCAGCGGAACACCTGCGGAGGAGGGAACAATGTGAAAAAACGTACAAACAGACTCGGTCTGCTTCTGCTGATTGCCGGCGTGCTGGTCATCCTGGCTCTTGTGCTGCCCTCAACGTTCTGGTGGTTTGCGCTGGGAATCATTCTGATTGCCGCAGGCATCTGCATCTGCAGGCGCTGAAAACGGAGGTGTCAATAATGAAAATCGTGGTGGTCAGGTCGCCAAAGCTGCTCAGGGGTCTGCTTCGTCTGGTTTTTGGCGTAAAGGACTGATCTGCTGGAATAAAGCGTAACCCGTCCCAATATACATTGTAGTGAAATCCGAACAGACGGGAGAGACGTGCGTGGAACAGCTGAACTTTGATTATAATCATGTAAGCATGTATAAGACTGTATTTACTTCTGTTTTTGCCCATGAGGAAACCGCAGAACTGATCGTGCCGGACGCGCAGCCGGATATTCTCCGCTTTGTTGAGACAGGCGCCGTGGCGCTGATGCGGAGCAAGGAGGGAGAGAGAGGACAGGTGCGCATCACCGGTGTAACGGACGTATGCGTTACATATCTGCCGGATGGCGGCGGCGGTGTGCGGAAGCTGGAAACAAGTATCCCGTTTTCCGCGCAGGCGGAATCGCCGGATATAACGCAGGATTGCCTCATCTGTGCCCGCGTATCGGTTGCAGGCACGGAAACGCGGATGATCAATCCGCGGAAAATTCTGATCCGCGTCAATCTGACGGTGGATGTGATGTGCTGCGCGGCACAGGAGCTGCGCATTGCGTCCGGTGCGCAGAATGCGGAGAATGCGGCGGCGGAGCTGCTGAACGGAGAATGCAGCGCGCAGATGCTGACAGAGCTGACAGAAAAAACGTTCCTGATTTCTGATGATCTGTCAGTTCCCGCGCTGAAATCCCCGTCTGCCGAGCTCCTGCGCCAGGGGTATACGCTGAATACCGGTGAATTCTCTGTCGTCGGGTCGCGGATCATTGTGAAGGGTGAGGTTGTGCTGGAGCTGCTATATCGGCCGGAGGGCGGCGGCCTTGCCTGCTTTGAGCATACCATTCCCTATTCGCAGATTGTGGACTTCGAGCTGCCGTGTGAGGACAGCGCGTTTGACGTGTGGCCGATGCTGACCGGCGCGTATCTGAGCCCGGATGACAGTGAACCGGGCCGCTTTGCGGTTGAGCTGCATGCTGTGGTCCAGTGCGCCAGGTATACGCGGCAGAGGATTGACTATGTTGCCGATGCATACAGCACAAAATATGCGCTGGATTGTGCGCAGGAAAAGCATACCCTGCGCAGTCTGGACAGCTGCAGCACCATCCCCGCCATGATCAAGGGCACTGTGCCTGCTGCCGCGCCTGTGGGATCCGTCATTTCTGTCAATGTTTTTCTGGCGCAGCCGGCGGCAGAGCAGACAGAAGGGCAGCGCGGGATCACGGTTCCGGCCAATGTGGTGATGATCTATGAAACCGAGGATGGACGCCTGCTGTCTGCAGTTCAGAAGCTTGCCTGTACCCTGCCGCTGGAGGGTGACGCGGAGAGCGTTCTGATGTTCAGCGCCGCGTGGAGCGGGGAGTACCATACCTCTGTTACTGCATCCGGTGTGGATGTGCGCATCCCGGTTGCGCTCACTGTGCGCCGTTTCAGCTTCTGCCGGTTTGCTGCGATTGAGACGGCGTCTTATGATCCGGAAAAGCCGCTGGACTGCGCAGGCCGGCCCTCTGTTGTCCTGCGCCGCATCGGTGACGGCGATACCGTGTGGCAGCTGGCGAAAAAATATTGCTCCACAAGGGAGCTGATCCTGCAGTCCAACGGTCTGGAGAGCGAGACGGATGTATGCGCGGGGAATATGCTTCTGATTCCGCGGCGCAGATAGGGACTGCAGGCTGTGCAGAAGGCGGGAAGATACAGAATAAAGGCGGCAGGAAGGCTCCTGCCGCCTTTATATGTGCGCAGATTATCTGGATGACTGCTTGTTCTTTTTCTTTTGGCCGGACTGCTGAATTTCACTGACCGGTGCGGCCTGTTCCGCAGAATCCTTTCCGGAATGGGGATTGCTGCTCCCTTTGCTGTGCGCCAAAATATTCACCTCCGATCTTATGAATATCAAAATTATAGCCGCACAAAAGGTTGACTATACACGCCGCTTCCTTTATAATCTATATGTTAAACTGTTCAAAATAGATGAAAGGGATGAATTTTGTGTCCGGACATTCCAAGTGGCATAATATACAGAAAACAAAGGGAGCTGCAGATGCAAAAAGGGCGCAGGCTTTTACGAAAATTGCCCGTGAAATGATTGTTGCCGTTAAAGAGGGCGGCAGCGGCGATCCTGCGAACAACTCCCGCCTGGCCACTGTTATTGCCAAGGCAAAGGCGGCCAATATGCCCAACGACAACATCAAGCGCACCATTGACAAGGCTCTGGGCAGCGGAAACACGGATAATTATGAGAGAGTCACGTATGAAGGCTACGGTGTGTGCGGCGTGGCTGTCATTGTTGAAGCCATGACCGACAACCGCAACCGTACTGCTTCTGAGGTTCGGCACCTGTTTGACAAATACGGCGGAAATATGGGTGCTGCCGGCTGCGTTTCATGGTCTTTTGATAAAAAAGGCGTGATTGTGATTGACGATGAGGACGAGGATTTGGAAGAGGATGCCGTCATGGAGGACGCGCTGGAGGCCGGCGCGGACGATCTCGTCAACGATGACGGCGCATTTGTCGTTTACACGGATCCGGACAGCTTCAACGATGTGTGCGCTGCGCTGGAAGGCAAGTATAAGTTTGACTCTGCGCAGATTGAGATGGTTCCCCAGAATTATGTGAAGATCACCAGCGAGGATGATGTCAAGAAATTTGAAAAGATGATCGATCTTCTGGAAGACGACGACGACGTGCAGAACGTCTGGCACAATTGGGAAGAATAATGGACAAACCGCGGGACAGGCTCTGCCCCGCGGTTTTTTTGCACGAAATTCGGAAAAGTACACAAAAAACGTTTCGATTTATAGAAATATGATGACTCTTTTGCTTGTTTCTCCTGCAAGTGCAGCAAGTAATGATACGTCGGAAATGAATTAATATGCTGAGAGCGTATGACCTCGTTATCTTTCGATAGAGGAAGGCAGAGACTATGGTGAAATTAAATTAAGTCAAGCTTATACTATCCAAGGAGGGATAGAAAACGTTTTTATGTATTTTGTGTTTGATGATACGTTATGCTGAGGTAACAACTGCTGGGATCACTTATTATTCAGGAAACTATGTCTATACCATACGGTCGTATTCTGTGTATGAAGCGTAGTGCGATCACAGTAATCTGAGTTCGCTGGCCGATCAGTACAAAAAGGATCAGAGGGAGGAAAATGATCGAAGTGAAAAAGTGGAAAAGAATACATACTCTGATTATCCTTGCCGCGCTCTGTATTCTGGAAGCGGCTGCACTGGCGTACGTCTGCTGGCGTTTTGTGCCAAACCCGCCCCGCGGAATCGCGGGAGCGGACAGCTTTACATCCGGCGTCTGGCCCACAGAGCAGGAGATACGCCATCCCGTTTACAGAGTAAAACAGATCAAAAGCCAGCCGGTGGATGAACCGCGGACGCTGTATGTGGCCACATGTGCAATGCCGGAGGCGTATTATGCATGCGTAGTAAAGGAGCTTGGTGCGCTGGACGGACTGCAGTATGGCCCGGTCCTTGCCTGTTTTCAGCACCAGGAGGACGGCCGGGACTGGACTTTGGATTTGTCGCTGCCGGTTGAGCGTTTTCGTGTGGCGCTGCTGGACGAAGAGACAGACTGCCTGAAGAAATTTGCCAACATTTTTGTGTGGCGCGGGGAAGTCACGGTGGAGCTGGCGGAGCCCGAAGATATGGGACAGCTTTATGCCCTTGCGGAGAAGACCTCTGAGGAGACGCCCATGTATCTTGTGGCGGGGACGGACACAGTGGATTTTGCGGTGATTGACGACACGGCGTGGTGTATTGGCGATGTGGACATGGTGCAGCATGACCAGCCGGCGTATCTGCCGGAAATCGGTACGGCGGGACGCAGCATACAGCAGACGTCTGTGCTGATCGGCCGAACGGAATAAACACAAAAGACTGACCGGGTCACGGTCGGTCTTTTCATATGTGTGTGCGGCGCTGGAAGGCAAATATAAGTTTGACTCCGCGCAGATTGAGATGGTTCCCCAGAATTATGTGAAGATCACCAGCGAGGACGATGTCAAGAAGTTTGAAAAGATGATCGATCTTCTGGAAGACGACGACGACGTGCAGAACGTCTGGC
>JAEDDG010000023.1 GCA_016293865.1 Oscillospiraceae bacterium | reverse complement strand
GCTCCGAAGGTGCAAAACGGGCGATGACCACAACGGCCATCGCCCGCTTTTTTGAGATTAACCAAAAGGGCTGACGATGCAGGCAAAGACAGGAGCCCTTTGCTGAATCATTTGATTTTGGCTGGAAGGAGATCAGGCCCTGGACGCCTCCTGCGGAGATATCGGCATAAACAGATATTGATGAAAAAGCAAAAGGCCACCATACAGAACAATCTGTACGGTGGCTTTTTGGCACGCCCGGCGCGATTCGAACGCGCGGCCTTTCGCTTAGGAGGCGAACGCTCTATCCTGCTGAGCTACGGGCGCATGACTTTATGCTTTGCTTGAGAGCACACATACAGCCACATTCTAATCCCAGACTTGGGGAAAGTCAAGCATTTGCCGCTGCCCGGCGCAGAGCGCAGCATAAAACCGATGGGCGCGCCGCTGTTTTTGTGCAGTCCACACAAAAACGCCTTGACATTAGGCTGTAATAGCTGTAAAATACAGTGAATAGTATTTGCAGAGCGATTGGGGACGCTCCTTCAAATATCTGATTTTCTCTGTCCTGCATGCACGCAGGACTCACTTTTTGAAGTTTGAAAATTTAATAAAAGGAATGGAGGTGTGTATACTGCCTATGCCAGGAGTGATTACCTATATAATATATACAGCAGCAGCGATTGCTGTGTTTGTTATAGCGTTTTTCCTCGGGATCACCTACCGCAAAAAAGTTGCCGAGCGGGAGATCGGCAGCGCAGAAGAAGAGGCCAAGCGGATCATCAATGAGGCAATCAAGGGCGCCGAGGCCAAAAAACGCGAAGCGATGCTTGAAGCAAAGGAAGAAATACACAAGAGCCGCTCAGAGTATGAGCGCGAAGTGAAAGAGAGACGGCAGGATCTGCAGAAGCAGGAGCGCCGCCTGCAGCAAAAAGAAGAAACCCTGGATAAAAAGACCGAAAACATTGAGAGGAAAAGCGACCTTCTGACGAAAAAACTCAATGATGTGGACGCTGCCCGTGAAGAGGTGGCGCAGATCAAGCGCAGCCAGCTTGAAATGCTGGAGCGCATTTCCGGTTATACAGTCGAGGAGGCTAAGCAGTATCTGCTCAATAATATTGAAGCGGAAGTTACGCATGAGGCCGCTGTCAAAATCAAGGAGATTGAAACGCAGCTGAAGGACGAAGCCGACCAGAAAGCCAGAGAGCTGATTTCGCTGGCGATTCAGCGGTGTGCAGCCGATCACGTGGCTGAAGCCACCGTCTCTGTGGTTCCCCTGCCCAATGACGAAATGAAGGGCCGCATCATCGGCCGCGAGGGGCGCAATATCCGCTCCATTGAAACACTGACCGGCGTGGATCTGATTATTGACGATACGCCGGAGGCCATTACAATTTCCAGCTTCGACCCCGTGCGCCGGGAAATTGCCCGGATTGCGCTTGAGAAGCTGATTGTGGACGGACGGATTCATCCGGCCCGTATCGAAGAGATGGTTGAAAAAGCCCGCAAGGAAGTGGACGCAACCATCAAGTCCGAGGGCGAACGCGCCGTACTGGAAACCGGCGTGCGCAGCATCCATCCGGAGCTTGTAAAGCTCATCGGCCGCCAGAAATACCGTACAAGCTACGGGCAGAATATTCTCAACCACTCCATCGAGGTGGCGCAGCTATCGGGCCTGATGGCTGCAGAGCTGGGCGAGGATGTGGCTGTGGCCAAGCGTGCGGGCCTGCTGCATGACCTGGGCAAGGCCATTGACCATGAGGTTGAAGGCTCTCATGTGGCAATCGGCGTGGAGCTGGCGCGGAAATATAAGGAGAGCGAGGCCGTCGTACACGCCATTGAAGCGCATCACGGCGATGTGGAGCCCCATACCGTCATCGCATGTATCGTTCAGGCGGCCGACACCATCTCTGCTGCGCGTCCCGGCGCACGCAGGGAAAACATTGAAAATTATATCAAGCGGCTGGAGAAGCTTGAGGAAGTCACCAACTCCTTCAAGGGCGTGGAAAGCTCCTATGCCATCCAGGCCGGCCGCGAGATCCGGATTATGGTCAAGCCGGACGAGGTGTCGGAGGATGAAATGATTCTTCTGGCCCGCGACATCGCGAAAAAGATTGAAAATGAGCTGGAGTATCCCGGCCAAATCAAGGTTCACGTCCTGCGTGAAACAAAGGCTGTGGAATACGCAAAATAACAGAGCATAAGCAGCGCCGCGGGACCGCTATCCCGCGGCGTTTTGTCTGCCGCGCGGATGTGCGGACAGTGCGGCCGGCGGGCGTCCGGGTGTGTTTTTGGCGGTGTTTTGCCGCAAAATCTGCGAAAAATCGGTGATAATATGGATAAATATCTTGGAATCTACATACATATCCCGTTCTGCGCCAGCCGCTGCGCCTATTGCGATTTTTATACGCTGGCCAACAGGGACGAGCTGATGGACCGCTATCACCGGGCGCTGCTGACGCATATCCGGGAAGCGTCGCCCCAGCTGCAGGGCTTTTATATTGACAGCGTATACTTCGGCGGCGGCACGCCCAGCTATTACGGCGCCGCCCGGCTGGTGGAGCTGTTCAACGCCCTGAAAAAACACGGCCGGGTGCTGAAGGATGCCGAGGTCACGGCTGAGGTGAATCCGGACAGCATCACGCAGCCGGACCTGATGCGCATGCGCGCCGCCGGCTTTAACCGCCTGTCCATCGGCGCCCAGTGCGCGGACGACGGGATTTTGAAAAGCATCGGCCGCCGGCACAATTTTGCCCGGACCGCAGCCACGGTGGAGAGTGCCCGCCGGGCCGGCTTCCGCAATGTGAGTCTGGATCTCATCTATGGCCTGCCGAGTCAGACCCGGGAGGGATGGGCCGACACGCTCCTGAAGGTTCTGGCCCTGAAGCCGGAGCATCTGTCCTGCTACGGCCTGAAGATTGAAGAGGGTTCACAGCTCTGGATTTACAAGGATTCCCCATTCATTCCGGATGACGACGCCCAGGCGGATATGTATCTCTACACGGTGGAGACACTGGCCCGCAACGGACTCAAGCAGTATGAGATCTCCAATTTTGCCCAGCCGGGCCTGTATTCCTGCCACAATATGAAATACTGGACGGGACAGGAGTACATGAGCTTCGGCGCGGCGGCACACAGCTATGTGGCCGGCCGGCGGTACAGCTTTGTGGCGGATGCGGACAAGTATGCCGAGGGTGTGCTGAACGGGGGAACGCTGATTGACCACTGCGAGACCATTTCAAAGTTTGAACAGGCCAGCGAATATGTGATGCTGGGCCTGCGTACGACGCGGGGCATCTGCAAAGAGGAATATCAGGCGGTTTTTCCCAGTCCCTTTGACGCGGCGGAAAAAATGCTCCGGGAGTTTTATCACAGAGGCTGGGCCGTGGAAAACAACGGCCGCTGGAACTTTACGCCGCAGGGCTTTCTGGTGTCCAACACACTGATCGGCATGCTGCTGGAGGCGCTGTCCAACCAGCGTCAGGCGGTCGGTACACCGTGGCGTTCCGGCGATGTGGACGAAAACCAGTCCTCGCTGTTTGTCCAGCCGGTGGAGAGCGTCACGCTGTTCAACGGAATCAATTGACAATAAAATTGTAGAAAAAAGTAATTAAGCTGTAATTGAATTTTTTCTGTCATTGTATATAATAAACACGCTGAGATTTTATGTCCCCAAGGAGGCTGGAAATAGATGAGCAGTAAACACGCAGAAAAGACAAATCCGTACAGCCGGACCCAGCGCAGAACGGCTGCGTCCCACTCTGCGGCCGGCCGGCCGCAGCAGGAGCCGCGCAATCCCTATGCATCCTCCGGCGGCGCCAGAAAGCGTTCCGGGATGTCCGGGGGCGGAAAGATTGCGTTGATTGCCGTGGGCGCGGTGCTGCTCTTTGTTGTGGCTGTGTTTGCAGGCATCGGCGCATTTGCGGCCGGCCTGGACACCATTTACCCCAATGTAACGGTGGAAGGTGTGGACCTGGGCGGATTGACCGTACAGCAGGCGCAGGAAAAGCTGGAAGCTGCAGGCTACGGTGAGAAGAGCGAACAGGCCGTCTCCCTGAAGATCACCGAAAAGGTCAGCATTGTTGTCACCCTGGCAGACGCAGGCCTCGTGCCGGACAGCGCAGCAGAGGCGGCGGAAAACGCGTACAGCTACGGCCGTTCCGGCGGCTTTATCGGCAACACCATCGCATATATCCGCAGTGTCGGCAATACGACGGATGTTTCCGCCAGAAGTGACAGCGCATTTGATGAGGCGGCTGTGCGCGCAATGATCGCCGAGGCGGCGTCAAAGGTGAATGCGGAGCTTTCGGAAAACGCCTATAAGCTGACGGAAACCACCATCGAGATCACCAAGGGCGCATCGGCCATCCTTCTGGATGAAGATGAAATTTATGATCTGATCCATCAGGCGTTCAAGGACAGAAATTATACGGAGCTGGAGTATGACTTTGAGAAGACAGACCCCAAGCCCATCGATCTGGCCGCCATTCATAAGACCGTGACGACGGAGATGAAAAACTCCGAGTACGACAAAACGACCGGCAAAGGCACCCAGGATGTGCGCGGCGTGACCTTTGACCTGACAAAGGCCAAAAATATGTACAACGCGGCGGCCGACGGCGAAACCATCTCGGTGGATCTGATCATCACCGAGCCGGAGGTAACCAAGGAGCAGCTGGAGGCCAGCCTGTTCCGGGATGTGCTGGGCGAAAAAATGACCACCATGTACACCAGTTCCTATGCGCGGCTGAACAACATTAAGCTGGCGTCCGAGGCGTTCAACGGCCTGATTCTCAATCCCGGTGAGGAGTTCTCCTTCAACGGCGTGGTGGGTGAGCGCACTGCGGCCAAGGGCTATCAGGGCGCGGCGGCCTATGTGGGCGGCAAAACCGTGACGGAAATCGGCGGCGGCATCTGCCAGAGCGCATCCACGCTCTACTACTGCACGCTGCTGGCTGACCTGGAAATTGTGGAGCGCTACAATCACATGTATGCCATCTCCTATCTGCCGCTGGGCACGGATGCGACGGTCAACTGGGGCACGGTGGATTTCCGGTTCAAGAACAACCGGGACTATCCCATTAAGCTTGAGGCCTATGTCAGCAACGCCGAGCTTTATATCAAAATCTGGGGCACGAATGTGGACGGCAGCTATGTGACAATCACAAACAGCATTTACAGTTCCACGCCCTACAAGACCATTGAAAAAGAGACAGAGGATCTGGCGCCCGGTGAAAAGGAACTGGATACCAGCGGATACACCGGCTATACGGCAGAGGCGTTCAAGAATTACTATGACAAGAACGGGAACCTTCTGCGTACGGAGGCGCTGGGTGTGGATACCTACCGCGTCCGCGATCAGGTGACGCTGGTCGGCAAAAAGCCGGAGGAAACCAGCGGCGAAACAAGCGGCGAAACCAGCGGCGAGACAAGCGGCGAAACCAGCGGCGAGACAAGCGGCGAGACCAGTGGTGAAACCAGCGGCGAAACCAGCGGCGAAACCAGCGGCGAAACCAGCGGCGAGACAAGCGGCGAAGCAGCGCCGTCGGCCGCATAAGACAGAGCGGATCAACCCCTTCCGGACTTTCCGGAAGGGGTTTTCTGTCTCCGGCGCCGCCGCGCCGTTTTGCTGCGCCCGGTCCGGTCGGCACAGAAAAGCGGCGGACGGCTGCGGGCCGCCCGCAGGATGCCTTTGATCCCGGCAGACGGGTGTTTTCCTGGGAAAGCCATATCCCATACAAACCGGCGCTGTTTCCCGCCCCGGATTGGCGGCAGACCCGGCTTTTCTTGACAGGGAAGGACAGAGCGCATATAATTCAAATGTATAACCTTTTTCGCAAGCGGCGCGGAGAACGCGCTGCGAATACAGGGATGGGGCCCGCAGAATAGGGACTGCGGGAAAATAGAGAAAGGGGAATCGATCAGGAATGGAATATGGGAAAGTAAAAGCGCCGTGGCTGAAGTACTACGGCATTGTCCCGCAGACGCTGGAATACTCCATGGAGACACTGTCCGGCGGTGTGGTTACGGAATCGAAACGCCACCCGGATTATTATGCCTACAGCTTTTTTGGGAAAAGGACCACGTATGCGGCGGCAGTGGATGAGATCAAACGCTGTGCAACGGCGCTGCGGGCCACCGGTGTGCGGGAGAACGAGCGCGTGACCATTTGCCTGCCCAACTGCCCGCAGGCTGTGACGATTTTTTATGCAGTGAATATGATCGGCGCCATTGCAAATATGGTGCATCCGCTGTCCGGGCAGAAAGAGATCGAATTTTATCTGAATGACTCAAAAAGCGTTGCGGCCATCACCATGGATCAGTTTTACGGCAAATTCGCCGCAATCCGACAGAATGTGCCGACGCTGAAGTATATGATGATTGTGCAGCTGCAGGATGCGCTGCCGCCGCTGACGAAGGTCGGCTACATGCTGACCAAGGCCAGAAAAATTCCGAAAATCCCCGCCGATGCCGACGTGATTTTCTGGAAAGACCTGATGGCCAGGGGCAGCGTGGACTGCGTGCCGACCCTGCGCAAACCCGGCGATCCGGCCGTCATCCTTTACAGCGGCGGAACCACCGGCGTGACCAAGGGAATCCTGCTGTCGAACCTGAACTTCAACGCACTGGCTGCGCAGATTGTGGCCACCAACCCCATGTTTGAACCCGGCGACCGGATGCTGGCCATTATGCCCATGTTCCACGGGTTTGGCCTGGGCGTCAGCATCCATTCCATGCTGTTCAATGGCGGCGAGTGCATCCTTGTGCCGCAGTTTACGCCCAAAACGTATGCAGAGCTGCTGAAGAAATACAAGCCCAACTTCATTGCCGGCGTGCCGACGCTGTTTGAGGCGCTGCTGCGGCTGGACGGCCTGGAGAAGCTGGATCTGAGCTGCCTGAAAGGGATGTTCTCCGGCGGCGACTCGCTGTCCGTGGAGCTGAAGAAGCGCGTGGATCAGTTCCTGAAGGCGCATAACGCATCCATTGAAGTGCGGGAGGGCTACGGCACCACAGAATGTGTGACAGCCAGCTGCCTGACGCCGTACAACATGTCCAAGGAGGGAAGCATCGGCATCCCGTTCCCGGACACCTATTACAAGATCGTGAAGGTCGGAACAGAGGACGAGGTGCCCTACGGCGAGGAGGGCGAAATCTGCCTGGCCGGACCGACGGTGATGCTGGAGTATGTGGGTCATCCGGAGGAGACGGCGAACACGCTGCGCCGCCATATGGATGGACTGACGTGGGTCCACACGGGCGATCTGGGCATCATGGACGAGGACGGCTTTGTTTACTTCCGTCAGCGCATCAAGCGCATGATCATCACAAGCGGCTACAACGTCTATCCCTCGCAGCTGGAAAACATCCTGGACGCCAACGAGTATGTACACCTCAGCTGCGTGATCGGCGTCAAGGATCCCTATCGCGTCCAGCGCACGAAAGCGTTTGTGGTTCTGAAGCCGGGCGTGGAAAAGAGCGAGGAAGTCCGCGAGAAGATCCGGGAGTACTGCGCCGTCCACATGGCCAAATATGCGGTGCCCAAGGAGATTGAGTTCAGGGACGAACTGCCCAAAACGCTGGTCGGCAAAGTTGCCTACCGGATCCTGGAGGAAGAAGAGGCACAGAAGGAAGACAATCCGCAGACACATGCATAAAAAAGCGGCAGCAGACCACCCGCGGGATCAGCGCGGATGCTCTGCTGCCAATATAGGGATGGAATAGGGGTAAGCAGAAGGAATTAACCGGCAGTGCTGCCGGCAATGGAGCGGCGCCGGATGGCGCGTCTGCCTGCCTGCCGGAGAGCCGGCTCGGCAGCGGGCTGTTCACGCTCCAGACCCATGAAGAACGCCGCCACAAGGCCGCGGCCTGCATGGATGCCGATGACCGGTCCCACGTTTGTGTAATACACATCGCGGAAGCCGGCGGCGGCGGTCAGAAGATTGCCGTATTCAATGGCCGCGCCGATGCAGTCTGCATGAGCGATGATCAGCGTCTGGGCAGAGGGTGCGGCAGACAGCTCACAGGTGAGTTTTGTCATGCGCTGACGGAGCGCCTTGTCGCCGCGGACCATTTCACGCACTTTCAGCCTGCCGTTGTAATCCAGATCCAGAATGGAACGCACCTGCAAAAGTGTGTTCAGACCTGCCGGCGCGTTTTTTTCGCCGCACAGACGTTCCGGTGCGGCGGCGGCAAAGAGCCCGACGACGGAGTGCTTCAGCGCTTCCAGCGCAGCGGCACACTCGGATATGGTGCGGCCGTTTTCCTTGAGCTCGGACGCGGTGATCACCAGAAGGCCGTAGCCTGCGCTGACCAGTGTGGAGTCCAGGCAGATGATCTGCCAGTCCGGATAAGCCTGCTGGAGCCGGCGGGCAGCGGCACAGCCGTTTTCCCAGCAGCCGCTGACGGCCGAGCCGATGGAGATATGGAGCACGGCCTGCCCGGCCTGTGCGTACGGCTCCCAGAAGGCATAGAAATCATCTGCGCTCAGCCGCACGGGTGCGCCTTTCGCACCGGTTTCCAGCCGGTTATAGAAAAGGCGGGCAGAGACGTCGTTCATGTCATCTGTATATGCATCGCTGCCGACGACGTAGCGCATGTGGATGGGGAAAACGCCGCGCTTTGCAAGGAAGTCGGCCGGAAGGTCGCAGCCGGAGTCGGCGGTAATCACATAATTGTATTCATTCATTGTGAAAGGACCTCCTTTCAGATCTTGATTTCAGTATAACCACTTCCGGGAAAAATGCACGCTATTGACGAGGCTTCCCACTCTCCTATGCAGAAAACGTGCGGTAGAGGCGAAAAAATCCGCCTCTACTGGCAGTAGAGGCGGGAATAGAGTCGGAATTTTGGCGATTTTGAGGTAAAAATGGACGAAAATAAGCTGAAAAATAATATTGCCCAGCGCATCGCGTATTATCGCAAAAGCTGCGGCATGACGCAGGCTGAGCTTGCAGAAAAACTGAATTACTCGGATAAGTCCGTGTCCAAATGGGAGCGCGGCGAGGGCCTGCCGGATGTGGTGGTGCTGTCGATGATGGCGGAGCTGTTCGGCGTGACGGTGAACGACCTGATCAGCGGCGACACAAAGCCGAAGCGCTCCACCGGCAGGCTGCCGCTGAAGGACAGGATCCTGATCCCGATGCTGGCCGTGGGACTGGTGCTGCTGGTGGCCTCGATTGTCTATCTGGTGCTGCGGTGGGTGTTCCCGGATATGCAGCGGTTGTGGCTGATTTATGTCTATGCCGTGCCGGTCTGCTGCGTGGTGGCCATTGTGCTGCTGAAGCTGTGGTGGAACCTTTGGTCCAGGTTTGTTTGTGTGAGCATCCTGATCTGGTCCGTGGCGGCGGCTGTGTATGTGACGCTCTCCATCCAGCATATTCAGGAGATTTTCCTGATTGCCGCGATTATGCAGATCCTGGTGGTGCTCTGGTATCTGCTGAAGTCAAACTTCAAAAAGCGGCGGCAGCGGCAGGAGGCCCTGCGGGAGCTGGAGAAGGCCGCGGGAAACCGGGACAGTGAAGAAGAATAAAACGCGCATTGAGATGAATGCAAACGCCAGCGCCGGCGCGCACAGCCTGTCTGTGACGCCGGCGCTTTTTGTGCGCCGGGAAAGATGGTTCAGAGAAGCAAAAAAATACGCCGGAGAAGCCTCCGGCGTATTTTGAAATGCATTTGCAGCAGGCGCGCGCTCAGGCAACCAGGAAGAACTTGACCAGGAACAGGGCGGAGATCACATAAGTCAGAACAGAGACCTCTTTTGCCTTGCCGGTGAAGACCTTGATGATGGTGTAGGAGATCAGCGCCAGGCCGATGCCGTGGCCGATGGAGCCGGAAATCGGCATGGAGATCAGGATGATGGCCACAGGCAGAACCTGGGAAATGTCGTCGAAGTTGACATTTTTCAGGCCGGAGAGCATCAGAACGCCCACGTAGATCAGAGCGGAGGAAGTTGCGGCCGCGGGAATGATGGCCGCGATGGGCGCAATGAACATGCAGGCCAGGAAGAGGATACCGGTGGTCAGCGCGGTCAGGCCGGTGCGGCCGCCGGCCTCAACGCCGGATGCGGATTCCACGAAGGTTGTGACGGTGGAGGTGCCGGTGCAGGCGCCGGCCACGGTGCCCACAGCGTCAGCCAGAAGGGCCTCGCGCATTTTCGGCATGTTGCCGTCCTTATCCAGCATGTTGGCACGGGAGGCAGTGCCCACCAGAGTGCCGATGGTGTCGAACATATCGATCATACAGAAGGTGATGACAAGCGTGATCACCGTGAACCAGCCGATCTCAAACAGGTTGGAGAAGCTGAATTTGAACAGCGTGGTCTCCGCCATGTCCGCGAAGGGCGGCAGGAAGGAGGCGGTTTTCAGAGACTCGAAGGGATTGATGTGCAGGAAAATGGCCTCGCCTGCCCAGTAGATCACGGATGCAATCAGCATGCCGATGAGCACGGAGCCTTTGACCTTTTTCTGCGCCAGAATCACGATCACAAAAAGACCGACAAACATGGTGACGACGGTGAGAATCATGGTGGAGTACTCAGCGCCCATGTTGTTTTTGACGACGGAGGGGGTCAGCGCGCCGAAGAAGTCGCGCATGACATAGAAGGGAGAGCTGTAGCCGTTGCCCTCAGCGTAGATGCCCACGTTGGAGCCAAGGCCGATGTTCATCAGCATCAGGCCGATGCCCGGGGCAATACCCATGCGGACGCCGAGCGGAATGGCAGCCACGATTTTTTCGCGGATGTTGAAAATCGACAGGATGATGAAGATGACGCCTTCAATCAGGATGATGCACAGCGCGGCCTGGAAGCTCTGCAAATAGGTCAGGCCGGTCATGCCGACGATGTTGGCCACGACAACGGCAAAGAAGCTGTTGAGGCCCATGCCGGGCGCCATGGCAAAGGGCTTGTTGGCGGCAAAGGCCATCACGAACATACCCACGGCAGAAGCGATACAGGTTGCCATGAACACGCCGTTCCAGAGCGCGGTGCCCTCAGCGCCGAAGTTGGTCAGAAGATTGGGGTTGAGCGCAATGATATACGCCATGGTCATAAAAGTGGTGAGGCCGGCGATGATTTCCGTTCTGACGGTGGTCCCATTCGCCTTGAGCTTGAACAGTTTTTCCATATCTCTCTCCCTTATCATTCATATTTGTGAAATTGTTCCGGAAAAACAGACAGCGGCCGAACCGGCCGCTTCCGCAAAGCAAAAACGCGAAGAAACACATACTTGCTCCGCGTTTTGAATAACGGTAGTCGGACAGAAACGGCTGTCCGGTAGAAACGAGCGGCCCATCTTGCTGCAGCTATACCGAAAAATATTCACAAATATATCCTATCATATTTTTTTGGACAATGCCAGTGTATTTTCTGTTTTTTGCTCTTTTTATACAGAATTTTCCGTCTGCTATTTGACTTTGAATGGACGGCGGGATATAATGCCATTGTGCGTGCCGGGACATGTGTCTGACATGTAATTTTTTGTTTATGGAGATGACCTTCATGACTTATAATATGACCATTGCGGGTGTAAACCGTGATCTGCCCCTGTGTAAGGCGTCCGATAAGCTGACGATTGCCGCCTTTGTAATTTTTGGCGATGTGGAGCTGACCTGCGCCTGTGCGGCGGAGCTTCTGAAGAAAGCGCCGGATTTTGACTACATGGTGGCTCCGGAAGCGAAAGCAATTCCGCTGATCCACGAAATGGCCCGGCAGAGCGGCCGCAATACATATTTCCTGGTGCGCAAGGCGCCGAAGCTCTATATGGACGGCGTGTTCGAAACGAAGGTCCGCTCCATCACCACCGAGGCCGAGCAGCGGCTTTATATGGACGGCGCGGACGCCAAGAAGATGAGGGGCAAACGCATTCTGATCATTGACGACGTGATCTCGACGGGAGAGTCCCTGCGTGCGGTGGAGGAGCTGGTTCACGAGGCCGGCGGCACCGTGGCCGGACGGATGGCCATTCTGGCGGAGGGCGACGCGGTCGCGCGGGAGGACATTATTTACCTGGAGCCGCTTCCCCTGTTCAACGCGGACGGCACGCCGAAAAAATAAGGAGGGCGAAAAGCTGTGACAGACGAAATCCGCAGCGTGCTGGCGCTGTTTGCCGGCCGCGGCTTTGACGTTCGAACTTTTGAGACGGCCGCGCAGATGCGCGCAGCCGTGCTTGACGCGGTGCCGGCCGGCTGCTCCGCCGGTTTCGGCGGCTCTGTCACCTGTCAGTGGGCGCTGGATCTGCCGCAGGGCCTGCTGGATAAGGGGTGCACGGTCTATTCCCACTGGCGCACGCCGGCGTCGCAGGATCCCGATATTTTCCGGAAGGAAAACAGCGCGGATGTGTTTTTCACAAGCTGCAACGCCATCACGCTGGACGGACAGCTGATGAACAACGACGGCTTCGGAAACAGGCTCAGCGCCATTTGCTACGGGCCGGGCGAAGTGTATTTCCTGGCCGGGGTCAATAAGTTCGTGCCGGATTACAGCGCCGGAATGGAACGGATCCGCCATACGGCCTATCCGAAAAATGTTCAGAGACTCCACGAAAAGGCGCCCTGCGCCGGGGGCGGGGCGTGCATACACTGCGCGAAAAAACTCTGTGAAACCAGCGGATTCACCCTGTCCGTGACGCATCCGGCCCAGGGCCGGCCGTTCCACCTGTGGGTGGCGGAGGAAAGCATGGGGTTCTGATTCCCGAGGGCAGAATAACGGAAAGAATAACGCCTGCTGCAGCCGGTGCTGCGGCAGGCGTTTGTTGTCCGGAGACAGTCATATCTGCGAAGCGCAGAGCAGTCCGTCATCCATTGCGGCGATTGTGACGGCGTTCAGTTTCTGCATGCGGAAGGCAGCGTAAGCTTCCGCGCGCTCTGCGAGCGTGCGGCGCTGCGGTGCGGAGAGCGGCCCGAAAAGGCGGATGGAAACGGAAAGACCGTTTTGTTTCACGGCGGTCCAGACCCCGGCAATTCTCCCGCCCAGGAGCACGGCGCCCGGATTGGCCACCGTTTTCCAGACATACCGGTGCAGCCGGGCATCCTCCAGCAGGACGGAGCGGTCCGCCGTGTCCAGATAAGGATCATGCGGCCCGAGAAGAAGCAGATGCTCATCCGCGGCGGCGGACAGCAGGCCGGGCAAGGTCATCCGTCAGCAGATATGCAGTCCGTCCGCAGACCCGAACAGGGCACATGTCCTGTTCGGCCCGGGACCACAGCCGCCGGGCCTGGGCCGGGGAGGCGCCGAGCCACCGCGCAAAGGCGGCCGGCGTGGCGGGGCCGCAGCAGTGCAGGAATTTGCGGGTCAGCGCCCGGCCAGGGTCGTCCGCCTTGCCGGGACCGTGTCCGGTCCAGTTTGTAAAAGACGTGAAGGAGGGCGTCATCCCCTGCCGCCGGCCGAATACAACAAGCGACAGGAAGGAGCAGGGGCGCAGCAGAAAAGAGACGGCGGCGCCGCCCACGGTTTGCCTGTCCGGCCGTCCGTACATGGACGGCGCGTTCCACAAATCCCGCTTTTCCGGCGGAAGATGCGGCAGAACAAGCTCCGCCAGCGTCTGATCCAGCGCTTCCTTGCTGCAGACGGTGTGGGTGTTCAGATACGCCGCGGCCTCCCGGACAAGCGACAGGAGCGGGTCAAAGGACATGTCCAGGTAATCCAGCGCCGCGGAGAGTCCGCGGGTGTAGATCCAGGGCTGTTCGCCGGGCTGCGCGGCCAGAGCCGAGAGGAAGACGGCGCTTTCCGCCGTGGGAAAGATCACGGGCGCGCCGCGGAAGCTCCATGCCTGCAGCAGGCTTTTTTCGCTGTACAGGGTATTTTCCAGCGCCTGCAGCGTGCAGGCGCTGATCCGGTTGAATGCGGCGGTTTCCCATGCGCCGGGCGGCGAGTTCTGCAGGCCGCAGGCGCCGGCCGCATCGGCAAGACGGGAAAGGGGCAGCTTTTGATCCAGATGATGTGCGCGCAGCCGGTGGCCGCGGATCCGGCAGGGGTCAATGTCCACGGCGCGCTTCTCCGCTTCGGGGCCGCTCATTCTGCACCCTGGGCGGACTGCCGGCGCGCCCGGAAGAAATCGGACAGGACGGCGGCGCACGCGCCGTCCAGAATCCCGCCGACAATCTGCGGTGAGTGGCCGAAATTTTCCATAAACAGGTTCATAACGCCGCCGCAGGCGCCCATCGCACTGTCGCGCGCGCCGAAGTAGAGCCGGCCCAGCCGCGCATTGATCATGGCGCCGGCGCACATGGGGCAGGGCTCAAGCGTGACATACAGGCTGCAGCCGTCCAGCCGCCAGTTGCCCAGCGCCTGCTCCGCCTGAAGCATCGCTTCCAGCTCCGCGTGACCGGTCACGCTTTTGTCCGCCTCGCGGCGGTTGCGGCCCCGGCCGATGATGCGGCCGTCAGGGCCTGCAATCACGCAGCCGACCGGCACTTCGCCGGCCGCGGCTGCCTCTTTGGCCAGCGCCAGGGCGGCGCGCATATATTCCTCATGGCACATGTTGAATCCCTCCGTGTTTTTCCGCGGGTCCGGCCGGAAAAGGACAGGCTGTCTGCGGCGGGCGCAGCGCAGGCGGTTTTTGTATCATCATACAGGTTTTCAGGCAGGAACGCAAGATGCGCGCAGCGGCATCCGGCGTGAATAAATTCCCCGTCCGTTGACGATAATGACAGTAAATCAGCGCCGGCGCGGCAACGGGGCTCCGGCCCGTTTGCAGACGGATGCGCGCAGGCGGATATTTCGGGAGGGATCATCGATGACGATCGGAGAAATTATGAATGCAGACGTTGTGTCTGTGGCGCCGGATGAGAGCGTGCGCAGCGCCGCCCGGCTGATGAGCCGGCACAATATCGGCGCGCTGCCCGTGTGTGCAGAGGGCGGCCGGCTGCGCGGAATTGTGACGGACAGGGACATTGTGCTGCGCTGTGTGGCCGGCGACGCCGACCCCGGGGAGCTGCCGGTCAGCGAGATTATGACGCGCGCCATCATCTCTGCCGGGCCGGACGAGGATGTGGCTGCCGCTGCCGGACGCATGGCCGACGGACAGGTGCGGCGGATCCCCGTTGTGGAGCACGGCCGGGTGGTTGGCATGGTGGCTCTGGGCGATCTGGCCCGCCGCCGGACATGCAGCATGGAGGCGGCGCGCGCGCTCTGCGACATCTCCGTCAATGTGCGGCACAAATAGTATGCCGGCAGACGGCTGCAATCGAAAAAGGCGGCGCACAGCTGAGGCTGTGCGCCGCCTTGAATTGCCGGATATCTGCTGCAGATCAGGTCTTGCGGGAGAAACGCTCGCCGCAGCGCGGGCAGGTAATGGTGATTTTCCCCTTGCCGCGCGGGACTCTCAGCAGGTTTTTACAGGAAGGACACCGGAAAAAGCGGTGGGTTTTGCGGCATTTGAAACGCATGCGCTGGTTGACAAACCACTGACGGACCGGCCACCAGAACCGCAGGAACCGGTCATTTTCCCGCCGCCGCTTATACACGTTGCGGGAAAGCATGCGGAAAAGCGCAAACACCAGCAGCGCGTAGCCGGCAAACAGAAAGGCCAGATACAGTGCCGGGATGGCCATACAGATCCGGCTGACGATCATACAGATGACCGCCAGAATGAAAAGGAAAAAATAAAGCTGGTCCGGTCCATAGCGGCCAGCCATAAAGTTTCTGAGCCAATTTCGCATGAATACTGCGCCTCCGGAATGATGCTACAGTACAGTTTAACACGTTTTTAATAAAATTTATGCATGTACATAAATAATTTACATTACGGCGGAAATCAGCGTTCCTGCAGGCAGAAAATACGGATTTTTTCCTTGTCTGCCAGAACCCGGTCAAGGTTCTGAATATATTCCAGAGGATATTTCGGATCAAAGATGCGTTCAATGCGGCCGCTGGAATGCTTGACCAGCTTGGTGGAGCCGCCGCCGCCCATCGCCAGAATGGTGCAGAGCTCCTCCATAATGCAGATGTTGTACAGGTTTTCGCAGCCGGGCAGAGACCAGCCCACATTCTCAAATCCGCCGGAGGTGAATTTCTGCCGGTAGAGATAATAGGGTGCGTAGCCCTCCGCCGTCAGCCGTGAACGCGCGCCGTCCAGCATGGCGCCGACGGCTGCCCCGTCTGGGATGGGAATGGCCTGCTCCGTGATGCGGGAGCCTTTTTTCAGCGCAAGCGTGTGCACGGTGATGTTTTCCGGACCGAGGGCCAGCACCTCCGACAGGCTCCGGGCAAATCCGTCCGGCGTATCGCCGGGCAGACCGGCGATCAGATCCGTGTTGATCCGGCGGAAGCCGGCGGCGCGGGCTGCGGCGAATGCCGTGCGGATGTCCTCCGCCGTGTGGCGGCGGCCGATGGCGCGCAGGACATCATCCGACATGCTCTGCGGATTGATGCTGATCCGATCCACGCCGCTCTCCGCCAATGCGTCAAGTTTTTCGCGTGTGATGGTGTCCGGCCGGCCGGCTTCCACCGTAAATTCACGGATGTGAGACAGGTCAAACGCGCCGTGCAGCCGGCTGATGACACGGCGCAGCTGGCCGGCGGAGAGTGTGGTGGGCGTGCCGCCGCCGAAATAAACGCTTCTGACCGTCAGCCCCAGTTCCGCGGCCACGCGGCCGGTTTCGTCGATTTCCCGGTCCAGCGCGTCCAGAAAGGGATCGATCAGCTGCATGGATTTTTCAACGCTGTTGCTGACAAAGGAGCAGTAGGCGCAGCGCGTCGGACAAAAGGGAATGCCCACGTAAAGCGCCACGTCGCCGGGGGCGAGGGTCCGGGCAGCCTGAACGGCGGCGTCCGCCGCGGCTACGCACAGCTGCGCCCGTTCCGGAGAAACAAAAAATTCCCGCTGCATGGCGGCCTGGGCGCCGGCGGCGTCCATTCCCTCTTCCAGAAAGCGGGCGGCCAGCTTGGCGGGCCGGATGCCGGTGAGCGCGCCCCAGACGGGCGTCTGGCCGGTGACCGCCACAGCGGCCTTGTAAAAGGCGAGCTTGATGATCCGCTGCCGCAGCCGCTCCGTAATCAGACCGCCGCTGAGCGCGGCGGTGCGGATTCTGGCCGTACCGCGGCCGGACTGACCGCCGGCGCATACGAGTGCCGAGGCGGTGGTAAACACAGGCCCGGCGGAAATGCGCACGCGCGCATAGCAGTCGCCCGGATTTGGGGGAGCGGCCGGGTATTCCGGCCGCTCCTGCGGGAAGAGCATCAGCATAATCTGCTCAACAGCATATTTATAATCATGACCGATGAGATAGAGCTTCATTTTGTCTCCATGGCGTAGCGCAGATAATAATTGAATCTGCGCTCCTTGTCCAGCGTTGTGGGATCCATATGGCCGGGGTAGATTTCATAGTCGCCATCCAGGCTGTAGAGCCGGCGCAGCGTGGGAAGAAGCTGATCCATATTGCCGCCGGGCAGATCCGTCCGGCCGCAGCTGGTGTGAAACAGTGTGTCGCCGGTGAAGAGAACGTCCCCGCAGGCCAGACACACGCTGCCGGGAGAATGGCCGGGCGTTTCAATGACGCGGAAGGTCATGGGACCGACGGAAATCTCGTCGCCGTCGGCGTAGGTCCTGGTCACTTCATTGGGCGTGTAGCGGTAAAACTCATGCTTCGGCCCGGGCGCGATGTCGTTTTGGTGGATATAGATCGGGATGCCGCCGCAGCTTTCGGACACGGCCGCCGCCGCGCGCACATGATCGTGGTGGCCGTGGGTCAGAAAAATGACCTGCGGCCTGAGCTTGTTGTCCTCGATGTAATCCAGAATCACGTTGGACTCGTCGCCGGGATCGATGACGGCGCTGAGCAGCGAGTTTTCGTCTGTGACGATGTAGCAGTTGGCCTCCAGATGGCCGACAGTCAGTGTTTTGATCAGCATGGCCGCGCCTCACTCCCGGTCCAGGATCACGCAGCCGCCGCTGCCGGCGGCCAGACCCTGCGCAATGAAGGCAAGGGCGGCGTCCGTCTCTTCCGTGATCTGCTGACCGGAGCGCATGTCCTTGATGGAGAGCTTGCCGGCGCTGATCTCATCCTCGCCCAGGAAGACGACGTAGGGAACGCCCAGACGGTCAGCATACGCCATTTTTGCCTTGAATTTCTTCTTTTCGCTGTACAGCTGGGCGCGGATTCCGGCTTCGCGCAGGCGGGTGGCCAGGGAGATGGCGGGGGCCATATCGTCCGTCATGGGCAGAATCAGCACGTCGGCCGGCGCAGTCAGCAGCGCGTCGTTCAGATAGCCCTGGTCTTCCAGCACGAAGAACAGACGTGTCAGACCGATGGAGATGCCCACGCCGGGCAGCTTCCGGTCGGTGTAATAACCGGCCAGGTCGTCGTACCGTCCGCCGGAGCAGATGGAGCCGACCTCCGGGTGATCCAGCATGACCGTTTCGTAGACGGTGCCCGTGTAATAGTCCAAGCCCCGGGCAATGGTCAGATCCACGGCAAAGTTTTCCTCCGGCACGCCGAAGGCGGAGAGGTATCCGACCACTGTATTCAGTTCATCCAGGCCGGCGTCAAAGGTGGCGCTGCGGCCGCGGTAACGCTCAAGCGCTTCGAGCACCTGGGCGTTCGTACCGGTGATGGCGATGAAGGACATGATTTCTTCGGCGTCCGCAGCGCTGACGCCGTCGTCCTCCGTTAAAATGAGCTTGACCTTCTCCGGACCGATTTTGTCCAGCTTGTCCACCGTGCGCATGATGGCGCCGCTTTTTTCCGTCAGACCCAGAAGCTCATAGAAGCCGGTGAGCAGCTTGCGGTTGTTCACGCGGATGCGGAAGCGGCGCAGGCCGAGACTTGTGAACGTCCTGTAGATGATGGAGGGAATTTCAGCCTCGTTGACGATGTCCAGGGCGCCGTCGCCGATGATGTCAATATCCGCCTGATAAAACTCGCGGAAGCGGCCGCGCTGCGCCCGTTCGCCGCGGTAGACCTTGCCGATCTGATACCGGCGGAAGGGGAAGGTCAGCTGGGCGTAATTCATGGCCACATATTTGGCCAGCGGCACAGTCAGGTCAAAGCGCAGGGAGAGATCCGCATCGCCCTTGGTGAAGCGGTAAATCTGCTTTTCCGTCTCGCCGCCGCCTTTGGCCAGCAGGACTTCGCTGGCCTCGATGGCCGGCGTGTCCAGCGGCGTGAAGCCGTACAGTGAATAGGAGCGGCGCAGGACTTCCATCATGCGCTCCATCTGCATCTGCCGCCGGGGCAGCAGCTCCATAAAACCGGACAATGTCCGCGGTTTGATTTTTTCCATGGTCAACATCCTTTCGCCGGCGCGCCGTGCGCCGGTGTACTGCAGTTTTTGGGGTAATCAAGCAAATGGCGGGGACACAGCCCCCGCCTGCATAACCGCCGCATACAGAACGCGGCAGGCTTATTTTTTGGGATTGACGATGTCGCGCCAGTCCAGATAGCCCTCGCGCAGGCCGCGGATCAGGACCTCGGCCGTGGCTACATTGGAGGCAAAGGGAATGTTGTGCTGGTCGCACAGCCGCGCGATTTCCAGAAGCTCCATATCGGCGCCGGGCTGCTGGGGGTCGTTGAAAAACAGAACCACATCCAGCTCGTTGTAGGCGATGCGTGCGCCGATCTGCTGGATGCCGCCCTGTCCGCCGGACAGGTACAGCGTGACAGGCAGTCCGGTGGATTCAGCCACCAGCTTGCCAGTGGTATTGGTGGCGCATAGAGAATGGCCGGCCAATATTCCACAATAAGCGATGCAGAACTGAACCATCAGTTCTTTTTTTCTGTCGTGTGCAATCAGTGCGATATTCATTGATCCGGCCCTTCTTTCTAAATTTTCCGCCGCCTAAAGACGGCCGACGGGTACTTTTTGTCCTGTAATTCTTTTGGCAACCCGCAGGAACTGGAAGGCCGCCTTGCTGTCGCATAAGACAAGCGCCGTTTCCAGGGCAGCGGCCCTGGAGACGCTCTCGTCCTCGGCCACGATGCCCACAAGCCTTGCGCCCACGCGGTCGATGTAATCATCCATCGTGGAGCAGGTCCATTTCAGAAGCCGGCGTTTATACCGGTTGATCAGCAGACGCACGTCCTTCAGACCCATGGCATAAAGCTCCGCGGCGGTGCGTTCGGCGTCCCGCAGGCTGGCGGGTTCTCCGCCGGAGACTACAATGGCCATGTCGGCGCCTGCGGCGCACAGGTGAAAGCCGGTGCCGATACCGGCCGGCGCGTCAATCAGCACGTAATCATAAGACTGGCGCAGAGCCTGCTTCAATCCGGCCATGTCGCCGGGGTCAATGTCCTCCGGACGCATGGAAACGGGAGCGGACAGCAGCCAGAGATTCTGAATGTCCGGATGCGGGATGACCGCGTCCTCCAGCGGCACACGGCCGGAGATGACATCGGTAAAATCGGTGACGGCGGCGTCTGCAAGTCCCAGAACCAGATCAAGGTTTTTGAGTCCGACATCTCCGTCCAGACAGACGGTGCGGAAGCCCAGATAGGCCAGACATGAGGCGATTGCGGCGGTGCTGGTTGTTTTTCCCGTGCCGCCTTTGCCGGATGTAATGGCAATAATCCTGCCCATAGCTGCCCCCTGTCGCGTTCATTGTGAAGCCTGAGCCTCTCAGCTTAAATATTATATATGACGAACCCTGTGTTTTCAAGTGGAATTTGGAACATCAGACGCTTATGCAGCGCGTTTTCTATCGGATCAGCGCGCCTTCCGAGGGCGACTGGCCGGAGGAGCGGCTGGAGAAATAGGCGTCCAGAATGTCCTTGGCGATATCGGTCAGCGCAGAGCCGGAGCCGCCGTTTTCAACAACCACGGCGATGGCGATTTCCGGTGCGTCCGCCGGCGCGTAGCAGACGAAAACGCCGGTATTCACCGATGATGTATCTGACTGGGTGGTGCCGGTTTTTGCGGCCACTTTGATGTCGTAATCCGCCAGCATTTCCGAAGCGGTACCCTCGCTGGCCACCGCCTCCATGCCCTGCTGCAGGACCTCGATGTAGCCTTCGGAGTCATCCACGGTGCTGCGGACTTCACGCCGGGACTGGTAGGTGACGGTGGTGTAGTCGGCGCTGACCACCTTGTCCAGCAGCGTCAGTTTGTAAACGGTTCCGCCGTTTGCAATGGCGGCCACATAGTCCGCCAGCTGAACGGGGGTGAACTGGCCGTAGCCCTCGCCGATGGCGGCCAGGAGGTTGTCCGCGGCCCACCAGCCCTCATTGAGCGCCTCCTGTTTGTATTCAGGCGTTGCCAGGTGCCCGTCCACGTCGCCGACCTCAATGCCGGTGCTGGAGCCGAGGCCGAACTGGGTGGCTGCGCTGTTGATGGCGTCGATGCCCAGCGTGTCGCCCAGCCAGTAGAAGAAGAAGTTGCAGGAATCCCGCAGGGCGCCCACAACATTCAGGTAGCCGTGGGAGGTGGGAGACCAGCAGCTGGGCTGGAAGTCGGGATACTTTGTGAAGGTGTGCTCATCGTAGATGTACGTGTCGGGAGAGATGGTGCCGGTTTTCAGGCCGGCATAGGAGGTGACCATTTTAAAGGTGGAGCCGGGGTTGTAAAGACCCTGGGTGGCTCTGTTCCACATGGGACGCGTTTCGTCCTCGTCGAGCTGGGCGATGTTTTGCCGGAAGGTGGCCAGGTCATAGGTGGGGTTGGAGGCGCAGGCCAGCGTTTCTCCGCTGGAGACGTCCACCACCACGACGGCGCCGCCTGTGGCCAGCTCCTCGTCATCCTCACGGGTGGCGTTGAGCGCGGCGATTTTTTCTGCCAGAGCCTCCTCGGCCGCGGCCTGGAGGTTGATGTCCAGCGTGGTGTAGACGTTGCCGCCGGCCTGGGCCTCGCTGACAGTGGTGGTGCGGATGGGCTCGCCGTAGGCGTTGTAAGTGACGGTGTAGGCGCCGTCGGTGCCGTGCAGATACTGCTCAAAGGCGAGCTCCATGCCGGCCTTGCCCACGGAAGCGTCCATGGAATAGTTCTGCTCCGCGTAAACTTCGTATTCCTCGGCGTTCATTTTGCCCATATACCCCAGAAGGTGCGCGGCATACGGCGTGTGATACTGGCGCTCGTAGCGGGTGGAAATATGGACGCCTGCGATGTTCTGGTCCAGAATGGAGGTGATGAATTCCTGGCTGACGTCTTCCGCGAAAACATAGGCGGAGATGTTGATGATCACGCGCAACTCCAGCTCATAGCGCAGGCCGATGATCTGCCGCGCGTCGTTGATGCTGACGGTGTAATCAATGCCGTAATGGTCGCGCAGCCAGATGATCAGATCCGACGCGGAAATGTCCGTGTCCAGACCGAAGTAGTCCAGATATTCTGCCAGGCGGGAAGTCTGGGATGCGGTCATCTCAGCCGCATACTCAAAAGGTGCGGTGGAGGTGATGGGGAAGGTGTCCGTGTATTCCACGCCGCAGGCCTTGGCTGTTTCCACAAGCCGAAAGAGATTGCCGTTGGGATCGCCGCTTTTCAGAAGCTCCGTCCGGTAAAGCTCCACGTTATACACAGGTTTGCTGGATACGAGCAGCACGCCGTTGCGGTCCAGAATATCGCCGCGGTCGGCATATACGGTATAGTAAGAGGAGTAGGAGGGACTGTCAGCCGTGGACTGGGCGGCAAGCCCGTTTTCACTCAGCTGCATGTCAAAGAGCGTGGCCGCATAGACGGTGGTCAATGCGGCAAGCAGAATGAAGATGACGACAATCCTGGATTTTTTGATAAATCTGTTCATGCTTGATCCTTTCGCGCAGACGGTTCGGGGTTACGCGCCGGCCAGCCGGCTCAGAGTGCGGGCCATCCGGTACACGGGCAGGGCAAACAGGATGGAATAGACCAGCTGGGCCAGCGCCGTCATGGCCAGCGCCCGGATCGGCGCGCCGGCGTAAATCAAAAGCGGGAGAGCCTGACAGAAAACGCAGAGCACCAGCGTGCCTGTGCAGCAGGCCAGAAAAGACGGGAAGCCTCTGGCCAGAACCGTCTCGCCCAGTATGCCCACGGTCAGCCCGCAGACAGTCAGAAGAATTGTGAAAAGCACCGCCGGCTGTCCCAGCGACGCGTCGCACAGGATTCCGGCAGCCAGACCGAAAATCCCGCCGCGCACGCTGCCCTCAAACATGGCCACTGCGGCGACGGCCACCGGCAGCACCAGGGGCCTTGCGCCGAACACTTCCAGCCGGGTGAAAATCATGTCCTGCAGGATATAGGCCAGCAGAAGCAGCGGAAGGTGCAGCAGAATTTTCAGAATGGGTGTAAATTTCCGTTTGTATCTGATCATTGCCGGGCTCCTTCTCAGTCGGCGTTGTAGGAAGTGATGATATACAGGAATTCCAGATTGGAGAGATTGGCGGATGGCGTGATCACCGCATAGTCCGTAAGGCCGGAGGAGCTGGAGACCACTTCGTCCACCGTGCCGATCACAAGACCCTGCGGATACGTTCCGCCGCCGCCGGAGGTCACAATGGTATCACCGGCCTTCACCGCGTAGTTTTCCGGCAGGAAGGCAAGCTTCAGCTTGCCCTGCTTCAGCAGCTCAAAGTCGCCCCGGGCCACGGCCAGCTCATTTGTCTGGGAGTCCTCGGCGCCGATGCTGCTGTCTGTGTCCAGCAGTGTGGTTACCGTGGAGGTGTTGGAGCTGACGGCGGTGACCCGCCCGATCAGATCCCCGTTTTCAGAGATGACCGGATCGCCGACCTTGACGCCGCCGGCGGAGCCTTTGTCCATGGTAAAGGAACTGCCCCAGCTGGAGGACGTCCAGGAAATCACGGTGGCGTCGGCGTATTTGTAATCCGCGTTGCGCTCGCTCAGGCCGAGCAGCGCACGCAGGCGCACGTTTTCGTCGCTGACTTCGATATATTCCCGGTATTCCTGCTCCAGCTCGGAAATCTGTGCCCGCAGCTGTTCATTTTCCGCCTGGAGCTGGTCATATCTGTAAAGATATCCGTAGATATCCTCCAGCTGGTCCACAATGGCGGACATCAGCGTTTTCAGCGGCTTCATGGCGGTGTTTACGCTGCCGGTTACCGCGTCGCTGCCGCTGCGGCCCAGCGTCAGGGACAGCGTGGCAATCAGGGCCACCAGAACGGCGGCAGCGAGGATGGCGATGCGCTTTTTGTTGATCGGTTTATTCACGGCTGTTTTTCATCTCCGTTCCCGGCCGCCTGCAGCATGGTGTACAGCGTGCTGACAGGAAGCCCCATCACGTTAAAATAGTCGCCCCTGATTCCTTCAATGTAGACGCAGCCGCGGCCCTGAATGCCGTAAGCGCCGGCCTTGTCCATGGGCTCGCCCGTGGCCACATAGCTGTCAATCTCTGCGTCGGTCATGGGGCGGAAGCGGACCTCCGTGCCGACTGCGCGGATGTCCGTACGGCCGTTTTTTGAGACGGCCACGCCGGTCCAGACCGTGTGGGTGCGGCCGGACAGCGCCCGCAGCATCCGCCTGGCGTCCGCCTGGTCCGCCGGCTTGCCCAGCGGCTTGCCGTCCAGGAAAACCAGCGTGTCGGCGGCGATGACGATGTCGTCCGGCGCTGCAGTGCGCGCAGCCTCCGCCGCCTTGCCGGCGCAGATGGCTTTGACGGTTTCCGCGGGGGAGGCGCCTGCGGCGGGGAGTGTTTCCGGTCCGGAGGTGGGCCGGACTTCAAAATGTTCAATCCCCATGGTCTGCAGCAGCTCACGCCGCCGGGGAGATTTTGATGCAAGTATAATGGCCATAATCAGTCAACGCCCCTGTAATACAGTCCCCGCGTATAGCCCACGGGTTCATAGTCGTCCAGACCGGCATAGCGCTGGACGATGCGCGCGCACTCGCTGGGGTTCTCTGTTGTAAAGGCCAGCCGGGCGGCCCAGAGTCCCAGAGACGCGTAATCCTGCTTCCGGTCGGCGAGGAAAAGCTTTTTGGAGTTCAGCACCACGCTGCGGCAGCCGTATTCCTTCACAACCGGGAAGGAAAGGCCGGTTCTGTCGGTGATGCCGGGGAAGCTGTCGCATCCGCAGATGCCGGTGCTGCTTTTGACGATGCAGTTTTCCGTGATCATCAGCGGCAGGCGGCCGTAGACGATCAGCTCCGTGTCCATACATTTGGAGATGTCCCGCACCTGCGCCAGCTTCAGCTCAAACGACAGCGCGGCCGACTCCAGGCCCAGCTTCTGCAGGGTCTCCAGCGTGCCGGAGTTGAATACATTCAGTCCGAAATCGCCCCGGACGGTAAAGCCCATGCTGCGCAGAGCCACAATCTGTCCCAGATTGCCTGTCAGCACCTGGGTGACGCCGAGATTCCGGACATAGTCCAGGAAGCTGCGTACTTCATTCCACTGGCCGTCCTTGATGACTCTGGGCATGATGGCGGCGACGGCCACATCCTCCCGGTGCAGAAAGGGCTGCACGGCGGCAGGACTGCGGCGCAGCTCCTCCAGCGGCAGGCTGATCAGCTTCAGGCCGGCGCCCTCCAGCGCAGGAGAGAGCTGCCCGGCCTTCATAAAGGAGGCTGTGAGCACCGGCGGCTCCTCCCGGTTTTTCCGCTTCTGGACGGGGACATAGTGCCCCAGCGTGGGCGCGGGACTGGTTTTGCGGGCGTTCATCAGCGTTTCCAGCAGGCTGCGGCGCATGGCGTTGACCGCTGCAAGGGGCAGCGTAAGCCCCGGCTCAATAGAGGCCCTGGCACCGGTGCACACAAAGGGCGTCCCGCCGGTTTTGGCCAGCTGCGTGCGCAGCGCGGCGGTGGTCAGCTCTCTGTGAAATGCCGGCTCCGGCACAGGCCCCTCGGCCATGGCCCGGTTGCCCCGGTCGTCCTCCGCAGCCAGCCGGGCCGGTTCGCCGGCGCGGATCAGGCCCACAAAGCGCACGGGGACCCGCGGGAACTCCGTGCTGATGTATTTGCGCCGCGCTGCGGCAAATTCCGCAGGCAGGCCCTTGTCGGCTTCCGTCCGGACGCCGAACATGTCCGGTCCGGTTTTGCCGGTGAAATATCCGTCGGTAAAGCCCTGACGCGAGAAAGACGCCTGCAGAAGCGCCGTCTCCGCCCGGTTGGGACAGCGGCCCTCCCGGATGGCGCGCGAATAAATATCGGTCACAATGGCGGTGTACTCCGGGCGCTTCATGCGCCCCTCAATTTTCACGCAGGTAACGCCGTATTCCTCAAGCTGGCGCAGATAAGGCGCCAGACAGTTGTCCTTCAGACTCAGCGGATAGTCGTTTTTCCGGGCGGCAGCGGCGTATTTCATGCGGCAGGGCTGCGCGCACAGGCCGCGGTTGCCGCTGCGCTGGCCGATCACGGCGCTCATATAGCACTGGCCGGAGTAGCACATGCACAGCGCGCCGTGGACAAACACCTCGGTTTCTATGGGCGAATTTGCGCAGATATAGCGGATTTCTTCGCCGGTCAGCTCCCGGGCCAGCACCACCCGGCTCAGGCCCATGGCGGCGGCCATGCGCACGCCCTCCAGGTTGTGAATGCTCATCTGCGTGCTGGCATGGATGGGCATGTCCGGAACGGCCTGGCGCACGGCGCGCAGGACGCCCAGATCCTGTACCAGGATCGCATCCGCGCCGCAGCGCGCGGCTCTCTTTGCCGTCTCCGCCACTTCGTTCAGCTCCCGGTCGGCGGCCAGTGTGTTCAGCGTCACATAGACCTTTACATTCCGCACCCGGCAGAATTCCGCAGCCTCGGCAAACTCCTCCTCCGAGAAGTTTTTGGCGTTGCGTCTGGCGTTGAAATTGCCAAAGCCCATATATACAGCGTCTGCGCCGTTGCGCACGGCGGCGGCGACACCCTCCGTCGATCCGGCGGGCGATAAAAGTTCAAGCATGGTGTCCGTGTCCCTTCTGCTGCACGGCGCGCGCGGCGCGCCGCAGCCAGACTGTTATGGTGCAGGAGATACAATATCAATTTATTTTATCACAAAAATACATGTCCGGAAACAGGTTTTAAGAAAATTCATCACTTTACCGCCGGAGCGCCCCTGAAACCCTGCGCGGCAGGCGCAGCGGAGACAAAAATGGGGACTTCCCATCCCGGACGGCGTGGTGTATAATGGCGGCAATCAAATCGGCGGCGGTTGTCCGGAGAAAGGGGAGATGCGCGATGGCGGCGAGAATTGCCGTAATCGGCGGCGGAAATATGGGCGGCGGCATGGTGCGCGGCATCTGCCGGGCCTGCGCCGGAGAAAACGTAACGGTTTATGATCACCATCCGGAGAAAATGGCGGCGCTGCAGCAGGATACGGGCTGCCGGCTGGCCGGCAGTGAAATCCAGGCGGCGCAGGATGCGGACTACATTCTTCTGACGGTCAAGCCGCGCGCGGTTGAAGCTGTGATCGGCGCTTTGGCCGGGCATCTGCGCGGCGGCCAGGTTCTGGTCAGCGCGGCTGCGGGCGTATCTATTGCGGCGCTGGAGGCTGCGGCGGCCCGGACGGGCCTGCAGATCCCTGTGATCCGGCTGATGCCGAACACGCCGGTCAGCCTGGGCGCGGGCGTGGTGCTGGGCGCCTGCGGCACATCGGTGACGGAAGAGGAAAAACGCGGGCTGGAGTCGGTCCTGACCGGCTGCGGCCTGGTGGAATGGGGAACGGAGCAGCAGCTGGACGCCGGAATGGCCATTTCCGGCTGCGGACCGGCGTATCTGTATATGATGGCCGAGGCCATGGCGGACGGCGGCGTGGAAATCGGCCTGCCCCGGGAAAAGGCCCAGCGGCTGGCGGCGCAGACGCTGATCGGCGCGGGGCAGATGCTCCTGCAGACCGGGCAGCACCCCGGCGCACTGAAGGACGCGGTCTGCTCGCCCGGCGGATGCACCATTGCCGGCGTGGCGGCCCTGGAGGAGCGGGGGTTCCGGGCGGCGGCGGCACAGGCGGTCAAGGCGGCCGACGCCAAAAACCGCGCCATGATGAAGTGACTTCCCGGGCGCAGCCCGGTTCCGGTCAGATATTATGAACTGAAAGATTACTGGAGGTAACAGAGCATGGAAAAGCGTTTTCCGCAGGTCCTGCTGTGCGCGGCCTGCATTCCCTGGACGGAGGACAATCAGCTGGATGTGCCGCTGTTCCGCAAAGGCGTTGAGCTTTTGTGCGAAAACGGCGCCGGCAGCATCTATCTCTTCGGTACCGCGGGTGAGGGATACGCGGTGGACAGAGCGCAGTACACCCAGATCGTGTCCGAATTTATGGACGTTATGAAAAAATACCCGGATGTGATTCCCATGGTGGGCGTGATCTCCATGTCCATGACAGAGGTCATGGAGCGTATCCGCCTGGCGGGAGAGCTGGGCGCCCGGTATTTCCAGATTTCCTTCCCCAACTGGGGCGCAGTGACGGATGATGAAGCGGATATTTTCTTCAGGACGGTCTGCGGCGCGTTCCCGGAGTACAGCTTCATGCATTACAACAATTCCCTGCGGTCAAAGAAAAAGCTCGGCCCCAAGGATTATGCCCGCCTGGCTGCGGAGATCCCCAACCTGGTGGCTGTCAAATTCATCGCCCCCAGCTTCAACGAAGTGCATGAGTTCGCCGCGCTTGACCTGCCCATCCGTGTTTTCCTGCTTGAGTATGCCTACGGCTACGGCAGCATGGCCTACGGAGAGTTCTCCTATCTGGCGTCCGCGCTGAACTGCACGTACAAAAACATGCGCGCGTATTTCGAGGCCGGCAAAAACCGTGACCTGGAGACCATCATGCAGATTCACAGCGAGCTGCCCGCATTTTATGACGTGCTGTTTTCCAATCTTACAGCCGGGAAGATCGACTCGGCCTATGACAAGGTTTTCCTGCAGTTCTCCATCCCGGAATTCCCGCCGCGGATCCTGCCGCCCTATGAGGGCTGCACCCAGACTCAGGTGGACGCTTTCAAAAGCGATCTGCGCAAGGCGCTGCCCCGCTGGTTTGAGTAATCCGGGAGCATCACACAAAGCAAAACGCCCTGAACCGGTTCCGGTTCAGGGCGTTTTTCGCGTGTCATTTACGGAGATTTACGGGCTGCATACCGAGCAGGGTTCATATCCCAGGGCAACGGCTGCGTCCCGTGAAACTGCAGCAGCGCTGTCGCTGAGATACCGGCAGCCGGCCCGGTGAAATTTGGCGCCGGTATCCGTAACATAAACTGTACTGCTGGTTTCAGGAGCCGGAAAGAGTCAGCGTGAATTCCTTCAGATCATAGCTGTCGCACAGGCGGCAGAGCACCGCGGCCACCTCATTGCGGCGGATGTTGTCGTTGGGCTTGAAGTTATGGGCATCGTCGCTGCCGTCCAGAATTCCCATGCGGTAGAAGGTGTAGATATCCTCTGCGTATTTGTGGGACATGGGCACATCCGGAATCGCGCCGTCGTCTACCCGGTTCAGGAGGATTTCATTGCCCGAGGCGATTTCGGAGAGGATGTATTCCCTGAGCGCGGAATAGAAGATATGGACATATTCGGCACGGGTACTTTTTGCGTTGTAATCGGCGTACTGCCAAGGAATGCCGTGTGCCTTGGCATAGTCCAGATACGGCTGATACCAGGCGGCGTTTGTGGGCTGGCCGGCTATGAGATTATCCAGCTCGCTGTACCGGTCATAGGCAATGGCGTTGATGCGGACGGCCAGGGTGATGGCTTCGGCATACGTCATGTTGTCGTAGGGGCAGAATTTCCCCTCGGCCTTGCCGTCCACCAGGCCCAAAACGTTCGTGGCATAATCCACATATTCAAAGAACCAATCCGATTCAGACACATCGTCGAACCGGATGGGCACGGCGGTATAGACGTCAGCCAGGGCGGCTCCGCCGAGCAGCTGCACGATGAGCAGCAGAGCCAGGACAAGGGTAATGAGTCGCTTTTTTCCGTTCATGATTGTTCTCCTTTCAAAACTGGAAAAATTTTCCCTCCTCAAGCATAACAAAGTGTATATCATGTGTCAAGCGTATTTGTTGAAAATGCGCATATATCAGGAGAAATGCCGTGTTTTCTTTACCTTTCTGCCGGATTGTGATACAATAACATAAACGCGGCGGAAAAAGCCGCGCGGACAGCAACCGGACTGAGTCCCGAAAGCAGGGACGCGCGTTATTTTCAAGGGGAACACATAAAATGAAAAAAAGAATCATCAGTATGATTTTGGCCGCTGCGCTGCTTGTATGCCTGGCGCCGGCGGCATTTGCCGCCTCCGGAACCTGCGGCAGCGGCGTCAGGTGGTCGTATGATGCGGATACGGGCGCACTTGTGATCAGCGGCAGCGGTGAAATGTACGATTACGGGGACATGGTTTCCGCGCCCTGGAACGAGTACACGGACAGCATCACGTCCATCACCATTGAAAGCGGCGTGACAAGCATTGGCGCGGGCGCGTTTTCCAAGTGCAGCGCGGCCACGGAGCTGACCATGGCGGACACGGTCAGGAAAATCGGCAGCTGGGCCTTCCACTACTGCGTATCGCTGGAGAGCCTGGACATCTCCGCCGCGGTGACGGAGATCGGCAGCTGGGCCTTCAGCCTGTGCAGGGCTGCGGAAAGCGTCACGCTGCCCGGGGGTCTGACGGCCATCGGAACGGGCGCGTTTGCCTACTGCGGATCGCTGAAAGAGATCGAGATTCCTTCCACAGTGACGGAGATCGGCGGCTGGGCATTTTCGTCCTGCTTTGCGCTGACCTCGGCAAAGCTGCCTGCGGGGATTCCTGCCGTCGGCAACGGCACCTTTGCCAACTGCGGGGCGCTGACTCAGGTGACAATTCCCGCGTCGGTGACGGTCATCGGCTCCAGCGCCTTTTGCGGCTGCACGGCGCTGACGGATGTGATTTACGGCGGCAGCAGCGCGGGCTGGGCCAGAGTGGCGGTGGGCGACGACAATGACGGGCTTGAGGGCGCGGCCGTTCGCTGCACCGGCAGTCCGGCGGATGATCCCGTGCCCGCGCCCGATCCCGAACCGGCGCCTGATCCGGACCCTGAGCTGACAGAGCCGTTTGACGACGTCAGCGACGACGACTGGTTCAGCGACGCAGTCAAATTTGTATACAACCACAGGATTATGGACGGCGTGACGGACACAACGTTCGTGCCGTCCGGGACGACAAACCGGGCGATGATCGTGGTGATCCTCTGGCGGCTGGACGGCGCGCCGGCAGGGGGCGGCTCCAGCGGCTTCACGGATGTGCCGGCCGGCCAGTGGTACAGCGAGGCGGTCGCCTGGGCGGTGCGCACCGGCGTTGTGGACGGCTATGACGACGGGACCTTCCGGCCGCTGACGCAGATTACGCGCGAGCAGGTCGCGGCCCTGCTTTACAGGTTTGCCCGGTATCAGGGCGAGGATGTGTCCGACAGCGCGGACCTCTCCGGATTTCCGGACAGCGGCAGCGTGTCGGCCTATGCGCAGACTGCGGTGCGCTGGGCGGTCAGCCGCGGGATTCTCGGCGGAACCACCGGCGGGAACCTGGATCCGAAGGGGACGGCCAACCGCGGACAGCTTGCCGTGATGCTGATGCGCTTTTCCAGCAAGGGATAACAGAGACCATATGGAAGACTGCGGCGGCACAGATCCTGTGCCGCCGTTCTGTACGGCGAAAATCAGACGCGCGAACCGGCTGAGCGCAGAAAAACAGGCGTGAACCGGCCCGGCGCCGCATGGAATTGCAAAAAGAGACATTTTTTATTAAAAGATGTCCGTTCGTGCCGCTGCACTGCTGCGCAGATTCTGCGGGAGGAAAGGCAGAATACGAAATTATACAAATATATCAAAAAAATGTACGCATTTTCGGATTGAATGATGTATAATCACGGCATATAAACCCGGCAAAATTACTCTGAAATGGGGAGCGAATCATACCATGGAATTTCATATGAGAAAAAGCAGAGTCCTGCGCCAGATGCGCGCCGGCAAAGTGGCAGTCTGTGCAAAGCTGAACCTCAGCGACCCCAGAGGCGCTGAAATTGCCGCAATGTGCGGATTTGACTGCATCTGGGTGGACATGGAACATGTGCCCACTGACTGGAGCGCCATTGAAAACTGCGTGCGCGCGGCCAAGATCTATGACTGCGACACCCTGACCCGTGTGGCCACCAAGGGCTGCTACAGCGACTACATCCGTCCGCTGGAGGCAGATTCCACCGGCATCATGGTCCCGCATCTGATGAGCCTGGAAGAGGCAAAGAAGGTTGTCTATTACACGAAGTTCCATCCCATTGGACGCCGGCCTCTGGACGGCGGCAACAGCGACGGCAAATTCTGCCTGGTCGATCCGATTGAGTATCTGCAGACCGCCAATGAGGAACGCTTCACAATCGTTCAGATCGAAGATCCGGAACCGCTGGCAGAGCTGGAAGAGATCTGCGCGCTGCCTGGTCTGGACATGATCTTCTTCGGTCCTGCTGACTTCAGCCAGGGCATCGGAACGCCCAACGATTTCAGCAATCCCAAGATCGAGGAGACGAAGCGCCTGATCGCCAAGACGGCCCGCAAGCACGGCAAGTTCGCCGGCACGGTGGGCGGCCTGGGCAACTTCGACGCTCTGGTTGACATGGGCTATCAGTTCATCAACGTGACGGCCGACGTGGTTGCCCTCTGGAGCAACTATCAGAACCTGAGCGAGAAGCTCTGCGGCAAAAACGCCAGAGACGCAAAGCCCGCTGAGGAGCTTTAATTCACAACCGCATATATGCACGGCGCCGCTGATTTCAGCGGCGCTGTTTTTTTGCCCAAAGGCAATCAGTATGAAATGGTTCCGGAATGCAGACAAAACAATATAAAAGCCGCGGAAATCTGTATGCGGCACAAAAATATAGTTGAATATTATACAATCATGCACAAATAGCACAATCGAAAATTATATAATTCAACAAAAATATATTAAAAAATTAAAAAACCGTTGAAATTTATAAAAAATATATTTAGACTGTATACAATACATCCGCAAAAAGGTGTAAAACATTTGAAAGGATGATTGCAAAAATGGCAAAACGCATTCTTTCCCTGCTGCTTGTCCTTGCGTTTATCGTCTGCCTGTTTGCAGCCTGCGGCACGACCCCGGCTGATGACAGCGCCGATAAAGAGCCTGCTGACGACAGCGCTGACAACTCTGCAGATACTGCAGACGATGCCGATGATTCCGCTGATGACGCTGCGGAAACCGGCGAGAAGATCTTCTACCTGACCATGGGCGGCTCCACCTCCGGTATCGCTCCGGAAGGCCATATGTACAACATCTGGCAGGACTCCATGGGCCTGACCTCCAGCCTGCAGTTCCGCGCGCTGCTCCTTCTGGACGAGAACAACTCCGTGAAGGACGTTGACATGGCTGAGAGCTATGAAGTGTCCGACGACGGCCTGACCTACACCTTCGTTCTGAAAGATCTGAAGTGGAGCGACGGCAGCGACGTGACCGCACAGGACGTCAAGTACTCCATCGAGGCTGCTTATGTTGCCTACAAGACCAACGCCACCTACACCGGTGCTTTCGCCAGCATCGTTGGCGCCGAGGATTACAAGGCGGCTTATGAAAACGACCACGGCATCGTCGGCAGCGGCATGGAAGGCATTGTTGTTGACGGCAAGACCATCACCATCACCCTGAGCGCTCCCAATGCCCTGTTCCTGGATGCAATCGGCGCGTTTGCAATTCTGCCCGAAGCATACATCTCCCAGATCGACGATCTGGCCAACATCTACTCCTACTATGATTACTGGGATCACGCCGTTGTCTGCGGCATGTATGTCCTCGACGAACTGGTGGAGAAGGATTACGCCGTTCTGGTACCCAACCCCTACTATGAAGGCACGCCCGCGAACTTCGACAAGATCGTTGTCAACTACGTGACCGACGATACGCTGGCAGCTCAGGACGGCTCCGCTGACCTGATCGCCTCCAACTCCTCCGACGTGTTCGCCATTGTCGATCCGCTGGAGAACTACACCACCTACTATGCAGACATCGTCTTCGCCCGTCAGTTCAGCTACTTTGTAGTCGGCACCGACGGCACGGTCAACGACAAGA